>JBFMGO010000138.1:0-13897 GCA_040752695.1 bacterium
CTCGTAATCGCAGATGTCAGGGTCGTCTTCCCATGATCAACATGCCCTATGGTCCCTATATTTACATGCGGTTTCGTCCTCTCATACTTCTCTTTTGCCATGCCTTGGTTCCTCCAATTTCTCCTTTTTCATTATTAACTCGCCAATGGAGCTCATCATCTCACTTTTTGGTCACTTTTTGGGGATTTAAAAGGTAGTCAATACCCATAAATCCTTGCCAGTATCTGCTCGGAGATAGTATTCGGCACTTCATCATACGCTTTGAATTCCATCGTAAAGGTGCCCCTCCCCTGAGTCATCGATCGAAGACTCGTTGAATAACCAAACATCTCCGCTAAGGGGATTTTGGCTATGATCGTCTGAATGCCGCTCTTTGACCCCAGATTTTCAATCCTGCCACGCCGGGCATTCACATCTCCGATCACCTCTCCCATATATTCTTCAGGAACGATAATTTCAACTTGCATTACCGGCTCCAGCAAAGCGGCCTCAGCCTGCTTGGCTGCATTTTGAAAGGCCATGACAGCAGCTATCTTGAAAGCAATATCAGAAGAATCCACCTCATGAAAAGATCCATCAAGAAGAATCGCTTTTATATCCACCATCGGATACCCAGCCACAACTCCGGTTTCCATTGCCTGCCGTATTCCCTCACTAATAGCCGGAATAAATTCTTTTGGGATAACTCCTCCGATAAGAACGTTTTCAAACTCAAATCCACTCCCGCGCAAGCTGGGCTCAATGGCTATCTTTACATGACCGTACTGTCCACGGCCACCGGTTTGCCGGACAAATTTAGCCTCGCCCTCACTCTTTTTCCGAATCGTTTCCTTATAGGCAACCTGAGGCTTACCAATATTCGCCTGTACCTTAAATTCCCGGAGCATTCGTTCGGTTATGATTTCAAGGTGCAACTCTCCCATCCCTGAAATAATCGTCTGACCGGTTTCACTATCGACATGCACCTTGAATGTTGGATCCTCCTGGGCCAGCTTATAAAGAGTGGAAGAAAGTTTTTCCTGATCAGCCTTTGTCCTCGGCTCGATGGCTACATAGATGACTGGTTCAGGAAACTCCATTCTCTCTAGAATAATTGGTTCTTTTTCATCACAAAGGGTGTCTCCGGTCCCTGTTTTTTTTAAACCAACCGCTGCAGCAATATCCCCGGTGGAAACTTGAGGGACATCTTCCCATTTATTCGCGTGCACATGCAACAGCCGACCTATTCGTTCACGGCAGTCCTTATTCGCATTATATATATACGATCCACTCTGCACACTTCCTGAATACACCCGAAAGAAAATCAACTGCCCTACAAAAGGATCATTCCAGACCTTAAAAGCGAGTGCAGCCATGGGCTCTTTCTCGGATGTCTCTCTTTTCTCTTTCTGATTCGTTTTTATATTCAGCCCTTCTATTGCCGGGACATCGACCGGAGCAGGCAGATAATCGACAATAGCATCCAAGAGTGGCTGAACTCCTTTGTTTTTAAAAGCTGAACCACAAAGCACCGGTATAAGAGCCAGACTTAAGGTTGCTTTTCTTATTCCATTTCGAATTTCAGCTTCGCTTAAATCACCCGATTCCAGATACTTCTCCATGAGTACTTCATCTTCTTCAGCAACTGCTTCGAGCAGTTTATTCCGATATTCAAGGGCCGGTTCCATATGCTCTTTTGGAATCACATCATCACGATACGTCGCTCCCAATTCATCCGTATCGTAAATAATGGCCCGCATTTTGACCAGATCCACCACACCCCGGAATTCACTCTCTTTGCCAAGAGGAATCTGTAAAAGTATGGTCTTTGCATGCAGTTTCGTCCCTATCGAATCTACACTGGCAAAAAAATCGGCTCCAATCCGGTCCATTTTATTGATGAAGGCTATCCTTGGTACGTGATATCGCTCCGCCTGCCGCCAGACAGTTTCCGTCTGTGGCTGCACTCCACTTACGCCACACACCACGGCGATCGCTCCATCCAGGACTCTCAGACAACGCTCGACTTCTGCTGTAAAATCCACATGGCCTGGAGTATCGATAATATTGATACGATGATCTCGCCAGGAGCAGGTTGTTGCTGCTGAGGTAATAGTTATTCCCCTCTCTCGCTCCTGCTCCATCCAGTCCATTTCCGTTGAACCCTCATCCACTTCGCCTATCTTGTAGGTAATACCGGTATAATACAGTATCCGTTCAGTAGTCGTCGTTTTCCCAGCGTCAATATGGGCCATGATACCAATATTTCTTATCTTCTGGAGAGGAAACTTTTTAATAGACACCCTCCACACCTACCATTTATAATGAGCAAAGGCCCTATTCGCTTCAGCCATTTTATGGGTATCTTCCCGTTTCTTTGCAGAAGCTCCCTTACCACTGGCTGCATCCAGCAATTCGCCTGCCAGCGCTTCTCTCATATTCTTTTCATTCCGCTTTTTGGAAAAGTCCACAATCCATCGAATAGCCAGGCTTACCCGCCTCTCCGGTCGAATTTCAACCGGTACCTGATAGGTTGAACCGCCAACACGTCTGGACTTTACTTCGATAATTGGTTTAACATTACTCAGAGCCTGCTTAAAGGTCTGCATGGGTTCCTGGTTTGTTCTTTTCTGGATAACATCCATTGCCCCATAAAAAATTTTCTCGGCGGTACTCTTTTTACCCTGTTTCATGAGTGTGTTAATGAATTTGGTAACTAACACCTCATTATATCGGATATCAGGTAATGATTCTCTTTTAGATATGATCCCTCTTCTCGGCATACAAATCTAACTCCTATTTCGGTGTCTTGGCCCCATACCTGGACCGGCTTTTTTTCCTATCCTGTACCCCGACCGTATCCAGAGCTCCACGAACAATATGATACCGGACACCTGGCAGGTCTTTAACCCTTCCTCCACGAAGGAGAATAATTGAGTGCTCTTGCAGATTGTGCCCAATTCCGGGTATATAACCGGTAACTTCCTTTCCACTGGTCAGTCTGATCCTGGCCACTTTTCGTAAAGCTGAGTTTGGCTTCTTGGGCGTAACCGTGTAAACCCTTAAACAAACTCCACGCTTCTGCGGACAAGAATCCAAGGCAGGAGCCGACTTTTTCTTCTGAACTTTCTTTCGACCCTTTCTCACCAGTTGATTAATTGTTGGCATGCTTCCTTTCCCTTCCTTACAATGGTTATATACAAAAGAGCTCGAATTCTACTATAATATTAACCGGTTGTCAATACTTTTTTATCCTCCAACTCAATCTCCGGCTCTTCAACAATACTATCCTTACTTTCCTTTTCAGGCTCAACAGTGACGCTCCGATAAGTCCTCAAGCCCGTACCGGCTGGAATTAGCCGCCCGACAATGACGTTCTCCTTCAGACCTCTCAATTCGTCAATTTTTCCACATACGCTTGCTTCAGTCAAAACTCGAGTCATCTCTTGAAATGAAGCTGCAGAGATGAAGCTTTCAGTACTTAGTGATGCCTTGGTAATACCCAAAAGCAATGGTTTTCCCGTACTGGGTCTTAAGCCCATCGCCTTGACTCTCTCATTTTCCTCAAGAAAACGGAAGCGGTCAACCTGCTCTCCAATGATGAATTCCGTATCTCCGACATCTTCTATTTTAACCCACCGCAGCATCTGACGAACAATCACTTCAATGTGCTTATCATTAATATTAACCCCTTGCAGCCGGTAAACCTCCTGCACCTCGTTCACCAGGTATTTTTGTAACTCTTTATCGCCAAGCACCCGTAAGATATCATGCGGATTAGGCGAACCGTCCATGAGAGGCTCACCTGCCTTAACCCTGTCACCATCGTGAACATTGATGTGTTTTCCACGGGGAATGAGGTATTCCTCTTCGACGCCCATGTCGTTCTTTACGTAAACCTTACGCATCCCCTTAACGACGCCACCCAATCGTACCTCACCGTCGATTTCGGCGATCGTTGCATGCTCTTTGGGTTTTCGTGCCTCGAATAATTCAGCTACTCGCGGCAAACCACCGGTGATATCCTTTGTCTTGGTAGTCTCACGGGGGATTTTGGCAATAAGATCGCCGGGGAAGACTTTGGCCGAATCCTGAGCCATCAAGTGTGCCTGTGCAGGTAACAGGTATGTGGCCAGTACTTTGTTGCTGGCTTCATCTTTAATATGAACACGCGGCTGACGCTTTTCATCCTGATGCTCAATGATAACTTTTTGAGAAAGTCCCGTTACCTCGTCAACCTCCTCACTCATCGTGATTCCTTCAACCACGTCCCGGTAGTTGAGCTTTCCTTCCACCTCTGTCAGAATGGGGATAGTGTAAGGATCCCACTCAACAATGCTTTGGTCGCTTTCGACCCTTTGTCCCTCACTGGCCTTTAAGGTTGCTCCGTAGACAACCGGATATCTCTCCCGCTCTCTTCCAGTCTCATCCTGAATACCAATGCTGCCGTTGCGGTTCATGACGACCAGGTACCCTTCTTTATTCCTGACCGTATTGATATTGTGAAACTTAACAATACCTGCATTCTTTGCCTTCAGAGTGGTTTGCTCGACAATCCTGCTGGCCGTCCCACCAATGTGGAAGGTTCTCATGGTCAACTGGGTACCGGGCTCTCCAATGGACTGAGCAGCAATTACTCCAACGGCTTCTCCTAATTCCACCAATTGTCCGGTGGACAGGTTGCGGCCGTAGCATTTGGCACACACACCTCGTTTTGCCTCGCAGGTCAATACGGAGCGGATTTTTACCTTCTTAATGCCGGAATTCTCAATCTCGGCAGCTATTTCCTCAGTAATTTCTGCATTGGCATCAACCAGTAAGTCATTGGTAATAGGATCACGGATCTCTTCCAGGGCCACCCGGCCCAGGATTCGATCTCGAATGGAAGCAATAAGCTCGCCTCCCTCAACGATCGGAGTTACCATGATTCCATCGATGGTTCTGCAGTCCTCCTCGGTAATGATTACATCCTGGGCCACATCAACCAATCGCCTGGTGAGATACCCTGAATCTGCGGTTTTCAGGGCAGTATCAGCTAGTCCCTTTCGAGCACCATGGGTGGAGATAAAATATTGTAAAACGGTCAGCCCTTCCCGAAAGTTTGCGGTAATCGGAGTTTCGATAATCTCTCCTGAGGGTTTGGCCATCAGCCCGCGCATTCCGGCCAACTGTCTGATCTGCTGTTTACTTCCTCTGGCGCCTGAGTCGGCCATCATGTAAATAGGATTGAACTCACTGTTATCCGATTTATCAATTGCCGCTGAGAGGATTTCATTTTCAAGCTCCGTAAACATCTCATCCGAAACCTGTTCGGTGACTCTGGACCAAATATCAACTACCTTATTATACCTTTCCCCATCGGTGATAATCCCGTCAAGGTACTGCTGTTCCACCTCGATGACTTCTTTTTCAGCCCGTCCGATCAATTCATCCTTACGTGAGGGAATCTTCATATCGTCTATCGAGATCGATACTCCAGCCTTGGTTGCATATCGAAAGCCCAGCTCTTTCAGATCATCCAGAAGCCGGAGAACTTCTTCATGATCACACTGGCGCACACAGGTTCCAATGAGCTTGGTCAATTCCTTTTTGTTGAGCACCCTGTTTACGAAGGGCATGCTCTTTGGCAGAATCTCATTAAAAATGACTCTGCCTACCGTTGTCTCGATGATCTTGCTATTCAATCGAATCCGTATTCTCTCCTGCAGATCGATCTGACCGCACTCATAGGCAATGACCACTTCATTGCTATTGGAAAAGAGTTTTTTCTCTTCCTTTTGCCTTTTTCCTTCTTTCGTCAAATAATAACATCCTAAAACGATATCCTGGGTTGGAACCGTGAGAGGATCGCCATTAGCCGGTGACAGGATATTATTGCTCGACATCATGAGTATGCGCGCCTCTGCCTGCGCTTCCACTGACAGAGGGATATGCACAGCCATCTGGTCCCCATCGAAGTCAGCGTTAAAAGCAGCGCAAACCAAAGGATGTATGCGAATGGCCTTCCCCTCGACCAGGAGGGGTTCAAAAGCCTGAATACCCAACCGGTGCAGGGTCGGTGCGCGGTTTAAAAGGACAGGATGTTCCGACACAACCTCTTCCAGGATCTCCCAGATTTCATCCTTTTCTTTTTCTACCATCTTCTTGGCACTTTTTATGGTAGTAACATACCCTTTTTCTTCGAGCTTGTGGTAAATAAAAGGTTTGAATAATTCAAGAGCCATTTTCTTCGGCAGCCCGCATTGATGAAGTTTAAGCTGCGGATCAACTACAATCACCGAACGGCCTGAGTAATCAACTCGTTTACCAAGGAGATTTTGACGAAATCGTCCCTGTTTTCCTTTCAGCATATCGCTCAAGGATTTTAAGGGCCGGTTGTTTGGCCCCCGCAGTACCCGCCCCCTTCGGCCATTGTCAAACAGGGCATCGACCGATTCTTGGAGCATCCTTTTTTCATTTCTGATAATAACCTCCGGAGCCCGAAGTTCTTGAAGCCGTTTCAGCCGGTTATTCCTGTTTATAACCCGCCGGTACAGGTCATTCAGGTCAGAGGTGGCAAACCGCCCTCCATCAAGCGGTACCAAGGGCCGCAACTCAGGAGGGATTACCGGAATCACGTCCAGAATCATCCACTCCGGTTTATTGCCGGAGTGCAGGAATGCTTCGACCACTCTTAACCGCTTGGCCACTTTTTTCTGCTGTTGAGCGGAAGTCGTCGTTTTCATTTCTTCTCTCAAGTCCTGAGCCAGTTTTTCAAGGTCAAGCTGCTTGAGGAGTTCCTTGATGGCCTCAGCTCCCATACCCGCATTGACGCGATCACCGAATTCCTCTATGCATCGTCGGTACTTCTCTTCGGTCAACAGCTCATGCCTTTGCAGCGGTGTATCCCCTGGATCAATAACCACATAGGCTTCGAAATAGAGGATTTTTTCAAGTTCACGTAAGGTCATATCCAGCAAATGGCCGATCCTGCTCGGTAATCCCTTGAAAAACCACACATGAGATACGGGACATGCAAGTTCGATATGGCCCAGCCGCTCTCTGCGCACCTTCGATTGGATTACTTCAACCCCGCATTTATCACAGACCACTCCCCGGTGCTTCATGCGCTTGTATTTTCCGCAGTTGCACTCCCAGTCTTTGGTTGGGCCAAAGATTTTGGCACAAAACAGGCCATCTTTTTCGGGTTTGAAGGTTCGATAATTAATTGTCTCCGGTTTTTTGACTTCACCATGAGACCATGACCTGATCTTGTCAGGCGAGGCAATCCCGATTTTAATAAAATCAAACTCAACCCGATCCGATTTTCTTTCGGTAAAACTTCTAAAAGTCCTCAAGGAGTCCCCTCCTTTAGAGTATATAATATATAATATGCAACCATTATTTTTCTAATTAATGCTTTTTACTAATTCAACGTCCAGGCACAAGCTTTGCAGTTCCTTGACCAGAACGTTAAAGGATTCCGGAATACCTGGTTCGCTCAGGTTTTCCCCCTTAACGATCGCCTCATAAGCATCGGTTCTTCCGGTTACGTCATCAGATTTTACCGTCAAGACTTCCTGCAGGGTGTAGGCTGCGCCATAGGCCTCAAGTGCCCAGACCTCCATCTCGCCAAATCTCTGACCGCCAAATTGCGCTTTCCCTCCCAAGGGCTGCTGCGTCACCAGAGAATACGGGCCTATCGACCGGGCGTGAATCTTATCATCGACCAGATGAGCCAGCTTTAACATGTAAATGTACCCGACAGTCACCTCCTGACGGAATGGATCGCCGCTCCGGCCATCGCGCAAGGTTGTTTTACCAGTCTCAGGCAGTCCTGCCTTCTTGAGATCCTCTCGGATCTGCCTTTCCGTAGCACCGTCAAATACCGGTGTGGCAACCCATAATCCCAGTGCTTTGGCTGCCCACCCAAGGTGGGTTTCCAAAATCTGACCGACGTTCATTCGAGAAGGTACTCCAAGGGGATTGAGAACCAGATCAACCGGTGTCCCGTCTGCTAAAAACGGCATGTCTTCTTCAGCCAGTATCTTGGACACAACCCCTTTATTTCCATGCCGTCCGGCCATTTTATCACCAACCGATAATTTGCGCTTAATGGCAATATAAACCTTTACCAGTTTTATAACGCCAGGAGGAAGCTCTCCTCCCCGCTCAAGACGGGAAATTTTATCCTCGAATTCAACCTGCAGCTCTTCTTTTTGCCTCTCAGCCCAATCGGTAATCTCATCAATTTGTGGCTCGAGCATGGGATCTACGCTGATCTTGTCCATAATCGTATTATCTTCCAATTCTTCATACTCGATCTCTTCTTTTTCTCTATGTCCTTCTTTGATCAGCTCCAGGATCTTCCTCTGCTTGGACTCTTCCACGATTTTCGTTTCGTCTTCAAAATCTTTTTTCAGCCTTCCAATTTCATCCTCTTCAATTTCTGCAGTTCGTTTATCTTTTTCAACTCCTTTTCGAGAAAAGACCTTCACATCGACCACGATACCTTCCACTCCAGGAGGAGCGACCAGGGAGGCATCCCGGACATCAGCAGCCTTTTCACCAAATATGGCCCTCAGCAGTTTTTCCTCAGGGGTCAATTGCGTTTCGCCCTTTGGTGTGACCTTCCCAACCAGAACGTCTCCCGGCTTTACCTCCGCACCGATGCGGATGATACCGCTCTCGTCGAGATTCCGGAGGGTATCTTCGCCAACATTGGGTATGTCCCTGGTAATTTCTTCGCGGCCAAGCTTCGTGTCCCGGGCTTCAATTTCGAATTCTTCTATATGAATAGAGGTAAACCGGTCCTCCTTTACGACCCGTTCACTCATCAGGATGGCGTCTTCGAAATTGTATCCTCCCCAGGGCATAAAGGCCACCAGGATATTCTGTCCAAGAGCAAGTTCTCCCAGATCGGTGGAAGAACCATCGGCTATGATGTCACCTTTTTTGACATATTGACCCGGACGTACGATGGGACGCTGATTCTGGCAGGTATTCTGGTTGGTCCTCTGGAATTTCACCAGTTCGTAGACATCTATGATAGGCTCCTCGCCTTTCAGATCGCCTTCCGAGTCTACCCGAACGATAATTTTCATGGCATCGACCCGCTCGACTACGCCATTTCTTTTGGCCAGGATTACAGCGCCGGAATCTCTGGCCACGACGGCCTCCATGCCGGTCCCCACCAGTGGCGCATTCGGACGCAGCAAAGGAACTGCCTGCCGCTGCATGTTGGATCCCATCAGAGCGCGGTTTGCATCGTCGTGTTCAAGGAAAGGTATCAAAGAAGCGGAGACACTTACCAGTTGTTTAGGCGAAACGTCCATAAAATCAATTTGTTCAGGGACGACTTTACGCGGCTCGCCGCCGGTCCTGGCAGCGATTCTCGGATCAATGAACTTTCCTTCCGCATCAACTCTGGCATTGGCCTGAGCCACGGAAAACTGCTCTTCCTGACTGGCTGTCAAATATTCAATTTGTTCCGTAACCCGACCGTCAACCACTTTTCGGTAAGGGGTTTCGATAAATCCAAAATCATTGACCTGGGCATAGGTGGATAACGATGCAATCAATCCAATATTAGGCCCTTCGGGTGTCTCTATAGGACAGATGCGGCCATAGTGAGTGGGATGTACGTCACGCACCTCAAATCCCGCTCTTTCCCTGCTCAAGCTCCCCGGTCCGAGTGCACTCAGCCTGCGCTTATGCGTTAATTCAGACAGAGGATTGGTTTGATCCAGGAATTGAGAAAGCTGGCTTGAGCCGAAAAATTCCTTAATAACCGCAGATACCGGCTTAGAATTGACAATATCGTGCGGCATCACGGTTTCCATATCCTGAATACTCATCCGTTCCTTGATGGCACGCTCCATCCGAACGAGACCTACTCGAAACTGGTTCTCCAGAAGTTCTCCGACAGCCCGTACCCTGCGATTACCAAGATGATCGATGTCGTCAACATACCCGATCCCGTTGGTCAACTGGAGAAGATAGCGAATAACAGCAACAAAATCTTCTCTTTGCAAGAGCCGGTTTTCCAGATCGATGTCCAGCCCCAGCCGGCGATTCATGATAAGCCTGCCCACTTTTGTCAAATCATACCGCTTGGAATCGTAGAAAAGACTATGGAAAAGCGCCTTGGCACTCTCTAAGGTCGGAGGATCTCCCGGACGCATTCTTTTATATATTTCAATTAAAGCATCCTCTTGAGTCTTGATCGGATCTTTTTCCAGTGTATCGCGCAAGGATGAGCCGATATTGCTTTCCTCAACAATTAAAAGCTGAATGGAAGGAATCTTTTTCTCATAAAAGATCGACAGTTTCTCCTCAGTGACCATCTGATTACACTCGAGCAAGACTTCGCCGCTCTCTGTGTCGATAATGTCAGTAGCCACATACCTGCCGACTATTTGTTCCATCTTGACCGGCAAATGGTTTAAGCCGCTCTCTTCCATCCGTTTCAAGATGCTTCTGTTGAGTTTATTTCCTGCTTTTACTAAAATCTGCCCGCTGGCAGGATCCAGGATATCCTTGGATACTCTTTCCCCTCCGTGAACCTCGGGATCCAGGATTTTGTACCCCTCACCTTCCAGAACGATCTTTTCTGTAGGATAAAATGCCTTGAGGATCTCTTCATCCTCTTTAAACCCAAGGGCACGAAGAAGTACAGTAGCCAAGATCTTCCTTCTCCGATCAATACGCAGGTACAAGGCATCCTTGGAGCAGACTTCAAATTCGATCCAGGATCCCCGGTAGGGAATGATTCTGGCAATATATAATATTTTTTGGCTCGAATAGGTTTTACCCTTATCATGGCTGAAAAAAACTCCAGGAGAACGATGCATCTGACTGACAATCGTCCTCTCCGTTCCATTGATGATAAAGGTGCCATGCTCTGTCATCAGGGGGATTTCGCCCAGGTAAATCTCCTGCTCCTTAATATCGCGGATCGTTTTTGTCTGCCTCTCTTTATTTTTCTGCCAGACAATTAATCTTACCACAACCTTTAGAGCAGCCGCATAGGTCATCCCTCTCTGTCGACATTCATTTACCGTGTATTTTGCCTCCCCAAGGCTGTAGGAGACAAATTCCAGCGAACAGTTATCCCCGAAATCGGTAATCGGAAAGATACTGCTGAATACTCCCTGAAGGCCCTCGTCCTTGCGGACTTCAAGAGGAATATCCGTTTGAAGAAACTGTTCGTAGGATTTTTTCTGAATTTCGATCAGATTTGGCACTTCCATGATCTGAGGGATCCGAGCAAAATCCTTTCGTGCCCTTTTCCAGATTCTGTTCTTATGGTTATCCATAGAATTTCCTATAAACATGATAATAAAGATGAATAGTAAATAAATATTTTCATAAACTATTTAATTTCTACTTTTGCTCCTTCTTTCTCCAATTCGGCCTTAATCTTTTCGGCCTCCTCTTTCGAGACGTTCTCTTTGACTGGTTTCGGAGCCGTATCAACCAAGTCTTTTGCCTCTTTCAAACCCAGTCCGGTCAGCGCACGAACAACCTTAATAACCTGGATCTTCTTATCACCTACGTCCACCAGATTGACCGTAAATTCGGTTTGCTCTTCCTTCTGTGCTTCCGCTGCAGCAGGTGCAGGGCCTGCCATCATGCCCATAGGCGCCATAGCAGCAGAAACACCAAATTTATCCTCTAACTCTTTTACAAGTTCGGAGAGCTCCAAAACCGTCATATTCGCTATATAGTCAATTACTGATTCTCTGGTAATCTCTGCCATCTTATACATCTCCTTCATTCTTTTTATGATAACCTATTGACTTTAACGATAAGTTATTGATTCTTCTTTTCACCAATCGCTTTTAACACCATTACTAACTTTGTCTGCGGACCGTTCAACACATTCATAAAGCTGCGCAAAGGTGACTGAATGCCCATAAAGACCTTGGCCAAAAGAATCTCTCTGGGAGGCAGTTCAGCCAGAGCACCGATTTTCGCAGCATCCATGACCTTACCTTCAACAACCCCACCTTTAATTTTTAAGGCAGGATTGTCCTTGGCAAAACCCGCTAATATCTTGGCCGGTACCGCCGGATCTATGTAACCGAAGGCCAAAGCCGTTGGATTCTGCAAAAAGTCATTTACTCCCGCCTTGCCTTCAAAGGCTTTTCGAATCAAGGTATTTTTAAACACCTTATATTCGACCTGGGCCTCTCGCAACCGATGCCGCAGGTCCTCCATATTCTGAACCTTCAAACCACAAAAGTCACTGAATATGGCAGCCTTCGCCCTCTGTAATTTCTCTTCGATTTCTTGTACTTGCTTTTCTTTTTCCGTCCTGATCAATGAGTAATACACCTCTTTTCATGAATAATGTAAGCTCTATAAACCGCTTATTTTTCGAAAAAACGCGTATGATCTTGCTAAGTATTTTTTTCTGGAGGCTGATGGATGTATCGATTACTTTCTGAATGCATTGCGAATCTTCGCTGCATCCAAACGTATCCCTGGACCCATGGTTGAGGAAATAGCAATGCCCCGGATATACTGGCCCTTGCTAGATGCGGGTTTAAGACGGACTAATGTATCAAGGAAGGTGGCGGCATTTTCCCTTAACTGTTCCGGATTGAATGAAACCTTGCCGATCGGTACATGAACGATACCGGCCTTTTCAACTCGAAAGTCTACCTTGCCTTTTTTGATATCGCTTACTACCTCGGTAATATTAAAGGTCACGGTCCCCGTCTTGGGATTTGGCATCAATCCTCTTGGCCCTAAAATTTTTCCCACTTTTCCAACGCTCCCCATCATGTCCGGCGTCGCTACTACACGGCCGAAATCCATCCATCCGCCTTTAATTTTCTCAACGAGCTCTTCGCCGCCTACATAATCTGCCCCTGCATCAAGTGCCTCTTTCTCTTTCTCTCCTTTGGCAAAAACCAGTATCTTTACTTTCTTGCCTGTGCCGTAGGGCAATACGACCGATCCTCTCACCATCTGATCAGACTTTTTGGGATTTACACCAAGTTTAACAGCCATATCTACCGTCTCATCAAACTTGGCGAAAGCTGCGTCCTTGACAGCTACCATCGCCTCGTCCAGATCGTACCGTTTGGCCGGATCAACCTTTTTGCATGCTTCTTTAAACTTCTTTCCCGCCTTCATTGCCCCTCCATAATAATATCAAAAATATCCTTATCAGCCTGCGACCTCGATACCCATACTTCTGGCCGTTCCCTCGACAATTTTCATGGCGCTTTCAACATCAACCGCGTTCAAGTCCGGCATTTTGGTCGTAGCGATTTCTTTTATTTGCTCTCTGGTCACTTTTCCGATTTTTTCTTTATTGGGCGTCCCCGATCCCTTGGCAATTCCCGCAGCCCGTTTTAGCAGTACAGCAGCCGGAGGGGTTTTTGTTACAAAGGTAAAAGAATGATCTGCATAGATGGTTATCACTACAGGAATAATCAGACCTTCTCTGCCCCTTGTCTGCTCGTTAAAATTTTTACAAAACTCCATGATGTTCACACCATGCTGACCTAAGGCCGGCCCTACCGGAGGAGATGGAGTCGCTTTCCCTGCAGGAACCTGAAGCTTTACATAGCCAACTATCTTTTTTGCCATAAGAATACTCCCTATTTATACGACCTTATATCTTTTCAACCTGTGCAAAATCAAGCTCTACCGGGGTGGATCGGCCAAAAATGCTTACCAGTACCCGCACTTTTTCCCGGTCTTCGTTAATCTCGTCAACTTGCCCTGTAAAGCTCGTAAACGGCCCATCGATAATTTTGACTCTCTCCCCTTTCCCAAATAACACCTCGGGTTTGGGTTTTGCAGCACCGGTCCGCATTTGCTCAAGGATAGTCTCAACTTCCTTCTCAGTCATAGGAGTCGGTTTTGATCCGGCTCCGACAAAGCCCGTCACCGTTTGGGTATTTTTGATAATATAACACAT
>JBFMGO010000139.1:0-13590 GCA_040752695.1 bacterium
TTGAGGTCATCCCCACTTTTCGGATAGGTTTTAAGTACAGGCAGCGGGAATTACGCACCCGGTTATTTCTGTCCTTTTAGCGGACACTTTTAAGAAAAAATCCGCCCAACGTGCTGCGTGGATGATAATCTATCTGGCTGCGTATTTAATGCGTAGTGTACTAAGAACGCATATTATCTGTAATGTTCCATTATCATGCATAAGCGAATCTTTTAACATGAAGTTTATGAAAATGTTATATAAATCTAACAAGTTCAGGGTATAGAGATAGAAAAAGAAGTTTCGGGTTGAAATCATCTCTCCCAATGCTGGGTGCGTCAGGTTAGTTCAACCATTCAACCATACGAGTTGACATAACGAGTTGGCGTATTATCCAGTCTGCGGGGCTCTTTAAAGCATACTTAAGCTATCTTCATTGAAAGGAGTATACCATCAGAATGAAGAGATACAAAGCAGATTTGCATATGCATTCAAGGTATTCAAATAAACCCTCTAATTGGGCCTTACGGAAGATTAATTGTCCGGAAAGTTATTCCTCGCCAAAATTCATTTACGAAACCGCCCAAAAAAGGGGTATGGATTTTGTCACTATTACAGACCATAACAGTATAGAAGGAGCCTGTGAAATTGCCCACCTGCCCGGAACC
Organism: bacterium; assembly: GCA_040752695.1. Lineage (GTDB taxonomy): Bacteria > SZUA-182 > SZUA-182 > DTGQ01 > DTGQ01 > DTGQ01. The sequence continues at coordinate 648 of JBFMGO010000139.1, forward strand.
TTTATCAGCTCGGAACTGACCGTCTTTTTTCCTGAGAAGGGGGGGTGTAAAATACACCTGGTCGTACTGGATGTGAATGAGGAAAGCTTTAAAGAATGCAGAAATCTGTCCAGTAACATTTACGAGCTTGCCCTGTATTTACGAAAGATGCAGATTGTACACTTTATCGCCCATCCGCTCTATGAGATCAATGGGAAGCTTTCGGTGGACATTGTTGAAAAGCTTCTGATCCTGTTCAATACGTTTGAGGTTAAAAATGGGGCAAGAACAAGAAAAACCAATGATTTTTTCAAGGCAATCCTGCTTTCACTCACTCCGGAAAAAGTAACGGAGCTTGTTGACAAACATGATCTTTCTCCCTATGGCCCACGTCCCTGGAAGAAATCGATCGTTGGCGGGTCGGATGATCATGGAGGACTGTTCATTGGCCGATCCTACACGGTTTGTCCGCGAGGGAACTCGGTGCAGGAATTTGTCAGTTCGATCGAAGCAGGAGAATCATGGGTAGAAGGTGAGGATGGTGACCCTCTTACCCTCGCACATAGTGTCTATGGGATCGGCTATCGGTTTATCACCGAAAAGGTCATGGCTAAGAACGGGCAGTCTCTCCCTTTCGTGAAGATGATGCTGAACCGTCTGTTTGATTTTCAGCCCCGGAAAACCTCTCCCTATGAAAGGGTAAAGCTGTTTATCAAGATGAAAATACCTGAATCTTTACAAAGCAAGGATAATACTTTGTCTTTTGAACAGTTATTGGATAAGGAAGCCAGGAGGCTTTTGACCAATGCCAACCTTCTGGAAAAGATGGATTCCTCTTCCGTCAACCGAAGAATATTCACCTGCACCAGCCACCTTATCAACAGGATGATTTACATCTACACAGAGAAACTGTCTGGTTTGAGTTCCTCTATAGAATTGACCTCTATCTTCGATTCCCTGAGCACTCTTGGCATGGTTCACCTTCTGGCATCTCCCTATTACCTTGCCTTTCACCATCAGTACAGAAGCAAAAAGCTCATGAGTGACCTTAAAGAAACCTTCAATTTATCACCCGGCATATTCGACAAACAAAAAGTCGCCTTGTTTACAGATACCTTAGAGGATATTAATGGTGTAGCCATTACGATCAACCGCATTCTGCAAACAGCAAAAAGAAGGGGCATAGACCTGGTTATCATCACCTCATCTCATAGAGAAACCGGATACAGGGGCGGGATTATGAACTTTCAGTCAGTCGGTGATTTCGCCTTGCCGGAATACTCCCAACTGAAAATGCATTTCCCGCCGATTCTCGATATGCTCGACTACATCGAGAGGGAGGGTTTCACGCGGATTCATGTGAGCACACCAGGCACGGTAGGTCTTATGGCTCTTTTTATCGCCAAGCTCATGGATATGTCCATAACGGGAACCTATCATACGGATATTCCCGAATACATCAGGGATTTGACCGGTGATGACGGATTGGAGAGCGCTGCCTGGAACTACATGATCTGGTTCTACAATCAAATGAATGAGGTAACCGTGCCTTCCGCCGCTACCAGACGGCAGCTCATTGAGCGGGGATTGCCAGAGTGGAAAACCAAACCCCTGCCCAGGTGGGTCGATACCGAGGTGTTTACTCCAAGCAAGAGAGAGCCACACTTTTGGAGAAAATATGGTCTTAACGGAGACATCAAATTCCTGTATGTTGGCCGTATATCAAAGGAGAAAAACCTCAAGCTGCTGGCTGAGGTTTTCAAAGGAATTATCGAATCTAACCTGTCAGCGGATCTGGTTCTGGTCGGTGATGGGCCATACCGGTCAGAGCTGGAAAAAGAGCTGGAGGAATATCCGGTTCTTTTCACCGGCTATTTGACCGGAGATGAACTGTGCAAGGCATACGCTTCATCTGATGTATTCATTTTCCCGAGCACAACGGACACCTTCGGCAATGTTGTTCTGGAAGCACAATCTTCAGGACTGCCGGTAATCGTCTCGAATGAAGGGGGACCGAAGGAAATCATGAAAGAACACGAAACGGGTCTGGTTTTTCAGGCTGATGATAAACGGGCTCTCTATGCAGCTATGAAGTCGTTCATTGATAACAGGGAACGCATTAGCCGGATGGGCAGTAAGGCCAGAGAATTTACTGTGAAAAACAGCATCGATGATACCAAAGCATACCAGACCATCCTTTACAGCTCCTGTGATTCCAGCTCCTGTGATTCCACCTCCTGCGATTCCGGTCCAATCAGGCTCACTCCACAGTGGAGAGCAGCATGATAGAGGGGAATCCGTCTCAAGGTCACGCCCAATGTCACGCAAGAGGCGGCGGAGGAAAAAGGCACACCGTTCACCATGTTCTTGGCTTCATGCGAAACCGCCTTCCAGGCCAACTGGTTCTTCAGTATACCGACAGGTGTAATGCTACCTGTCCCCAGTGCGGCATGCGCAGAACCAACACCTTTGATCGATCGAAGATTACCATGGAGACGGCCAGAAAAATCATCGATGCTGCCGCTCAAAGAGGTATTGCAGCCCTGTCCTTTACTGGAGGTGAACCCCTGCTCTTTGCCGATGAGATCATTCCCTTGATCCATTATGCAGTCGAGGCCGGAATCCCTTATGTCCGCACCGGCACGAACGGCTTTCTTTTCATGGGGGCGCATCGTCCCGGTTTTGAAAAGCGCATAGCGCACCTGGCACAGGCCCTTGTTCAGTCAGGGCTTTATACGTTTTGGATCAGCATTGACACATACGATCCGGCCGTGCATGAAAAAATGCGCGGGCTGCCGGGTGTAATCGAGGGGATCAGGAAGGCAGTGCCGATATTCCACGAGCAGGGCTTCTATCCTTCAGCTAACCTTGGCATCAATAAATCGATAGCTGCCGCTGCTGGTCTTGAGGACATCACTCCCGGGAATCCCCGGCAGTATTATGCAGCTTTTCGTGAAGGATTCAGAAAATTCTTCGCTTTTGTCCATGACCTTGGCTTTACGATTGTCAACGTCTGCTATCCCATGAGTCTGGATGAGAAAAAAGATGGCGGCCTTGAGGCAGTCTATGGTGCGACCTCCACGGACGAAGTGGTCAGGTTTACCCAGGCCGAGCGGGTGCTCGTCTTTCAGGCGCTTTTGGATACCATTATCGAGTTTCGGTCCAGGATACGGATCTTTTCTCCCCAGTGCTCACTTTACTCACTCATACGGGACTACACCGAGGGAAAAGACAAAAGTTATCCCTGTCGGGGAGGGTGGGAATATTTCTTCATTGATGCCCGCGATGGAAATATCTATCCATGCGGCTATCGGGGGAAGGAAAACCTTGGCAAGTTTTGGGAATTTCTACCGAATGGACAGTACCGGAAAGATGTCTGCAAGGCCTGCGACTGGGAATGCTTTCGTGACCCCTCCGAGATGTTCGGCCCTGTTCTGACACTCTTTCGGCAGCCGGGACGTTTTATCGGAATGCTCAGGCAGGAGAGAGCCTTCATGAAACTCTGGTTTCAGGATATGCTCTATTATGCGGCCTGTAACTTTTTCAATGGCCGTAAAGCACCATGCTATCACAAGATGAGGAGATTCAATCGGTTGAGTGACGAAAAGGAAAATTGCCCTCTATCCGGTAAAGAATTGGCCAAAAAGGGCCAATCACCGTGAGATACTCGCTTCTGCCACTGGTAATTGTGAGTTTTTTGCTTCTTGGTGCAGGCAAAGAGGCAGGGAAAGAGGCAGAAAAAAAATGGTGTGAATTGCGGGAGCAAACCAGTCGTGATTCAATAAAGGTCCTCTGGCAACTGGAAAAAATAGATGGGAAAATAATCCTTACTACTGTCAGGGGGCAGGAGACACATGTTACGGTACACGACCAGTCTTGTTCCACCCAAAAGTGGCTGATATCCAACAAGCAGGCACACACAGATGCAGTAGCCAGAAGGGCAGGGGAATATATTCTGATGAAAGGTCTATTCAAGGGAAAACCGATAGACGAAAAGGTAGCCGTTGATGATTTACCCTGGTACCAGGCCATGTCACTTTCACTCGGCTTCTTTTCGTGCAGTGACCAGACTTCCGTCGAGTTCTGGACCTTAAGACCTGACGATCTTACTCCCCATAAGATGAGAGCCATGAAAAAACAATCAGAATACATGACTTTCAACGGGAAAAAGATTCAGGTTCAAAAAGTGAGAGTCAGTCTCGGCGGCCTGTTATCATTCATTTGGAGTGGTGAATTCTGGTTCCGGAAAGAGGACGGCATGTTTATGAAATATCAAGGAGCCAATGGTCCTCCCGGCGCTTCGGAAACCATCATCACACTTGTTCAGGAAAAACCGTGGGAAAATATCCCCGCCACCACCAGGGGAAACACCCCTGTTACCATCGGTGGAAATCCCCCTGCCACTACCAGGGAAAATATCCCGGACACCGGGGGAAATACCCCAGCCAAGACGGAAAAAAAGGCCACCGTTTCACCGACATGAGTTATTGTTTCACTGACATGAGTTTTTGCTTCAACTCGCCCTCGATTTTTGTCAGTTCAACCTCAGCCTCTTGTCTTTTAGCTCTTCCTTCTTCATGAATCCGCAGAGTTTCTTCAATAGTGGCAATGAGATCAGAATTCACTTTCCGCAGGGTTTCAAGATCCACCACACCTCTTTCCGATTCTTTGGCCACGCCGAGTGAGCTTTCTTTCAAAAGTTCAGCGTTCTTTTGCAGGAGTTCATTGGTGGTATCCGTAACCTCTTTCTGGATTTGCAGGGCTTTTTTCTGCCTGAGCAGGCTCACGGCAATGACGATCTGATTCTTCCACAGGGGAATGGTATTGAGGATGGAGCTTTGAATCTTTTCCGTCAGAACCTCATTATTATTCTGGATAATCCGTATCTGCGGAGCGGTCTGGAGTGCGACCATTTTACTCAGCTTAAGGTCATGCAGTTTCTTTTCGAACCGGATGATGAGCTGCTGAAAATCGCGATAGTTCTGGGCGGCGAGGGGATCGTTGGAAGCTTCGGCCTCAGCTTTTATCTTGGGAAGGGTAACGTCCTGAAGTTCTTTGAGTTTTTGCTCACCAGCCAGAATATAGAGATTGAGTTCTTTAAAATACTCGACATTCTTGTCATAGAGCGTATCGAGCATGGTCAGGTCGCGTAACAGGTCCATTCTGGCCTTGTCGAGTTCCTGGATGATTTTTTCGATCTGAGTACTGAGCTTTTCATACTTGGCGACAAACTTTTCAGCCTCGTTAAAGAGGGAACCAAGGAATGGGATCTTGGAAAAAAATCCATGGTCGGAGGAAAGGCTATCGACATCCAGATCCTTTACCTTCACCATCAGGTCGGTCATAATCTCTCCCACATAACCGGCATCCTTGGCTCTTATCTGATTGAGGATACTGTCAGCAAAGCTTGAGATCTTTGATTGGATGCCGACTCCATACTGGAGAACAAACTGGGAGTCCTCAACCTGGATCGTGCTCATGATCTCATGAACCCGCGTTTTTTCATCCTCGGTTAAGGTGGAAAGACCTGTAGCGACCTCATCGGCAGGCTTTGGAACAATGCTGTTCACGGCAGGCTTTGGAACGATGCTGTCCACGGCAGGTTTTGAAATAATGCTATCCATGGCGATATCTCCTTTTCCTTAAAGAAAAGCGGGGAAACGATAATCGGTTTATTCTTCCTTGTACAGGGCGGCAATGATTTTTTCCATAACCTGCGGGCCTGGCATCGGTATCACCTTTTCGATTCTCTCAGGAATACCGGCTATTTCAAGCACTTTGGGATCATTCTGAACGCCGATAAGCCCTGTCCTGAAGCCGTGTTTTTCCCAGGCAAGTCTTTGCAGGTCCGGATCTTCGAGAGCCTTGTTGAGCATTTCTCCGTTCTTGGTAAGGGCAATAAGGGGATGAGAGCTCCAGACTGTGGGGATGGGGTAAAGGATTCTGATTTTATCCTTTACTTTCGGCCACAGTTGCCTGTTTTGCAGCGAGAATTCCACAATCTGGCTTTCATAGCCAACGATAATGGGTTTGGCCCCAACACCGGTTCTGAGGTATTGCTCGAACAGATCGGAGCTTGAGTGCTCAAGGTATCCAAGCCGTTTAAAAAAGGTCCTGATGGTCGGAATGACACTTTCAACCGAAGTTTCATCCACTACATCCCCGGCGAGAATATTGGCTAACAGTCCGGCAAACATATTGCCTGAGTTTGAAGCAGTCGGGTCTGTAGAGATCACGGTAATACTGCCGTAGAGCTCATTCAGTCCGATGTCCGACCATTTTTTTCGTTCAATAACCAGGTTGATGAATTTGGGGAAATTCACAATATAATAGGATTCACTGATCTTTTTAACAATCCCCTCCCTGATGAAGGCCTCCGTCACGATGTCCCAGCTATAGAGAACGATAGGGGAATTAAAGATGATTTCGCTCTTGATGAGCTTCTGCTGCTGATTGCTCTTGAAGATTTCAAGGGCTACCTGGCTTGAGGGCCAGAGAAAATCGGTATTTTCCGGTACCGGTTGAGAGACCATCTCGATAGAGCCTGCCTTGGCATAATCGATAACCAGCCCATATTTTTTCACGATTACATTTCTTACCTCCTCATCCTCCAAAAATCCCATCTTCTCCCCGCCGACAAAGCCATGCACGGTGGCAGCGGTGGTGCTGGTAGACGTCATAAGGCTGTCAGAGGCCGTGTCCTGTGATTTTTTCGGGGTAAATTGCTGCCACACGAGGACTCCGACCACGACAAGAATAAGCAGGACAATACCGACTATTTTTTGTTTCATATGATCACCACCCTTCTCATAATCCTTCCAGTTTCATAGTCTTTTCCAAGAGAGTGATTTCCGTGTCAAGATCGAGAATATCATCGTCGAGTAAGTTCAGGAGTTGCTTCTCGAAAGTACTCTTGATGTTTGAAAGAAGCTGATCGATCTTATTGAGCGACCGCTCAATTTCGCCAGATTTCAGGCCCTGGTCTGAAAGTTCGACATACTTAGTGATAATTTTAGACGTAACCTCGAGGTAATAGGAGAGAAACTTATGGGCGCGTTTTATATCTTGCGGGTCTTTCTTTAAGTTGGCAAAAATTTTTTCAGCAATGGAGCAGATATCTTCAATCTGGGCTTTTACCTTTTGGTTCTTAATCTTCTGCCCGGCAGAAGAGATTTCCTTCACCCTTTTCTCTCCGCTGGCAAGCGTATCCAACAACGACTTCGTATCTTTTCCCTCCAATTCCCCTCCCGGGCCGTTAAGGAGTGACGATGAAGATGTCTCCCTCTTTTTCGATACCAAAAGCAGGGTCCCGATGCATCCCATCAGACCAAATACCAAAGCTGTGATCAGAGAGGCTCTTAAGACAAGATAGAAACCGACAAAAACCGCCCCGCCAACAATTCCCGACAGAAGGCCACTGATTTTATCCATCAATCAAGGATCCTATTCATCGATTACAAGACCTGTCCATATCACCATGAGAAGAGCCTTCCACAAGACCTGTCCGTTACCCGTTGAGAAGCCCTCTTTGTCAATTATAGCCACGTGCTTTTCTGAAGGCGTCGACCAGGTCCTTCCGGCCATCAAAGATCCTCCCCCTGGTCAGAGCAGCAATCTGCTTCAGTTGCCGCTCGGAGGCATCTCCGAACATGATGGGGAAAACCGGAATATCATAGCCGAGATTCCTCCAGACAGCCTGCAGGTCCACGAAAGCTTTGCCCGTATTGGATTCACCATCCGTCATGAGGATAATGGCGGGAATGTATTTCGTAATGTCGACCTTGGCCAGGGTGTTCAGCGCAGCTATGGCAGGGGTGAAGATATCCGTCCCGCCATTGCAGGGAAAATTCATGACCTTCGAGAGCAGCCGGTCGAGATCTTCCCGGTTGTTGCCTACAGCCTGCCATGTATCGAGTATCCTGGAACTAAAGGGAACGACCACCATGACATCTTCCGATGTCGCCTGGATAAGGTATTGCCGGGCTCTATCCTGATCGATGAGCATACTCATGGCCTCTTTGAGCTGCCGTTCTCCATTCCCCTCCATACTCCCTGAAAAATCGAGGCAGAAGACTGTAAAGGACGGCTTGCGGAAATTTTCCTGATAAAGAACGATTGCCTCTCTGATCACCTCGGCTGAAGGCAGCTTTATCGGAGAGAGAATCTTTACTGTCTCAATTCCCCATTCAGGATTGAAGACCCTTTTATCCGCATCGCCAACGATTCCCCCAAAACCGGTCCTGCGTCCCTCTTTGAGGATTCCCCTCTGGACCTCATCGGAGAGAAGATATTCCTGAAGCTTTTTAAAGAATTCCTCTTTGGCAGGTTTTCCTCGATTGATATACCCAAGGGGAGAATCGGCAAGAACGATTCCGTCAACCGGATAGATGACGTACAAAGGTTCCATCCCCCTTTTTACGAGCTCTTGATTCGTTTCGATAATCACCGATTCATAATTGACCATGGCCTCATAGCCGCCCTCTAGGAACAGATCCTTCAGCCAGCCGGAACTTCCCGAAGAGCGATTGATTCCCGAGAGAAGCTCGCGGATCTGGGTTTTGAGTTCAGGATTGTGAAGATTTTCTCCGGTGATGATTTCCGGATTGCCACAAAGTGCATATAAAAAGCCGATGTAGGCACTGGCCCCTGAATTTGATTGTGAGGCTGACGTCATCATAAACCGCAGTTTCCCCTGTCTGATAGCCGAGAGAATATCCTTGACTCTGACCTTTTGCCCTACGAAGCCCAGATTCCGGGCCAGGCTCTTTCGAATGCCAAAGACTACGGGAGATGTCATGATCGACTTGAGATGCTTCACCCGGTGCTGAGAATCGCCGAGGGAAATCCATAAACTGTTGGCCGGCCAGACGCCATCGTAGGCAAGGCTGCTCTGGCCAAGCGCCAGCATAATATCCACCGAGCCCTTATAGGTGAGATCGAGGTTGACTCCCTGGCTCTCAGCGAATTTTTTCAGAATCGGCTCCAGGGTCTCGTTTTCCGAGCCTGACAAAATCGTGAAAGTATCTCCCCCTCCTTCCTGTGACGAGCGGGCATGCCTTTCTTCTGGTTGGTCACCCTTTCTTTGGCAGCCGGTCGCAAGGAGGAAAAAGAGGAGGACCAAAAGGACGGTAATTTTTGTTATCTTCCCTTTTCCTTTTTGATTGCGGGTTATACCAGGCAAGTTTCCCTCCTTTTTTGGAAAAGCTGATTCAAGAACCTGATCTTCTCTTCGGCCATTTTTGATAAAGAATTCGGTGAGAATTAATAGGGCAAGAACAGTAAATTATAAATTACAATGGACCTGACTGTCAAGATAAAAAATCGGGACAACTTCTCGCTTTCTCGTCTGATGTACCGGCTTTAAGGAGGCTTAAAAAAAAACAGGTACAGCGGAAGCTTACAGACTATTTTATTCCGTTGGTGAATTACCACCTACCTGCCGAATAAAAATTATGATACACTATATTGGTAAACTCAGGATAAAATTGTTATCAATTTATGAGGAAATGAGAACTGTATGAGCAAATTACAATTTTACAGGACTATCTTACAATTTTGCAAGACCACGTTGGCTATTGTGCTCCTCCTCATTATCTTCCTTACGCCCACTCTTACGAGAGCGCAGGGAAATGGCCTGTCAGTCATTCCCATGCCGAAAAAAGTTACTGCCTTATCAGGATCTATTCCTGTTACGGGTAATACAACTTTTGTCATTGAAAATAAATTAAATAAAAAATATCAAATCGGGATAGAAGAAATCAATGCGAAATTGACGTCGCTTGGAGGTGCAGCATTACCGGTAAAGGTAAGCACCACGATAAATGAAATAGATAGTAACTCAATAATTATCGGCAACTTAAAGTCAGCCTTGCTTCAAGGAATCTTACGATTACACAACCTGAAAATTGATGAACCCGGAGAACAGGGCTATATCATCAAGTTTATCACTCACCAGGATAAGGAATTAATCCTGATCGGTGGCGGAGATGACCAGGGTGCTCTCTATGGCTGCATCACATTGTGCGCCCTCATAAATAAAATTTCTGATTCCATCCACATTATCAAATACGATATCTGGGATAAGCCGGATTTTAAATACCGGGCAGCGGACGGCCTCATTTCTTGTCTCAATCAGGCAAAAGAAATCATTCACTTCGCTTTGCATAATAAGATTAACATAATCTGGTCTGGTTACGAATATAGTAATGATGTAATAACGAGTGATAAAGAACGGTTTAAAGATATAAATAACTATGCATGGGAAAGAGGCATTCGCATAATATATAATGGTTCATGGAACATTGGACGAGCGCCGGTACCCGAAGGTGCGAATCAATATTACTATCCATACGCGGGAATGATCGGCCATATGGGAATGCTCTTTTGTTGGAGCAATGATGAATTATTGGAAAAAAAGGGGGATGCTCTTCACGATTTCATACAAAATACAGGCGCTAAAGCCATTTATTTGCATTCTATCGACAGTGGAGGTGCAAGTGATCCGGAATTATGGAGTAAAAGGTGTGATGGATGCCGGAAACGGTTCGGCGAGGAACGGGCGCAGGCCGATGCCCACGTAATAAATACATTTTATGATAAAATTAAAAAAGCATCTCAGGATGCCCTCCTCATAGTGGTAGCTTATCCTTATCTGGCGGAATACACCGGGTCAAATCGTCAGGAAAGTATTGTCCACTGGCTGGAAAAGCTCACCCAGCTCATTCCCGGTGACGTTTTTCTGTGTGTTCGCGAAGATACCGCAGATAATATATCCCACTGGTGTCAGACGATAAAGCAGCCATCGTTTATATACCATGCGAGTGAACCAGGAGATTGGGAAATGCGAAGACCTTATATTACCTCCTTCAGATTTGCCAAAACATTTTATGTCGAAGGGAAGGATAATCTCTATTGGAATACCGCGTATGGCATAACGTCAAGGATTCAATTTATGGGCATAGCAGAATATTCCTGGAATACACAGGCGCCAGGGAGTGAGTATATCACGGGTTTTGGCAATCCTCCTCTCTGGCAGAAGGTGACGAATAATCCGGAAGAAATCACCAGAGATTTTTTACCCCGCGCCTGCAAGATCCTTTTTGAAAATGCCGCAAATGAAATGATGGAAGTAATCTCTTTTAATTTAAGCCCTTATCTCATGGTAAATTCACAATCGTGGTTAACACAAGAACATTGCAAGGAACAACTTGAAAATGCAAATCGCGCCTTAGTAATTCTCAAAGCTGTGGAGAATAAAATACCAGCCAGATCCAAGCACTTTTATGGAGCGCATATAGCCAATAGCACAGCCTGCCAATGCTTTGCACAAGCGAGAATCGGGCTCTATGCTATTGATAAGTACCTGAAAGAAAATGCAATGGATGCGGCTGGATCAGAAAAGATCAAGATTCTGGATTTATTGAACAAAGGGGAACAATCCTTTTACCGGTTAGAAAAAAGTGGTTATGTTCCCTGGAATGGAAGTATCGATTTTATTGGATGTAAGAATAAACTTATTGATGAATTAAATAAATTACCTATTGTATCTAAAGTATCAAGTGCACCTTGCAGACCGGCTGACCTTGTCATTGAATACATGAGAAGGCCAGGACATTAAACATATGGCTACTTGTAATTGACAAAAAGTTTAAGTATGGCAGCAGCTTAAGTATGACAGCAGTTTGAGTATGACAGCAGTTTGAGTATGACAGCAGTTCGAGTATAAGTTCGATTTAGGATTATGACATCGATTTAGGATATGACATTTGTTGTTTAGGATATGAATAACCGGGGTGTATTTACCGTATTGCAGATAAAGGGATTGAAGCCCTTCTCCAGTACGCGGGCTTCTTAAAACCGATCGGAGGAAGTTGATTGATTGGAAGAGGTTCAAGTTTACCGCCTTCCAGTATATCGACAACAAAATCTTTAATGTCCGAAGCGGCCAGTTTTGATCTTCTGTGCGTAAGAGCGTGGTATACCATCGGTATCCTGGAAATATTGTAGCCCATCAACCGTGCCAGGACCGCATCGACGAAGGCCGGATTTTCTCCGCCAACTAAAAGTCCTGCCTTTTTCGGTGAAGGCGTGAGAGGGCCTTCGCCCTCACCAGCCACAATCCCGTCGATGATAGTTATGATACGCTTTGGTGCATTCGGGCTGAAATATAAAATATGATTAAGGTCAAGTATGGTTCGCCACAATGTCTCATTGCCGCTCCAACTGCCAGCCGAGATCCTGTCTCCTCCCGTCTTACCGGCTACTGCATGTAAGAGATGATAGAAGAAAGAAAAAGTTTTTCGCTTCAAGAAAGGCATTTCCGTGTAAGTTTCCCACCATGAATCATACACTTTATCTGCCCACCTGGAAAAGAGGTTATCCACACAATAACAATCTCCTCCAGTGAAATAAGAACCTCTGATATGGTGAGGCAGGAATTCCTTGTGCCCATTGATGCCCACAAGGTTTTTCAATGCACCTGTCAGCCCTGTTTTAATATGTGTCTTCATTTTCGGAAGGTTGATAAGTAAATCCGTATGACAAAAACGTTTTGTCAAAAGGTATTCATGCTTGCCAGGGCAGTGATGGGCGAGCATGAGGCTTGGCTTATACATGGTTACTCTGAAATACTCTGCATAATCTGAAATTTCTTCAAGAAAGCTCTCCTGGCCGACATCTACTAACGTATAGTCACGAAGCGAGCCAGCGTCGGTGTCATCCTTTATTGACTGCTGCGCATAGGTGGATCGCCCGAGATATTCCTGCCGGTTCAGCACGGTAAGACGCCAATCTTCCGTCTTCACCACCAGATGAGGATATTGTTGATTGGCTTGCTGCACAATTTCGTCCATATGGCTGAGTGCCATAAGTTTCTGGAAATTGCAGCCTTGAAGCGGACAATCGCCTATGATAACAGTTCCTTCTCCCTTCATTGCCCTGGCGCACCAATCGAGCATATACTTAA
>JBFMGO010000140.1:0-12899 GCA_040752695.1 bacterium
GCTTTCCCCCCTTATGGCTGGTTGCAAATGATACATCAACATGGCACTATACCACAGTATGAAATCAGCGATTATTGGTCAAGTAAAAAAATCTAAAAACTATTATCGGGGGTGCGGAAGCACGGCTATATCCTTCTCTTCAACCATAAAAACAAAAACTCTAGGTTATCCTCGATCTTGGATATGATTTTACAAATAAGGCATTTATTATATCAAGGCCATAAGGGCATTAGCAATGTTAAATCGATCTATAAGCAGGGCAATTGCATCTAAATTTTGAGATTTGGACATGAGAGGGTAATTTTGGCAATATAGCCTCCGAAATCGCAAAAAAGGAAGGAAAAAAATACCAATAGCATACAGATCTTTGGAAGGCAGGATAGAGGCAGTCTCTTTACGGGATCAATTAAAAGAGCAGGCAAAGAAGGCTTGTGGAGCAATAACGGCATTAACTGAATGATCTATCTGGACCATCCTGAAGTTGGCTAGGAGCCTGTCCGCGAACAGGTCACAAAAAAGTTGATAGGGCCGATAATTGTTAGTCAGTGAGAGGACCTTGAAATTTTTGAGGAGATTTTTCCCAAGGTCATGACACCGGAGGGGCAATCACCAGTCCCTTTTTATCAATGCAGGAGTATTTTCCTTCCTTTAACTATCCGTTTTTGAGGTACTGGCTTCATTCCAAGATCCACTATTTTGCTCAGAACTGCCCTCACCACCTTTTTGATATTATGCACTGCGCACACAAGAGAAAATTCCCCCTGTGCCTTCTTGAATCCCCGTAAGTGAAATTGCCGGAAACCACTATTCTTTATTTGGCCAAAGACAGGCTCAACAATCTGTTTACGCTTTTTGTATATCTGCTTTGATGTTTCCTGTTGCATTTTCTCGATCATTTTCTGTCTGAGTGGTTCTTGATCATCAGTGTTGATGGTTCGAGGCTCCCCTTTTTGGGATTTGCAGCATCTCCTCTGGTAGGGGCACTTATCGCAGTCATCTTTACTGGCTTGATTCAAGACAAGTCACGGGATCATCCAATTATTCATGTGAATTTTCCCGTATGGAATTGGCTTCAGAAAACCTGCCAGATAGAGGAAGCTTCCGTATTTCCTTTTTCGATTTATTAGCTTCTCGACAGTGATAAGTTCTCAAAGGAAGCTGACCTTTTGAAATTGGCCAAAGTCCATAGATCGAGATTCCCTAAAAGCGAATTAAAGCATGAGTCGCATGGGTATTGACTTTGCCTAAATTAAAAAGTCCGCCAATACAAGGACAGGTGTTTTTTGCTATGCCCTTATTTTTGCCAGTCGGTCTCATTTTTGAGACCTGTTTCAGAACTTTTAACTGTCGAGTTAGCTTTTATCACAAATTTAGTGAACCGGCAGGAGGAGAAAGCCGAATAATGGGATGGTCCTTTCCATAAAGCATGAGATAAATATTGCATTCTTTTTCATACTATGCAATACAATTCAATATTTGGCTATTTTATTTTTTAATTAATTAAGTATAAATATAATAATTTATATTATATAAAAATTAAATAAAAATACATAAAAAATTGGCATGATCTTTGCATAAATTTTTACTGTATCTTATTAAGCGATGCTCTGCCTGATCAAACCATTGAAGAGATATTGCTGGTTACTCACTACTTCTAAGGATCCGTACCAGTATTCTTCATTTTTGTCACAATCTATCGAAACATTCTGTCCTATCCTTGTTGTCTTTGATAAAAAAATAGGAGGAATTGATAAGATGACCAAAGCTCATAGATCAATCTTTCGTGAGAGTGCTCTGCAGCGCTATATGCAAGGTAAGGGTCAACCAGTGTTACCACGGTTTATCTCCCAGCGCATCTTCATTTGGCTGTGGACCTTGCTTGGACTTCTGTTGGTTAGTGGGGTTATTGTCTCACTAATGATTATAGGACAGCTTGGGGTATAGAAGATGAGCAATTTCAATGCTACTCAAAATAGCCAGAAAGGAGAAGGGGAAGACCGGAAATCAGCAAGGATATGGCTGAGTGTTTTCTGCTCTCTGCCTTTTACCTTATGGGCTGCTCTGGCCGCTCTGCTTGTTCATCTACGCGGGCGTCGGGTTCCTGTCATACTTCAAATGAATGAGGTCGAATGCGGTGCCGCCTGCCTGGCCATGATCCTTAGTTTCTATGGCCGGAAGACGCCTATCTCGGAATGCCGCACCTTGTATGGGACTAGCCGTAATGGTCTTACCGCCCAAGTCATTGCTACAGCGGCACGCCATTATGGATTTCGGGTAAAGGGGTTCTCAGTAGAGCTGAGTAATTTAAAACATATTCCTTTGCCTGCCATCATCCATTGGAACTTTAACCACTTTGTGGTGTTGGAACGATGGGTGCCCAGGAAAGCGGTGATTGTCGATCCTGCTGCCGGACGCCGCCAATTGACAGCGGATGAATTTGACAGGGGCTTCACCGGAGTGGTATTGGTCATCGAGCCTGGTGTTGACTTTGAACAGTGCCGCTCATCAGCCCGACGGCCCATGTGGCGTACCTATTTGATGTCAATGCTGCGTACACCAGGTGCAATTGGCCTGATGACCCAGATTCTGACTGCCTCCCTATGCTTGCAGGTTCTTGGGCTAGCCCTGCCAGCCCTCACCAAGGTACTTATGGACAAGGTTCTCCCATCCCACATTACCCATATTATGACGATCTTGGGGATAGGGATGCTTATTTTGGCCCTGACCCAGGCGGTAACCAGTTATCTACGGTCTCTCCTGTTAATCTGTCTTCAGGCGCGTCTTGATTCACACATCATGCTTGGCTTCTTTGAGCATGTGCTCGGCCTCCCTTTCCAGTTTTTCCAGCAGCGAAGCAGCGGAGACCTGCTGATGCGGCTTAGCAGTAATATGACCATCCGTGAAATGCTCACCAGCCACACGGTATCTGTTATCCTGGATGGCGCTTTCGTGTCCGCGTATCTGGTCATTTTGCTCACTCAGGCACCCCTCTTTGGTTTGATCGTCCTTGGGATAAGCCTGCTTCAGGTCGCACTGTTAGCGGGTACGGCCCGGCACATGCATGGCCTGACTCAGCGCAACCTCTCGGCCCAGGCAGAATCACAGAGTTTTTTGGTCGAAACACTGACGGGGATGGTAACTTTGAAAGCAGCCGGCGGGGAAGATCGCGCTTTCGACCATTGGTCGAATCTGTTTATGAACCAGTTGAATGTCTCTCTTCACCAAAGCCACTTTTCGGCGTTGATTGAAACAGCCCTAGTGACCCTGCGCACCCTTAGCCCTCTCCTGCTGCTATGGATTGGGGCAGGTTGGGTCCTGAATGGCAGCATGAGCCTTGGCACAATGCTGGCCCTGAACGCACTGGCCGCATCCACCATGTCGCCCCTAGCTACTCTGGTGGCAATGGGACAGCAATTACAGACAATCGGTGCTCACCTTGATCGGTTGGCTGACGTGATCGAGGCCGAGCCGGAGCAGGATGTGCAGGCAGTTCAAAAAGCGCCGCTGATCAGTGGCCGGATTGAAGTGAGAAACATGAGCTTTCGCTATGACCCCAATGGCCCCTGGGTGTTGCGCAACATCTCCTTCACGGTCGAGGCGGGACAGAAAATCGCTCTTGTCGGCCGCACCGGGTCGGGCAAGAGTACTCTGGCCATGCTCCTTCTGGGCCTGTATACGCCAAATGAAGGAGAGATTCTCTATGATGGCATCTGCCTGCAACATCTGAACTACCGCGATCTCCGGAACCAGTTTGGAGTAGTGCTGCAAGAGCCATTCCTGTTCAGCGACTCCATTCGACGGAACATCGCCTTCAACAACCCCGGCCTCTCGTTTGAGCAAGTGACAGAGGCTGCTCAACTTGCTGCAATTCATGATGAGATTATGCAGATGCCCATGCATTACGAGACAAAGATTGCGGAGGGAGGCAGCGGGCTGTCAGGCGGACAAAGACAGCGACTTTCCATTGCCCGGGCTCTGGCACACAAGCCTGCCATACTCCTGCTGGATGAGGCCACCAGCCACCTGGATACCGTCACCGAGCATCAGGTCGATAATAACCTGAGCCAGTTCGCCTGTACGCGGATCGTGATTGCGCACCGGCTGAGTACGATCCGCAACGCAGATATGATTCTGGTCCTCGATGAGGGAACCATAGTCGAGCAGGGCAGGCATGAGGAACTGGTGGCAGAAGGAGGACATTACGCCGCTCTGGTGAATAGCCAGTTAGAAGATGAGGCCAGTGGCAGGGTCCCCGCTTCGAATGTTGAACAATCTGGTGCGTATAGTGTATTTTTCTCCCGTATTGGCGCTGAAAGGGGGTGACGATGAAGGAACTAATGCGCTCTCAAGCCGGTTAAGAACAGCGGCAGGTCTATTGTGGCCTATTCGGCCATTGTAACTAACTTTTATACAAAGGATGCTGTTCACAGGGGAAAAACTGTGAATAAGTAGTAAGGAGACAAACATGAAAGACGATAACCGTAGTATGCAAATGTCAGACAAAAACAATAAACTTAAGCTGACTGAATTAGACTCGGATGATCTTGGTATTGTCAGTGGTGCAAGACCGCGGCAGTATCCATGCAGTTGCTGCTGCATGGGTGACAGCAATGTCTATTTCGATTCGGCTTACACTCCTTCTACGGCCTCATAAAATGTGAACAATCATACCCTGGACATGTGTTTTTCACATGTCCAGGGTGTTTCCTATCAGTGGAGGAGAGAGGAGAAGATAAGATATGTACAGTGCAATTGCCTTTAAGACCAAGAACAAGAGCACGTATTTCTTCGATATCAACAAGAACAGCCTCGTTCTCTGTCATCCGATCCTGTTCGAGATTGTACGCATGGGATCGCGAATGGCCAAGAGTGGAGAGATCCTCAGCGGCCCCTCCTGGACAGATTCTCTTTCTCAAGGGGAGTTCGGTTCGGTACCTAGGGATATTCTCGCTTTCTATGTGGAGAAGTATAGGCTATTGCAGAAAAATGGTTACTTTAGAGAGGTCGACAAAAGCAGTAAAACTTACCGCATTTCGGCATATACTGTTCGTGATTCGCTTGCAAATACGCATCAAATCGTCTTCGAGGTAACGGGAAGGTGTAATCTATGCTGCGAATACTGTGGATACGGCGATCTTTATTCTCAGGTTGATAAAAAGAGGAGTACACGTAACCTCGACACAAAATCTGCCATGCGCCTCATTGATTACGTTTTAAAACTCGTTGTCTCTCCATACAATCACTCGGCTGATAAAAAACTTCATATCTCGTTCTACGGTGGAGAGCCTCTGTTGCGCATCGGATTCATAAAAGAAGTAGTAGACTATGTGCGATCGTGTATGGGACACGGGATTTCGCTTACGCTTGGAATGACGACGAACGGGACGTATCTTCGCAAGTATTCGGATTATCTGGTAAAGAATAACTTTAATCTTCTCGTAAGCCTGGATGGAAATGAAAAGAACAACTCATACCGCCTGTTTCACAATGGCAAACCTTCCTTTCAGGTTGTTCTCCAAAACATCAAATATCTTGCCCGCACCTACCCACGATATTTCGAGAAGAGAGTGTCTTTCAATTCGGTGTTCAATGGCCGGAGCACGTTGTCTGATGTCTGTGAATTCTTCAAATCCGAATTCAACATGAAGCCAAAGATAGCGGAGATTAACCTACATGGAATCTTGCAAAGCAAAAGAGCGATCTTCGAAAAGATGTACAAAAGTGTCGTGGATGCTTTGACTGAAGAGGCTGAAGGTGAGCGCTATGAAGAGGAGATGCCTTCTGTATTTCCAAGGACAAACACCGCTATCAGATTCGTTCACCGGTGTAATAGCGCTATGTTTGAGGACTATGACGACCTCCTCGATCCGGTCGATAATAGATCGAGCTATATCACGGGAACGTGCCTGCCGTTTGCGAAAAAGATCTTCCTCTCGGCGGGCAGGAACATCTTGCCATGTGAAAAAGTATCGCAGGAATTCGTTCTGGGAAAGGTTGAGGATTCGGGAGAGGTAGCTATCGACTTCGAAAGTATCGCTGCACTATATAATGGATATTACAGGAAAATAGAGGAGTTATGCAGCAATTGTTACAATCTCCTCTGTCCCCAATGCCTGTTTCGAATGAATATCCAGGATGAACGTGTTGGCTGTCAAGATTTTCTGGCCCTTGACGGGGCCGCAAAGCGGCTTGCATCTATTGTGGGTTATTTCGAGGATCGTGGTCCAGCCTTATACAACAAGTTCATAAAGGAGGTTTGGATTGAATAGCGTGTCTGGTTGGATTGTCATTGATCCTTTTGTCCATATCGCAGTAAAGGGCGACTCATGTCTCCTTTATAATCCGCTCAATGGCAAGATACTAGAGTATGGAGATTCGCTGGTCGTCGAACTGGTCCGCGATTTAACTTCTCCTGAGAATCTTCTTATCAAAAGGATTTCTTTAAAGGATCGTGCGCTCCCTTTATCAGTATTCGGCTTTATCGAAGATCTGCGCTCTGCGTTTATGGGAGATTTTATCGAGGCAGACGCCTCGGCGGTTCGTCCCATTCAGTTCCCTCCCGTCGTTCAGGTAACGAGAGCTGTCGAATACATCAGGAGCGATGAGAACCGTTCGGTCGGTGAGTTTGCTGTAAAGTATTTGAATAGACTTTTAGTTTATGTAAACAGCGATTGCAATTTCGACTGTGATCTCTGCAAGTCTGCTTATAAACAAATCAATTGGTGTACGAAGGCAAACCAGGGGACACTTGATATCGCGGTTCTGAAATCAGCAGTCGAGAGCATTAATTGCGCTCGCCTGCGATCGATCAGTATACTCGGTGGAGACATCCTTTCTTATCCCCATATCGAGGAGCTATCCAGATTCCTTGGGAAGAAGCCCACCCATAAAATATATTATTTACACTGCGAGAATCTCATCCGCAGCGATAAGTGTTTGCGCACCCTCGAATTGCAGGGTTCAAGGCTTTGCGTCCTTGCCACCCCGCAGGTGACAAGACCGGATCTATCCAGGGCAAGCCAATCGCTTAGAGATCTGCAGATAGATCACGAGTGGCTTATTGCGGTCCGTAGTGATAAAGAGTTCCTTGAGATAAGGAGCGTGTTCGAGTCCCTGAAGATTACGAATTATAGGATAATGCCCTGGTTCAATGGTCTTAATATCGAATTCTTCGAGGAGATGGTCTTCATCGATGTGGATGATCTTGCTCGCTCGGGCGTTTCCATGAAGGAAATATTTGCCCACCAACGATTGAACAAGAGGGATTTTGGCAGGCTGATTATTCTCTCAAATAGTGACGTGCATGGCAATGTGAACCATCACAGGCTAGCTCGACTTGGGGAGCAGACCATAGATGATGCGTTGCTCGAGGAAATGCGATCGGGCCAGAGCTGGTTTAGGGTAAGAGGAAAACTTGTTCCTTGTCGCGACTGCCTCTTCGAGGCACTCTGCCCGCCACCATCGAACTATGAGATCGCGATCGGGAGAAATAACTTATGCCATATATGGGATAATCACCAACCTCCTTAAGCATTTTGCGATCGACGTATTCTATGAACTTGCCTCGACTTTCAGTTGAGACGACGATGGGTTTCATGCTTCAGATAGCTTTCGGATTTTTCGCAGACAGCAAGATGCAGATACTACCACAATTCTAAATGCAGCGATTTTCAGATGCTCTGGGTTACCCAATTCCTGGAATTTTTAGACTATTTTGGGGGATCAATGAAGATGATTATGAGTGTGTGATAAATACGAGGGACTGCCTTGAAGCTCTTTGCCGGCAAAGAGCTTCAAGGCAGGTCCAGGATGGCCTGTCAGGCCACCGGAAGTCTAAAGAAAGAAAGGAGGTGAACGAAATGTCGAAGGTAGATATCATTCGTGCCTGGAAAGACGAGGAGTATCGGTTGAGTCTGAGTGATGCCGAGCAGGCCATGTTACCGGCCAACCCGGCAGGCATCATCGAACTGACAGGAACGGAGTTGGATATTGTTGGAGGGGCAAGACCTAACTTATCAGCAGCTACGACATGCTATCATGGTTTTTGTTCTAATTTTTGTAGTGCTGCTCCACCATGGTGTTAAATGAAATACGTTCTACACGACGCGTCGGCATATATCCTTTCAGAGGGGGTGGATCATTTTGATCCACCCCATAAAGGGGTAAATACTAGGTCCTGCCTTGCTCTTTTGCCTGCAGGAGCAGCGGGAGGGCCCACGGTGTCCTTATCCGGTCCTCAGCGGCTCACACCATGTATGGGTAATATCAACAAGTATAAATACACCTCACCTGCATATAAGGGATTGATATATGGATAGTATAAGCAAGAGATCTTTTCAGGCTCCTGAGTGGTACCAGGCTTTCACCTTAAAGGAACGTAGAGCTTCACTGGTTGCTGCTCAGCATACAGAGCCCAAGGTTAAAATAGATGCTGATCTGGCAGAGCGAAAAATGCGTCGCTGGCGGTCACAACCGCCATTTACGACAGGTTCCTTCTTTACCCGGCGATTGGAAATGGAAACTCTTACCGAGGACGAATTCCTCCATTTTCTCGGCGAGCCCATCGAAGCTGTCCGCGACCGTTTTCCGGCCATCCCGGGATGGCTTGCTAAGTTGACTCAGGCATTTTCCCACCCACCGACATCAGAGCCGCTGCCACTTCCGGAGGAACTCCGGAAGCAGCCTGAAGCAGGGTTCCTGGCTGCAATAGCGCCGCTCATCCACCAGGGCCGTGACTTCCTACGTCAGGGCATACAAAGCATCTCCCAGACACGATACGATCTGCCCTTCGATCCCGGCACAATCGAAGATATCCTCTTGGCAAATCTACCGTATCAATTGATCATGATGATAAGCCGTACTATGGTTCTGGAATTAAATATAGCCCGTCTCCAAGGGCTTTTACCTGGAGATACTGCTGAGGAACGCTTTTGCAGTTTCCTGGAGCGGATATGCCAGCCCGACCTTGTGCTCGCCATCTTCCATGAGTATCCTGTCCTGGCGCGTCAACTTGTTGAACATATCGATATTTGGGCCAATCTTAGCCTCGAATTTCTCCGTCACCTGTGCTCCGATTGGGATGAGATCAGGACCACCTTCAGCCCAGGGAGTGATCCGGGTGTGCTTATACAGGTTAAGGGTCATGCGGGCGACAGTCATCGGGGCGGGCGATCGGTATTAATAACCACATTCAGATCCGGCCTTAAGATAGTCTATAGACCGAAATCGCTGGCTGTGGACGTGCACTTTCAGGAGCTATTAGCCTGGCTCAATGAGCATGGTGATCATCCGCCATTCCGGGCGATCAAAATCCTCAATTGTGGTCTCTATGGCTGGGTCGAATTCGTGGCTGCCGAAAGCTGCACCTCTCAAGAAGAGATCAAGCGTTTCTATATACGTCAGGGTAGTTATCTGGCGCTGCTCTATGCACTGAAGGCAACCGATTTTCACTTTGAGAACCTCATAGCTGCGGGAGAGCATCCTGTTTTGGTCGATCTGGAGACGCTCTTTCATTCATCTATCCATAAAATTGATCCAAGACAATCGAATCAACTTGCTGGCAATACACTCTATCACTCCGTTTTGAGCATTGGCTTGCTGCCTCAGCGTACCTGGGCTAATGAAGAATCTGAAGGTATTGATTTAAGCGGTCTGGGTGGTACAGGCGGCCAGATCACGCCCTTTGGTGTCCCGCAATGGGAAAACGCGGGTAAAGATGAAATGCGGCTGATCCGAAAGCGGATACCTCTCTCAGGGCAGCAGAATCGACCGACCTTGAATGGTACCGAGGTCTGTGTTCAAGATTATACAGAGGAAATCATAGCTGGATTCACCAATATGTATCATTTGCTGCTGAGGCACTATCAGGAACTCTTATCGGATAACGGTCCCTTGACCCACTTTGCAGAGGACGAAGTGCGTGTCATTCTTCGCTCCACACAGACCTATTATAGGTTACTTTATGCAAGTTTTCACCCCGATGTCCTGAGAAATGCTCTGGACCGTGACCGCCTGTTTGACCGGCTCTGGGTCAGCGTCGAGCAGATTCCCAATTTAGCTAGAGTGATTCGGGCAGAGTGTGAAGACCTGCGGAAAGGCGATATTCCATTCTTCAGTACACGGCCTGGTTCGTGTGACCTGTGGAGCAGCGCAGGTGAACGCATCGCTGACTTCTTTGACGAACCAGGTCTGAGCCTGGCCCGACGCAGGCTGCAAGGACTGAGTGAGGACAATCTTAGCCAGCAGCTCTGGTTTATCCGTGCCTCATTGGCTACGCTATCCATATCTACAATATCCATGAATGCGAGTCGCGTACAGCGGCCCAATTATCATCCCACTGAATCGCAGTCTCCGGCAGACCGCGATCGGCTCCTGACTGCAGCCCAAGCCATTGGCGATCAGCTGGAGAGGCTGGCTCTTCGTGGCGAGCATGACGTTTCCTGGATTGGCTTGACGATAAGCAAGGACCGGTATTGGGCCCTCCTGCCTGCAGGAGTAGACCTTTATGATGGCCTGGCGGGAATTGCTTTCTTCCTGGCGTATTTGGGGAAGATCACCCGGCAGGCCCGGTATACGGAACTTGCCCAGGTCACTCTGGCGACCTTACGAAACCAGGTGACGAACAATCAGTCATTCATCACCTCAATTGGTGGCTATAGTGGCTGGGGCGGGATCATCTACACCCTCACTCATCTGGGTTCACTCTGGGATCAGCCCTCATTGCTCGATGAGGCTGAAGCCATAGTAAAATTGCTGCCGCCGCTCATCGAAAAGGACGAGAGCCTGGATGTAATCGCTGGTGCGGCTGGATGCATTGCCAGCTTAGCCTGCCTGCTTCGCTGCAGGCCATCCCCAGATACGCTGGCAGCAGCTATCCAGTGTGGTGAGCGGCTCCTGGCCTGTGCCCAATCCATGGAGCAGGGCAGGGCCTGGACCATCACTATGTGGACAAAACCGCTGGCTGGATTCTCGCATGGCGCTGGTGGCATAGCCTGGGCACTGCTGGAGTTAGCCTCGCTGACGGGTGAGAAGCGCTTCAGGGCAATGGCGCTTGAGGCTATTGCTTACGAACGCAGCCTCTTTGACCCCAAGGAAGGGAATTGGCAAGACGTGCGCGAGATGGAAATAGCAAACCAGGCAGCGAATGGCCATCAAGCCAGCTTTATGTCCGCCTGGTGCCACGGTGCGCCCGGCATAGGCATGGCTCGCCTGAGTTCTCTCAAGTACATGGATGATCCTGCGATCCGTGAGGAAATCGATATAGCCCTTAAGACCACTCTGTCAAAAGGATTTGGCTTTAATCACTCGTTGTGTCACGGCGATTTAGGCAATCTTGAATTGCTGCTGCTGGCCAATGAAACTCTGGAAGATGGCGAACAGTGGCGCGACCAGGCATACCGCATCGCTGCCATTATCCTTGAGAGCATTAACCGGGATGGATGGATTTGCGGGGTCCCCTTAAGGGTTGAAGTGCCCGGGCTTATGACTGGCATAGCGGGCATTGGCTACGAACTGCTGCGCCTGGCAGAGCCAGCCCGCGTACCGTCAGTGCTCGTGCTTGCACCGCCGCTTAAACGTTCATGAAGAAGTTTTTTCACCCCCGAGGATGAAAATGTATTCTAGCTAACCCTATGATTTGATAAACTATGAATATGAGGTACAAGGTCAAAAGGAGGTCGATGGTGTTTATGGTGGCTGAAACAAATTCTTCTAACCACAACGCAAAAATGTAACCACAACGCAAAAATGAACGTTCGTTTTTATTGCCCTTCTAAATAGATGAAACCGATTGACTAACTTCTAACTACAGTGAAAAAATAATTCTTTTTTGACCTATACTTTTGCACTTTTTAGCAACTGATTGGTGTACCTATAGTTTCGTAATGTCTACCCGTCATTTTCGCGAAGGCTTAGAATCCAGGTTTTTCAAGAGCTTCTGGATTCTAAGCCTTCGCCGGAATGACAAAAAGTGCAAAACTATAGTTTTGACGTTTTTTCAATCACCTTTATTTGTTATCATTTCTCCTCTCCTCAGCACACCTGCTGCATGGATTATCCTCAACCTACCAGCACGGATGCCCTTGGCGGCAATCGCTGTCTGTGCAGCCGCAAACGCGGCAGCGGCGCAATTTTGCCCGCAGGGCCTGCATGCGGGCTATATCTTCGTTGCTGATCAACGGATTATTCATTTTGACCTGCCTCCTCAATAAAAAGTGTGCGGTTTGGTGTGCGGTTTTTTCCCTGATCGATCATATTACAGCTGATTAGATCAGGTTAAACTCTGCTAAAAGTGCCATTATTATCAATAAGTTATTATTATGGACAGCTCAAATGATTCCCGTGATCAATGCCCTTGTAACCGATGCCCTTGGTTTTGGGTCTTTCGGGCGTGCTGCTTCAGGTTTTGAAGGTACCGGGCTTGTAACTCTCAAGCCCTGATTCTCTGATAAATGAGAGTGTCGCATAGAGGTTACACCAAAAGGAATGAAGAGTCCCTGCCAATCCCGTTTTTTCCCGAAAAAATGAGAAGAGTTGATTGCAAGCTGATTTTATGATATCATAGCAGTTTTTAGCGAATAATTACAACTTCTTCTCTTCACAGGGAGAAAAAAATCGGCCAACAAAGAACCTGTCACAATATGGAATTCTCTCTGGTAGTGATAAACAAGTAATGCTGGAGGATTTTTCCGGATAGAGTGAGGAAAGTAGACGACAATTCATTAGAGTTACTTCTAAGCGATAAAACTTCTGAAAAGGAGCCAATAATGAATTTTCCTTCCTGTGGATCTGTAAACATAAAGAAGAATGGTCATATTCATAATGGGAAACAGAATTATCAATGCAGAGATTGTGGCAGAGAATCTGTAGCAGATAAGCAGAAAAAAGACATCACTCAGGCA
>JBFMGO010000141.1:0-12861 GCA_040752695.1 bacterium
CGTCTCCCCGCTCGTTCCTTACAGGCGTAACCAGTGGAGTGTAGGTAATGAACGTATTGTCATAGCTGGGGTATTGGGTTGCGGCCAGACCGTTTCCACTCCCGACTGCCATAACTATTATTGCCAGGGTAATTCCGATAATGATGATCTCTCCAAGCCTCTCTCTATCAAGCTGTTCCTTCTTCATAAGCATTTCCTTTTGCTGGGGATGTTGCAACGCTTCTTCCTTCTCCCTATGCCAGGGATAGTGCAACGCTTCCCTTATTCTGTTTTGCCTTATTGTTATTTTTGAGTGGTTATTAACTTTTTATTGTTGATCTATCACCTCTCTTTTTTCTTTAGGTATAAGGTAATGGTTATATTTCCCATAGAATTTCCGAAGTGCGTAATACTTACACCATGATCAGTGAATAGGTATTATGCATACATGAGAATTACCAGTTTTTCAGGAAATAATAATAGAAGCACCCAGGATTGGCTGGTTAAAGGAAGAAAAAAGCCGGTTCTTACTATCGAACCGACAGGATCTTGAGTCCGGGAAAATACGTTTCCAAAACCATATATGATTACGGTACAGGGAGGAAAAAAGATCACGCATGAGATCCTTATATCGGGGGATCGAAGGGTGCCGGGCATGATGAATTGCAGGATCGCTTCTTTTTGGGAACAGGTGGTTGGGATTCCTCCATCCGAGGGGTAACGAGGGCAGGTTTTTGCGCACAGCCACACCATCCTCAAGGTCCGGGAACTCGTGGTTCCCTGGTATATCCAGAAATTCGCAGATCCCCGGCGAGCTGCATTTCGCAAAAGCCGAAGCATCCGCCATATAGAGGAAGGGCATCACGCAAAGGAGTACAAGGATAAAGCCGTAGTACAAGGGATTGCTCTTTTGGTTACTATATGCCATGGATCTTCACCTGTTGACATCGTGTAGCTACCCCCACTTAAAAAAAATCAGCGAAAAGTTTATCTCCTATTCTTTTTACTGCCTTACTTATCAGCATAATTAATGCCAGACTCACTCTTTGTACCATGTCTGGTCTTAAGAAGCCCCGTACTCTTTGAAAGAGTACGGGGCAAAAGAAAATTGAGGTTCACTTTGAACCAAGACTCATTATCATATTGACCACCAGGGGCGGACTTCAAGGTGTATCGTGAACACCGTAAAAGCACCATGGGGGTCCATGGCTACAATGTTAGCCGCATAGAAGCCGGGGAACTGGGTCTGGAATGTCCAGATGGCATGACCACTGGCATCTACTCCGATGGCGCCGATATCACAAGTATAGTATACCTTATCTCCATCCGGATCTGCAACATCCAGAGTCGGTTCAGACAGTGTGAACAGTTCTCCTGCGCGGCAGACCTGCGGATGATCCCAATCGCCCAGAATAACCGGCGGATGATTCAGCCATGTCCCTCTATTGACGCAGTGGAGGATGAACCGGCCGACACTGAATAGTCCCCGGTCATCCTGAACGGATACCACTACCGGATACACCCCTTCAAACTGTGGAGTGAATTGAATCAGGCCGGTATGCGGGTCGATCAGCGACTCTTTATAGGGGCCGTACTGATAGGAAGATAAACTGGCAATCGTCATGTTCCAGGTCAAGTTGAACTGGTCGAAGGTGGGATGGGTCGGTGAATAGATACAACTGTCCGGATCAAGAGCGGAAAGGGCATACTCAAAAACCTCGCCTACATAAGCAATCTGATCGTCCACATCTTCCATACAGGGCGGGTAATTTTCTACCGGGTAATTGACCACCGAGATCGGAAAGGTTTCTATATCGTAGGCCCTGCCGTCGCTGACTTCTATCGTGACAATCAGGTCTTCCAAAACCTGAGGACAATACTCTAAAACCGCTACTCGTGGCCAATACTGGTAGCCGGCATTTTTGAGGGCCAATTCAATGTTTCTCACCCGTTCAGGGGTATAGTAGAAGGTACCTTCCGAAGCGTGGCTGCATCCGCAGGCATGTTCCACTGCTTCCTCATCATTCTTCAGGTTATAGTAAGCAGGCAGAAAAAGGGGATAGCCATCATCGGGATCGACTTTCAGGGGACGAACCAAAGAGGTGGAGAAGCTTCCATGAGCACCTCCCTTGCCGATATAAGCAGAGAAGCGAAGCATGTCTTCTGCATGGTTATTGGTGCTCTTACGCATATTCTGGTCAGCAAGAACAGGAATGGTCAGGTCTTTGGTATTGGGATCAATTCCATCTTCTCTCCATGCCCTGCGTATCTCATCGGGGTCGATCAGAACATCGTTTTGTTTGCAGAAATCATCCGTGGCAAATATGAGCCTTTGCATCGGCGTAAACAACTGGGCAAAAATGGGACCGATTTTATAGAGGTAGGGCGGCTCCTCTTCTATGTGGTCATGGGCATGGAAAATAACGTCATCCAGGCGGTAGCGGTTTCCCTCGATGGAGATAAAATCAATGCTGCGTAAATGCTTACCGCTCGTTCCCAGGGATTGCTCAATAAGTGTACCAATATCAACATAAATGGTATGCCAGGTCCAGTCCGCATATTGCCTGCCGATGTGCACGTCAATGAATCCAGGGTTTGAGGGGTCATCGGTCGGAGCACTGACCAGGATTGGAGCAGCCTCGTAGTTGGCGCAGCCTGGGCAGTCCTCTCTGGGAATCAAGCGGATGGCATAGTAATAGAGCTTGTCCCGGTAGAGAGGGTCTTTCAGGGTTCCATGAATGATGAAAGTGAACGTGTCAAACATTTCAAAGGTCAAAGGAGCCCGGATCTTAAAACTCAAGTAAGTGCACAGCGGGCTTTGATTGGGATTATTGGGATCGGGACTCAGAAAACTTGCCGGATCTGGGCTTTCAAGTGCCTTTGAGATCGTGTATCTTTGAAATTCAGGGAGGAATACGGAAGCCTGCATATAAACATTCAAAACCCGGCTTACCTCGATGGAATCCAGTACCGTCATAAGATGACCGTAACCGATTCCATTCCCCCATATGGGGTAGGAAGGTTCGTTCGTAGACCATCCATGGTTTTGCGGATTATCCCAGTATTCGAAATTATCAACGATAACATCGCCGTAATTCGTCAGGAAGGGAAGTTGCGTAGCCTGAGAGAGTTGATCCGGGAGCATCCAGGAGTCCTCTGCCAGGCACCAGGATACTGAAAGCAACAATAAAACTATCGCTGAGCAAGTGAAAATCATGAGTGTGTTATCCTTAATTATTTTTACCATTCTTCCCTTTCTCCTTAGCCCCCCCTTATTCAGGTCGTTCAATACATTAAGTAGTTAGATAGACTTATTTCTTCGGATGTGTAAAAATCGTTATCCTATACTTTTTGCCGGGGGATCAAGTCAGGAAAATGTTTATGATGGTATTTTTGGGAGAAAAAGGACGCTTGGAAATAAAGCAATACCACTACCTCATCAGGTTCTCGTAAGATTGCTTCCCCTTCAATTTTAACGAGAGAGATAGGGGTCTTTTTTTGGAATAGCGATGCCACTTTCTAATAAAAACCGGACGATCCTGTGATGCCTTATACTTCCCTGGTTTCCCCTTTTTGAACCACCAATCTGCCACCTTCTATATCAATTAAAATAATATATATTGGTTAATACTTATGTCAAGTAAAATTTGTCCTGGACTGCTTTTAACCTGAAGAATCAAGATATTACGGCTCAAAAAGGCAAATTAAAGAGCAGGATTCGAGCGAACAGGGAAAATGAAGGAGTAAGGGATAGGGGTATTCTGTTTCGATCCCCTATCCCGATGATGCGTGGATTATCAGTGCGGCAGGAGTCAGTGCCCACGGATAATATCCTTGATTTTGATCAGGTTTGTCAGGAAAGAACGTTCCATCTCGCTGAGCCGCATGGAAATATTCTTGATGGATTCTTCAAGGTCTGGGATGAGCATGTATTCAAGGGCATTAACCCGGCGGCGGGTTCTTTCCAGTTCGGCAGCCAGTAATTCGATCTGTCTTTCTACTTGAGCCAATTCGATCAACAGTGGCATGGTTTCGCTGAAAAGCAACAGGGAACGGTCCAGGTCGGCACTGGTTTCCGTAAATCCATAGGAGAATACATCCGGCTTTCCGCTTAAAGCGAGTTCCGGGATGCGTACATTCATCAGTGACCTGAAACTGATCGCAACATCCACCATCTCCTTGCTTCCCAAAAGGGATTCTTCGACCGTCTCGCGGGACATGGTGGTCCGGGCCAGAACAAGCCCCTGAAAAGCCTGTGAAAGCCCATTCTCCACCTGCTCTCTCAAGGTGCGGTATCCCCTGACCATGTTCATAAACTGCCGGACCAGTTCGTCTTGCTTATCTTTCAAGAGCTTGTGACCTTTTCTGGCGATGACCAGTCTTTTTTTCCGGTTTAAAAGCTCCATGCGATTGGCATTGATCTTTTCTCTCATCTAAAAGCTCCTTGTCTTTTGGGCCTTAGACTGCAACACCTGCCGCCTCCTGTTTTGCCTCCTTCGTCTCCTTCTGTTTGGGCATGTACTTATCGATATCGGCATCGCTGACCCGCTTCAGTTCGGACCGTGGCAGCAAGGCCAAAAGACGCCAGCCGATGTCCAGGGTCTCCACAATCGGGCGGTCTTCATAGATGCCCTGCTGGATAAATTTCTCCTCAAACTGCCGGGAGAATTCCAAAAAGAGCTTATCCGCATCGCTCAAGGCAGCTTCGCCCAGGATTACGGCCAGTTCCGCAGCCTCTTTTCCCCGTGCATAGGCGGCGAAAAGCTGGTTGGACAGACCGGCATGATCCTCGCGGGTTTTCCCCGGCCCCATGCCTTTATCCCGAAGGCGTGACAGGGAAGGAAGAACATCGATCGGAGGATAGATTCCTTTGCGGTGCAGACCGCGGGCCAGGATAATCTGGCCTTCGGTAATGTACCCGGTCAGGTCCGGAATGGGGTGGGTTTTGTCATCTTCCGGCATGGTCAGAATGGGCATCTGGGTGATCGACCCTTTGACTCCCTTGATCCTTCCGGCACGCTCATAGATGGTGGAAAGGTCCGTGTACATGTATCCCGGATACCCCCTGCGGCCCGGGATTTCCTTGCGTGCAGCCGAAATTTCACGCAATGCCTCGGCATAGTTGGTCATATCGGTCAAAATGACCAGAACGTGCATCCCGCGGTCATAGGCCAGATACTCGGCGGCAGTCAGGGCCATGCGGGGCGTAGCGGTTCGCTCGACCGCCGGATCATTGGCCAGGTTGACGAACAGGACGGACCGGTCGATGGCTCCTGTTTTTTGAAAATCGGAGCGAAAGTAGTCATATTCCTCGAAGGTTATGCCCATAGCTCCGAAAACGACGGCAAATTCTTCCTCCTTGCCCAGAACCTTGGCCTGCCGGGCGACCTGGACGGCCATCTGGGCATGGGGGAGACCTGCGCCGGAAAATATCGGCAATTTCTGGCCGCGAACCAGGGTGTTCAAGCCATCGATAACCGAAATACCGGTCTGAATAAATTCCGAAGGATAATCCCTAGCATACGGGTTAATGGGACTTCCATTGATATCCATCCGTTTTTCCGGGATAATGTTCGGCCCCCCATCGATAGGATTGCCCATACCATCGAAAATTCTGCCTAAAATGTCGGGAGAAAGAGCCAGCTCCACGCCTTTTCCCAGGAACCGCACCCTGGTTTCAGATACGTTGATTCCCGAAGAGTTCCCGAAGAGCTGGATCAGGGCAGTATCGCCATTGACCTCCAGCACCTTGGCCAGCCTTACCTCACCACTGGCTAACTCCACTTCAGCCAATTCATCGAATTTTACTCCTTCAACGGCCTTGATCAGCATCAGGGGACCGTAAATCTCCTCAGTTGTTTTATATTCTTTTAACATGGTGCGCCTTGATCCTCCAAATATCGCCCTTAGGTGTTCATGAAAGAGGCAATCTGATTTTTGAGATCTTCCCGGTAGCTGTCAAATACTGAAAGATCTTTTTCCTCAAGGAATTTCATTCTGGCCAGCTTTTCCATAATGGGCAATCCGGTGAGTTGGGCCAGGGAGCAGCAACCGGTCTCCAGTGCTTTCTGAAATTGATGGTAGGTCTGGATAATCAGTTTCAGCATGCTATA
Organism: bacterium; assembly: GCA_040752695.1. Taxonomy (GTDB): domain Bacteria; phylum SZUA-182; class SZUA-182; order DTGQ01; family DTGQ01; genus DTGQ01. The sequence continues at coordinate 6,093 of JBFMGO010000141.1, forward strand.
CTGCTTTTCCAATGAAGTATAGCTGTCCTGCTTGTGAAAGGCATTCTGATACAGAAAGTCTTCCCTGATCGATTTGGCCATACTCAAGGTTAACTGATCGAGGGGGGAAAGGGATTCGGTACCGACCAGGCGGACAATCTCTTCGAGCTCCGATTCTTTATGAAGCAGGGACATGGCTTCAATCCGGATGGTCTCCCAGTCACCTGCACCTTTGTCTTTCGTAAGGTACTCTTCCAGGTTGTCATGGTAAAGAGAGTAGCTTAAAAGCCAGTTTATAGCCGGGAAATGACGGCGATAGGCCAGATTGGCATCGAGGCCCCAGAAGGCTTTGACGATTTTCAGGGTCGCCTGAACCACCGGGTCGGACATGTCGCCTCCGGGAGGGGACACAGCACCGATAGCGCTTAAGGAACCTTCCTTTTCACTGCTGCCGATGACCTTAACCAGTCCTGCCCTTTCGTAAAAGTCCGCCATCCGGGTGGGCAGGTAGGCAGGATAGCCTTCCTCACCGGGCATTTCTTCCAGACGTCCGGACATCTCGCGCAGGGCTTCGGCCCAGCGGGAGGTGGAATCTGCCATTAAGGCCACATGATAGCCCATATCCCGGAAATATTCGGCTATGGTGATACCGGTATAGATGGACGCCTCCCTTGCTGCCACCGGCATATTGGAGGTGTTGGCGATGAGAATGGTCCGTTTCATCAGGGGCTCGCCGGAGCGGGGGTCGAGAAGTTCAGGGAATTCCAGTAATACGTCAGCCATTTCATTCCCTCTTTCCCCGCAGCCGATGTAGACGATGATGTCTGCATCCGACCACTTGGCCAACTGATGCTGAACCACGGTTTTCCCCGAGCCGAAGGGGCCGGGGATACAGGCGGTTCCTCCCTTGGCCACAGGGAAAAACATGTCGATGATTCTCTGCCCCGTAGCCAGAGGATGCGTGGGTGCCAGTTTTTCCCGGTAGGGCCTCGGCTTTCGGACCGGCCACTTTTGTATCAGGCCAAGATCGGCCCTTTTTCCGCTTTTTGTTTTTAATGTGCCGACGATGTCGCTTACCTTGAATTTACCGCTTTTTATTTCAAGGATCTCCCCTTCGAGCCCCGGTGGCACGAGCACCCGGTGTTCTACCAGCACTGTCTCCTGAATGGTGCCCAGGATATCGCCGCCGCTCACCCGATCGCCCTTTTTGACCACTGCCTGAAACTGCCAGACCTTGTCCCTGTCGAGGCTGGGCAGATCGACTCCTCTTTGGATCATGTTTCCGGTTTTGCCATAGATCATATCGAGGGGTCTTTGGATGCCGTCAAAAATCGCCTCGATGAGTCCGGGGCCTAATTCAACACTCAAGGGCGAGCCCGTGGATGTGACGGGGTCACCCGGCCCAAGACCCCCGGTTTCCTCGTATACTTGAATGGAAGCCAAATCGGCTTTTATTTCAACGATCTCTCCCACAAGCCCCTGATGTCCGACCCTCACCACATCGTACATGTTCGCACCCTGCATCTTTTCCGCAACCACCAATGGGCCAGAGACCTTGATGATTTTCCCTGCCATGTTTTTCATTCCTCCAATCTATTTCGAAAACAGGATATCAGTACCCAAAGCCTTTTTGACTATCTCTTGTATTTTCGTGGCAGCCAATCCCAAACTGCCTTTATGGGAAGGGATAATAACGATGATGGGCAGGAATGAGATGCTTTTTTTCAAATCTTCCAGGGGCTTATCGATTTTAACAGCGAGATCGTCGGTGATGAAAATAATGGAATAGTGATCTTTCCCCTCTTTTATGAGCCTGGTCGCCCTCTGTAAAGCTTCTTCCTCGTTCTGGACGGGAAAAATCTCGGCCCCCATCGAGGTAAAGCCCAGAATACTGTCCCTCCCGCCGATTACTGCAATTTTAGCCATAAATATCCCTTAACCTCTCCTCGATGATCTCACAAGAGAGCTTGTTTTGCTTGCCAACAACGATAATCCGTAAGTTTTTGACTTCGTTTTCCTTCGCTGTGATAAATGCAATCAGCGGCTCAACGCCGAACGTAATATATTTGGCCTGGCCTGTGTATTTGATCAAAAAATTGTCCGCAAGCTTTTCGAAATGAGCCAGACTCTTCTCTTCTTCGGCCCGCTCGATGCCTTCCTTAATCAGTGGTGCGTAGCCGGTAGAGCTCAGCGATGAGATCAGCCGCTCCTGCGGCTCTTTCAGAAGGGACACAAGGAGCTGTTTGCTCATTTCTCCACCCTCAAGGAGTACGGAATCAAGAAATGCCTGGTTTTTTTCCATCCGCCTGATGCGCAGGAGGCTGCGAAGATTGATAAAGTCAACCTGGATGCGAAGCATGGTGGTCAGAAATTTGTTTTTCCGCCTCTTGGCCTCATGGAGGCAGAAGCCGTAGTAAGCCTGGTCCAATGCAATATCGATCCTCTGAGAAGAGAGGGATTCCATCTCAGCCAAAAGAGAGCCGATTCCTTCGGCCACCTGGGGTGGGAGAGGACTGAAATTGCCCGAATCAGCCATCTGGCGCAATGCCGAAAGTCCATACATCCCGATGGGGGTGAGCAGGGAATCAGCACGCGTTTCTTTTATATCTTTTGACTGACGCAGTTTGAAGAGTACCTTCAGGTTATGAAAATCGTACCGTAAAGCAAGCAGGTTCGAAACCGAGTCAGGGTCCGGATCGATACTTTTGATCAATTGATAGGTCCTTTGTAACTCGGCAATCAGTAAAGACTCCAGATCTGCCGATTCTGCTTGTGCTCCATAGGAGGTTTCCCCGAAAATAGCCGCCATTTCCCGGTGGTTTTTGGCCTCGATAAGCCTCCTGAAAAAAAGAGTATCGAGGAGCCTGGTTTCCATGGCCCGTATTTTTCCTACTGCAAAGCCATAGCGCAGGTCATCTTTCCTGTTTAGATAAACGTCTTGATATGCACCCGGTATCATTTGCCCTTTGTCCATACCTTCAATGAATGGAATATATGCTGTTAACTCTATACATGTAGTCTTGTGACCTTACGAAAAGAGGATCTTGGCTATTTCCACGTCCAATTCACTTTCCTGATATTTTAAGATCGAGGCAAAGGAATTATCGATCTCCACCCGCTCACCTTTCAGGATAAATCCACCGTCGAAATTTCTGCGTTCAGCGGAAAGGCTAAGACGGCCATTGCGGCCTTGCTTCCTGAGCGCAGTGTTCACCTGATCGATAAACCGTTGATCGATCCTTTCACCGTCCCGCTCGCAGATGATAACTTCAGGAGTTTCGGGCGTGTAGCTGGCGATAAGCATCTTTTGTACGATGTCCAGATAGTCCTTATCCGGCATCTGATACAATTTTTGCATTGCCTCCTGGTAGCAGTTTTGGATTTTTGCCCTCTTTTCGGCCAGGATCTCCTTGCGCAGGGCGAGATCAGCAGACAGGACCATTCTTTTGCTCTTTTGCTGTGCCGATCGCATCGCCTTATCGATAACCTGCCTGGATTCGTCCTGAGCCTTCTTTTCAGCTCCGGCTATAATCCGGGCCGCATCGTCTTCGGCCTTAAGGGTAATGGCTTCTGACTTTTGCCTGGCATCAAACTGAATTTTTTCTAATATTTTTTCCAATGACATAAAAGCCTCGTCGATTTCACTAAATTTTAATTCCCATAAGTAACAGGATAGTAGCCAAAAGACCCAGAATGGCATAGGTTTCGACCAGCGCGGACAGAATGACTGCCTTCATGGAGTCGCCAGGCTGTTTGGCAGCTACGGCCACACCTGCTGCCGAAACCTTGCCCTGATAAATACCGGAAACAAGTCCCCCGAAACCGACCGGAAGGCACGCGCCAAGAAACTGCATCCCCTGAGATACCGTTAACTGTGGTACCTTTCCCGTAAGCAGCCCCAATTGGATGATAGCGAAAAAGGCGGAAACAAAACCGTAAATGCCCTGCGTCCCAGGCAAGGCGGCCAGAATCAGGACATTTCCAAAAGCTTCGGGGTTTTCACTGAGCAAGCCATCACAGGGTTGAGCAGCAATACTAATACCGATACTCGAACCAAAACCTGCCAGAATTACAGCCAAAGCAGCACCCAAAATTGCTAAAACCAAGCCCCATCCCATAATCTTATCTCCTCCTAATCCTCAAGTAATAGTTTTTCCTGGTAACACCGGAAGGGTTCCATCACTGTTGTCATTTGATAACGACATACTTGGATTCGATGGCAAACGGCATGAATGGTTTTCCACCGCCTTCAAAAAATTTAGTGAAAAATTCAATGAACTGCAACCTGCTGGGATGAACAAAAGCACCCAGAAGATTGATAACCAGGTTAAAAAGATGGCCCACAACGAAAATCGAAGCCATTATTATTATCCCCGCATAAGGGATCTTGACGGTCATAAAGGCTATCTGATTGACCACATTGGCAATGATGGCAGAAGCAAGGCCAAGAGCCAGAAGACGGCAATAGGAGAGCATGTCAGCGTAATATCCGACAATTCCATACAGAGCAAGCAATCCGACTCCCACCCGGCTGAAAATATTGTCCCTGTCCCTCCCTTCGAAAAGGACAATAGTTGCCGCAGAGAGAAGAGACGACCATTTGGCTACGGCAGACCAGACGGGCCCCTGAAGTTTGCCTCCTGAAACGACGAGAAGCAAAATGATGCCGGGTAAAAGGATCAGCCAGGGAAGCCGGGAGAGAAAGGCATTTTGCCAGTCTTTTTCCCGAAGGTGCTTGTACATCTGTATGCTCATGCCAAACCATACCTGAATGAATCCCAGACTTAAGGTAAATATCAGGAAGGTAAGGGGATCCTTAATTGGATCCATCAAGGTCAGCTTCTTCGTAAAATGCTGTAAAGAGGCAAGGGGAAGATAATTGCTTACCAAATCTCCAAACCAGCCGCCGGTAAAGATTCCGCACATGATGGTAGACAGGCCGCACAGGAAGAAGACCTGCATCAGTTTTCGAGACCCTTCCTTCAGGTGGAAGGAGCGAAGCGCGAGAATGGCGGTTAAGGAAAGAATGAATCCATAGCCGGCATCCCCAAGACACAGGCCGAAGAAGAGGAAGAAAAAAGGAGCGAGCAAAGGTGTAGGATCGATCTGCTGATAGCGGGGCAGACCGTACAGACTGGTAATCATCTCAAAGGGAGACACCAGTTTCGAATTAACCAGCACTACCGGAGGGGACTCATCCGGGCCGGGATCATGGATCGAGATATCGATTTCACTGAAATCCCGTTCCAGAGTACGCAGAACCTTCTCTTCATCCTGAGCCCTCAGCCAGCCGATCAGGGAAAACACCTCACGGGTATTGGCTGAAAGATCGCTGATTTTCTGTCTTTTCTGGAGATTAAGATAATAATCGTGAAGGATTTGGCAGGATTCCTTTTCCTTCAACAGGTCCTGGCTGGCACGGTGCCAGCTTTCAAAATCGGCCTGTATCGCCTTCAACTGGTTTTGCAATTGATCTATGATTCCGGCTGGGGGGATTCCGGCTGGGATTCCGGTTTTTGACTCTTCAGCAACACTGAGTTTGACTTCCTGAAATTCGTACCGTCTGAGAACATCCAGGAGCCGGTCCCGGACTTCCACAAGGAAGATGATCAGAAGATAGGCTTTACTCTTGACAGTGGTTATCTCGGTGATGTCAACCTCCGCTACACTGCCTTCCAACTCCTGAGTAAGCGGGGCCAAAAGACCCGCATCAACGGTTCCGGTCATAATGCCATATCGTCCGCATCCCTCCAGTTCCCTGACATCTACGGTCAGGACTTTCCAGGGCTGCCAGAATTCGAGGTCTGTTTTTATTCTGGCCTCCCTCGAGTGCAGGGTGTTTATCCGTGCCTCCTGTTCCTGGCATCTTTGGTAGTATTCCGAAAGGTTAAAGGTTTGAACAAGATGAGTCAATGCAGCCTGATCAACAACCTTCGGGGCCTCGGTCAGGGTGTCCAAAAGGCCCTTTTTCTCTTCAAACCCTTTCAGAAAGTTAAGGATATAAGTGATCTGCTGTAATTTGATATCTACATCCCTGGTATCCGTTTCCCTCCTTTCGACAAGATCGCGTACTTCCAGGTTGCTTTCTGTGAAATCAATAACCTGTACTACTCCGAGTTTCTGCAAAGAAGCGATAACCTCCTCACGGAGATTACGGTATCCGAGAATTTCAATTTTTTTCAGTTTATCGACGGCCATTTAAACGAGTGATCCTTTCCATAATAAAGGCAACAGCCCGGTCATGGTTCTCATTGGCTTTGGACCGCACGGATTTCTTTTGTTTTTCTGCCTGCTCCCTGATGGCTGTGATGCTCTTTTGAGCTTCTTTCTCTTCCTGGACGGCAATTTCTTCAGCTTTTCGATGAGCCTGATGGAGAATCAGGGAGGCTTGCTCTTCACCTTTCCTGTATGCATTCTCAAGGATGGATTTGGCTTTTTGCTCAGCCATCGATATAATCTTTTCAGCCCCTTGTTCTGAATTTTTCACCTGTCTTAATTTTTCGACGACCAAATTTTCACCTCTCCTTGTTTAGGACAGCCTCTTTGCATAAAAAACGTATTTAATAATAATATATAGATTGGGAATGAAAATATCGGTAACTTAGTTGAAGTATCTATGAAGGATAGGTAACTTTATCTTAAGGTCACTAATTATAGCATTCTTGAGGAAATTAGAAAAGTAAAAAAATTTGACTATTGACTTTTGAGGGAATATAATAAACAGGTTTTAACAATTCATTCTTCAACATATTGAGATCAAAAGCTAAAACAAGGGGTTAACATGAATAAA
>JBFMGO010000142.1:0-12790 GCA_040752695.1 bacterium
GCTTTCCCCCCTTATGGCTGGTTGCAAATGATACATCAACATGGCACTATACCACAGTATGAAATCAGCGATTATTGGTCAAGTAAAAAAATCTAAAAACTATTATCGGGGGTGCGGAAGCACGGCTCTATAAACATTTTCCGGCTTTAAAGTGACGATATTGATAACCTCTAAATTCTCTATTGGTATATTCTCTTTTTCAGAAATTTTGGCTAATATATTATCTTTAAGGCCGTTTGCGATACTTTCCGTCCTAACTATATTACTAAAATAAAGGCTGACCAGGACAGACACTGCTATTACGCTTAAAATAAAGCTTTTCTTATTTGACATGTTATATACCTTCCTTATCATATTTTAATTCTACGGAAAAATTTAATACTACGAAAAAATTTAGTTCTACGGAAAAATTTAGTTCTACGGAAAAAAGCCAATTACAGGCTTGCCAAAATCCGCTTAAAAATACTGTATTATCATCACCTCCTTGTTTTGAAATGTGCACCCATATCTTACAGCCGAAGCGCCACAGACCAAAACCGCCCGGTTGAGCGGCCCGATTGGCGGTCACCAGCAACCCTATACGGACGCCCCTGGATGGACACACACACCTTGAAGGGGTGCCCATGGAAGGAGGCAAGATTTTTCGCTGAGGGAACTCAAAATCCCCATAAAAAACAAGGGAGATGAAAAAACCATGTCTTGCAGGGCCACACAGAGGGGGCCGGCAACCTGCTGGCTATCCCGTATGAGTGTATGAGTGCCAGATGGTACCTATGCAAGCTTCCAAACTAAACCGGCAATAAATTTTATTAATTTAATATTAAATAAATATTAAATTTTACCTTATATATTTTTAATTTTGAACTAAGCAAATATAATGCCAAAAACAAAATAAAGAAAAATAAAAATATATTTTTATTAATTTACAATAACTTACAAGAAGCAAAAAACCAGGGTGGCATGGATTTTCAGAGGAGATAAAGGGATGGAGGCGGCCAACTTTTTGACCTGTGATCAGAATTATGGCCTGGTTTTTTTAGTTAATATATTGATTATAGAAGCTTTTATAGCAAAGGCCAAAAAGTTGACCCATAGGCCAAAAAGTTGGCCTTTTTGCACCGCTCCTACTCGATGGATGCGATGGAAGCTCCTCGACGGTTGCCCTCCTGGCCCTGCCAGCATGGGTTTTTCCCTAAAGAGGCTATCTAAAAAGTAGCAGGTGAGGTAGAATAAATACACATTGTTTCAATTAGTTATAAGGTAGAAATCGGTTTATAAGATGTGTTTATTCAGAGATGGTAAAAAATCATCGCTCATATATAGTAGCCATCACATTCCTTTTTTGTCATTCCCGCGAAGGCTTAGAATCCGTGTGACCGGCATGGTCGATAACTAGCTGGTGAAAGTCCAGCCATGAGTCGGAAAGAAGGCAACATGTAGGCGAAGGCAAGGGTGCCCGAAGAAACTTCTAGCTGCTGCCCGACGAGGGAAATAAACGGTGGAGGGGAGCCAATGAGGGATCTGAAGGAAGCCGTAGTCAAAATTGCCACTCAAGCTTGGTGCGAACCTCTGGCAGGCAGGGAAGAGGGGCCGAGGTACCGGATATTACCGAAGGCCGATATCCTTTACGTAACTCGACCTTGTATAGGAGGTGGGTGGGCAATGACAAAGCTATCGATCTTACCCGGTGAAGGGCCGCCTACTAGCGGACCGTTGTAACTGCGACAGCGTTGTCCTAAGCGGAGCAGAGATGTGACCGTTACGGGTAGGGGGTCTACAGATGAAGCCGTAGTAGTCGTAAAGCTGGGAGCCGATAAGGATACGGTGACGTATCTGAGGGGAAAACATTCAGCGAGCGGCATTTTTTTTCTGAGAGTGCTGGAGGCGAAGGGCGGAACATGTAACCGAGAGTCTCAAATTTCATTTGGAACTACCGTCAAGAGTCCAGCCGGAAAAGGAACGAGTTGCGCTGACCTGGAAGGTGCTCCGATAGAAAGCGCGTCAGCACTCTTGCAAAATCAGTCTGCTTCATGGAACGGCACCTCCGGTATTAAAAATGAAAAGTTTTGTTCCACAGAGGCTATGATGTCCGGATATAAATCAGCAGTCAGCCTCAAGTAATGCTGTGTACCTCTTAGGTCAACATGCCCCAGATACACGGAAAGATAGGGAAGGAGGCTCGAAAGATCATCTTTATTCAAAACCTATTTCTTTAAGCAATGGACGGAAAATGAATGTCTTATATCGTGGAGTCTTGGACCCTTTCCACTATGGGAAATCCTGGCCTTCCAGAGTATCTCCCTGAACAGGCGATATATAGTGTTTTCCTTAATACCGCCCTCCATATGGAGACGGGAAGAAGAAAGGGTTACAGGATTCATAATTATGAACTTTCCCTGCATACTGGCGGCAGCTTTCTGTCAGGGATTCTGCCATTGGGACAATCCGTTCTTTTCCGAATTTCGCATCCCGTATAAATAACGTCCCTTGCCTTAAGTCAACCTCATCAAGCTTTAAATTCAGAGCCTCTGAAATCCGCAGGCCGCACCCGTATAACATACGGAAAAGAAGTGGAAGTATCAGATGCCGGTTGGGAGAAACCTCGGAAACGGGATAATTGTCGCAGATGGTAAAAATATCTTTCAGCTCTTTTTCTGAAAAAATGTAAGGGACATAGGAATACCTGGCAATGGTAACAGCGGCTGCCGGAAAAACGTATGCCTCATGACCAAGACGTGCCATATATTTTGCAAACCCGCGCACTATTGAGATCCTTGCGTTTCTGTTACTGTCTGTTTCATTCGGCCTCTTTTGCGTCCATAACAATACCATCTCCTTCGGAAGTTTCTTTTCCACCAGGTGTTCCTTGACAACCAGAGTATCAAACTGTTTCAAAAGAGAGGAACCCTTTATGTATTTGTAACCCACAGCTCTTTTTTCCTCTCTATATCCGGCAATTAATTCACCAAGAACGCTTTCAAAAACAACGAGTTTTTCAGGCATCCTTAAACACCTCCTCTGGATCAATGGCACATGAGCACAATCCTTCAATTCCTGTATGCAGATAGACCCCGGTAGACCTGGAATTGAAATGTCCGAGGATTTCAGAGATTATGGGCAATGGTGTCCCCTTCTCCAGCAAAGTACTCGCAAGTGTGTGACGAAGCGAATGCAATCCGTGTCTTTTGCCCCTCGGGACAGTGATTCCGGAAAGCCTGGTGTATCTTGTGATGATGTTATGAAGATTGGCATTTTCTCCAAAGGCCTCATAGGGAGCGTTCATCCGTATAAATACAAAAGGTGAATTACTTGTGGGGCGTGCATTTTTCAGATAATCAATCAATGCCCAGCCTATATCGCTTAAAATGGGATAGGTGACGGTGTTCTTTGTTTTATCCTGCCGTATATTTATGGTTTTTGACCGCCAGTCTAAATCTGATAATTTCAAAGACTTAATGTCACCGACCCTTATGCCGAGCCTGGCAACCAGAAGCAGGATGGCATAATCTCTCTTGCCGGTTGGATTCCCTCTGTCAATGCCTTCCAGCATACGCACTACATCTTCCTTATTCCAGACAGAAGGAACGGCAGGATAATAATACTTATTCTGTTTTGGGACTTTTAAAGACAGGTCTTCAGCCGTATATTGGTTAAGGTAGAGAAATCTTAAAAATACCCTGAGCGTTGTTAAGATTGCTGAAATGCTTTTTTCATGGTGCGCATAGATTGTTTTTACATAATCGGATATCATATCCGGCGTAATAGCATTTACATCCTGAACATTCCTGGCACCCAGATAATCTACGAAGAAAAACAGCCGTTGCGTCCGCGTACGCAGTCCTCTTTTTGAATAATCGTTGCTCTCACATTCCCTTTCATAGGCTGTCAGCTCTTTTTCAAATTGCGGGGGTTTTACGTATCCGGGCTTTTTAACAATTCTCCGGACTATCACACCATGTAGTTGATAATCTCCCAAAATCCGTATTTTCCTGATGGGATGTCTATATGCCCTGGGCATAGCTTCCGTATAATAATTGATTGTGCAGTTATACTTTGCTTTTAAGAATTCTCTTCCTAATTCTTCTGAAAAATAAAGTTCCTCCTTCTCGTTGGCAAAAGCAATCACCTTCTTGTAAAAGCCACGATATCCACAAAGTGAGCTGTAGGAATAATTCAGCCTTTTAAGTTCCGCTAATACCTTAGCGACAAGCTCATTAATGGTTGGTTTTGTTTCCATATGGCACCTCCTGGATTATAGATTATTGTGAATAATTTATTGTGAGGTGTTTATGGTAAGGAATAGAAGGATATTGCAATTAAAATAGGCAGGTATTCTTATTTCTTTCCATAAGCAAAAACTTGCGATAATTGCCATTATGGAAAGCTTTCCATAATGGCAAAACCCATCTTTCGGTAAGCATAGGGATCAAAGCACTGATGAAAGGCTACAAGGTGCTCTTTACTTCAGTTGGCGAGATGTTGCAGAACCTTCACTTTTCCAAAGCTGATAATACCTACTACCAAAAGCTCAAACACTACCTTTCGCCAGAGGTGCTGATCCTGGATGAGCTGGGGTTTAAGAAACTGCCCGCCTACAGTGCTGATGATTTTTTTGAGGTGATTTCAAAACGATACGAGACCGGCTCAGTCATCATTACCTCCAATAAAGACTTCGAGCAGTGGGCAGAAATTTTCTCTGATCACATATTGGCCTCGGCCATTATTGATCGCATAGTCCATCATAGTGTGGTGATTAAAATCACAGGCTCCAGCTTTCGCACGAAGGGCATGAAAAACAAAGGATGCGATGGCCAGGATAAATCGTAAGTGAACACCTACAGTTGTCCGGCAACTGTTGGATACCTTACTTCACATGGCCAGCCCCTTACCCGAAGCGGAAGCGTTGTCAAGGCTGCGAACGGATGTGAGCACCCGCAAGGGCTTGGCCTTGACTGCGCTGGAGCGTAGGGTACACTCGGCCCATGTGAGGTAAGGTAATATATTGTGGGAATCAAAACGTATTTTTCGGGTGAGTCAACTATGGAAAAATCTTTACCGCGACCTCTGGAATTTTCTTTACCTTTGAGGATGTGAAAACTGCTCTGATTGCCTGGCCGGAAATCCAGATCCAGTTTATCCCCAAGTATGCCAGTTGGCTCAATCTGATTGAACCCTGGTGGAAACAGTTGCGCTCCCTTGCCCTGAAAGGCAAGCGATTTGAGGATACGCAGGAGTTGATTGATGCTTTTACCCATGCTCTTGATTTTTGGAACGCCCATAAGCATCCTTATATTTGGAAGAAGATTCCTGAACTTCTCCCAAAATCCATCTTGGGTGGTTTTGGCTCCACATTAAATGCATGATTACTTTCTTAGCGAGAGAACCATTCTCCTTTCTTCGGTGGTGGTACTCTTTTCAACAAAATCAAAGGCTTACCCGCCTTGAGCTTAAGCCGCTCAATGCTCACCCTTTTTGAATCACCCGGGCCAGTTCTCTCACACGCTCCAGAATGGGCTCTTCTTCCAGATGCAGGAGCTTTCGGTTTTTCATCAGGATGGTTCCATTGACCACCACGCTGTTGACATCGGCACCGTTGAGAGAATAGACCAGGTGAGAGTAAAGGTTATAGAGGGGCATAAGGTGCGGTTTTCGAAGATCGAGGGTAATCAGGTCCGCTTTTTTGCCGGGCTCGAGTGAGCCGATATCCGCCGCCATGCCCATGACCTTTGCTCCGCCTTTTGTGGCCATGTACACAGCCTGCCTGGCGTTTAACGCGGTAGGATCGAGGCGTGCAACCTTATGGAGTTTGGCCGCAGTGTCCATCTCCTGAAAAAGATCCAGATCGTTATTGCTGGCGCAGCCATCGGTGCCCAGCCCCACGGTTATTCCCTTTTGCAAAAGGGCTGGTATGGGAGCCACGCCGGAAGCAAGCTTCATGTTGCTTTCCGGTGCGTGGACTACCTTCACCTGGAATTTCTGGAGAAGGTCAATCTCTTCCGGACTGAGCCAGACGCAATGAATGGCCATGACCGTTTCGTCCAGAATGCCAAGGTCTGCCAGATGCTGGATGGGCCTTTTTCCGTACTTACGCATCACTTCCTGGATTTCGGTCTGGGTCTCGGCAGCATGGATGCCAAAGGGAAGGCCATGCTTTTGGGCCAGTTTCTTGGTTTCCCGGATCGTTCCGGGGCCGCAGGTATACGCTGAGTGGCAAAAAAGAGCGGGCTTGATCCGGCCCGACGCGTCCGCCCCCTTCCATCGGCGGATGAACCTCTCGGCCAGGCGCAGGTTCTCTGCGGGATCAGGGGCATCAGGCGAGGGAAAATCGACGATCCCCTGAGCCATGAGGCCCCGAAGTCCGGCATCCTGGACAGCACGCGCCGCTTCTGACTCAAAGAAATAGCTGTCGCTCAAAGTGGTAGTGCCTGATTTGATCATTTCGATGCAGGCCAGGAGTGTCCCGAGGTAAACATGCTCTTTATTCATAAAACGGGATTCAGCCGGGAAGATATGATTTAAAAGCCAGTCCATCAAGCCAAGATCGTCGGCCAGTCCCCGGAAAAGGGTCATGGCGGCATGAGTATGAGTATTAACCAGCCCCGGCATAACCAGTTGGCCCTTTACGTCGAGGGTTTCGGAGCCTGCGTATCTGGCGGCGAGATCCTGCCCAATCTCGATGATGGTGTCTCCCCTGACGGCGATATCGCCCGGATCGAGGATCGAATCATGGTCATCCAGACAGAGAACTTTCCCCCCTAAAATCAATAAATCAGCTTCCTGCATCGCCTTTCCCTCTGTAATCTTACCTTTTGATCCTTTTTTTAAGATTTATTCTTTTTTCAAAAACCCCAGTACTTTCGCCTTCAAATCTTCGACCTGTCCGAGGATTGCTCCCATGTCGGCCACAACGGGCAGCCGGTTTTTGACGATCAGTTCTCCATTGATCCAGACGCTGTCAACATCGGCTCCACAGGCAGAGTAAACCAGATGCGAATAGATATTGTATAATGGCACCAGGTGGGGCTTGTTAAGATCAATGACTATACAATCCGCTTTCTTTCCAGGCTCCAGGGTGCCGATTTCGGCCTCCAGGCCCACAGCCCTGGCTCCTCCGACCGTAGCCATCTCAAGAACCGTTTTTGCATCCATGGCGGTGGGGTCTGCGGCAAAAACCTTGTGAAGCTTGGCTGTTACATCCATTTCCTGGAAAAGATCCAGATTATTGTTGCTGGCGCAGCCATCCGTGCCAAGTCCCACCGGAATTCCCTTTTGAAGCAGGCGCGGTATAGGAGCGACTCCTGAAGCCAGTTTCATGTTGCTTTCGGGTGCATGGGCCACCCGGACCCCCAGTTCGCCGAAAGATTCGATATCCTGATCCTTCAGCCAGATGCAATGATCTGCCAGCACCTGGTGATCCAGCACTCCGAGCGATTTGAGGTGCTGCACCGGATTTTTTCCGTATCGCTCCTGAATTATCTGGACTTCCTGCATGGTTTCAGCCAGATGAATGATGAAGGAAACGCCATACTTTTCTGCGATTTTTTTGCTCTTTTTCAAAAGTTCGGGGGAGCAGGTATACGGGGAGTGAGGCTCCACAGCCGGAACAATGAGCGGGTCTCCCTGCCATTGCTGAATCAATTCTTCTGTGTAGTGAAAGCCCGCTTCGGGCGGTCCGTAATTGGGGGAGGGAAAATCATAGAGCACCTCACCCACTACGGCACGCATTTTCATATCCCGTGCGGCCTGGGCCACGGATTTTTCAAAGAGGTACATATCGCAAAAAGTCGTTGTTCCGGAAAGAAGCATCTCAAGACAGGCAATTTGCGTCCCGGCGTAGACCAGCTCTTTCGTCAGCTTGCTTTCCGCAGGGAAGATATATCCCTGAAGCCAGTCCATGAGGGGAAGATCATCGGCCAGCCCCCGAAAGAGGGTCATGGCGGCGTGGGTATGGGCATTGACCAGCCCTGGCATAATCAGGTGCTGAGGGAAGTGAAAGACACTTTTGGCCCTGTATTTTTGTTCCAGTTCCTGCGTGCTGTCTGCATCAACGATCCTGTCATTTTGGATGGCTACACCGCCGTATTCGATGGGCTTTGACTGAGGAGCCATGGTGATGAGCCATCGCCCAAAGATAAGGGAATCTACCTGCCGCGGGCTGGAAGTATCGATCGGCTTCATTTTTGGACCTCCTCTTGGCTCTCTTCCTGTGTCACCTCCCGGATCTTTCCTTGGATCTCTTCCCGGCCCGCCACTTTTCTTTTATGTGCAGAGTCCGAAGGGGAAATTTCCATTCTGGCCACGATCTTCTCGATGAGGTATCTGAGGGTGGATTCTGTTTTGGCCGCCACGGAGACAACATCTTCGTAGCTGATTGCCTGAAAGGCGTCAGGCAGATTGAGGTTACTGATAATCGAAAGACCGAGGATTCGCAACCCCGCATGGATAGCGACAATAACCTCGGGCACAGTGGACATTCCCACCGCATCGGCACCAGCCATGCGCAGGAAGCGGGTCTCGGCAGGGGTCTCAAGGTTCGGCCCATGGACAGCGATATAGACACCCTTCTGGAGGGATATCCTTTCCTCAAGGGCAATGTGCCCGGCCATTTTGATGAGCTCTGGATCGTAGGCATCTTTCATGTCCGGGAACCGCAATCCCAGCCAATCGGGATTAGGGCCGATCAAGGGGCTGGTCCCCATGAGATTGATGTGGTCCACAATGACCATCAGGTCCCCGACATTGAATAAAGGATTGAGCCCACCGGCAGTATTACAGACGATTAGTGTCCGGACACCGAGCTTTTTCATGGTTCGGACGGGAAACGCGATCTGCTGCGAGTTATATCCTTCGTAGTAGTGAAACCTTTTGGGAAGGACAACGACGGGTTTTTTGGCCAATTTCCCCAAAACCAGTTTTTCCCTCTCACTCGCTTCATCTGAACAGGGAAACCCGGGTATACGGGAGTAAGGAATAGCGACGGATTCCTCTAACTGATTCAGCAGTTCTCCCATGCCGGTCCCGAGGATGATACCGATTTTGGGAACAATGCTTGTCTTCTCCTGTATGAAACAGGAGGCTTGCTCAAGTTGCCTTTCTAAATCTTCCATAAGCGTACTTATTCTCCTCTTTTTGCCTTTCGAAAGTGATCAAATCCGGATTCCGGGACTGGAATGGCTTGCCCTTGGGCATCAATAAGGCGAACGCCTTTGATCTTTTCGGTGATCTCGCCTATAATACTGACCCTCGTGCCGGTGGCCTGCTCAATCATCTGCCTGGCCTTTTCAGCCAGATCAGGGGGGGAGGTGAAGAGCAATTCATAATCCTCCCCTCCGAAGAGTGCATAGGAAAGGACAGGCTTTTGGAGCACCTTTGCAATTTCGATAACAGCCCCTGAAATGGGAAGTCGCTCAAGCCAAAGGAGGGCACCTGCTTCCCCAGGGCCACATTTTTGAGAGACACGGCTGCCCTGGCGACCAGAGGGACCATAAAGGGCTTGCTGTTCGTGGCAGCCCTGGTGAACGTGGCGGCAAAGGTGCCTCAAATCCCCTGCCACTCCATCACTGACATCGATCATGGCAGTGGCCAGCCGGTGCTGGCTGATTATCCGGGACTCGGCCAGGCGAACAACAGGAACCCGATGCCGCTGAAGCGCCTTTTGGTATTGACTGTCGAGAAGATAGTAACTCGCCTGAAGAGAAGGACTGTCCTCTTGAAATGAAGGATGCTCTATAGCCTGCAACAGGTCGAGCCCTGCGGCAGAATCTCCAATCTGGCCGGTCAATAAGATCAAGTCACCCGGTCTGGCACCGTGCCGGGTAATTAACCCCTGCGGACAGACCTCCCCGATCAGAGTGATATTAATCACCAGTCCCCGCTCCTCTACCTGGGGAAAGCTGGCGTTGGTATCTCCTCCTAAAATCAGGACGGAATATTCTCGAGCAACAGCGGCCAGACCATGCCAGAGCTCGTCGAATTCTTCCAGATAAAAAGAGGCAGGGAGCGCCACAGATATAAAGGCATACTTTGGCTCGCCCCCCATGGCCGCAATGTCACTGAGATTCACAATCATGGCCTTTTGCCCGATCTCCCGGAGTGAGGAGTAGTCCCGGCTGAAATGGACATCCTCGATGAGCATATCGGTCGTGACCAGAAGATATTTTCCCCTTGCACCCCGAAGCACTGCACAATCATCTCCGATACCTGCCACAACCTGCCTCCCGTCCGCATTTTGAGCAGCCGAAGCGAGTATCGTCTGAAGACGCTGGATGAGCTGAAATTCACCCGGCATTTGAGTTGAAGACATTGATATGCCCTTGTTCTCCCACCATGAAAAATAAGGAATAATGAAAAGGAATACTTAACTTGTGAAACCTATGATATAATAGGTTTTAATTATTTTCAAGGTAAAATTGGTATTAATACCTTTACTCATATCCTTTCGCGCTGACACCACCCTCCTGATGAGTGCACTATGGAAAGAGCTCCCCCGTCCGTTTTTTAGCCTCTTGTCTCAAAACCGGCGTCCATTTTTGCTACTTTACATTCCCTCCCCTGACAGATAAAAACCCTGCCAAACTCCGCAAGGAGGGGTAAATTATGCCTGTAGTGCCAGCTCAGGCGGCAGACCGCTCCCTTAGTTCGGCCTACCTCTTGAAAGCTGGTATAGTATATGCATAATATATAGATGAATTTATTCAGTTTTTTCGCTTATCCTCAAGACGGTGCAGAGGGTAAAAGTATGCATACTCAATGAGGCGATATGCGATTCTTCGGGCGGGGGATAACCTTTGATTTTCTCCCCCAGCACAAAGTGCCCCGCCCTTAATAAAGCAGTACTGTCAGTATCGTTACTGCTTATAGCTCCCGCTCGACACAATCTATGGCATAGAAAATTTGATACGACCTGAGGCCGGATGCCTGCAATTTTCAAAGGCGCTTTTGCGGATGGGAGTACATTTTGGCCCGGAAACGTGTTGAACCGCACTTAATCAGTAACTTACTACTATCATCAAAATTAACCCATATACCAATAAATAGAAGGAGTGGTTCCATGAGCCGTATCAAGAAAATTTATTTTATTATTCTCTTATCCGTTTTCATCGTAGCTATTGCTTCTCAAAAGGGTAGATGCCAATATTTGGGAGTGCCATACCCTCCATTCATACCATGGAGCATGGTGCCGCCAGTTCAACTTCTTCCAGCCCCGGCTTTACCGATCCCTTATACAAGGGCACCTCAAGCTACGATTATTATCTCCCCGGGAGTTACCGCGGTGAGCACAGCACCTGGTGTTGTCGTTATCGGAGCCCCGACTGTGGTTACTCCGGCCGCAGCGCCAACGGTTGTTTCAACGGTACCGACAGCAACAGCTACGGCAGCAGCACCTGCCCCTCTGCTTGGTATTCTGGTTACTCTCTACAGCAGTGCGATCTATTCACCGACTCCTCTTTCCATAGCTAATCCACTACTCTTTGCCTATCTTTCAACATTACTTCTTTAGTTCGAAAACTATCTTGCCGAAGGCGATGACAATAATTCTCGCCTTCGGCGAGTTTTCATACACAGACATCTTTTTTAGATTTCAACAACCTACTTGAGTGAGGAGAAAAACATCCATGAAAAGATGGACCTTAGGTATTATCATCTTAATCGTCGTTCTGCTCGTATCATTCAATTCCGGGACAGCCCAAATGAGCTTATTTTCAACGGTCCTTTGGCCACAAAGAATATCGTCTTTTCTGTCACCCCTCCTGCCGGTGCCCATACGATCCGGATTTGCAGGCAGTTCATTTCCCTTTTATACTCCTGTGCCTTTTCCTCCTTTACCCCTGGCCATGCCTTCCCTGCAACCTTCTCCTTTGGCACCAGTGCTTGCTCCGGTAAGTCTCCCCCGTCCCATGATAAGAAATGCTGCGGCAACGATTACCATCATCTTCAACCCGGCCTTGTCGGTAGTAAATGTCAGCGCGCTCCCGATTACTGCACTTGCGCCGGCCACCGCGGTTCCAACCACAACTTTGCCGACGACGACAGCGCCAACCATAGCACCTACGGCACTTGTGGCTCTTTTGCCGGCACTTTTAACGTCCATCGCCCCAGCCGGACCCCCTTACAACCAAACTCAGACCCTGGTTGCTCCTGCCGCACCTGCTCCTGTTGTTCCCGCAGCACCTGCCGCTGCTGCAGCCAAGGCACCTACCGCTACAGTCCTTCCCGGCCTTACTGGATTGCTGCCGCTTATTTAAGAAGGGAGGAGTGAGCCACGTCCTGATGAAGTATATCAGGACTCTTTTGACATGTGAGGAGCAGACAGAGGGAATTGTTTTTCATAATTATTGAATTGAATGCTTTTTATTAAACAATGAGTTCCAATGCATACATATCCTCTTGTGAATTTTTTTTCATAGAATACGGTAATTTTAAGAAAAAATCAATTTATTTTTAATTATGGAAAAATTGATAATACATTGGAATCAAAATGATTTTAATATAAAAATATCTGAATCAACATTATGGCATGATTGATGCATAATTATAAAAATAAATATTTTATATAATGAATTTATGCTAAAAATGGTACGATATTTTTAGCGTATACTAACTTATTTAGCAGGATGCACCAGCAATGACCGGCTCAAGAAACAAGATAGTGCTATTCCTCTTTATCTTCTTTTTTCTCTTAGCCTTCGATCCTGCAGCGTATGTGCAGTGTACTAATATCGTGCCCGATCAGATCATGGACATCTTAAGTGTTGCCAAGTTCGAAGATGCTCTCATGAGGGGGGGCAAA
>JBFMGO010000143.1:0-12775 GCA_040752695.1 bacterium
GTGGCAGGGAACTTTGCCGGAATTGCTGCAAAAGCCGGACCAGATGGCCCGATGGGGAATCGATATTCCCCCGGTGGTCAAATTGGTGGATATATTGCAGCAATCGGGTATTGCGGTTTCACACCCAATTTACACAGTCAGTCAGTTCGTGAAAGCCCTTAAAAAATTGAAAGATGAAAATTGAGGCTATTGGTTGTTTCTATCGGTATCCGCTGGATACAAAAAACCATGGATATGCAATCTTGGATATCAATATGGTCATTCGGACATCTCAGATTGTGGGTATTGTCGGTCCGAATGGTGCAGGGAAATCTACTCTTGTTTATCTTCTGGCAGGCTTACTAAGGCCCTCAGCCGGAACTTTTCTCATTGATGGGAAGAGTCTCTATACATCAAAGGGAGTCTTTAGATCGGCCCTGGCTGCTCTGCGAAAGTCCGTAGCCCTGGTTTCGCAGTTTCCGGAAGATCAGTTTTTCACTGAGTCGGTTTACGATGAATTATCATTTGGCTTGAAAAAGCAAGGAGTAGATGAGGGGGAAATTGGGCAAAGAGTAATGAGTACCCTTCATGAACTTGGTCTTAAGCTCTCGCGGGAGAGTATCATGCATCGATCACCTTTCGAATTTGGAGGCGGAGAAAAGAGGTTGATCAGCATAGCTTGTGCCTTGGTCTCAGGGCCTGAAATCCTCATCCTGGATGAACCGACTGCCGGTCTGGATACCATGGCCGGCCATATGGTCTTTGAGGCGATTCGCAGGCTCCATCAGCAACTGGGAGTAAGCATCGTGCTTGTTTCTCATGAGTTGGAGAGGTTAATCCGGTTGGCCGATCATCTCATTATTTTACACCGGGGAAGGATTGTTCAACAGGGCAGCCCGCAGGGAATCTTTTCCAAACCGGAAGATATCCTCGGTCTTGGCCTGCAATTGCCG
Source organism: bacterium (assembly GCA_040752695.1). Taxonomy (GTDB): domain Bacteria; phylum SZUA-182; class SZUA-182; order DTGQ01; family DTGQ01; genus DTGQ01. The sequence continues at coordinate 933 of JBFMGO010000143.1, forward strand.
CAGATCACGGCACTGGGTTATGAGCTGGAAAAGAACGGGATCAAGCTCGATCCCTGGCCGCTCTTCGATATACAGGAGGCTGCCGCTTTGATCAGGGAATGGTTAAAAAGTGAAGGGATCTAAAGGGTCTTGTGCTTTATGGCGATCAAGGCCCCTTATATCCCTTTTTGCCTAGAGAACCTTAACTTCTATTTTCTTGCGGGCTTCAGGCATTTTTTTCATTTCAATCATCAGTACGCCATTATGAAATCTGGCCTCAATGCTGTCCTTATCAATGCGGGAGGGGAGCCTTACGCTTCGGCTGAATTCCCCATAGCGGCGTTCACTGCTGTAGTAATGTTCTTTTTCGTTCTTTTCCTCTTTTTTTTCACCCTTTAAGGTGAGCATGTCTTCAACTGCCGAGATATCGAGCTGGCCGGGATCAATGCCCGGCAATTCGGCCTTTACGATAACTTTGTCATCGACTTCGGACACATCTATAGGCGGTCCCCATATCGGCATGGGAGCCATTTCCATATTTCCAAAGAATTCATCGAGCATTTTGCTCATGCGGTCTATTTCTTCGCGTAGAACAGGGAGTGCAGATTGCGGGCCTGTCCATCTTCCGCCTTGTCTGGCTGGTCCATACGGCATAGTTATCCTCCTGAAATTAAGGTTTTTTCGTGACCTGGAATACAGTAGTTAATTCAGTATCGGTTTTTGGTAAATTTTTACTGTATCATAGGGGCAATTTGAATCGCTTGAATACGAAATGATGGAAGCGCATTGACAAAAATCGAATATTTCAATACAATTATTAAGAATATCTTAAAGGGAAACGCTTCTATGCAGAAATAGTCTTGAAAAAGAGGAGCGCTGTTGGTAACTTTGGCGCCTTAAGAACTAACTGACTGTGAAATCAATGAGGGCAGCTTTTATTCTCTCTCTAAGCCTTCACATGGCTTTAGTAGGGATTAGTTCGTTTTTTACACCCAAATCGAAGATGCGGCAACCGACACTGTATACAGTAACTTTACTTCAGGGAGCATCTGAAGAAAAGAAGGTGTCGAAAAATGTCAGCGTGCAGAAAAGTCAGAAAAAAGTCCAGCCTCCTGTCAAGCAAAAAGATCCTGAAAAGAAAAAACCACTCAAAAAAGACGTTGCATCGAAGCCTGAAATAGCCCAGGTGGCAAAGAAAAAGGAGAAGGCTTCTGCGCCCTTGAAAGAAAAACCGAAGGTGCAAAAGAAAGATACTGCCTTGGATTACAAGGAGGTGCAAGAGGTTATTGCTCAGCTTCATCACAAGGAGGCTATTAAATCGGTGCAGGAATCTGTAGCAGAAATTCAAAAAAAACTGCTGGAGAAAAAAGCCGGGGAGGAATCAGCCCCTCCGGCCGACCATCAAGTGAGCCCTTCTCCTTTTCAAGGGAGTCAGAAGCTTGCCTTGTACCATACACAGTTATGGAACTTGATCCATTCGCAGTGGTCGGTCGCCGAAGCGGATTTTGCCCAAAGGCAGGATCTGGAGGCCCGTATTGTGATGATTCTTGGCAGGGACGGATACATTAAAGAGGTGAAACTGGTGAAAAGTTCGGGGGACTTGATGTTCGATAATTCTGCCTTGACTGCTATCAAACGAGTCGGGCGGTTTCCCGCGTTTCCGCCGGAAATACCCAAGGAATCAGAAGAGTTTGAGGTATCGTTTTCTCCTCAAGAGAATTGACCGGCAGTGGTCTCCTTAAGAAAACTGATTGACGTAGGAAGAGGAATGGTCTATAGTTTAATATACTTGTGGCTGCAAAAAAATTGGAGAATTACCCTGAGATATAGTACCTGTCTAGGGCTTGTTCTTTGTTTTCTTTTCATGGATACAGCTCCCGGAGAGGGGAAAGTCTATCTTGATACTATCACGAATCCGGAGATTGCGCCGTTTCCTATTGCGGTTGCGGATTTTACCACGCCAAGGAGGATGGGAGGGGAAATCGCTCAAAATGTTCAGCGTACTCTGGTTAACGATCTGAAGATATCGGGACTTTTTCGCGTCATTGAACCAAAAGAATTTCCGGATAAGGCACAGACAAGGAGCAGCCTTCTAGATCTTTCCGATTTCGATGTCTGGCAGGGCAGTGGAGTGGATGCTCTGGTAACCGGCAGTTTTTGGGTTTCTGGAGATACTCTTTTGGGAAGCTTCCGGCTCTATGATCTGGTGGGGAAAAAATTTATCAAAGGTATTCGCTACGAGGGTAAAAAGGAGCTGTGGCGCACTATTGCCCACAAGGTGGCCAATGAGGTTGTACTGCAGATTACCGGCGAGAAAGGCGTATTCGATACGCAGATCGCTTTTGTGGCTAAAGCGACTGGGAATAAAGAGATCTGCCTGATCGATTTCGATGGGGAAAATTTCAGGCAGGTTACCCGGAACAAATCAATTAATATCTTACCACGATGGACGCCCGATGGAAAAAAAATACTATATACATCTTATATGAAGAGGAACCCGGATCTTTATGCTATTGATCTTGCATCGGGAAAGAATTATCGAATCTCTTACCGCAATGGAGTAAATGCCTGTCCAACCTGGCTTTCCGATTCCGAAGGAGAGAAAATGATATTAATGCTGAAGCAAGATGATCGGTCACATTTGTTTCTGACAAAGGTAGGAGATAAAAGGGCTGTACCGATAACTTCCGGTTCCGATAACTACGTTTCCCCTTCATGGTCTCCCGATGGCAAACAGGTAGCCTTTGTTTCGGATCGGTCCGGTACTCCGCAAATTTATATAATGGACATAACGGGGAAAAACATGAAGCGGCTGTCCTACCAGGGGGGGTATAATGTTGCTCCTGCCTGGTCTCCAAAAGGAGATTGGATTGCCTTTTGCAGCCGCCAAAATGGATTTTTTGAGATTTTCCTGTCTACGCCTGACGGAGAAAAGGTCCGGCAGATTACCCACGGACCTGGAGATAATGAAGACCCTACGTGGTCTCCGGACGGGCGATATCTTGCCTTCAGCTCTACAAGGGAGGGAGGGGCGGCTATCTATGTTATAAATGTAAATGGTACCCATCAGAGGAAATTAACAGCTTTCCGGGGTGAATCTACCAATCCGGCATGGTCACCACACGGAGAATAGATACACTTTTTTTGACTGAGAATAGATACCATCGTCTTTAAGGAAATATAACACAATAACAATTTTATTAAAGAAGGAGGTTTTTGTATGCCTGATAAGGGTGCTTGTATTATGAAAACAATGAAAGGATTGCTGGGATTGGCGGTTGTATGCTGTTTATTCGGTCTTTTAGAAGGATGTGCCAAGAAAGTCCCCCCGCTTGCAGTAACTCCTGAGCCTCAGGTGGAGGAGGTTACCCAACCGGCTGAGCCCAAAGAGGAGCCGGTGGAGGTTACTCCTCAAGCCGAAACGAAGGAGAGCGATCTTGATCAATCATTCACCAAGAATGAATATCCGGGAATCGAAGGGGAATTTCTGGAAAGCTCCAAACTGCAGGACGTCCATTTTGCTTTCGACCGGTCGGACCTGTCTGCCGAGTCATGCAAGGTATTAAAAGAAAACGCTGATTTACTGAAACAATATCCTCAGGCCAACGTTCAGATCGAAGGCCATTGTGATGAGCGGGGCTCTACGAGCTACAATCTGGCACTTGGAGAAAGAAGAGCGGTCAGTGTCCGGGATTACCTGGTTTCCCTGGGAGTGCAGTCCGCGAGACTCTCCACCATCAGTTATGGCGAGGAAATGCCGATTGATTCAGGCCATGACGAAGAGGCATGGGCCAAGAACCGTCGTGCTCATATGATTATCCTGGAAAAATAATCCGCCACGCTCGCGAAACTATCTTCATAAAGGAAGGAGAAAAGGCTTATAATGTCTTGGGGCAATGGAAAATCTACGATGTACTGGGTTGGTTTAGGGTTGTGGGCCTCTTTTCTTATGTATGGCTGTGCTACCCACCAGGAGGTTCTTGATTTGAAACCCCACGTCAATAAGGCGGTCCTCCAGGTTAACGACTTAGCCAATCAGATTTATGATTTGGAGGGCCGCTTAAGGCGATTGGAAAACAGGCAGACTCCAGACTACATCGGACGACTGGCGGATTTGGAAACCAGACTCAACAGCCTGCAGGATGAGGTTCGCTCTCATATTACGGCTGAGCAGGAAAATGCGAACCTGTGGAAAAAATTCGACCAGAGGTTTCAGTATCTGTCCCAGGAATTGGACAGTGAAAGGAAGGCATCCCTTCAATTTCAGGAAGAGACCAGAAAGAAGTTTGAAGAATTGACCTCCCGGTCGGGAGGATTGACTTCTCATGGAGAGGAGTCGGAAAATCAAGAAGTTTCGGAATCGGCTCCTCTCCAGAGCCCTTCTTCCGGCAATACAGCCCTTTCTGGCAATCCTGCTCCTTCCGTTGATTCTGCCAATACTCCCATCGGCGAGGCCGGTGCCGTCACTACTGGCCGTCCCGCAGACACTGTTTCTGCCGGCGGTACTCCCCCCGTCCCTCCTCCGTCCGGTACTCCTGGGCCTTTTGCTGACATAACTGATGAGAAGGGCGTTTATGAAGATGCATATCAAGCCTTCCTCCAGGAAGATTGGGCAACAGCTCAAAAGAAATTCCTCGTCTTTTTGGATCGCTATCCCAAAAGTGAGCTGGCGGATAATGCCCAGTTCTGGATTGGGGAGATCTTCTATAGTCAGAAGAACTATGAAAAGGCGATCTTGGAATATGAGAAGGTAATTCAGAATTACCCCAAGGGAGATAAGATGCCGGCTGCGCTTTTAAAGCAAGCTTATGCTTTTTACGCCATCGGCAGGGTCAAAGAGGCCACCATTCTCCTCAAGCAGGTGATTGAGAAGGTACCTCAATCCGATCAGGCTCAGGCGGCTGCAAAGAAATTGGAAGCCATATCCAAAGAGGGAAAGAGCGCTCCTTAAGGCTCCCCCCCCCCCGATAGAGTTCTTTTCATTCATCCTCTTTTTCTGTCATAATTATTCTCTTCTCTTTTTATTCCGATATCGAAAAGATCATAAGGAACTTGCTGTAATAACGTCTATAAAGTTGATTTATACTATTTTTGATATCTATACAAAAAGGGGGATTTTTAGAATGGAAGGCCAAATGAGTGCAGGAAGCAGCAACTCAGCCGAAGAGAAAATTACCAAGGTATCACAGGCAATCTGTGGACTGAATTGTGAAGATTGTCAGTTCTTCAAAGATAAATGTCTTGGTTGTGTGAGACAAAGAGGGATTATGTTTTGGGGCAGATGCCCGATTTTTCGCTGTTGTGTTCATGAAAAAGGACTTGAATCCTGTGCTGTTTGCAGCCAATTCTTATGTCAGAAGTTTTTAGATCAGATTACAACAAGCATCGGGTTATAACCACCACATTGGGCGTGAAGAGAGAGCCTATCGAGAATCCGATCCTATCCTCCTTACTATCTGACTGGATAATAAAAAGTACTCACGAATTGATCTTCCCCCCTGCGGTCAGGTGTATTCAGAGTACGCGTTCAGGTTATCACGTGCAGGTTATCGCTCATCAAAGAGGAGTGGAGATCTTTTCGAGGATATCCAGGCCGATGGTCTTGGTAATGAGTAACCCTCCAAGGACTACCCAGATGTAAATAGTAAAAAACCTCCACAGGATGATAAAAATTCCCAGAAGGTGATTGGGGACCGAGCAGGAGAATATTAAATAGCATCCTCCTTCGGCCACTCCTGTTCCTCCGGGCGTAGGAGTGAAATAGAGGAGAAAATAAAGTATAAATTGAACCATAACTACCTGCAGGACAGGTAGATGATAGTTCAGCCCCTCCAAAACGGTATAGGCAATCAGATAGCTTGTGCCAAGAGAGATAGTCGTCAGGATTACCGTTCCTAAGAGAATTTTTTTCTTGTATTTAAAAAATTCCTTCAGGCAATTGCTGAAATCATCGATCCAAATCTTCAGCCTTTTTTCCAGTTTTTCACTATACCCGGCCAGAATTTTACATCGCTCTATCCATGAGCAGATTTTATGGATAATCTCTTCACTTTTTATTGGGTTGAAGAAGGCATAAGCGAGAAAGAACAAGACAAAGAAAAGTAAAATAGCAATGTATCGGAAGAGGTTTTTCAGGAGTATGTTTTGAACAATTTCTCCATGAAAATAGACGATAACCGGAGCAGCTAACGCAATAATCGAAAGGATCAGAAGCCCTCGGATAAGAATAATGCTGGTGGCTTTTCCAAGAGGCACATCTTTTTGTGTAAGCATATAAATCATTAAAGGTTCTCCGCCGCTGATGGTCGGGGTAATAGAGGAGAGGAAGAGGTAAAAAAGAATGGTTTTGAGGCAGTAGGAAAAGGTGACTTTTATCCCGGCAGCTAAGGAGAGGATTTTGAGTATCATGCCATCCAGTGAGATAGTCAATACTCCAAGAATGAAGGCGAAGATCATGTACTTGAGCTTCATCTGACTGATGGCCTGCCATGTTTTCGGACCAGTTGTCAGAAAAGCTATGATGCCGATTATACAGATAATAATGATACAAAAGGTAAAAAATAATTTCTTGATCGAAAGTTTTTTTGTGGTCATATTAAATAAAATGTACCGAAAATATAAGAAATTGTACAAAAAGAAGGGGATGAGTGTATTTAATGTTCTCTTTTTCGACAAAAAGGATAAGATTGACTACTAAGGCACGGTATCCCTTGATTCTAAAACGCATCAAGCTATTCAACAGATGTATCTTTCCAGGGAACAACAAAAGGGTTCCTTTGGAACAGAAGACTATTTTGATAACTCCTCGATAGAGAGACTGTTGCCATTATGAGAATATCGTTAAGAGAACACCACAAGCGAGAATCGCTAAAAATAAGTGAAGTATAGCATTTGGATAAGAGCTTATCAATGTTAATTTTTCCGCCTTGTAAGACCAGGAAAGAGGTACTTTTTGTCTATGATTTAAGGGGGGTATCCATGGATGAGATTGAAATAGGACATAAATGTGGAAAGTTTGAGATTAATTGCTCGTATATGGAAAAAATCTTTTACGATTTGTTTCACCCTCAAAAACCTTTGATCCTTCCGAGAGACAGGGGATGGCATCCCTTTACCAACGTCTATGAATTAAGCTCTGAGATTGTCATTGAGGTGGAGCTGGCTGGCATCAGCCATAAAGAGGTCCAGATCAGTTTCCAGGATAAGTACCTCGTGGTTCGGGGGCACAGGAAAGAGCGGATCAAGGGAACCAGTGTTCTCTATCATCAACTGGAAGTTGAATACGGTGCTTTTGAGAGGATCATTTATGTTCCGTTCGATATTGACGAGAAAAGAATTCAGGGATACTACGAGGATGGATTTTTGACCATAAGACTGCCGAAGGTGTGTAGCAAAAATTTCCCAGGGAGTACGACTACTATAGGAGGACAGGAGTAGCGGTCATTGAAAGGAAGGTGTATAATAATCAAGATGATAATACCAGGGGATTGAAGGAATATCAGGTAAGGAAATGAACATATGGAAATAGATGATATAGAAGATTACCACTTTAGTAAAATCAACAGGGAAATCCCTGTTCAGCCACTAAAAAATACCATAGTATTGCCTTATACGGCTTCACCTTTGGTGATTGGCAAAAAGAAATCCATAGCAGCAGTCCAGGCAGCCATGGAAAGAGATAGGATTATCGGGACCTTTTTGATTAAAACCGAACCGTCTCGAGGAGAAGAAATCGGATTTGATGATATCTACCGAACAGGTACTGCTGCCGGTGTTTTAAAACTGGTAAAAATGCCGGATTCAAGTCTCAGGCTCCTGGTTCAGGGATTGAAAAAGATCAGGCTTGAAGAAATCATCCAGGCTGAGCCTTATTTAATCGGCCGGATTGACGTTGTTGAAGAATCGTATACCAAAACTAACCGTACTGAGGCCATGCTTCGGAATTTAAACGACAAGTTCCAGAAGATTGTTGCCTTGAGCTCCTATTTGCCCGATGAACTGGGGTCTGCGGTTTCAAATCTTGATGATCCTTTCTCGATGGTTTACATGATTGCTTCCATTATTAACATAAAGGCTGAGGAGAGGCAAAAGATCCTGGAACTTGCGGATTTGGAACAGAAGCTCCATCAACTGTTAGCCCTTTTGAATAAAGAAATACAAATTCTGGAATTAGGAGGAAAGATCCAGTCTGAAGTGGCTGATGAAATTTCCAAGAGTCAGCGGGAATACTTCCTGCGCGAGCAGATGAAGGCCATTAAGAAAGAGCTCGGAGAAAGCAGCGCCCAGGAGGCGGAAGTCAAGGAATTGCGGGAGCGGCTGACCGCCATGGACCTGCCGGACGAAGTGCGCAAGGTGGCGGAAAAGGAACTGAGCCGGATGGAGTCTATACCGAGTGCAGCCCCGGAATACGTCGTAATTCGGACCTATCTGGATTGGCTTATGGATTTGCCCTGGAGGGCATCAACTCAGGATAACCTGGATCTGAGCAGGGCCAGAGGGATTTTAGAGCGTGACCATTATGATTTAAAGGAAGTCAAGGAGCGGATGGTCGAGTATCTGGCAGTGAGAAAATTAAAGCAGGACATGAAAGGACCGATCTTGTGCTTTGTCGGCCCTCCCGGCGTTGGCAAGACATCCCTCGGCCAGTCGATCGCTAAAGCCCTGGGTCGTAAATTTATCCGTATGTCTTTAGGCGGTATACGTGATGAGGCCGAGATCCGGGGACACCGCAGAACCTATATCGGTGCCATGCCAGGGAAAATTTTGCAGAGCATCAAGCGGGCCGGAACGAATAATCCCGTCTTTATGCTGGATGAAATCGATAAGGTAGGAGTGGATTTTCGGGGAGATCCCTCATCGGCCCTTTTGGAGGTCCTCGATCCTGAGCAAAATTTCACCTTTATGGACCATTACGTCGATCTGCCGTTCGACCTTTCCACGGTTCTGTTTATTGCCACGGCGAATGTGCTGCAAACCGTTCATCCTGCTTTACTCGACCGGATGGAGGTTCTGCGCCTGCCCGGCTACATCAATGAAGAGAAAATTCACATTGCCAAGAATTATCTGATTCCGAAGCAGATTGAAGCTCATGGCCTTGTGTCCGAAAATATCTCTTTCGAGGATGCAGCCATTCAGGACATCATTACCAATTACACCCAGGAGGCAGGGGTAAGAAACCTGGACCGACAAATTGCCAGGATTTGCCGAAAAGTAGCCTATAGGATCGCCACACAGGGTGATGCCGGATTTCAGTATGAGCTCATTACCCCTGATAAGGCGCGCGAATACCTGGGCCCGCCGCGGGTTTATCCGGAGACCGCACGCAGGACTTCTATCCCGGGGGTAGCCACCGGCCTAGCCTGGACTGAAAGCGGCGGAGATATCCTCTTTATCGAGGCCCTGCAAATGCCGGGGAAAAAAGGATTGACCATAACCGGACAACTGGGAGAGGTGATGCAAGAGTCGGTCAAAACCGCCTTGTCCTACATTCGATCAATAGCCAGGAAATACGGAGTCAAGGAGGACTTTTATGAGAAAAGCGACCTGCATATCCATGTCCCTGCCGGCGCTATCCCGAAAGACGGCCCATCTGCCGGAACCGCCATTGCCACTGCCATCAGCTCTGTTTTAAGCGGCAGGTCGGTGAGAAAGGATGTGGCTATGACCGGTGAAGTAACCCTGGCCGGACTGGTCCTGCCGGTCGGCGGCATCAGGGAAAAAGTCCTGGCTGCCAAGAGGGCAGGAATCAAGATCATCATCCTCCCTTCCCGGAACAGGGTCGATGTAGAGGAGATCTCCCCGGAGCTGATTGAGGGGATTGATTTTCGGTATGTTGATCGTATAGATGAAGTTCTGGATGTCGCCTTGAGCAGTTGAGGACACCCTTCGTTCGCTATGGATATCGCCCTTAAGTAACTGCGTATCGAAAAAAGAGTGCTAGGAGGGGGAATGTGCTGAGAGCAATCTCCATTGCCTTTGTTCCGATATTCGTGGCTATGGACGCAGTCGGTGTTTTGTCCGTGTTTATTGCTCTGACTCGCAGGCTGGGAAAACCCGAAAGGCGCAAGATCATCCTTGAGTCGATGGTCACCTCTCTTGGACTGTGCTTTGGTTTTATCTTTATGGGAAAGGTGCTTTTTACCTGGCTCGGCATTACCGGCGGAGATTTTATGGTAGCCGGAGGGGTAATCCTTTTTATTCTGGCCATAAATGGCCTCATCTCTCACGAGAGAAGGCGGGGAATGCCTGTTGCGAAATATTCGGGGGTGGTTCCCATAGGTACGCCTCTTATTGCCGGCCCCGCAGTTTTAACCACCCTGCTTATCCTGATGGAGAGTTACGGGATACCCGTAGTACTGATTGCGGTCGCTCTCAATATTGCGCTCGTGGGTATTGTTCTTGCTCTCTCGGATTTCATTTTACACTTGATCGGAGAAGCAGGGGCCGAAGTCCTCTCGAGAATCGTCAATCTGTTCCTGGCGGCAATGGCCGTGATGATGATCAGAAAAGGAATGAGAGAACTTATTCTGCTTTCATGGTCTGGTCGGGGCGGATGAAGGCAAAGTTCCCATATCCGGACCTGGTAGCGCAGAAGGTGAAAGGCTATCCACTCTTGCGGTGTACTCTTGTGCTCTTTGAGCACAAGAGTACACGTATCCTTTCCCTTTCTGCTGCTGCTTCTCTTCCTCCTCCTGATCAGCGGATGCATTCAACAGGACAATCTGGTAGCGCAGGTCTGAAAAGTACTTATCCAGCGCTACATCGATGAATGAATCCTTGCAGATCTCAAGGTTGTCCAGATCGAGAAGATGTCCGATTTGATTGAATATCTTTTGAACTTAATTGAACGCTTTTTGGAGTTTTTATAAATCTTGACAATGGATAGATAAATATTGTATAAATAAAATATAATATTATATTTTATTTATACAATATTAATATTATATTAATTTAATATGAATTTAATTTTTACTATACTTTTGCACTTTTTAGCAACTGATTGGAATACCTATAGTTTCGTAATGTCCATATTTGTCATTCCCGCGCAGGCTTAGAATCCAAAAAACCCTTGAAAAGCCTGGATTCTAAGCTTTCGCGGGAATGACGCAGAGAGCCCTTACTTGTTGTAGGGTTGATTCTCTTCGAGTGGCCGTTTACCAGATAGTATTTACTTCATAATTGTTTACTTCGCGAGAGAACCACTTAGTACAACCATGCTCACTCCCTATCGTGAATTGACTCTGGTGGAGGGCGATATTGAAAGGAGGTGAGAGGCTGAAATCGGAGAACTATCTTTAATACAAGCTGCCATAAATACGCGGACCCCTTCTATCTCTCTCCTCCCTGTGGGGGCGAGGCCAGGGTGGGGTGGGTACCTGGCTGTGTAATTAAAAAGGTCTGTACATAGTAGCGCAACGAGACATTGTATAAAACTATCTCGATGAGGGAGCCATTCAAGTAAGCCAATCCGTCATTCTGAATGGTATTAGAATCCAGAAGCCCTTGAAAAGCCTGGATTCTAAGCTGCCACAGGGGCTCCTTGCTTTCGCTCAGAATGACGTTGATTATGATAAGCAGGGTAGAATGAAGCATCAGTGCAAGCTCCCATTTGAAAGCCTCGTTGTACTATTAGGTACACCGCACATTAGCGTAACTGGAATGCGTTTATATGTAGTTAAAGCGGTATTAGGTTAAGAAAGGAAATTATGGTACATATGATCAGGAGACTTAACAGCCTTGGTAGTGATAAACAAGTAATGCTGGAGGATTTTTCCGGATAGAGTGAGGAAAGTAGACGACAATTCATTAGAGTTACTTCTAAGCGATAAAACTTCTGAAAAGGAGCCAATAATGAATTTTCCTTC
>JBFMGO010000144.1:0-12688 GCA_040752695.1 bacterium
ACAATCCTCATCTTGGAAGAAATTGCTTATCAGTTTGGAATGGTGAAAAAATTTCCCTTGACAGAAAAAATCTATAGAAGTACAATGAGGTTAATCATGATAAATAAAAAATTAAATGAGGTCAATATGGAAAAAAAATATTTAACTACTAAACAAGTTGCTGAATTTCTTACGCTTAGTATTGGTACAGTTAAGGGATTGATAAAAGAAGATAAAATTCCTTACTATCGAATAGGAAAACGAATAGTTTTTGATCAAGAAGAGATAATCAAATGGGTTGAATCACAAAGAGAAGAACCAAAGGCGGCCACAAGATGAGCACGAGTACACAGGTAGTTGAACTATTCAATATTTTTGCTGAAACCTTTGGTAAAGAAAAGGCTCAAATTGCCATAAAAGATATCGAGGAAATAATCGATGCACGCAAACAGGATCTTGCTACCAAGGGGGATCTTCTTACAGTAAAAGCAGAACTGAAAGAGGATATCAAGCAAGTTGAATTGAAGCTTACCAAAGAGATAGAGCAGGCAAAATCGAGCACGATTAAATGGGTTGTTAGTCTCATAATAGCTCAGACAGCAGCTATTATTTCAGTAGTTCTCTTGAAGTAAGTCGGTCTCGAAAGGTGTTACGAGCACCATTCCGAGACCTGGCCAGCATGGTCTTTTGGTGTCCCTACCATGCCGGTTAATGCATTATACCACAAAGGGACCCCTCCAGAGAGGGAGGGAATTTTCATGGATCATCCTTCAGATGTTTCTACCACCACATTGCAATCCAGTATTGAGAAATTATTCGGTATCAGCAATCTTGCCACGACACTATCTTACCAGATCCGGGAGGTTGCCACGGTGATTATCGGCTGCATCCAGGAGCTTAACCCCACGGTGACACCGAAAGGCAGGGCAGAGGATATCGAGATCATGGGCCAGATGACAGTGCAGGAGCTTCGGCAGGTGGTTAATCTTGAGAATACCAGGCAGGGCCTTATAGCTCAATGGCGGGAAGCTGAGGCACAGAAACAACAGCTTATTGACCAGGCCAGAACACGCATTGCTGACCAGGGAGGGCCGGATCATGCTTGAAAATCTGTCTCTTTTTGATCTGCGGCGAATCCTTTGTGCTATGTCTGTAATTCAATCGATGGCTAATGATTTACCGGATAAAAAAACATTAGATGCGGCAATCGAAGAAATTAATCAAAAAATCGGTAATCCCCTGGAAAAACTTCTTGGCAAAAGTACACAGCAGGATAAGACGCTTGATAGCAATTCGGCTATTTTGGATAAATATGAGCAGCAGCTTATGACCGCCGAGCCAGAGAAAAAGCCAAAGAAGAGAGGCAGGGCCGCGAAATGAGCAAGGTATCGAATGATAAAATCACCGTCTCTTTCACCAAAGACCAATGGGAAGATGTTATTTCCTGCCTTGAAGCGGTTGATAAAGCAAAAAAAATGATCAATACGGGCTTGTTATCAGCCGAAGGTGGATCAAAATACTTTCTCAAGATGGTTATGCGTATAAAATCGGAGGTTGAAAAATCCTCTCCACAGGCCGAGATAATCAATCTGAATGTTTTTAGATAACCATGGCCTTCGGGCCTTGCTCCTGGCAGGGGATTTTCCTTGGAAGGGTTTATCTCCTGCCGGGGGCTTTCTCTAAATTCCAAACGGTTTGGAATTTGTCCCACGGTGGGATTTTTCTCACCGTGAGAAATTTGACCATTGACCCATGGGGAGGTTTTTAACATTTTTCCTCCCTGGGGGAATGTAACCCACGATACAAACACTGTAACCGGGAATGTGACAGGTGACACAGGACAAGGTAACAATCCAAGAGGCTGCACGAATAGCCAATATCAGTAGAAAAACCCTTTACCGATGGATTGAAAAAGGGTTGATTTCCAGAGAGAAAGATAAAAATCTTTCCTTTGTGTCCCTGGCCGAAGTCAAAGCAGTATGTGACAGGGTAACAAACCAGCAGGATACAGAGAATGTGACAACAGGTAACACTCAGGATGCACAGCAGGATACAATCAGGGTAACAGAGGATACAAACACGGTTACACTTAAACTTGAATATTACAACGGCTTGATAACCAGGCTTGCAGGGCTGGAGATCGAGCGGCGCTACCTTCTGGAGAATAAAGAGGGACTTGAGGCCAGAGAGCAGGAATTGACCGAGACCAGGGCAGCACTTACGCGGGCTAATAGCGAATTAAAGCGGCTCTTGGAAGTGAAAAAAGATGCTGATCAGAAAGCAGTGGTGCTCCTTGACCAGCAAAGAGCACTGGAAGCACGGGAACGAGAGTTGCGGGAACTGCGGGCAGAGAATGAGCGGCTTAAGTTACCGTGGTATAAAAAGCTATTCAGAAGTAAGTGATTGAAAATAAATAATATAATAGGCTAGACTTAAGGTGATGGTTTAAGAAATGAATGAACTGGATAAAGATCAAGGCAAAAGGGATTTTTTTAATTTTCTTGTAGATGTGAACAAGTGCTTCCATGCCGACTATGCAGATTACTTTTTTAGATTAAGTGATGTGGCAAAAGGTTATGCCAGAATATTAACTATAATAAAAAAGATAGTTGATTACAGGGAAGAAGAAGAAAGGCAAAAGAAAAAAAGACTCCCCTTCTATGAGTTGTATAAAAAAATAGAAGACGACCTCAATACTATTTATGCGCGAATGGAAATACATCCCGATGCAGACATAGTGTATTTTCCAGGAAGTTTGTGGATAGACGGATTTTTTCATGATACACACGCCAAGAGTGCTATCTATGAAATGCTTGACCCTAAATTTAAACTTCCCGATAACCTGGAAGATGATTTAAAGCTTGCTGTTCATTGTTCCCTGGGAATTGCCGGTGCTTTTCATTCATTAGCTTGCGGTTCAGGCGTTGAAATACCTGTAGCTATCTTGCTGTTTTTGTATGACCATCTTAATAATCTAATCGAAAAAACAACAGAACTACTCCACGCGATAGAAAAACGCGAATTACTTGGAGACCGGAATAGTAAAAACGCTTCGAGTGTTCATCTTAAAATCAATAAAATCAAATTGAGCGACCAATACCCAAAACTTAAACGAGTACTAAGCAATTTCGATGGAACACAAGAGGGAAAAACGGCTATTGATAGGATTGTCTCTAAAATTATAAAAACCAGGAACGAAAAAACCCTACGAAAATACAGACAATATCTTTTAAATAGCCTTGATGAAGAAAAACAAGAGGTTAATTTATAATTCTTCGCGGTAAAAACGATTCTTTTTACCGCGAAATATCACGGTAAAAACGATTCTTTTTACCG
The DNA here is from genome assembly GCA_040752695.1 of bacterium. Taxonomy (GTDB): domain Bacteria; phylum SZUA-182; class SZUA-182; order DTGQ01; family DTGQ01; genus DTGQ01. Next base: position 3,316 of record JBFMGO010000144.1, read on the forward strand.
ACTATTTTTCGATAAGTCAATAAGTTACTTGATAAACTTATCAAAACAAGATAAGATATATTCAATTAAACGAAAGTGACCCAAAAAGCGAAAAGGGCTTAAATCAGCTTACCGACCAAGATACTCTGATTTAAACCCTCACCATCACGCTACCGGCTTTTTTTATCCAGTAACTATTTCGCTTCGGCTGTAGCTACAGCCTTTTTTATTTATAACACATTGATTTAAAAAAGTAAAGATAGAAAGGAGTCAAGGTTAATGGTAATCGAGGACAAAAACTATGTAACAATTTCTTTTCCCTGCCCAAAGTCAATCCACAAAAAACTGAAAATGGTTGCCACGGCAAAGGGTAAGACCGTCAGAAACTTCATTCTTGAATTGTGTACGGAGGATCTTTTTGAGCGACCGGAAAATAAAGAATTGCTTGCTGGATTGAAGTAAGGCAGGGCCGGAGGTTGGATCGAGGTTGGGTTAAACTTTGGAGAAAATCACTGGATAGCCAGATATGGCAGAATGCAGAATTATGGCATTTATGGTGCTGGTGCATCCTCAAAGCTACTCATAAGCCAATATGGGTAAAAGTAAGAACCGGCAAGGGATTCACGGAGGTTAATCTTGAGAGAGGTCAATTTATCTTCGGGAGAAATCAAGCCGCAAAAGAACTGCATCAAAAACCATCCTCAATTTACAAGCGATTGCTAAAATTAAAAAATCTTCAAAATTTGATCATCCAAGATAACAACCAATTTTCTATAGTAACTATTTGTAATTATGATCTTTATCAGCCAGAGAAAGAAGAGGAAGGAACAACCAAGGGAACAACCAAGGAACAACCAAGTAGCACAAACAAGAACAAAGAGCATTTAGAGAAGGAAATAAAAAAACCTTCTTCCTTGCCAAAAAAAGACTTGGCAAGGGGGGGGTGTGTCCCTGAAATTCCCTACAAAGAAATCATCGACGATCTAAACGAGAAAGCAGGGAAGCACTTTTCCCCTGCTACCAAAGACACGCGGGAACATATCAACGCACGATGGCGGGAAGGCTATCGCCTGGACGACTTCAAGCAGGTGAACACCGTCAAGTCTGCCCAATGGCGAGATGATCCACACTGGAATAAATTTCTCAGGCCGAGTACTTTGTATAATTCGGAAAAATTCGAGGGATATCTGAACGAGAACACAGATATTAAGCCACAGGAAACGCCAGAGGACCAGGCCGCAAGAGAGAACAACGAGGAGATTATGAGACGGTTGAAGGAGAAAGCCAAACATGACTGATCGAGTTTTTGAGAGACAGGTCTTATGCTGCATCCTGCTAGATAATAAGCTCATCTACCAGGCCATACCGCAGCTATCAGACGATGATTTCGAGGATTACCGGAATGTATCTATTTTCCGGGCCTTGAAAAAGCTTATTGTCGAGGAAAAACGTGATGCCGATATAGCCCTCCTGAGAAACCTTGTCGATTTCGAGGACTCCGGCTCTTATCTTGTCGATATCTTCAATGCACTTCCTACGGCAGGGCGTATTGATAACTATATCCAGCAGGTGAAGGAGTATTCAGCCAAGAGAGCTTTATACAGGCACTTCCTGGCATCGACAGAGGAAGTGAAAAAACTTGACAAGCTTAATTTCAAGGAATGGCTAAACCAAAAAGAGGCTCAATTCACTGGCATTCTCAACAGCTATCGTAAGGAAGTGGTCAAGGATTCATTCAATCCGAAGGTTTACACTCAGAGAATGCGTTTTCTTTATCAGCAGTATCGAGAAAATCAGGCAGATTGCAGGGGGCCTAAGACCGGGTTTAGGATTCTTGATGAAATGATGGGAGGCTTACGGCTCCTGAATATCCTGGCCGGGACCACCGGGGCGGGAAAATCGACTCTTGCACAAAATATAGCCCTCAATATTTCCATTCAGCAGGGCATACCTGTTCTGTACATCAACTACGAAATGGAAGCAGATGACTTGCACTGCCGAATGACTTCATGCTTATCTCAAGTCAAGTCTGACAAAATTAAGGCTGGGCGCTGTAGTGTTCAGGAATGGGCAGCGGTTGACGCTGTTATAGACCTGATCGAGAAAACCGGAACTTTGCACATTACGGATAATGCAAGCCGCGACATTAACGACACTGTAGCTTTGATTCACTACTACAAACAGCGATTCGGGGTTAAAGTCGTTTTCGTGGATTACATCGGAGAAATAGAGGGTGATTCCCTGGCCCACAAAGAGCGGAACGAATATATAACTTATGGCCGGTATACCCAAACATTGAAAAATACCTGTTCCTCTCTTGGTATCCATTGCTTTCTGGTTGCTCAATTCAACAGACAGGGCGATAAGGACAAATCTCCGCAAAGAAGTAATATTCAAGGCTCATGGAAGCTTATCCAAAAGGCTGATGTATTCATGGCCTTGCACTACGACGACAAGGAAAAGCAGCACAATTTGACAATCCAAAAGCAAAGACATGGAAAGTATCCATACAAGATAGGCTTTAATTTTCATAAAGATATTCACAAGTTTGAAGAAATACCAATGATGTTTTGAACGGTGTGACCCTGGCGGCTGCAATCCAGCAGGGCCACAAAAAACGGAGTTTAAACCATGAATAGGGTAGTAGAAATCGAGCTTGGTTGTCAAATCACGCTGGATAAAAACCAGCTACCGACCAGGCTCCTTGACCAGATCAAGAGCTTTTTGACGCTGGATAACCCACGGTACAAGCAAGCTGATGAGCATGGATACAGCACTTATGGTATCGCAAAGTTTATCTATGCCTATCACGAGGATGAATCTTGTCTCTACGCATATCGCGGCTACATCGGCTCCTTGCTGCCATTCCTGACGAGAAGCGGGTTGCAGTATCGAATCATCGATGATCGGCGCAAGTTGCCGGAGATCGAGCTTTCTTTCCGTGGAACACTGCGACCATACCAGGAAAGAGCGGTTACTGAGGCACTCAGGAAGGATTTCGGCATTGTGGTTGCGCCATGTGGGGCCGGAAAAACGGTAATAGCTTGCGCGGTTATCGCATCCAGGAAACAGCCTACACTCATTATCGTCCATACCAAGGAGCTTTTGAATCAATGGCGCGATAGGCTTACTCAATATCTCGGTATTCCTCTTGATGAGATTGGGGTGATCGGTGCCGGAAAAGAGCTTATCAAGCCCATTACGGTGGGTATGGTTCAAACACTGGCAAAGCGTGACCTGGCAGAGATTCGGCAGCACTTCGGCCAGATTATAGTTGATGAGGTTCATCATTGTCCGGCGAGCACGTTTAATGAGGTTATCACATCCTTTGATTGCCAATATCAATTGGGGCTTTCGGCCACTCCATACCGGCGTGATGGCCTGGGGAAGCTGATCTATCTTACCCTTGGCAATGTGGCCACTGAGATTACAGATAGAGACCTGCAACAGGCCGGGACCAGGATAAAACCTGAAATCGTGGTCAGGGAGACCGGCTTTGATTTCGATTACTGCGAGGACTCCGACTATCAGCCTATGGTAAGTGCTCTTATTGCAGATCCAGAGCGAAACGCTTTGATATGCGCTGATGTGATTTCGGAGAATCAATCCGGGGAAAACCTTTCCCTAATCCTCTCCGACAGGAAAGCTCACCTTGCAGACCTGGCCGAGTCTCTTCATAACTTCGGGGTTGACTGCGCTATTCTCACTGGCGACGTACCAAAGAAGCAGCGGGAGCAGATTATCCGGGATGCCGAAGGTGGAAAGCTTCGGGTGATCCTGGCGACTGGGCAGCTTGCCGGGGAGGGGCTTGACCTGCCAAAGCTTAACCGGCTGTTCGTGACCACTCCGATCAGATTCAGGGGCCGGATTACTCAATACATCGGGCGGGCGCTGAGGACGGCGGAGGGCAAGACCGATGCCAAGGTTTATGATTATGTGGACCCGGTTGGTATATTGCAATCAAGCTATCGGAGCAGGCAGAGAGTATATGATAGTATCAATTGATACAACGTCTGATAACATACCATATGTAAACTTAAGTTTACCGATTGCCTATAACCTCTTGTAATGATTATGCTTGTGAATACATAATTAAACCTGTTCATTAACTGCACTGTTCACGAATTGCACAGCAGATAAGGTGCTGATAAGATTGATCGATATCGTAAGATATAAGATAGGTTAAAATAATATCATAAGTGATAAGGAAAGAATGAGACAAGGCAAGAGACAAAGGGATAAGTCATTGATTATTAGTGGGTTAGATGGGAGGTGGGGGGGTAGGGATAGGTACTTCCGGGCCAATAGCCAATTGCTGTTTCGGCCAAAGGCTCGTTATTTTTCTACGCCGGAATTTCAAAAAATAGGGTGTCAGTCAGTCAACCAAGGGAGATAAGTAATTGAAAAATAAAGCTAAGAAAAATGATAAAATAGACGAAAATAAAGTAGAAATAGGTGAATTTTGTGAAGTTAAGCGAAAAGAATTTTTTTGTTACACTGCCGAAGGGCTTGGGCAAGTGCTAGGAAAATCAGAGAGATGGGTACACCGAATGTTAAAAAAAGGTGCTCCTGAAAAAGAAGAATTTTCCAAGGGTAAGTTTGGTTATAGTACCGTCGCATGGACTCATTTTTTAATTTTCTATGAGCTTAAGTTTGGTGGTCAAACTAAAAATAGTGAAGACGATTGATTTTGCAGGCTTTTGAGAGGGAATAAATAATGACTACACAGCAGATTATCACCGAAAAATGGCTCACAGTGCCAAGTGTCGCACGGCGGCTCGATATGTCCGAATCATCGGTTAGAAGAGAGATTAAATCCGGGCGACTCCGGGCCTATAAATTCGGCAAGCTTATAAAAATCTTGGAATCGGACGTGCTTGTATACCGTGAAAGCTGTATTGTTTGCCCTCAAAATTGATGATTTCACGCCATTTGCACCATACGCACCATTGACGCCACAACCTATTGATAATATAGCTATATCTGGTAAAATACTAATATGCAAACACAGTATCTTTCAGTTTCAGAGACAGCACAGGAACTATCTTTGACACGTAGTGACGTAAAAAAGCTTATCGGTGAGGGGAAATTAATCGCCTATACTTTCGGTAATGACCTGCGTGTTAATGTCGTAGATTTGCAAAATTTCATTAAAAAATCAAAGGTTGAGGTATCAATGAACTCATACGAATTAGCAACAAAATATTTGTTTCATGTGGTACAGGCATGGAGTACGTCCGGCGAAGATGGTTCGCTTGCTCAGGCTCACGAAAAAATTTCCGCCGTTTTTCCCGCAGGTAGTCAGGCTTACCAGCAGCATAAAGAGGAAATTCTTAACGACAGCGGCAAAAATCAGGCTTCGGCATCATCCACACAGCAGGCCACACCGTCAACAAATCCTGCATCGGCTGGATTATCGGCAGGTGATCGGCTTAATAAGTTGATCGAGGCGAAAATACTTCAGAATCCGAAAATGAGCTACATGGCCGCTTTTAATGAGGTTCAGGTTGAAAATCCTGAGCTTACGAAGCAGTACGAACAGGAGATCTATCATCGATGAGCAATTCTTATATTAACAAAATCAAGCAGATCGAGCAGGACATTGCCAAGACCATCGAGCGGCTAACAGCTACGCAGCAAAAAGTTAATGAGCTAAAGCCACGGATTGAAAAGGCTGAAACCTTATACCGCGAACATAGAAAGGCTCTCGCTTTGTCAGAAAATGTTGACAAGCGGGGCGTCTCTGAAGCTCAGAAAACACTCAATTTTCTCAGGAGCGACCTGGACGAGGCTGTTATCTTGGTTGAAGCACTGGGAGATAAGCGGGTGCAGCTTGAAAACGACCTTGTAGCAGCTAAACAAGCTCTGACGGACCACGAAAATGAAATTCTTTCAGGCAAAGCTCAAAAATTGGTCGATGATTACACCAGGGCCATTACCGAAGCTTACAGTGCTGCATTCAGGTTGAAACTTGTTAGCCAACGGGTAACGGCTAACAACGGCTCACTAAAGTTTGACTATCCACTCTCAACCTTTGAGGCTTTTGAGCTGGTTTACCAAGGCTTTCCACTTCTTGAAAGTGGCGACGGTGGATACTGCCGGAAACTTTCCAGCAAGTATCTAAAACCGGAAGAGATCCAAGCTATTTGGGCTGATTTATTGAAATAAATCTTCCATCCCGTGAACGACAAAGCGCGAGTTGGATATCAAGGGCGGGTTAAATCCTTCTCCCTCCTTTGAAAATTAAAATTATCCAATTTTATCTAAGCGGCCAGTGCCTTACGGGGCGCTGGCCAATTTTTTAGAAAGGTTAATATGAAAAAAATAATTATCGCAATATTAATATCTTTTACTTTATTTTTTGCCTTCAATGTTTGTGCACTCACTCAATTTCGGCGTACAACACTTACCGGCGTAACTGGGATGGTAGGAATAAATGGCGCATTGCTCAACGACGGAGACCTCTGTCAAGTGGTTGACGCAAACAACTTTATTTTAACTTATCGCCTTGACTCCGATTCCGGGGCCACCGAATCAAGTCCTGAGATTTTGGCTCCTACTACCAATCCCGGATCGAAGAGATGGATCAGACAGCACAATTTTCGGGACCGAATCTCAATTGGTGAATATAGTGATAGTCTGGCTACAGCGATAGCCAATGCCGGAATATTAAAAAGAACGGTTTATATTGACACCAACATATCGCTTGCTTCAAATGTCATTGATCCAAACAATTTGAGCATGGAGATCGGGAAGAACGGCATTGTTCATCTCGGAAACTACAACTTAACCATATGGGGAGATTTTGAGTGTCCTTCGAATCATCAGGCTTTTGTGTATGACGGAACGGGAACCGTTACTTTTAAAAATCGTCCGCCTGTAGCGCATCCTGGGTGGTGGGGAGTAAAGGCGGATGGGGCTACAGATGATACAACAGCTCTCCAAAGTGCCATTAATTGTGGTCTGGGGTGCTATCAACTTCCACAAGGGATAATCAAGCTGACATCTTCCGTTGTATTGAAAAATCCAATGAGGCTGATTGGGAGCGGTCACATAACTGATGTCTCTGGAGTGGGAACCTTGATCTGGGAAGATACAAATGTTCCGGCAATTTACTTGAATGGGCACGATTATAATATTCAAGATTCTTACCTTGCCAATTTTGATATCGTATCAGAGGGTGACGGTATCAAACTTTACGAATCGCATCGGAATACTATTCAGGATGTCCAAGTAAAGGCCGGGACAAAGGGGTGGGGGTTTGTCCTTGATGGATCTTACGAAAACAGGCTAATAGCATGTACAGCCACGACCAACGGATACAGCCCTCATACTTATACTACCGGCTATGCAGGTCATTTTGCCGGAGGGTTCCGTCTTTACAAGGGGGCGGCTTCTTACGGGCCGAACGCATCAGAATTAATTAATTGCATCGCTTCGTGTGGGGGAACGGGTGTCTATATTGGTGACATTGCTGCAATGTATGCAAATATTTATGGCGGCACCTTCGAAGGCAATGATTATAATTTGCATATAAAATCAGTTACTTTGCCTGTTAATATTCACGGATCTCACTTTGAAGCCGCCGAAGTCGAAAATATTAAATTGGAGTCGGTTTCGGACATTCATTTTTATGGCATCGGCGCGATGGGTACAGGGTTGTCGAATCAATCTGTAGAAATGGTTTCGGCTACCAATTGTACTTTTAGTGATTCTTACTTGGGGTATGTGGCAATCGATGCAAATTGCCGGGACAATATCTTTAAAGATTGTACTGCGTATCATACCTATTTCGAAGATGCCGGGATAGGCACGGAAATTATAAATTTAAAGAACCGATCAACGGATGAATACGGATATGGAAATCGCACTGATGTTGGAGTAGCCAATTTAGTAACCAACGAAGATTTCGAACGGTGGGCAGACCCAAACACTCCTTGCGACTCAATAGAGCAGACCTGCTATGCCACAAAAGAGGGAACGATTATTAAATTCGGCACTTACTCTGCAAAAATCGAGAGCAATGGCACTTATTCGGGGCTTAGATATAATGATCTTGGCGCAAAGTTAAAATCGTCTTATCTTACAATATCTTTCTGGTTGTATGTTCCGACCGGGGCGACGGGGAATTTTGGTATTCGTGTATACGGATTGGATACATCTTGTATTGTCTGGGACAGCGCAGCCGCTATTGGTTTTGATTCCTGGAAGAAAAAACAGTATACGGTCTATGTTGGTTCTCCAGGTTCTGCCAGGAGATCTGGATCGATTGACGTTGCGGTAATCTGTGCTGGCGATGCCGTTGGCTCTACCGGATATATAGACGGGCTGGCTGTTTGTGACGGAAGAAACCAGGCAAACATACCGGATGTCAGTGCGGTATCAATCGTCACTAATCGAATAACGAGCGGATCTATTGCTCCTGCTTCCGGTGGGTATATTCAGGGGGATGTAGTATTAAATTCTGCTCCTGATGCAGGAGAACCATCCGGCTGGATGTGTACCGTATCAGGCAGTCCTGGTACATGGGTAGCGACAGGCCAGGTTGGATATAGATCGGGGTCGGGGGCTCCAAGTGTCAATGCGAATTTCGTGGGGGAAGATTACCTGGATACAGGGGCAAGTAAGTGGTATAAGTCAATAAGCACCGGATCGGGAGCGGGCGATTGGGTAGCGCTTAATTAATAATGATCAGTCTTGATTATTGCAGTATCCAGCCAGAGCAAGAGGACGGTGAACAGGCGTGTTCCCTGGAATTTTCTATGCTAAAACTTGCCGGAGCAGTTTTGGAAGTGGCGCTCATGGATATTCAAAACAATTTCGAGCGGGATCAAGCTTTAAGATGGCTTTTCAATGACAACGACGAATATATTTTCAGTTTTCGATCTATCTGCCAATTACTTAACATTAGCCCTTGGCAGATCCGGCGAAGCGTGAAATCCTACCTGGCAAAGCATGGGCACAGAGCATGATCAACTCACCAAAGATAATCCGGCTGCCACATCGAAGGACTTCTCTTATCGCTTCATTCCTGCGGGGCAGAAATGTTCGGACGGCTCAAGGATATGAGCGGGATCTGACCGACTTTGCAGGATGGCTGAATGCTGCCGACATCGAGGGGGCCGCGAAATCTCTCCTGGAGGGCGGACAAGGGGAGGCTAACCGGCTGGCACTGGATTACCGAGCAGCACTCATTGACCGGGGGCTCTCTCCTGCCACAATCAACAGAAGGCTCTCTACTCTCAGATCATTGGTAAAGCTGGCGCGGACATTGGGCCTTATATTCTGGACCCTGGACGTTGAGAATATACGGGCGGCTCCTTATCGTGATATCAGGGGGCCGGGCCTATCCGGTTATCGTCTCCTCTTGCAGCAGGCCGGTAAGATCGGCGGG
>JBFMGO010000145.1:0-12115 GCA_040752695.1 bacterium
CCATAGAATGTCACCGCAGAGTATTACCAAAAGAGCATCACTACAGAGTGTTTCGACAGAGTATTACAACAGAGTGTCATCATGGAGTGTCATCATGGATTATCACCACAGAGGATCGCCATAATGGGAAAAGCATCGCGCATCACTGCGTTGACCAGCATTGCCATATCATTTTTCTGCGCCTTCAGTGTCAGCAGTGTCAGCCTTTATATAAAAGCTGATCAGGCGCAAGCCCTAACCGGCCAGGGGCTCGATGACAGCCCTTGGCCCTGCCGTGGACATGACAGAAGACATACCGGTCAGAGTCAATACATGGGCATCCAGAGTGCTGAATTGAAATGGAGTTGCCAGACAGGGAATGCTCTTGATTCTTCCCCGGCCATAGGATCGAATGGCAGCATCTATGTGGGAAGCAATGATGGTAAACTCTATGCGCTGGATCCTGATGATGGCAGCCTAAAGTGGCATTATCAAACGGGGAGAAATATTGATTCCTCCCCGGCTATAGGATCAGATGGCTCTGTCTACGCAGGGAGTAATAATGGCAAGCTCTATGCCTTCAATCACAACGATGGCAGCCTTAAGTGGAGTTATCAGACAAAGGGAATCATTCACTCTTCACCAGCCATAGGGATAGATGGCACTATCTATGTGGGAAGCGATGATTATAATCTCTACGCCATTAACTCCAACGATGGCAGTCTTAAGTGGAGTTATCTGACAAAAGAAAGGATTCGCTCCTCCCCGGCCATAGGATCGGACGGTACTATCTATGCTGTAAGTTATGATGGCAGCATCTATGCCATAAAACCAGACAAAAGTCTTAAGTGGAAGCGGCCGGACATAGGGGCACACATTGATTCTTCACCAGCCATAGGATCGGATGACACTATCTATGTGGGAAGCGATAGTCAATATCTCTATGCTCTGGCACCCAATGATGGCAGCATCAAATGGAAATTATTAACAAGGGGAAATATTCAGTCCTCCCCGGCCATAGGATCGGATGGTATCATCTATGTAGGAAGCAATGATGGCAGGCTTTATGCCATCAATCCCGATGGCAGCCTCAGGTGGGATTATCCAACAGGAAATCCCATTCACTCCTCTCCAGCCATAGGAGCAGATGGGACCATCTATGTGGGAAGTAGTAATGGCAATCTCTACGCCCTGAATCCTGGAAATGGCAGCCCCAAGTGGATCTATCCAACAGGGAAAGCGATTGACTCCTCGCCGGCCATAGGAGCAGACGGCAGCATCTATGTGGGAAACGATGATGGTAAGTTTTATGCCATAGGTGAGGACCTTACTTCGCCCTCCTGTTCGGTGACTTCTCCGGCAGAGGGCGCCCTGGTCTGCGGCAGCGAAGCTCTGGTGATATCCGGCACTGTTGCGGATAACCAGGGAGGCTCTGGCGTAGCCTCGGTAGAACTTTGCTTTGATGATGAATGCCTTACCATCTGGCACGAGGCTCTGCTCGAGGGTCATGGGCCCTCCTTAAACTGGTCGTATACAGGGAGCAGCTTTTCCGATGGGCCGCATACCATAAGGGTCAGAGCAACAGACCACAGGGGAAATGTACAAAAGCCGCCCACAGTACGCACCTGTCAGGTAGATCTATCCGGACCGCGTGCCTTTCATCTCGTCCTGCCTGCCGATAACACCTGGCAGACGAAAAGACCAGCCTTTAGCTGGGAGGCGACAACGGATGCAACCAGTGCCATGGGCCATTATGAAATCTTCATCTGGCCTGCGGACGAAGGCGGGAATTTTGTGGCCGAAGGGAATGGCTCTATGGCCGGGAGGAATGGCTCTTGGGCTGTATGCAGCCTCGATGATGTTCCCCCAGGGGATGTTTTTCCTGTAAATACCGGCTTGGCTCCTCAGTATCAGCCAGCAGTGCCTCTCACTCGTGGGACCTATCGATGGACTGTGCGGGCCTTTGACGAGTGTGGCAATGGTGTCTACGCCGGTCAGGATACGCACGATATTCGTACCCTTATGGTGGATACTACCCAGCCAGAGCCACCTTCTCTGACCAGCCCGGCTGATGGGAGTGCGATCTGCATTTCCCATCCTGTATTCTGCTGGCAGGAGGCTGTGGACGCAGACAGTGGAATTGATCACTATGAACTCCACATCGATGGAGACGTAACTGGCGCAGAAGTGCAGGAGATTACTCCTGCCCAGACCGGTCAAATCTGCTATCAGGCGGAAGGATCGATGGAGAACGGGCAATTCGCCTGGTATGTCAGAGCGATAGACAGGGCAGGGCAGGGCAGGGACAGCGAGATCCGGCGGTTTACTGTGGAGTTGGACATCCGGCCTCCGGGAGTAGTCATTACCAGCCCCGGCCAGAACAGTTATCAGGGGCCTTTGGGCTTCAGGCTGCTTGGCTCTTGCTCGGATGACCCTGCCGGTTGCCCATCAGGCGTCGCTGCCGTGGAAGTCGCCGAAGTCAGCGGGGATGGCATCCAGCAATGGATTCCTGCCCGGCTTTCTGATGACGGGCAAGCGTGGTGGATCGATTGCCCGGTGAGCACAAATGGCCCCATCACTTTTACGGCGAGGGCAAAAGATCATGCCGGCAATATCAGCCACTCGGAAGAGTGTCCTTCCCTGACCGTCATGGGAGATATTACTCCGCCGCAACCATTCGCTCTGCTTTCACCCGCAGAGGGGATCTTTTGCCCGGCCACGCCGACCTTCCAATGGGAGGCAGCCACCGATACCGGCTCTTTTGTGGCACGATATATCCTGTATTTTGATGACAGCAATACCACTGCTCTTGAAATCTCCCTCCTTCCCGAAGTCTCCTTTACCCCTGGCGCCTTTTCTACTCCTGGCACCTTTTCTACTCCTGACACCTTTTTTACCCCTGATACCTACTTTACTCCCGAATCCTCCCCTGCTCCTGCAATCTCCTTTGTCAGCACTAATGGCAGTGCCACTTCTTCTATCATCTCTTACACCTTGACTGATGAGCAGGCACTGACTCAAGGGGTGTATACCTGGACTGTTCGGGCTGTCGATGCTGTCGGATTATCCACTCTATCTGCTGCCGGACGGACTGTCAATGTTGATTCCACAGCACCCAGTGCACCGGCCCTGATCAGTCCGGCTGATATGGCCTGGAGCAATCGGAGCGAATTCACCTTGAAGTGGTCTTCTGCCCACGATCCATACGGTGAAATCTGCGGCTACTGGCTGGTTCTTGATCAGGGAGAGCCGGTCTTTATCACCGTCATCCCTGGGTTAGATTACCAGACCGGCTTGAATTACCAGACCGGTGTTCTGGCTGAAGGGGATCACCCATGGTCCGTGACCGCAACAGATTGCGCTGGCCACCAGGGCCCTTCAAGTACTCTGTGGACCATACGCATCGATCGCACGCCTCCCGCCGCTCCTGCCCTAACGTGGCCGGAAAACGGGGCGTTTGTTTCAACCAGGAGGCCAACCCTCCGATGGTCGGCTCCCTCCGATGGGCCGGCAGGGAATCCATCACGCATTTGTCGCTACCATATCACCATAACCACAGGAGATACCGGAGATACTGCCATGGAAGGAGATACTGCCATGGGTGGATATACTGCTGCGGGAAGACACAATGCCATGGGAAGCAGTACCTTTGAGACTACCTCTGAGACCGCTTTTGAGACCACCTCGGATGGAACGGAATATACGCCGGCCAGCGATCTGTCCGAAGGAAGTATCATATCGTGGAGTGTACAAGCACTTGACTGCGCAGAGAATCTCGGCCCTACCAGTGCTGTCAGTACATTCACCATAGACACTGTCCCGCCCCAGACATTTGCTCTGCCTGCTGAGGGCAGTTATAAGGAGCCCTTCGCGATACTTTTGAGTATGAACGAGGCAGGCACGATTCATTACACCAAGGATGGCACGCAACCAACCGCAATCTCCCCGGTATATACAGGGCCGATAGAGGTCCTGTCCGACCAGGAGATTTTCCTGCGGTATGCAGGAATAGACCGGGCGGGCAATAAGAGCACGATCAAAGCGCTCCACTATATTCTGGATACTACGGCACCGGTACCCGATGTTGCCCCTCTGCCTGGTTTACGGGGTGCATGTGAGATCAGGGTGACGACGGCACCAACAGCTACGGACAACATTTCAGGGAAAGTAACAGGCATAACGGATGATCCTTTGATCTATACCATTCCAGGTATCTATACCGTAACCTGGACCTATGATGATGGGCATGGGAATACCGCCACCCAGAAGCAGATCATAACCATCGCCTCCCCCTGGTCTAAAGAGGCAGGTATGCAGCAGTATAGCATGAATATTTCCGGCACTGCCTATGATGGCCTGAGCCCGGCAGCGGCTGGCGACTGGATCGGCGCTTTTGGGCCAGGCGGGATATCAGATTGCAGGGCTGTGGGCAGGGTTGAGGCGAACGGCTTCTATGATCTGGCTGTCGGCTGCAATCAAGCCGCTGCACATGAAGTCATCACCTTTTCATTAATAAGGTGCCCTGATGAACAAATCTTGAATTGTATGGAGACTTTACTGCTGGTGCCGGGTGAAACCATACGAGCCAGGGAACTCACCTTTGGCCCCTGTCTGCAAAGCATAGATTTCGTGAAGGGATGGAATTGGGTGTCCTTTAATGTCTTCCCTTATGATACCTCTCTTGAGGCCGTGTTCAATGGTCACATGGACTCTGTCAGGCAAATCAAGGCCCAGGCAAAATCCGCGATCAATGTACCCGGACTTGGATGGATCAGTGATGATTTTAACCTTTTATCCGGTATATCGGAAGGTGTCATGTTTAAGGTCGAAGCCACAGCAGACTTTACCTTGAGAGTGGTCGGAACCTGCATTTCACCGGATCTGCCAATAGCGGTGCAAAAGGGTTGGACATGGATAGCCTGCCTGCCTGATTCATGTCTGCCGGTGGGGGAAAGCACGATCTCTGTTTTTGAGGACCTTTGCCAGGTAAAGAGTCGGACCCGATCGAGAATACAATTTCCCGATGGCAGTTTTATCGGCGATCTTATCCAGATGTGCCCTGGACAGGGGTATACTCTGAAGATGAATGCAAACGGGACTCTGGTTTATGGAAGTCCTTGAAAAAAAGGAGTGTATACAAGTATAAAACCGTACTGGTTTTTGGAAGTGTCACGGATATAAGGCTTTTGAGAGAGGGGTGGTTATTACGAAAAAACCGGGTATGACTCTGCTTTTATCGGGTCTGCTTTTAATCGTTCTATTTACTTCAGCTCTTGGAGGTGCCGGATACACAGCTTCGCCCAACTGGACTCCGCGTGGCGGATTTGAACATAACATGATTAGATACGGTAATGTATATATTTGTGGATCTAAGATAAACAGATCAGGTTATATACTGGGAGCTTTTGGCCCGGGAGGCGAGGACGATTGCCGGGCGGTGAACAACATCGGGGAAAACGGCGTAGAAGGGCTCTACTATCTCACGATAGGAGGAAATAGTAACGAGGGGGGTACTGATAATGAGGGAGATACTGATAATGAAGGGGGTACTAACCAAGAGGGCATCGATGATGAAGGGAATGCTGACTGGGAAACCATCAGCTTCAAGGTATATGACAGCGGCAGTGACCTGGTTTATAATCTTTCCCTGAAGGATACGGATAAGGGAGAGGTGATTTTTAATAAGGATAGCGCTGAGGCCCTTGACCTGTATGGATATTTTACCTACTACCAGGATGCAGATGATGATGGTTATGGCAATGCTTATGTCACCATTGAAGCCTGTACAAAACCCGGTGGATATGCAGCCAATGGCAGTGATTGCAATGACAATGATGCATTGATGTTTCCCGGTAATCTTGAGACCTGCGATGGAAAGGATAATGATTGCGATTGGGTCATCCCCTGGGATGAGGTTGCGGACGCTGATGGTGACGGCGTGATTACCTGCCGGGATTGTGACGATAATGACGCAGCCAGGTTTTCGGGCAATCCTGAAATCTGTGATGGAAAGGACAATAATTGCGATGGCAGTGTAGACGAGGGAGTGCTGAATACGTATTATCGCGATGCTGATGGAGACGGGCAGGGAGATGCTTATAAAACCACTCTGGCCTGCACCGCACCGGCAGGATATGTTGAAAACGCGAATGATTGCATTGATACCGATTCTCGACTGGTTAAATCAGTAGCTGACTTTAGCGGTTCCTTCACGATCGGCAGTTCTCCTCTTACTGTTCAATTTACTGATAAATCCATCGGTGCAATCAGCTATCACTGGGATTTTGGAGACGGAAGCACGAGCAGTGAGAAAAATCCAAATCATACCTTTCGTGCAGATAGTGTATATGGCAGCCTGGATAGCAGCATGGATAGCGGTGTGAACAGCGCAAAGAGTATAAAGAGTATAAGTAGTGTGAGTAGTATGCACAGTATGTACAGCAGACTCTATCGTGCATACAAGGTTACGTTGACGATAAATACAGGCTATTGTTCAGCCGAAAAAATTCAAACCATTCGGGTCATGAGTACCGATACCATGCATGGAAAGGTGCTCGACCGGCAAAAAGATGAGCCTGTTCATCATGCGCAGGTTTTTGTTATTGGTTATCCAGGGTATAAGGCAGCGGTTACTGACAGGGAAGGAGGGTATTCTTTCCCGAACATGCTCTTTGGAGGTTATACCCTGCGTGTTTCTGCCGCCGGCTATGAAACCCTGTTTGCAGGCATTGAAAACCGTCCGGGGGGAGAAGCAATTCCTGATATTTACCTCAATTCCAAAGCGGGCCGGATCTTTGGAAGAGTCTTGCACGAAGATGCCAACCAGCCAAAGGAGGGGGATGATGATGGAGCAGGCCCTCTCAAGCTGATTCCAGGGGCCGGGGCTACAGTCATTGCCCTTACACAAACAGACGGCATCTACTCCAGAGATGCCCAAACCGATCCCAACGGCCGCTATATCATTTATATTTCACGGCCTGGCAATTACACGATCCTTGCTTCTAAAACCGGCTTTATTCCCGAACAGGATTCAAACCACAACAGCGGATACACTTTTATTAATCAGGACACTTCTATCGAGGCTTCTGATATCATCTTGAGGTCTAAACCAAAAGGGCCGGAAATCCGGATTTCTTCTTTTGAGTGGAACGCAGCTCCTGATCCCAACGCAGTGGATAATCACACCGCGATTATGGTTTTCCGGCAAAGCGAAGATCCTGTTATCGATATCAGTATGGCCAGCAAAGACAGTTCATGTGTCGGTATCTTTAATGAAGAAAAAAATCCCGCTCCCATAGCGGTTGACGGCCTGACCTGCTATCCGGTCTACAGGGCCGAATACTCCGGATACAGCGGATCGGATATTCATAAGGTGAGAATAGAGATCCTGGTTGAAGATCAGACAGGGATTTCTGCTATACCGTATACTTTCACCGTTGATCCCACTACGGTCAGGGGAACTGTTCAGACCGCAGTAACAGGAAGAACAACAGAAATTATCATCCCTGCCGAGGGTGGTAAAACCTGGAATGTGGGTTTGGTAGACATCGACGGGGATGGACAATGCGACGGTTATGATAACAGTTTCATTGAGATTCCAGCCAGCGCGATCGTGGGCGCCATGCCTTTTGAGGAAGACCCCGATTTTGCCGTAAGGAGCCTTATTGTCCGTATAGACCGTCTGGACCGTTTAGATCATCTGGCAGGGTACATGGCCAACAGTGTATCTCTTTCTGCCAACCAGGGTTACTACAACGCCGTTACTGCCGAGTACAGCGTCAACCTTATGGATCGGGATGGAAACACGGTTTCCGGTTTCCAGGTAGACCCGGAACACCCGATAACCATGTACCTACACTTTGATCCCGATACCGTCGATGGTAATCTGGCTCATTTGGTTATTAAATATCTGGGCAGCGATGGGACGTGGAAGACAGATGGAATCAGTAATGTGCGAATTGATGAGTATCATCGTGCTATTGCCTTTGATGTGATTCGTTTGACCCGTTTTGCTGCATTTATCGAAAGCGCAGCTCCTGCCAATTTGACTGCCCGTGCGCTCACTCCCAGCCAGATCAAGCTGAATTGGGAAGATCGCTCTTTGAATGAATATCGGTTTGAAATTTTCCGCTGTGTCAATTCTGACAGTTCTGCCAATTCTGAAAATTCTGCCAATCATAACAATTCAGGCAATTCAGACGATTGCGGTGATTGTATTGATTGCGGTGACCTTACCGATTTTGCCGATTTCACCGATTTTGCCGATTATGACCCGAACCGGATATCCCGCTATATGCTGATTGCTGCCGTTGATCCGAATGTTACCTGTTATTCTGACCCTGACTGTAGCTTTGGGAACACCTATTATTATCAGGTAAGGGCTGTTAACCAATATGGATATACCGACTTTTCAGCACGGGCAGGAGTGACCATCGATGAATGTAATCTTCCTCCCAATGCACCCTCTGACCTGAAGGCCACTTCCGAACTGAGCAATACAGTCGTTTTGAATTGGGTGGACAATTCTCCCTGTGAGACTGGATTCACGATAACGCGCCGCAGTGAAGTGGAGCAGGATTACGTCGAAGTCGTAACTACCGCCGCCAATACGGGTACTTATACGGATACGGGGCTGGAGGAGGGGACTAAATATTATTATAAGGTGAAGGCAACCAGTATTATCGGTCAAATAGTCCTTGATTCGGCCTGGAGTAATGTGGCAGATGCGACAACCGCCAAAGAGCCGGGGAAAAATAATGTGTCTGGATCCGGCGGGGGCGGGTCTGGATGCTTCGTTTCCTCAATAAGTCGTATATAAAAGCCGTCGTATAGAGAAGCTGTCGTATATAAAAGCCTATTCGGATATAAAAGCCTATGTAGTTGCTGGCGGAACGGATTGGGCTGCTGACGAACGAATTGGTAGCTGTTGGTGGAACGGATTGGTGGCTGTCGGCGGCTACTGGGGGAGGATGCCCAGTTCTACATTCTTCCAGAATTCGGCTGCTTTTTGAGCCTGCTTTTTAGCCGCTTTGCCGGTAGCGCTCTTTGACGCCTGCCAGGCCTTGGCGGCATTATATACGGCAAACCTTTTCACCGAATTTTCAATGACTGCCCGGGGCATTTTGATCAGGACAAAACTCCGGTAAATATTTCCTCCCGGTGAACTCCATTTCTCTCCATAGAAATCGCTCTCCTTGGCTCTTTTGGAAATGTCGCTGGCAAGGAATTCCCTGTAGCTGGTGGCGGCACTGTTCGGATCGACGATCTTACCGGCCAGATCGCTTGATGCAGAGATTCTCTTAAATTCAAGTTTGGCCAGATCGCCGAGATACTTGACGATTTTTGTCTGTGCATCTGTCATGGCTTCGGCAATGGACAGTTTTCCCGTGGCACAATCCCCGGATATACCGACAAGAGTAAGGTACCCATCTTTCACGGATGCTTCCGTGTCTATCCAATTCGGCCGGTTCGGTTGAGTTGCTGACAGGATTTTCCCTGGCTTTTCTGCCTCCTCTGGCCCACCTGTCTCTATTACCGGCACATGGGCCTCTTCTGTCAAACGAACCTCTTCTGGTTTATTTGTTTTTCTGGTTGCTGGCTCATTTTCCTTATCAGGTGTGGAATGGTCACTATGCAAAACAGTATCTCCGCCGGTTCCATCAGGCTGCCCGGATAGATCACCTGATAGAATCTTTTTCCACTCAGGTCCATGCGCCTTCTTAATTGTCAGTATATTTGGCCCATTTGCCTTCTTAAACGCTGGCTCGCTGTTTCCTTTGGTTGCAGAACGGTGAGAACCGCAACCCAATCCCATGAGGAAGGAGAAAAAAATAAAAGGCAAGACAAAAGGTACAATAAAATGACTCCATGGGTTCGACTGGGTCATTGGTTTAGTCTGATTCGATTTGCTTACCGGTTTAAATACACTTGCCGATGGTGAGTTCATATGCATAAAAATCATCCTTGACCTCTTTTCTTACAGGCAACTCACTCGATCTTGTGAACTACTCTGTGGATGGTTGAGTTTTGGGTTCTTCCACGATTCATAAACCGTAACCCGAATCTGCCTTTAGTAGTATAGCAAGATATGCAGCTAATCGTCAATAATCAAAATTATATAGATATATATCCAACAGAACAATTGTATAGATATGTGATTTTTTTGTCCATGGCTTTTACCCGTTGCACTGGATAAGTGCATGGAATTGCAGGCAGGAGTTGCTTGTGCTATGCTCTTCTTGATATATGCCACGGAAATGGCCAATACTGTTCTGAGTATATGATAATCTATCCGGCCGCGTATTTAACGCGAGATGTAATGAGCTCTTTTTCATGCCCTGTTCAGGCGAATGGCCTCTATTAGTCATTTTTTTGACAATAGGGAAGTAAATTTGATATATTTTATATTGAAGTTCCTATAATATACTGTTCATCTTCCAATTTCGTACTTGCTTTTCCTGCATTCAATTCCCGTACCTTCTTATCGATTTTACATAGTCTTACCGTTATAGTCTTACTGTTAAAAGAACCAATGAAGGTAATTTAAGGAGGGAAGTCAATGAAAAAGATAAGGTTTGTGGAGGCATTAGGGGTAATCCTTGTTCTTTTGGCTATCATTTGCTTTCGTAAAACGGTTGCAAATGCACAATATGGCTGTATTGATAACTATCAATGCCCGCAAGGGCAATATTGCGAGAAAAATGAGGGAGATTGTAATGGATGGGGAACGTGCACGAATAAACCTTACAGTTGCCCCTATTATCAAGACCCTGTCTGTGGATGTGATGGTAGAGTCTATGATACTCCATGTAACGCTGCCTTATCTGGTATAAATGTTGCCAATAGAGGAGCTTGTTATACTTCTGGGACCGGTCCTAATTGGACTAACGCCTGTATTGATAATTCCCAATGCGGAATAACTCAGTATTGTAAAAAAGAAGCTGGAAATTGCAATGGATCAGGGGTATGCGCTGAGAGGACAACAATGTGTCCGTATAATTATTCGCCAGTTTGCGGATGTGATGGCAGAACATATGGTAATGCGTGTGAAGCTGAAAGCAATGGTGTTGACATTGCCTACTCTGGAGAATGTAGACTCAGCTCTACTCCCATAAACCCCGGAGGTAATTGGTACAGCCCTTCCCTGCCTTATTGGTATCCTGGCAATTTGTATTATCCCCAATGGAACAATTGGTACAACCCAGCTAACTTCTGGTCCTCTGGTAATTGGTACATTCCACAGAATAATTGGTATACGCCCAATTGGAATAACTTGTACTATCCTGTCTCGAACAACTGGTATAGCCCTCCGCCGAGTAGTTGGTATCCCCCCACCAGTTATCCCTATCTCCCTGGCCTGTCGGCATCCGGCCTTTACAGCAACCCTACATCTTATATCTATGAACCGACAACCCATCAAGGCCTCTACGGCAAACCCGCAATTTATCTCTATCCTCAGGAGGACACCTATGTAGATGTCGAACTTGATATTGATGGCCAGCTTACGAAGACCATTCCCCCCTACAACGGCGGCTGGCATGTCCTAGCAAAGGCAGATGGCACTATAATCGATGAGAGCCAGGGGAAGCAGTACGATTATCTTTTCTGGGAGGCTAAGCCCCATAGATTAGATATCCCCGACAAAGGCTGGATCGTTGCCCGGAAGGACCTTGAAAAGTGGTTCAGCGAATATTTGCCTAAACTTGGCCTGAACAAAAAGGAGAAAGAGCAATTTATGGAATATTGGTTAGAGCGTCTTCAGGAGAAAGACTATTATGGGGTGAAACTATTGAGCAGGACATTCCTGAAAGAATACGCAAAGCTGATCATTACTCCATCTCCTGATACCCTGATACGGGTTATCTTTCACTTCACTCCCCTGGATGAATACGAGGCAGATAAGTACAAGATGATGGAGCCTCCCCTCATCAAGACTCCGGAACGGAAAGGCTTTGTTGCTCTTGAATGGGGCGGAATACTCGGCGATGAGGATATCCGGTGAGGGAAAGAAATAGGCCCTTACAGCCCACACAATGAAAATTTTGTTCAAACTTTAGGGCAAGAAGAGCCAGGAATCAGGAGTTGGGAGCTGGAAGAAAATTAAATGATTAGATTGGTATTTAATTTTATTAATTTT
>JBFMGO010000146.1:0-11752 GCA_040752695.1 bacterium
AAGCGAAGTAATGACCCCGATCTGCCATCCCTTGAACCCAAGTTGCAGGAAGTAAAGAGGAATCAGGAAAAAGACCGCGCTGATGGTCAGTTTTCTGCTGAAATTAATGAAATGAATCTGCCTCAGTGGGGTCATATGTTCCCGGAATGGAGTGGACTTATCGGCGTGCGGAAAAGCCACGTAGTGTAAAAGCGCCGTCTGGCGGTTTGTGCGCTCAATCTGGGCAGCATGAATCTTCCCTCAAAGGTTCGGTCACTCCCGATGCCTGTAAGACAGACTTTTCATGTACCGGCATTGCGATGTGACATTCAAAGCATTCCGTTATTGGCATGCCGTCGTAACACTCACACCCTTTGCGTTGGACAGCGGTACTTTAATCTTAAACAGCAGTGCTTTCATAAGGTGGGGCAAAGGCCCTATCCTATACCGTTTTAATCCAGCATAGCCCGGTTCCCAAACTCTCCCATCTCAACATTTCGTTCGTTAGCCGCTTTGCCTCATGATAGGAAAAAGACAGCTTCGGTGACAGGCAATAACTGCATTATAAAATAGAGGATGGGGCTCTTGACCCATCAATAATACACGAAACACGCTTAAGCAGCAAGTCCAATTTCCGGGGAAACATAAACCAAGATAAGAGCACTCGTTATGATTAAACTCATTCTTCGGCGGTTAGCCATTCCAGCGGGATTTCAGCATTTTTCACTCCAACAAAAGCGAAGTAGTACAGAGGTGTTCCCCGGACTGACAGCCGATGCCGGTAACGCTTCTTGGAGTATACTTCAAAGGTCCCCTTACCGTACGGCCATTGTCCTGATCACTTTTTGGTATGGACCATGTGGAGCTAAAATCGTTCCTCTATCTTTGGGCTTAATAAGGAAATTCCATGACACGTTGGGCATCAAACGTATCAGGAAAAATAGAAATTCAACAATATAGAAGTTAGATAAAATTCGTGTACAATGCCGATCTTGGTATGATGATGGTTTGAGAAGAGATGCTGGTTGAATGGTTAAGGCAAAATCTTATGAGTAAAATCCGGCTTGGTTTCTCCATAAAAGTTGCAGAGGGAGCTGGATTTCGAAGACTGATTCTTTTACCTTAAAAGGGCTTCATAAATAATGGCTTGGAGGTATCAATGTCAGGATTTTTTTCCCGTTCCCTGCGGGCGCTGAAGGCTGATGGCTGTCGCCGTTCGATTTTGAGCCTTCTTTTTGCGTTTTGTGTTTTGTGTTGTTGGGCGGCCTGGTTTCTTCTGGCAAGGGTCACGCTTTATGAAGTAAGCGGAGCGGCCCTGGTGGAGCTGGATCGAGTAGCCTGTTCCCTGGACGCGCCGGTAAGGGGCAGGATCGTAGCTAATCACATGGTATTGGGACGCGAGGTACTGGCCGGAGACATGCTCGTTGAGTTTGATACTGCAACTGAGCGCCTTATGGTGGAAGAAGAGAAAGCCAATATTGCCGCCCTCACCCGTCAGATCGAGGCACTTTCTCATGAACTGAAAGCGCAAAATCAAGCCCACTATGAATATCAGCAGATGACCCGCAGAGCGATTGATGAGGCCAGAGCCAATTATCGGCAAGCGGAGGTGGATTTTGTGCTCATGGAGGATGATTTGAAGCGTTCGGAAGCCTTACATGCTGTGGGTATTGTACCAGAGGCCGAATTGTTTCGGGCCAGGGCCGAGGTGCAAAAGCATCGTGAGGCGGCTGATGCACTTAGTCTGCGCATTCATCAAATGGAATGGGAGGAGAAGAATCATACGAGTGAAAACAGGGTGCGCTTAGAGCAGATCAGACGTGAAATGGCCATGATGCAAGGGGAAATAGCTGCCAAGAGCCTGGCTGTTGAGCGGCTTACCTGCGAAATCGATAAAAGTTATATTCGGGCACCGGTGGCTGGCCGAATCGATGGAATTAAAGATGTGCGGGTAGGATCGGTAGTTCAGGAGGGAGAAAGACTCGGGACGATTCTTCCCCCTGGAAAGCTCAGGATTGCAGCGGATTTTTCCCCGTCGGTAGCGGTTGGTCGCATCATTCCCGGCCAGAGAGCACAATTGCGGCTGGACAGTTTCCCGTGGACCCAGTACGGCAGTATTCCAGCAACGGTGGCCACGGTTGCCCGTGAAGTCAGAGATGGGCATATCAGGGCGGAGCTTGCCATAAACACACACGCTGCTCCTCCCATTACCCTTCAGCACGGACTGTCAGGATCGGTCGAAGTCGAGGTTGAACGCGTTACTCCCAAGGATTTGATCCTGCGGGCTGTAGGAAAACTGCTTACAAGGCCAAGCGGTTTTTCAGGTTCGCCCTCTGGGCCTGGCCTGGCCGCATCCACAGTACCTGGAGGTCATGATGACAGCAGATAGACCCAGGGGAGGGGGAATGGCCGGGTTATTCCGGCACTTGGGCCAAAACCGCCGATTGGTGGTCCCTGAGATCGTCCAGACCTCGTCTATGGACTGTGGCCCTGCCTCGCTCAAGTGCCTGCTCGAAGGATTCGGCATTCAGGTAAGTTACGGCAGGCTCCGTGAGGCATGTCAGACCGATGTGGATGGCACTTCCATGAATACGCTGGAAGAGGTTGCCATGCAGCTTGGTCTTGAAGCAGAGCAGATCATATTGCCGGTTGACCATCTGATACTGCCTGAGGCCAGGGCCTTTCCTGCCATAGCCGCTGTCAGACATCCAAGCGGGATCACCCATTTCGTTGTTATCTGGCGACTGCATGCCCGGGGCAGGATCATTCAGATCATGGATCCTGCAACCGGCCGCAGATGGCCGAGGCGGCAAAAGTTTCTCGATGAGATTTATGTGCACACCATGCCGGTTCCAGCCGGAGCCTGGAGGGAATGGGCTGGTTCGCCCGAATTCGTGATCGTTTTGTGTCGCAGAATGAAGCACCTTGGCCTCTCCCGATGGAAAACGATCCAGCTTGTCCAGGAGGCACTCAAGGATCAAGGCTGGCAATCGATGGCATCGTTGGATGCCTCCATTCGGATGGTCACCTCATTGGTCCATTCCACAGGACTTAAGGAAGGCCGACATGCTTACCGGATAACGAAGGCGTTCTTCGAGCGTTGCCGGGAGGCTCTAAAAGAGCAGCCCCAGAAAGCGGCCATGATCATACCAGCAGCCTATTGGTCGGTGCAGCCAGTACCCCTTGCGGCACCATCGGCAGAAGAACAGCTTCTTTTGCGGGGTGCCGTGCTGGTCCGGGCACTTGGAAGGCGAGTGACACCAGCAGGGTGTACCAAAACAGCGGGTGAAAAGACTCCGGCAGGTGACAGCATCCTAACAGGCGATAGTATCCCAACAGGCGATAGTATCCCGGCAGGTGATACTACCCTGGCAGGCGAAAATACCATAGCGGGTGAGGGTATTCCAAAAGATGAAGTATCCCGTGCGGGCATGGATCAAAGTCAGGGGATACATCCTGAGCCTGCTTCCCTTTCTCCGGAACTTCGGGCTGCCCTGGAAGAAAAGCCCATACGGCCGGGGCGGGAGATTCTTGGGTTTTTAGCCAGGGATGGTTTCCTTTCGCCTTTTTTTCTCCTGACTGCCCTGGCTGTGGCCTCTGCCAGTGTGGTCATTCAGGCGCTTTTGTTTCGCGGGCTTTTCGAAATTGGCCGTGACCTTGGTCTGGCCGGGCAGAGACTCGAGGTAATGGGTGCGGTGGTTATTTTCGCCCTGGCGATTCTCCTTCTCGAACTTCCGATCGCTACAGAGATGCTGCGGCTTGGGCGTCACATAGAGTCTCGTCTTCGCCTTGCTTTCATGGAGAAGATCCCGCGGCTTCACGATCGATACTTCCAGAGCCGTCTTACCTCGGATATGGCCGAGCGCAGCCACAGTGTTCATACTCTCCGGATCCTGCCAAGCCTCGGCGGGCAGTTCATCAGGACAACCTTCGAACTGGCTCTGACGACAGGAGCAATGGCCTGGCTTTATCCGTCAAGCGGTCCTATAGCACTTGCCACAGCAGTGCTTGGTGTAGCACTGCCCCTGGCAGCCAATCCATATCTGGAAGAGCAAAGCCTAAGGGTACGTAACCACAGCGGTGCACTCAGCCGTTTTTACCTCGATGGGATGCTTGGTCTTGTGGCAGTGCGCGCGCACGGAGCGGAAAGGGCGGTGCGCAGGGAACATGAAGACCTGCTGGTCGAATGGGCCAATGCGGGCCTTGGATTCCAGGCTGGCGTGGTCGTGATCGAAGGCGTGCAATCTTTGATCGGTTTCGGACTGGCTGCCTGGCTTTTGTTCAATTACATGGCCACAGGGGGGGATGCCCAAGGAGTGCTCCTTCTGGTGTACTGGGCACTCAACCTGCCAAACCTTGGTCAGACCATTGCCACTTTAGCCAGACAATACCCGAATCAGCGCAGCGTCATGCTCAGGCTTGTCGAGCCTCTTGGAGCTCCCGAAGATCCGACGAGGGCCGATGGACTGAAAGAATCCGAAGGATTGAGAGAAAGTGACCAGGCATCGAATCAGAAAGAATCACGCGGCGAAGTATCCTGCAATAAGCAGTTGCCTTGCGGCGTGACGGAAAAAGAGTGCGTAAGTCAGGCCTCTGATGCAGGCTATCCGCCTCTTCTGGCACACCCTGGGCCAAAGAGCCGGGGGGTGTCCCTGCAGTTCCAGGGCGTGAGCGTGCGGGTAGCAGGACAAACCGTGCTTGAGGGGATCGATCTGGCCATAGAGCCGGGAAAACATGTAGCCATCGTCGGCCGGTCGGGTGCCGGCAAATCGAGTCTTGTCGGCGTCCTTCTCGGCTGGTACCGGCCAGTTAAAGGTCAGGTTCTGGTCGATGGATACCCTCTGAATGCCGACCGGATCGATCACCTACGCCACGAGACTGCCTGGGTGGACCCTTCTGTCCAGCTTTGGAACCGCTCTTTGATCGATAACCTTTACTATGGAATCTCCCCTGACACCTCTTTACCGATCGACACGGCAATCAAAGCGGCCGGACTGCACGGTGTGCTGGGGAGGCTGTCCGCAGGGTTTCAAACATCCCTTGGCGAGGGAGGCTCTTTGGTTTCGGGTGGAGAGGGGCAAAGGGTCCGCCTTGGAAGGGCCATGCTCAGGCCGGGTGTGAGGCTGGTGATTCTGGATGAGCCATTCAGGGGGCTCGACCACCGGCAGCGTCAGGATCTTCTTTGCAACAGCAGGGAGTTGTGGCCAGATGCCACCTTACTGTGCGTAACGCATGATGTGGCCGAAACCGGAGGCTTTGACCAGGTGATCGTGATGGAAGAGGGCAAGATCATGGAAACAGGCTCTGCGAATGAACTCAAAACCCGGCGCAACTCCCGGTATCAGTCCATAGTAAAGGTGGAAGATGCCGTAAGGAAAGGTTTCTGGTCAAGTACCTCCTGGCGAAGGCTGCGGCTCGATGCCGGACAACTGATCGAGAATACTGCCGAATTGGAGGATACTGCCGAATTGGAGGATACTGCCGCATTGGAGGATACCACCGAATGGGAGAACGCAGCCGAATGGGAGGAGAAAGTAAAGTGACGGGGCATAGAAAAGGAATGGAAACCTCTTCAGTCGATGCTCTCTCCTGGCCGGTATCCCGGCTCGGCGAAGCGCTGGAAATTCTGGCCAGAAAAAGCTCACTGAAGCCTGAGCCTGTTGACCTGCCGCTTCCTCCTCAAAGCATCATTCAGTCCAGAATCGAGGATCGCGGGAGTTTCGAAGCGCTGAGCCGGTGGATCGATATGGCGGTCAGTTGTCTGGGTTTCGAGGTTGAACCGGTTGAAATCACGTATGCCATGGCCGGGCAAATCCTGCATCGTGCCGGTCCCGCCCTCATCCTTTTGCCCAATGGGCCTTGTAAGGGAGAGGCGCGCTTTTTGGTCCTGCTCCCCGACCGGAAAAGCGGGCGCAGGCAGAACACGAAAGGGATATCCATTCTGGGGCCCGACCATACTTCACAGCGTATCTCCCAGGAAGCTGTCCGCAAGAGGCTTTGCCAGGGGCTGGAAGAGCAGATCGTGTCCGAAATAGACCAATTGCTCAACGAAGTCAGGGTTCCCGGGCAGCGGCAGCGACAAGCACGGTCGGCCATTTTGGCAGAGCATCTTGGCCCCGCTCAGGTGAGCAACTGCTGGCTCCTTCGCCTGTCGCCGGGGGCAAGCTTCTGGCGACAGATATGCCAGGCGCGCTTGCCCCGCTCCTTCTTTATCCTGACCGGTGCCTACATCGTCCAATATACTTTGATGATTTTGGCCTGGTGGGTCATAGGCAGGGGCGCTCTTTCGGGGCATTTTGACCGGGGATGGCTCCTGGCCTGGGCACTGCTTTTACTCAGCGTCGTCCCCTTCCAGATGATCGTGACCTGGTATCAGGGACTATTGGCCATCAATGCCGGAGGGCTCCTGAAGCAGCGGCTCCTGTATGGCGCCCTGCAACTGGAGCCGGAGGAGATAA
Source organism: bacterium (assembly GCA_040752695.1). Lineage (GTDB taxonomy): Bacteria > SZUA-182 > SZUA-182 > DTGQ01 > DTGQ01 > DTGQ01. Next base: position 6,438 of record JBFMGO010000146.1, read on the forward strand.
GCCAAAAGGGTGCAGGGCAACTCCTCGGACAGGTCATCGAATCCGAGGCGCTCGAGTCCCTGGCCCTGAATGGCGGGTTTACCAGTATGGCCATGATAATCGAGCTGATTGCAGCAGGAGCTGTTCTTCTGGTTGGGGCAGCGGGAAAGCTCAACAGTATTCTGTTCCTGGTCTGGCTGCTGGTTTCTCTTTTTTTGGGGTGGCGCTACTTCATTCACCGCCAGCTTTGGACCGGCATGCGCCTTGAGATGACCAATGATCTGGTCGAGCGAATGGTTGGCCACAGGACACGGATTGCACAACAGAGGCGCGAGCACTGGCATGATGGTGAAGATCAGGCAATGGAGCGCTATCTTGAGCTGTCAAAGAAAATGGATGAAAAGTCGGTCCTGCTCACGACCCTCGTCCCATCCGGCTGGCTGGTTCTGGGATTGATCGGGCTTACCATCGTTTTCGTCTCCGGCGGGGGAGAAACTACAGCTCAGATGGCCGTTGGTCTGGGTGGAATCCTGCTTGCCGCCCGTGCTTTGGGAAAACTTCCCCAAGGACTCATGAGCCTGGCCGATACCATTATTGCCTGGAAGCAGGTGGCACTTCTTTTCCATGCGGCAGGACGCTCCAAGGAAGGCAAAGCCTCTCCCTCCTGTCTCGTTCATATCCATGACAGCTCCAAGAGTCCGCAGCAGGAGGATAAGAATCCGGTCCTTGAGGCGCATAACCTCGCCTTCCGCTATCGGCCCCGCAGCGAGCCGGTTATCCTCGGATGCAGCCTGAAGATCAGGGCCAAAGACCAACTCCTCCTCGAAGGGCCTTCAGGCGGAGGCAAATCCACCCTGGCCTCTCTTTTTATCGGATTGCGGTCGCCTGAGTCCGGGCTTCTCCTTTTGCGGGGTCTTGACCTTTCGACCATAGGAGCGCAAGGCTGGCGGCGCAGGGTAGTGGCAGCTCCTCAATTTCATGAAAACCATGTCCTTACCGGCTCTTTTGCCTTCAATCTCCTGATGGGACGCCGGTGGCCGCCGCTGCCCGGTGACCTTGAAGAGGCCGAAGCAGTCTGCCGCAGACTCGGTCTTGGAGACCTGCTCGACCGTATGCCGGCAGGACTGATGCAAATGGTTGGTGAGACCGGATGGCAACTCTCCCACGGAGAAAAGAGCCGGCTCTATATCGCCAGGGCCATGCTCCAGTGCGCTGACCTCATTATCCTCGACGAGAGCTTCGCTGCGCTTGATCCCGAGAGCCTCTATCAGGCCCTTGGCTACGTTCTTGAGCAGGCTCCCACCCTTTTGGTTATTGCCCACCCATAAAGGCGCCATTCAGAGCCATTCACAGAGCCTGTAGGGCGAAATTGTGGCTTTATGTGGCTCCTGTCTTTCGGGCGCGGGCCTTTGAACCTTTGCTTGACAGAGCTTAACGCGCTTTTATGCGTAATCCGTTCCCCTCTCCCTGAGCTGTAAAAACCACTCTTACAATACCCTTGGACGTATCTTTTTCTGTAAATTCGCAAGAGGGATTTTCCCTCAATGCAGGTGCTTATTTCACGAGCTTATCGGAGTCATAAAGGACTATCTCGCCTTTTAAACCTAAATTAAACGTAAAATTTACATTTTAATTTAATAAAAAATACATTGAAAAGTAGTAAATAATATGTACCTATAATGACGATATATGTTCAGTGTTAATTATTGAGAAATGTACAGCATTAAAAGACGCAGGGCGAGGACTAAAGGGCAAGAGAGAATGTTATCAATCCATTGAAGAGATTGGAAGGTATCAAAGGGAGAAGGGAAATAAGAATTTAATGCATAGAAAAAACGCATATAAAGGGCAAAAATGCGTATAAATTGCAAAGAATTAAGGTGCTGGCTTGGTTCCCGAAAGAGGAGTCCCCTTCAGTCGAAACCTGACAGATTACAAGCTGAAGGAAATGCTTATAATGGTAAAGGAGGAGGTGAAAGAGTGAAGATATCCACCAATCTGAAAGCCGGTTTTAGAGTGACTCCCTGGAGTTTGAATATCTGGTGTTTCAGTGGAATGACTCCTTGGTCTTGTTTCCATTCGTTTGCCTAGGATCATACAGGCGGATGGGTAAGGATATGGATCTGATTTAAGAGGGCATATTTATCTTCTAAAGACGGCACACGGTGCATTGTGGAGGATAAGAGCGTCACTCTCGGACAGCAAGCCAAAGGGGCCAGGAAGGGGTATAGATACGTGCGCCCCTTCAGCCAAAAGCAGGCATAGCCATGAGGCTGGAGGAAAACACCAAGGACGAGGAGGTGAAAGAGACAATGAAGATAACGACCAGCTTGAAAGCGGGTTTTCGTCTTACACCATGGAGTATGACTATATGGACGTTTGCCGGATTAACTCCATTTTCTTGGTTTTTTTCCTTTGCCTAGGAGCATACATTGCAGGGCAAAGTCTTGATAAGATAAGGTGAAGAGTGATGCTCTTATGAATGAAATGGTATGGCGCATCATTTTCGGACATAAGAGCATCTCTTTCAATGGCTTCCATATGCGAACGCTCCTTAGAGCGATCGCCCTTCAGTCCACAGGTGGCATATGAGTGGTTGGAGGTAAACATCAAGGATAAGGAGGTGAAAAATATGAAGATATCAACCAACGTAAGAGCAGGTTTTCGTGTAACTCCCTGGAGTCTGAATATCTGGGCGTTAAGCGGAGTGACTCCATTCTCCTGGTTCTTTTCCTTTGCCTAATATTCAACATAATTGGGCAAGATAATTGGGCAAGATGTTGATTATATAAAAGGGAAAGGCTCTTATACTCGAAGCATCAGGGTAAAATTTTGAGTATAAGAGCATCCTTCCATAACCAGCCGACCAGGTTGGCAGTCAGCAGGCTGGAAAGGGGAGCCGGCTGGCCTAAAAAAGGGTTTTTCAGGGTGAATCCTGAAAAAGAGGCGGTTGCAGATTTTGATTTTGGAAGGCTGGTGAGTGAAAAGGAATTCAGTTGGTGGGCGCCCCTTCAGCCGGAAGCAATGGATATCGGAGGCTGAAGGTTATCATCTTAAAAACAAGGAGGTGAAAAATATGAAGATATCAACCAACGTAAAAGCAGGGTTTCGGGTAACTCCTTGGAGTTTGAATATTTGGACGTTCAGCGGATTAACTCCATGGTCCTGGTTCTGGTCATTTGCCTAGAATGTAGATGATTGGGCAAGATATGAATGCGGCAGTTTTGAACAGTATTCTGTTTTAGAGAGAAATCCTCATGCCCGGAATATGGCGCATCCTTTCGGGCATGAGGTCTTTCAGAATATTTTTCGGGTGATAATAGTTCAATTGAATGGTGTAAGATAATTCGAAGGGGTGGCAGTACCATTTAAGGATAAGGAGATGAAAAATATGAAGATATCAACGAACGTGAAAGCAGGCTTTCGTGTAACCCCCTGGAGTCTCAATATATGGTGTTCACATTTATTAACCCCATGGGGAGCATTTTGCAGTTTCGCTTAGTGTCGGGGTATTGAAAGTAAAATGTTAACCAAAGGATGCCCTCATGCTGAGGACAGCGTATCTTGTCCGGGCCCTGAGGGCATCCTTTTCAGTGTTTTCCCCAAGAGCGAAAAGTCTGTCCTTTGCACCCCATTTCCTGTGTTTTGTTGAGTGGGGAGCCGGGTCATTTTGATGACGCATCTATAGCCGCCCGGGATTGGCCATAGATAACAGATCGAAGACCGCAGATAAACATGAAAAAGGATCGGTGAAATCATGAAGGTACAAGCCAGCCTTAACGCAGGAATACTCATTACCCCGTTTTTCATCTGGATTCCCTGTATTACCTATACGACTCCTTTTAGGTTTTTTCATTGGATGTAGGGAAATGCATCGATGTTAAGGAGGGGCACCGAAGGAATAATCCGGGAGAGCCTGGAACAGGTCCCCGGTTTTTCTGCCTGGCATAATCTTGTTGGGTAATCTCCTGTCAGAACTGAGTATTGGCAAATGCCTTCTCTTTGCTGTCTGCCGCCGATGGCTGGGTAAGGAGCGGTTCTTCTTGCTCTCCCCTGGTGAGGTAGGTCAGGACAGATGTTGCCAGTTGCTGTACAATATGCTGGCGGCCCTCCCTGCTCAGGAGTTTTTTTTCGTCCTTTTGGTTCGTGATATAGCCGATCTCGAGTAAGGCGGAAGGAATTGAAGGAGATTTGAGAACTGCGAAATTGGCACATCTGATTCCCTGGTTTTGGAATCCTGAGTCTTGCAGCCCCTGAAGAGTAGCGTTGCAGATCTGGACACTTTCATTGATGGTATAGGTTTGCACCAGATCGATGAGGATGGTATTGACAAGCTTATCCTCACTCAGTTTTACTCCGGCTATAAGGTCCGAGGAGTTCTCCCGTGCGGCCAAAAGATCTGAAGCCTTGTCGCTGGCACCTGTTTCGGACAAATAGAAGACAGATGCGCCATGCACCTCTTTCCTCGTGCTGGCATTGGTGTGAAGGCTGATAAAGAGGTCGGCCTTCTTTTTATGGGCGATAGTGATTCTTTTGCGAAGCGGGATAAAATAGTCTCCATCCCGGGTCAGGTGGATCTGGATAGAGGGATTTTTTTGTTCAAGATAATTTTTAAGGTCCCTGGCAATCTGAAGGACAATATCTTTCTCTTTGGTTCCGTTGCGGCTGATGGCTCCGGGGTCCGCGCCGCCATGTCCCGGATCAATGACCACAATCCTTTTCTTAGGCTTTTTCTCGGGCGTGGCGGACACAGGCTTTTCTTTCACCTGCTGGTTTGATTCCTGCTGCTTTGGCACCTCCTGCTGCTGCACCTTTTGGTTCGGTTCCTGCTGCTTTTGTTGCTCCTGTTGCTTCTTTTGTTCCCGTTGCTCTTGCTGCTTCTGCTGCTCGAAAAAATCGGCCACAAGCCGGTGTGGCATTTCCTGATTGGGTTTAAGGGTAAAGATCTTGCAGTCGGCAAGATGATCCAGGGAAATCTGAACAAGAAGACCGGAAGGTTTATTTTTGTCAATGATTTTTACCTGCCTGACAAGGGAATGCTTCAGGGCGATCGAGTCTTTTTGAATGATATTTTCACAATCCAGAAGCTCGATAAAGAATGATTGTCGGTCATCGGAAAAATAATGTTTGAAGCGGGCGGCTTGAGAGAGGTCGAAAACTACTCTGGTGTAGCCCTTGGAAGAGGAATAGCGTACCTTTACCAGGCGGGAAGATGCCGAGGCCGAGGCCAGGCAGTTGAGAAAAAATGCAAAAATAATGACAGCGGCACTGAAAGGAGCCGCTCTTGAAGTATGTTTTTTCATGAAAGTGGCTCAAGAGGCGATTGATAAGAGAAT
>JBFMGO010000147.1:0-11584 GCA_040752695.1 bacterium
CCACCATCATTGGATAGGTGTCATGGCCCAGGAGGAAGGGTATTATATCGACGTGAAGATCAGTACGACAAGCTACACCTCTATTCATGGTTATCAGGAAGACAGCGTTGCCTGGTTTTATGCCAAAGCTGACAATACCTACAGCTCGCCTCCAGGAATTACCGCAGAATTAGTCAAAGAGGGCACTGCTTATACGCTGGAAGAGCGTTTTGGCATCTCTCTTCAGTTTAACGCCGAAAACCGTATCGGTCAGTGGCAGGATGCAGATGATAATATGCTTGTCTTTAGCTACCTGGATGCTAAGCTGCAAAGCGTTCAGGATGCCTTTGGCCGCACACTTACTTTTCACTATTCAGGGGATCTGATCGATTCGGTTTCAGATTCTGCCGGACGGTCTGTATCGTATTTTCTGCCTTGACTGTTCTTTATAATTCGTGGTATCTTGGCAATAGGTAAAAAAACCAATTTTTTCATTACCTTTAGCCTTTAACAACCTTACCTTTTCGGTATGGAGAAAAAAATATATGGAAAGGGATGATCTTCAGCTCCAGCTTAATGAACTCAAGAAACACACCTTTTACGAATTGCTCAACCTGGCTGGAAGAGTATACCTGTTGGTCAAATATTCCGAAAATGTGCAGGTGGGAACCAGGGGGTTTTCCCCTGAGGAAAAAGAGCAGGGACTGGTTCTGGTACTGAATACAAAAATGCGTTTTACCTGGGATGAGCTTGGAATTTCCGTCAAGCTTGTCTTCGGAGATACACCGCAAAAGTGCTTTATTCCGTCTGACGATATCCTGGCAATCTACTCTCCTGAATTGAATTCGCAGCTCATCATAGGGCCGCAGCAGGTCGTGGAGGCCAATACGACTCCGGCCAAGAGCGAAGAGGCTGCCGGCAGCAGCAGTACGACCAAAGAGATTGAGGAATCTCCGTTCAAGGAGGATGACAGCCAGAAAAACAAGGTCGTCCGAGTTGATTTCCAGAAAAAACGAAAATAAAATTATTCGTAAAATCGGGCAGGCTATCGCCGATTTTCAACTGATTCAAGACCAGGATAATATACTGCTGGCCCTTTCAGGAGGAAAGGACAGTCTGGCCCTGCTGGAAATATTACTTCATCTTCAGAAGCGGGCACCCATAAGGTTTTCCCTGACGGCCTGCACCATCGATGAAGGATTCGGCGGGTTTGAAACCGAGCGGATTGCCGATCATTGCAACCGGAAAAAGGTGCCCTTCATCCTGAAAAAGGAAAAAATCCTGCACATCATACAGGAAAAAAACCTGTCAGGCCCTCATTTTTGTTCCTTTTGTGCCCGCCTTCGGCGTGGCACCCTGTATACACTCGCCCGACAGCAGGGATTCAATAAAATCGCTCTTGCCCATCACGCCGATGATTTCATCGAAACCCTCCTTCTGGATCTTTTCTACGCTGGATCATTATGGAAGATGCCCGTACATCTCGTATCGGAACGCCGTAAAAACACAGTCATTCGGCCTCTTGTTTACGTATATGAAGAAGAAATCAAGCGCTTTTGCGAAACCAGAAATATCATACCCATCCCGCACTTGTGCCCTTTTCACGAAGGAAGCATCTCACGGCGTTCTCAAATGAAGCAGTGGTTGAAGGACCTGGCCCAAACCAACCCGGCTATTAAGGGGAACCTGCTGAGAGCGGTCCTTAAGGGGCAGGGAATCACCTGCCTGTATTCTTAACCCTTGCCGATATTCTTTTACCGGCACGAAGATTCAGGAATAGTTACCATTATCGATAACAGGCAGCGAGAAGTCCCGGTGCCCTTTAAACTGGCTCATATATAAGCGGCAATAAAATCCTCGGAGGGCCAGCAGATTTTGATGATTGCCCTGCTCGATAATGCGGCCTCCATTGATGACCAGTATCTGGTCGGCATTACGGATAGTGCTTAATCGATGGGCAATTACAAAGCAGGTTCGCCCCTGCATCAACCGCAGCAAGGCCTGTTGGATATGGATTTCAGTTCGGGTGTCAACGCTGCTGGTAGCTTCGTCAAGGATAAGAATACCAGGATCGGCCAATATGGCACGGGCAATGGCCAGTAATTGTCTTTGTCCCTGGCTCAAATTGCCGCCTCTTTCTGAGAGGATGGTATGATATCCTTTAGGCAGCCGGCGAATAAATTGATCCGCATTGGCCAATTCGGCAGCGGCGATAACTTCCTGATCATTGGCGTTAAGTTTTCCATAACGGATGTTTTCCATTACCGAATCGGAGATAAGAAAGGTGTCTTGCAGTACAATTCCCAGTTGACGGCGTAAACTTGCCTTCTGAAGATTTCTGATGTCTTGTCCGTCAATAGTGATCTTGCCGGAGTCAATATCGTAGAAACGCATGAGCAGGTTCACAATGGTGGTTTTTCCTGCCCCTGTCGGCCCGACCAGTGCAAGGGTTTGTCCCGGCTTTGCCTGCATGGTAAAGCCCTGGATCACGGGAGTATCTTTCCGGTAGCCGAACCATACCTTGTTAAAAATAACCTCTCCACGGACCTTTTGTAATAGTGGTGCATCGGGAGCATCCGCTGGTTCCGATTTTTCATCAGTAATCTCGAAAACACGTTCTGCGCCGGCCAGGGCTGATTGGACAGCGTTATAGAGATGGGCTACCTGGTTCAAGGGACGTCCGAATTGTTGTGAATAGCTTAAAAAGCTGGCAATGGTACCAATAGTGGCCAGCCCCTTGACTGCCATCCATCCACCTGCACCGGCGACAGCGGCAAAGCCGAGGTTATTAACCAGGTTCGTAAGGGGCCCCAGAATCAAAGCATAGATCTGGGCTTTGCCAGCAGCGGCCTGCAAGTTTCGGTTTAACCTTTCAAAATCCTCAAGCATATCCTGTTCGCGGCCATAGGCCTTGACTACGCGTTCTCCGGTCACGGTTTCCTCAATGAATGAATTTAAAACTCCAAGCCTCTGCTGCTGGTCACGAAATCCTTCGAGGGTATGAGTAGATATCCATCTGGTAAGAAAGACCATGAGAGGAATCGTGAAAAGGCTTACTATGGCCAATCGAAGATTCAGGCACAGCATCGTCACGGTCACTCCGATCAGTGCCAGAACACCGGCGATCAACTGAGTGACGCTTTCGTTGAGAATAACGCTGATGTTTTCAACATCATTCGAAAGACGGCTCATCAACTCCCCATGGGGATGACGGTCGATAAAGCGAAGGGGCAAGGTGTGGACTTTGGCAAAAAGATCGTTTCGTATATCCCGAACAACGCGCTGTGCCACCCCGGCCATTACAGAGGTCTGAAGCCATGTTGTCAAGGCGGTGATTACAGAGACCAAGAGCATCAAAAGCGAAATCCGAGCCAACCCTTTCAAATTGCCGATGATGAAATATTCGTCAATTGCCCTGCCCATAAGGAAGGGGCCAAGCAAGGCAAACCCTGTAGTGGCTCCCAAAAGAAAAACTACGGCCATAAGCCGGATTTGTTGCCTTTTTAAATATACCCCCACACGGCGCATGGCAGCGCGAGTATCTTTTGCCTTCTGACCCCGGCCGATCATTCCATGAGCGCCCGGGCCGATAGGGAAACCGAAATTCCCTTGATGACTGGATTTATTCCACGTCATACGAAATTTGCTCCGTTCCCTAATTGGGATTCATAAATTTCGCGGTAAATGGGACTAAGGATCAGTAATTCCTGATGCGTACCTTCATTCGTAACGGTGCCGTTGTCCAGCACCAAAATTTTATCAGCCCTCAGGACAGTGCCAAGTCGTTGGGTAATGATAAAACAGGTGCACCCTTTTATGAATTTGATCAGGGCATCGTGGATATTCGCTTCGGTCTCAATATCTACTGCACTGGTGCTGTCGTCGAGGATAAGTATGGAGGGTTTGGTAATGATGGCCCGGGCAAGGGCCAGACGCTGTTTTTGCCCGCCGGAAAGATTTATTCCCCGCTCACCAAGAACCGTATCATAGCCTGCGGGAAATTCAGTGATGAATTCATGTGCCTGAGCGGCTCTGGCCGCTTCGATTATTTCTTCTTCCGTGGCTTCGGGCCTTCCATAGCAAATATTTTCCCGAATAGTCCCGGAAAAAAGGATAGCCTCCTGAAGTGTAATGCTGATATGTTTTCGTAAGGATTCCTGTTTTATGTCACGTACATCCACTCCGTCAATCATCACACGTCCTTCGGTTGCATCATAAAAGCGTGGAAGAAGGTGAACCAGGCTTGACTTGCCTGATCCGGTTGCGCCGATAATGGCCACCGTTTGTCCGGGTTCTACAGTAAAGTTAATATCCCGCAGCCCCTGGGAATTGCCGTTATAGTTGAAGCAAACGTGTTCGAAAACGACTTTCCCGCGCGGTGAGAAGATATCTACGGCATCGGGCCGGTCGGTTACTTCCGGTTCTTTATTCAGAATTTCCATAATGCGGCCTGCCGATGCTTCCGCCCGTGATACGCGTATCAAAAGCATACTTACCATGATCAAAGAGAAAAGCATGTGCAGGATATAGTTAACAAAGGCCATGATCTGTCCTGCCTTTAAAGTTCCCTTCATTACCTGCAGGCCGCCGAACCATATCACTCCGACTATTCCCAGGTTGAGTGCCAGCATCATGAAGGGCATGACCACTGCCAGTGTCCTGACAGCCCGGATAGTCTGATCCATCAGGTTATCATTTACTTCCCCAAAACGATGTATCTCATGATCTTTGCGCACAAAAGCCCTGATGAGGCGAATGCCGGCCAGGTTTTCCTGCATTACCGTATTGAGCCTGTCAAGGCGGCTTTGTACACCGGTGAAAAGAGGATTCGCCCGCTTAAAAGCCCAGGCCAGTACCATTACCACCAAAGGTCCCAGGATGAGAAGCAGGAAAGACAGTTTGGGACTGGTAATGACCGCCATAAATATACTGCCCGTCAGCATCAAGGGAGCCCTTACCAGGATCCTGAGCATGATGAGTACGGATTCTTGCACCTGAGTCACATCATTCGTAAGCCGGGTTACTAATTGTCCGGTTCCCAGATCGTCCAGATTGCCGAAGGAGAGGGACTGAACCTTGCGAAAGAGCTCACGCCGAAGATCCGCACCAAACCCCTGGGACACCTCAACTGCAAAAACCGTATTCCCCGCGCCCCCCAAAAAACCAACCAGGGCTAATCCAACCATAAGCAATCCCGTACGGACAACTACGGCCATATGAAGCCGGGCAATTCCCACATCAACGATTCGCTGCATGAGGCGCGGCTGCACAAGGTCCATGGCCACCTCGACCAGCATCAGCAAAGGGCTTAGAAGAATCAACTTCCAATAGGGCTGTAAGAATCTGATTAATTTTCGTAGAGAACCCATATGCATTCCTGTTATTGGTCAGGCTCGTGTCTGGATTCCGCAAGGAGCCAAAAGAGTTTGGATTAACGAATAGAAGACACAGAGGAGGCTCGTCGTTGAGCGAATGACTGTCAGCTTTCAGGCATACATGCAAATACATTATACCCCTCTCGTTTATGCATGTGCCGTTTACATACGCCCTTTTCAGTCCTGCCGGAAAAGCAGGATATAACGCTGTGGTATGAACTGCCGTGCATCGGCCAAGTGAAATCCATAATATTTCAGTTGAGCGATAATAAGCTCTTTTGCAATACCTGATCCGAAATAGGGTATAGTTGGAGGATGCGTAATCGCATTATCGACAATCACCAGCCTTCCTCCCTTTCTGAGCGCTTTCTTCAGGCTGGCGATAAATTCGTCCTTTACAGATTCAATTGAAGCTATGTAGACCGCATGGTACAGGGAACACAAGAAAACCGTATCCACACTGCCGGCAGGAAGGCAGGCGTAATTTAAGCGTGCCAGCACAGTTTGTATGTTCAATCCGTATTTATCACTTATTTTTCTGACATAGGCAAGGGCTTCTTTATTGACTTCAAGAGAGTATACTCTGCCTGAAATGCCTACCATCCGGGAAAACTGGAAAGAGAAGAATCCATAACCGCATCCTACGTCTGCAACTGCCTCACCCTCCTGGATATTCAGATAATCGAGCATCTTGCCGGTTTTCTCCCAACTGTCGCGATTCGGATTATTAAATACAATGTATTCGTTCCAATCATTCAATTGATCGAAACTCACTTCATTTCCGGAATATTCATAAACAACCTCATGAATCCGTTTTGCAGCGAAATCATCATCAGCGCCAGGTTCCTCCGGGTCCGGCTTAGCCAGATCATACTTTATTCTGATATACTTTTTTAACAGCGCAAAGTCATTGCATGCCAGATGATGGTAGTATTCAGCACTGAATTTATCTCCAAGGATCTCTTTGCACTCTTCTTCCGATGACATGAGAATCCGGCAGAACCATGCAAAAGCAGTGTATTCGTCACCGATTCTCTCCTTCGGTATCAATTCCTCATATGCCGTCAGCGCAGCTTCGGCCGCATCCCTGTCTTTTTTCCGGAGTGCATCATAAAAAAGCCTGGCTGCCCTCTTCCCCAATAATGTATAGCCTTGTGACGAAGTACCGATCATACGGTAGCGGACTAAGGAGGATCTGGATGTGATGTTGATAGCATCAGGAGTTTTTGGATCTGCAAAAATTACCGCTCTTGAATGCCCGGCGTCTGATTCCAGCGGCAGCCTGTCCGAGGGTTTGAATTCGAGGACATAACGCTGAGGGGTAAATTGATACTGGGCAGTGAGTTTAAAGCCGTAGTGCCATAACTGGCCGATAATCAGATGCCGTGATATGTATGGCCCGTGATATGGCAAGTTATCGCCTTCGACCAGATCGTTGTCCACGATCACAAGGCGTCCGTCCTGTTTAAGGCTGTTCTTTATACTTTTGATGAAAAGATCCCTTTCCCCGTCGGTACAGGCAGCATAAATAATATGATATAATGAACACATATAGACAAGGTCAACTTTGATTGAAGGCTCCATGCCCAGTCCGTCCGGCTGTGATTCAATTACATCGACATTATTGATTCCGTATTTTCTGATGTAGTCTTTCAGATAGTTCAGATGGCGCTTATTTGTTTCAATGGCATAGACATGCCCGCTTTCACCCACAATATCGGCAAATTTGAATGTGAAATATCCCGGACCGCAACCGACATCAGCCACACTGTCCCCTTTGCGAAGATTGAGAGTTCTGATATTTTCAGAGGTCTTATCCCAGCGTGTACGGTCCGGATTATTGAAAAGAATAAAATCTTCCAGAAAGCGGAGTTTCACTTTAGCTTCAGGGTCGTTTTTCTCGTTTTCTATGAAGTGGTATTTTCTCTGAAGGTATTCCTTTAAATTAGAAAAATTATCCTTCGACAACGTATCAAACCAACTGGTAACAAGAGAATGTGAAAAAAAATGGGGCCGTTCCTCTTCCATGGTCATTAAATACTTGCATATCCAGAGCAGAGCGGTATATTCACCGCCGAAGTTTTCATTCGGGATAATATGGTCATAAATATCAATTGCTCGTAACAAAGATATTCGCTTTCCGCTTTCCAGGTAGTCCAGGATCAGTCCGGCAGATTCCTTTCCTCCCTCTGTAATATCGAATGAGTCAAGACTTCCTATATGTACAAGGGATACTTTTGAACCGACATGAACGGTAACTGCGCAAGCTGGATTTACAGTCCCTGCGGACATTCGGGAACTTTCACGCTTGCAGGGTGTATTTTCCATTCTCTTCCATTCCTCCATTGCGGTATATATGGATACACTCATGAGTTACTTCCAACAGTGACATCCCATCAATACGGATCATATAGTCACACGATCCCGCATAATATGGCTCACGCTCTTGCATAAGCTGTTCTATTCGCTTCGGCATATTGGCTGTTCTCAGTAAGGGCCTGTCAATCATAAGCGGCTTTTCTTTTTTCAGATGATGGAGAATAGTATTGAACGATGCTTTCAGCCAAAGCACGGTTCCTCTTTCTCTTAATAAACGCATGTTATTGAAATTCAATACAATGCCGCCCCCTGTTGAAATCACATAATTATCAAGGCTGAAAATTTCCCTGACCATATCCGATTCCAGTTTCCTGAAATATTTTTCGCCATAATTTTCAAAAATAGCGCTTATACTCATAGAGCACCGTTTTTTTATTTCTTCATCAATGTCGATAAAATCAAGATGCAGCATTTCAGCAATCAATTTGCCGGCAGATGTCTTTCCGGTACCCATAAAACCTGTAAGTACAATACCTTCTTTCACTATTAAATCGATCTCCTCTAAACACTCTCAACTCCTTCTGGCTATTCGAATAGTCTAAGGGTGTATTTTTTCATTATCTTTTACTTCTCCAGGCCTGCTTTTGGCAAAGTATCGATCCCCATCCGGAGGCCGGCCGCATGTGCTATGTTAGCTGCATGATTCAGATTTACAATAAACCGGTCTTCCGAGTAAATCCTGTAATTATTCCTGTATAGCCACGGTGTAAAGTTGACCGTTAACACATTCGCACCGGCATTGAGTCCCATGAGTTGCCCTCCGGAGTGAATGCATTCAAGGGCGCTGACTGCCGGAATAAGACAATCCTTCAATCCGATCCGCAGCAGGGCAATAATATTCAAGGCAAGATTGATGTCGCCGGGCGGATTGCTCTGAAACGGCGTCCCCTTATTGGGTATAAATGGGGCAGTACTTGCGAAATCCGGGTGAAATCCGAAGATAAAACGAAGATCCGAAATAAGGTTTTCCCATGACTGACCGGGAAGCCCTGCAATATTTCCTGTCCCAATCCTCATTCCCGCTTGCCGTATCCACTGCATGCATTTGATTCTCAGATCCAGAGCCGTATGTACCATACGTTCGTACCCTCTGGCATCGGACGTCTCGAATTTCAGGATAAATGACCCGGCCCCAAACCGGGCAAACCGCTGATACGTTTCCTTATTACGTTCTCCTACGCAGAGAATCACTTCTGCCCCCAGATTACGAACAACAGCCGGGACGACTTCCTCCAGGTACGGATCGCACAGGGGGTCCTGTCCCGCCTGTAAAAACACTGTCGTAATGCCCGTCTCGGTTATGCTCGCAGCAGCAGACAGGATGGTATCCGGATCGAGGCGGAACCTCTCCAGTGTGCTGTTGCAGCATCGCATAGCACAATAATCGCAGTTTTTCCGGCAGATATTTGAAATCTCAATGACGCCCCGCAATTGAACCACATCCTTGAAATATCTCTTTCTGACCGCCCGTGCATGTACAAACAATTCCTGCTGACGATCTCCTCTGGCAGTTAACAGAAACAGGAGCTCTTGATCGTTCATATTCGGTAAATCCCAGTCATTACTGTCCGGCATGCTGCACTCGGTGGTTTGTCCTCTAAACATTTTCCATCCCAACGCATCTTCCGGTTTATTATCCGCATAGGGATGCAAAGGGCCCCTGGCATAAGCATCGCTTGCAAAAGGCTTGAATTCATTGGAATAGAATTGTTCAGCCACTTCATCGGCAACAAAGGCGCCCAATCCGGTAAGGCAAACGCTGGTATCATTCTCCTTTATCAGTCCGAACTGTTTCAATTTTCCAACCTTTTTACGGAACACGCTGTCAAAGGGAAGGCCCGTTACTTTCTCGAAGTATGCCTTTTTTATCTCACTGTTTTTAAGAGGCAATATTACCGCCCACCGTACTTGCTGCTCCAGGTCACGGATATAGCCGCGGTTAACAGGCAGCCTGCCTGCTTCGATCATTTCGTAATACTCGCTGAAATTCTGTGTATTAAGAGCAAACCTGTCCCTCAGACTGCTGAATGCGGTTAAGCCAAATCCAATCTGGTCATACAGCATGCAGCACTGGTTGTAGGCATAGTGGGAAAAGTGTTTCTTTTCTTTTGAATAAACGCGGCGGAGGTTCTCATGAAAACCATATGTTTGGAGGATTTCGGAAGCAATGTGTTTCATCATCATGGTCTCGTCGAAGGAAGGAAAACTGGCCGGATTATCCTCCCGCAATTTGAGAATGTCCCCCTGCAGGTCTCCATAAGCCAGTACTTTCAGACGGTAAAGCTGTATTTCATCGACAGGCAGGATAACCGCTTTCTCGATAACATCTATCCAATTTTCAATTGTCTCTTCGGGATGGCCGTAGATGAATTCAATATTGAGCTGGTATCCGAACCGCCTGCTGTTCTCAACCGACTCGATCGCCGTTTGAACATCATGAGGCCGGTTCATCACCTTCAGTACGCTGTCATTCAATGACTGCACACCTATGGTCAGACGATTCACTCCATAGTCTTTCATAATTTGCAGTCTTTGCAGGCCCTTTTTCCCTACAAGTGATCCGGGGTCCACATCGTAATTGAATTGCCGGCAGAAGGTAAAGTCGATGCGCCTGCTGAAAAATTCGAGAAACCGGGTCAATTGCTCCGGGGTAAGATAGGTCGGTGTGCCTCCGCCGATAAGGATGGATCTGGGTTTGACCTTATCTACACCCAGCCGCCGCATATATATATCCATCTCTTTTTCCAATGCATCCAGGTAACGGTTCTTCTCTTCGTTCTGCAGGCCAAGCTTGCCGGGATAATGACAGAAGGTACAACGCTGCCTGCAAAAGGGAAAATGCACATATATATCAACCAATCCGTCGTATGGGAGTGTATAACCGTTAAATAGTTCTTCTTCCAGGATCCTCGGATATCGGGTAATCGGAGGATAATGAACCGATGGTACAAAATCCCCGTTAAGACAGATTAAGCCCTCTGCCATCAGTCTTTTTATTTCATCCAGACGTTGTCTGGCCTTTATCAGTAATCCCGAATATCGAGCTTTTAGAGCAGCCATGCTAAATCCCTTCCTTTCGCTACGGTCTTAGAGATTATGTCTCATATTTATTACTCAAAAAAGTAAATATCTTACATCCTAATTTCAACATGAAAAGCAATAATCAATCGGTTATTTCAAAAAATATTGCCATATAATCTAAATTGATACTCAGTAATTAATGTACAATAATTACTCTTAATGTTAAATTAAACGACATGCATCCTCAAAGATAAAAGAGATTCCGTAGCTTTTGAAAAAAAGAGCTCATAATCTGAGGGGATTCCTCCTTGAGCCAAAAGAAAGAAAGGGGAGGAGAGGTGCTTGAAAAGAGCTTGAAAGAGTGCAAGATGCAGAAGGGAAAAGAGATCTCAGTAGCAAAAATCCAGAATAGTGCCGATTTTCTCCCTTGAGGGAGAAAGAAAATGTTACAGACAAGGAAAAGCGGGTACGATAACAATCGTCCGGTATAGTCCGAACCACATAAGTCTTGCACAGTGGCTTTTGAGCTGTATGCTCATATTTCGTGAATCGAAATAGATCAACAATTCTATGGGAAGCAGGTTTTTTCTCATAGAAATTTAAAGAGGAGGTAGGACGATGAAAAGATTTACATGGTTCGACTGGCTGGCTTTAACCCTGGTCATTATCGGCGCCCTGAACTGGGGGCTGGTAGGGTTCTTTAACTATAACCTGGTCAACGCCCTGTTTGGTTCTGCGCTCGGACGAGTAATCTATTCAATTGTCGGATTGACCGGGCTCTATACCATATTCCTGGGACTGTCAAAAATCGCGCGAAAAGAACCGTAATG
>JBFMGO010000148.1:0-11526 GCA_040752695.1 bacterium
TGTTTCCAGATCAATACCAGGATACCTGCGAAGGTGAAGACGCACCACCGAAAGAGCCCGCTCCCTGTATCATCAGAAAACTCCCCGGACTCATCGACAGAGGAAATCCTTCAAGAGGCACGCGGCGCGCTTGCCCGCGGTGACTTCAAAGTGTGCATCGTTATCCCTGAAGGCACTTCCCACAACTTCGACATCCTGGCCAGGCAGCTCATTACCGGCCTTGTTCCGGCGGCTGGCGGGTCGGGCTCAAGCGGGGCCTTTGCCGCCGGGGTACCACAGCCGCCGCAAGAGCCTATAGCCGCGCTAAAGGAAAAGGCCCTGGCTAGAGTTCAGGTTATCCTTGATCCTGCTATCCCTGAAGTATTCAGGGAGACTATCATGAATGCCTTAAGCCGCAGCGTAACCATGACCGAGATGGAAATCATACTCGACGGCCTTTCCCAAACCATCGAATCAGCCGTCGGTGCGGCAGCCCGGCCCTTTGGAGTCCCTCCTTCGCTTTCCTCTTCCCCTTCATCCGGTGGATTTCATCTGGCTGATTTCATGAAACATGACCTGAACCATGCCTCCAAATATAATGGGATTCTGGTCGAAATCAAGGAAGATTATGTATTTGACGCAGGCAAAAGCACGCCGCCTACTTCGACCCAGCAGAATGTACCTGCCTGGACCATGTTTGCCATGTTCTTCATCGTGGTCCCCCTGTCCGGTTATCTTATCAATGACCGGCAGCAGGGTATACTGAAGAGGATGATGGTTGCGCCGGTCAGCTACTTTACGATTCTGCTGGCCAAGGTAATGGTATACCTGGTAATATGCCTGTTGCAGTTTTCGCTTATGCTCCTGGTGGGATTTAAGATTCTGCCCCTTTTTGGAGTCCCTAGACTGGAAATAGGCTCAAATCACCTGGCCCTTTTGCTGGTTGCTGCTGCTGCCGCTCTGGCTGCCATAGGGTTCGGTCTTGCGGTTGGAACCATCATGCAAAGCCAGCAACAGGCTTCAACGTTTGGCGCCGTTACCATCATCATTGCGGCTGCCCTGGGAGGAGTTATGGTCCCTGTGTATGTGATGCCGGAGTTCATGCAAAAAGTGAGCATTCTTTCACCCCTGGCCTGGGGCCTCAACGCCTTTCTCGATGTCTTTCTTCGCCACGGCACTCTGACTTCCGTACTGCCCAACGTTGGGCGGCTGATGGGTTTTTTCGTTGTCACCATGTTATTATCATTTGGCTATTCTGTATGGCAGCGGGACTGACCGCTGCCTTGGGAATTTCCCGTTTTACCGGGGCACAAAAGGGGATGATAAACTCACATGAAGGGGATAAATTCACATGAAGGGAATAAACGAGCAAGAAAAGCTTCATTGTGTTGATGCTGATGATACTCACGGCACCGAGCCTGGGACCGCTGGCATGAGATTGGAAGATGAACTGAAGAAGCTGATTATCTCGGGACTTCAGGTAAAAGACGTGCAGCCGGAAGAATTGGATGATAGTGCTCCCATCTTTGGAGAAGGCTTAGGACTTGACTCTCTGGATGCTATTGAATTAGCTGTGATTTTGAAAAAACACTACCAGGTGGAAATAAAAAATAGAAACATAGCCAGAGATATCTTTGTCTCGGTGAAAAAAATAGCTGATTATATCAGAGAGCATCGACGGGGGTGAGAGGGGGATTTTCGGCACAATGACCCCCATCCAATAGCTGGCCGCTTGATTCCTTCGGCTTGAACTCAACCTTTCTGTTTTTGCCAGACATTGTGAAATAAAAAGCACTGGTATGGATATCGGTCTACATACGCATCGAGAATGGCAGCATAGTCTTGCACCCATTTTTGCAATTGCCGGGTTTTGTTTTGGCCGCTCTCGTAGCGGGGATACAGCACGTTCGATACATCGATGACATAGCTTTTGTCTTTCGTTTTCATCGATAGTAAAACGACAACGGGACATTCTACGGCAGCAGCGATACTGAAGGCACCATAGGGGAACCAGGCTCTTTCTTTCAGAAAGGAAACCTCGAGGGCCTTGAATCCATAGCTGCGGTCACCCATGATCGATACGATATGGCCTTCCTTCAATACATTGATAATCTTGAGAATCCCTCCAAGCTCCTGCTCAGGAGAAATGAATTTAATGCGTTCTTGCTCCTCGCCTATGGGCAGAGAATTTTTGAGCGCCTGATTATCTTCAGGACGCATGAGCAGGTAGACGTCTCTTTCCATTTTTCCCAAAGAGGTCATAGCCAGTTGCCAGTTACCGGCGTGAGCTGTCAAAAGGATTATCCCCTGCCGGGGATTGGCCTCCTGCCCGCCGGAAGGGAGAGGGCCGGGGTGATGAGACTGAAGAAGAGAGAGGAAATGATCATATCCCTGCAATTTGATATCGAACGTTTTTTCTTTTGAAAGAATGGCGTTAAGATCGATCAGTTGCCTGCCCTGGTTTACGAATAGCCGGTAGATGTGCAAACGCTTCGTGAAAAAACCGCAGCCTGGAAACCTTCGTTCTACATAGGCTGAAGAAGCACTGACAGCAGATGTATCGAAAATCAGGTAATACAGGCAGACTACATATAATAAACCATAGGCTCCCCGCAACCCGAAAAGACGCATGAATGTCTTGAAGAACCAGAAACCGGCAGCGTTTCCCCTTTTCTTAGCCGTTATTTTCCGGTTATCCGGCACGCTGGACGGTTTTGTTTGCTCCATGATCGAGATCCTCTCCTCATACGGCTTCTTTTCTTCTTTGTAATGCAAAGGTAGCGACAAATACGACAAAACCCACGACAATCGCAGCAACAGGTGCGATAATGAGCGATCCCAAAAGCCATTCCCATAACCGTTCAGTAAATTGGTTGAAAATTACCCGTGCGGAAAACTCGGTCAGCCAGCGGCCATAGCGAAGGTAATAGCCCAGTTCGATGCAGGCTGCCGGGATAAAGGGAGGCATGGCCAGGTGCTGGATATTGATCGCCATTATCTTGTTCAAGTGCAGGCGGGTTGCTACATAGATAATCACCAGTGTGTGGATTGAAATAAGGGGCAATACAGCTAAAAACATGCCTACAGCCGCCGCCGCCGCCAATCCTCCGGGGGTTGCGTTTTCCTGGAGCAGCAGCCTGAGCATTTTTACCGGATGGAACAGGATGCTCATCTCGAACCGGCTTTCCGCAGAAGAAACGCGCCTGCGGTGAGGGATGGGCAGGAGTCTTCTTGTGACCAGCCGGGTGTGCATCCAGGAGATGCGGATATTGTCCTTAAGCGGCCTGAAGCTTGAAACACGTAATTGAGGCTCAGGATAAAAGACATCGATATCGACTGTCTTCAGCCGTAATCCCGCCCAGACCGCCCTGGCCAGGATCTCTGCTTCGAAGTCGTAACGAGAGCCCTTGAAGGCCATCTGCATAAGATATCGCACAGGGTAAGCCCGAAAGCCGCTTTGACAATCGTCAATAGAGACACCCGCCTCGATCCGCAGCCAGAAATTGGCGAATTTCCTTCCGAACCGGCTTTTGCCGGGAATCGTATCCCCGCCCGCAAGAGAGCGTGGAAGAAATTTCCTGCACCCTATCACCATAACCGCATCATCCTCCTGAAGGAGGGGGATGAACTTTTCCATATCGCGCGGATAGTGCTGACCGTCCGCATCGATCGTAATCATGAAACGCCCGCCGCAAGAGTCTACGTATTTTAACGCGGTAAGAATCGCTTCCCCCTTGCCCCGGTTTTTTTCGTGCCGGAGGACGGTAACATCGCACCCGCTCAAGAGGGCGGAAACATCGCAATCCGTGCTGCCGTCATCGACGACCAAGACATGTGACAGAAATGAGCGGCATTCTGTGACTATACGTTCAATCGTATTTTTATTATTGAATACCGGAATAACACACCATATATGTTCCGTAAACGAAATCATTGCCTTTTCCGGGATCTGCGGTCCTTACTCGAAAGCAGCATGTCCCATAACGATCCGACGTACCCCATCTGATGGAGAAGCTGCACGTTACTGTCGAGGGAGTCGGGAGGGTAGATGCAATACCGGTCACCTGAAAAAGCGCTGGCCAGTGTCTCTTCCAGCCAGGTTTTCTCAACTGCCGGAGAAATATAATAAACCGGATCGAGTAATTTTTGTTCCGGTTCGAGCATGCCTTCCCGGCAGGCTGTCTCAAACAGAGCCGTGTGCGGGAGAACGCGTATGCCCATGAAAATAAAAGAAACTGTCCGCTTAAGGCCCCTGATATTTTCGATGCCTTCTGCAACTGTCTCTTTCGTTTCGCCGGGGCAGCCAAACATAAAGTAGTGCGCAGTGGCTACGTCATGCCTGGCAAACAGGTCATTACAGGCTGCGATATCCTTAAATAAAAAGGACTTGCCGAGTTTTCTCAAAGGAATATCCGAAGGTGCATCAGCCCCTATTTCCGCTGCCTTAAGGCCGGTCTTTTTCATCAGTGCCACCTCTTCGTCGTCCAATCCGGCTGGCGTAAAAAAGGCGGTCCAGGGAACACACAGCCTTCTTTTCTCCATCTCGCGGATTATGGGAAGGTGGTGCTTTTGGGTATCGTTAAAGACCGAATCGGTGAAGAAGATATAGTGCACTCCATACTCATCCATCAGCATTTGGATATCGTCTACCACCGCCTGAGGATCGCGGCAGCGGATTATCGACCCCTCCAAGAAAGGGTATGAGCAGTAGGTACAGCGCTGTGAGCATCCACGTTTTGTCTGAACAGCAGCCATGCCGCCGTTTTGCAAATAGAATTTCATAAGATCGGGATCGTAACCGGCAGAGGAGATCTCAACTCCCATCAGGGAAGCGGCAGGCCGTATGAGCCTATCTTCGATCCGTCCGGATGCGGGATCAGAATAGTCTCCCTGCGCGAGCCTGTCCACAAAATCGACGAGCGCGGATTCACCCTCTCCGACAATTCCATAATCCGCACCGGACTCGGCTAAAATCTCTTCGGGCAGAATGGAAAAACCCGATCCGCCAAGCACGACCGGGACACTTGTGTGCTGCCGGATGCTTTGTACGATATTCTTGACCACGCCAATATACTTTTGCTCATGAAGAAAATTGACATTATCGATATTGCGGATCGATATGCCGATGAGAGCGGGACGAAAGGAATGAATGGTATCGGCCAGGGCATCCAGCGACTGGCCTTGTTGGAGGTAATCGAATTGGCATACCTCGTGCCCGGCTTTCCTGAGCGCTGCCGCGATCTGGCTCAATCCGAGAGGATAGACAGGATAGGGTGTCGTAGCGCTATTAGATGAAATAAGCAAGATCTTCATGAGCCTTCTTCTCTCCCCGGCGGGCAGGATTCCTTCCCTCCTGAAAAGGGGAGATCCGATCGGTTCCCTCCCCAGGTACGGCCAGGGGCCAATTGAACTTTCCGGTAGGTTCCGTCTTCTTTTTCCTTCTCTATGACTTTGAGAAACAGTTTGGCCATCTTCAATTCCTGGCTGCAGGTATGATAAAAAGTTTCCCAGGCGTATTCATACATCCTCTGGAGTGAGTCAATGCTCATTTTGGCAGGCTTGAATACGACCTCCCCGGTAGTATACCGCTTCCAGTCATTGTGGAGGATACGGTTTTCCTTTTCCAATTGTTCTCTGATCGGGGTGTGGGGAAAAGGAGTGAGGATGGTAAATTCTGCCAGATCCAGGTTTATTTCGAGGAGAAAATCCACGAGCCGTTTGATGTAATCCTCGTCATGGGAGTCAAGACCCAGAATGACCGTTCCCTCGACTCCGATCCCGCGCTCTTGCAGCCTTTTGACTTTTCTCCGGATGTGGTCCGAAGTATCCACGATGGCCTGGTACACGTACCAGCAGCCAGCCTGTGCGGCCAGATCCAGTATTTCGTCATCGTCCTTGATAGGGTGGCAGATCCATTTCTTTCGCAAGGGCTTGATCGCCTTAAACAGGGACTTTTCCCATTCGTCATCCTGGGACAGAGAATTATCGACAAAAAACAGATGATTATTATCGATACTCTCAAGTTCTTCGACGACTGCTTCTATAGGCCGAGGTCTGAAGTTCCGGCCCCCCAAAAACGGCGTACAGCAGGGAAAGCAGTTGAACCGGCATCCCCGTGAGGCATGCACCAGGTCTACCATCTGTACGCCCCGGAAATTATACAGCTCGCGCTTCAGGATGCTGCGGCGGGCGGTTTTGATCAGGGCCGTATCGGGAGGGTCCGAGCGAAAATCGTACATTTTTTTCAATTTTCCCTTTTGGAAATCGTCCATGATCCGGTCAAAATGGCCTTCCGCTTCACCCGAAAAGACAGCGTCGGCATGGGAAACCGTCTCCCCGGCATGAAGCATGGCGGCAATGCCGCCAAAAATGACCGTCTTACCATGTGCGCGGTACCAGTCGGCTATCTCCCAGGCACGGGGTATCTGACAGGTCAGCATGACGGACAGGGCAACGAGGTCCGCATCGTCGCTCAAATCCAATGGCTCGACATGTTCATCGCAAAAGTCAATCTCGATATCTTCTCTCACTGCTGCCGCAAAGCACACCGGTCCGTGAGGCGGCAGGTTAAATTCTGTCTGGTGGCGCAATTTAGGCCATTGAGGATAAATCAGCTTTATTTTCACTATCCCTTACCTTGTCTCTTTCTTTTTTAAAGGAGCCTTTTGGATTTTTAGAGGAGCCTTTTGGGCTCCTTCTATTATTTGATCTATATTCGATGCCTGCCCGGCAATAGCCTCTATGGTATCAAACCCGAATCCCTTTCCCGGCGGTTCCGCTCCCCCTTCTTGTAAAAAAAAACAGAGGGCCTCTTCCTCATCCGCCTTTACTGCCAGTACCTTTTGGACCTTTTCACCAAGGAGCATTCCCTTTGCATACGACAAAAGGGAAGGGATTGCACGGTGTTGAAAACCCATGTATATGACCGGCCCCTGACAGCCAAAATGAATGGCTGCCTCGGCTAAAGGGCTTGAAGGGAGAGTATAGATAAAGAGGTTGCCCCGTGCCAGTGTCCTGCCGGATTCAACGTAATCTTTGAAGTACGCGATGTTCGACGAAAGGGCTCCAGCCTCGTTGGTCCCCAAAAGGCCGATATCCTGTTTTTGCCCTTCGGCATAGATTATTCCGGCATCATAGATGGCCAGGCCCAGAGCGCAGCATGTCATTTTGGATACACGGTCAAACCTTCCAAAATTTTTTACCGGATATGAAAATACCCCTTCTCCGGACAGTTGGGCATGGATCGATTTTCTCTGAGGGAAAGGCCGGCTCAGGGCTTTGACCACGCACCCGTATTTTTTTCCCGTTATCCACCCGATGCCATTAATATCAATCATGACGCTTTCGCCTCACCATCTCTTCTTACCATTATCGTTCGTATCATTATCCCTGGAATCATTCGTAATCCCTTCATTATCCCTGGAATCATTCGCCTTTCGCATTCACCCTTCGTATCATTCCTCCGTGCGATACTCTTTCAGAACCAGGGCTGCATTTAATCCGCCGAATCCGGAGTTGGTGGAAACCGTTACCGTTCCATCGAGCGAATGAGGCTGTGAAAAAACCCACCCTTTGGCTTCTTCATCAACACAGCGCATATTTACGGTCGGCGGAATCATTTTTTCTTTTAAAGCCTGGAAGGCGACAATCACCTCCAAAAGCCCGGCTGCTCCCATGGTGTGCCCTGTCCCCCCCTTGATGGAGTAGGTTGGAATGGCCCGGTTTTGGAAAGCCTTTTTAAAGGCTTTCATCTCCATGGCGTCGTTGTATACGGTGCCTGTTCCGTGAGCGGATATGGACCCTACGGCACTTTCGGGAATGCTGGCTGACTGGAGGGCTTTTTCAACAGCCAGAGCAAGGCCGCAGCCATCCCGGCAGGGCCCTGTCATGTGGTTGGCATCACCGGTCATTCCCCATCCGGCAATTTCTCCGATAATGGGTCTTTCTTCCCGCATCGCTCTTTCTTCGCTCATGAGCAGGATAAAGCCGGCAGCCTCACCAAGACTCAGTCCTTTTCTGTCCCGATCGAAAGGACGGGCCATGTCTTTATCCAGGGCCATTAACGTAGAAAAGCCGGCCATAACGAACTCGCTTACGCTGTCGCAGGCCACAACGAGAAGGCAATCCTGCTCGCCATTGCGTATCAGGGAGGCTGCCTGGGCAATGGCTGCACTCGATGAAACACAGGCTGCGGAAACGATGAGCGGCATGTTCCGGCTTTTACTCCTGGTTACCACCCCTGACCAATGCACTACTTTGGCGAGCAGACAGTCCAGACGGCTTTCTTTCGCCGTTCCCTGAGTCCCTCTCAGAACGGATTGCTCGAGAAAATCGATTTCCCCGGTGGTAGTCGCCAGTATCAAAAGGCTGTCATCGGGGATAAGACCAAGATCCGAGGCCTTCGAAAGAAGCGGAATAAGCATGTTCATGACGAATGATTCCCCCGGGCCTGCCTTCAGATCCGGTATGGTGGCCGCTTTGTCGGTTAAAAAGTGTCTGGTTGAAAAGCGATCCAGGGGCCTGATAGCGCTTTGCCCCGAAAGAAGGCCCTGCCAGCAGGCATGAACGCCCCACCCATAGGGAGTTACCAGATCACAGGCTACGGCCACGGCTTTTCGATATCTCCCTTTCCCCTGCGGGGAGAGCGAGGGGGTGAGAGGGGCTAGGTGAGGCATGAAAATTCTCCTGCCTGCCACCGGCTGCGGCATCGCTCAAGGATTTCAGGAGAGATGAGGCATGCCTCTTTCGTGATTCCATCGACAAACATCTGTATGGTATATCCTGTGGAGGCGAACTTTCCATCCTCTTTGATCAGTGAATATTCAGTATGCAGCCTGGCCCCTTCGCTCCATATAAAGGAGGCAGTAATGGTAAATTCCTCATCGAGATACAAAGGGCGGTGATAATCGATATGTAACTGCACGATGGGCGCGTGGATATTGGCGTCATGAAAATCCCGGTAGGAAAGGCCGCAGTGCCTGCCGAGTTCAGCCCACCCTTCTTCGAAGTAGGCCGGATACCTGCCGTGCCAGGCAATTCCCATAACATCAACTTCGCTGAACTTTACCCGCCGTTTGATTTGAATCAAAAGGGGAGGCGGTGCCCCTTCGACAGGCTGAAAATATCCTTTCATTTTACGGCGCACGATGTTTCATCCTCATGGGAAAAATGTACCTTTATATGGAGCTCGGCAATTTTTCTCTCTTCACTCGTTATGAAAACCTTTATCAGGGAGTCTTCTGCCGGGAGCCCGTGCTGTTCTGTAACGGGCACCTGCCGGTCTGCCGGGGGCGTCTTGCCTTCTGGCGGCAGGGGTTCTTCGCCTTTTTTCTTCCCCTCCCGCCAGGAAAAAATTACCTCCTGCCCACAGGAAACCGGAGAGAAGAATTTTGCCATAACGATTTCCTTTAAGGTGACCTTTTTTTTCTTCCACGCTTTAAGAATCAGCAAAATTGCCTGAATCTTACATACGCCCGGCAGGATGGGCCGATCGGGAAAGTGCCCTTTAAAGCCGATGAACTCCGGAGGAAAAAGAAAACCCGCTTTCCCTCCCTCTTCGGAGATTTCCCATAAGCCGAGCATGCTTTGTTCGATTTCCTTCTCGAGTTTACTCACGAGCGGATTTCCTTTAAGCGGACAATGAATTGGTAATGGCGCTGATGATGGTTGAAAATAATACCGCCTGGATATAATTTACCATCTTTTTGCTGGTATTCATAATAAGAAATACTCCAGAGGCGGCGATTCTGCTTGCAGCAGCGCTTTTCGACCAGAAGGCTGTCAGCTCCGGCAAATATATACTCGATGGTGCCTTCTTCATCCGGCTGACTGAAAATGATCCGGTATTTTTCTTTTTTTACCCTGGCTTCGGGAACTGGAACGCGGTCGAAATAGATCCGCCTGATATCATCGGCTACTGCCTGGGCGAAATTACCATGACGGGTAAATTCTTCAAGAGCGAACCTGCATTCGACGCTCTTTTTGTCTGCGGCCAGTTCGAATAATTTTACCCCCATAGGGTTCATGCCTGCAACCGTGAAAGCTTTCTGCCGGCTGTCAAGGGCAGTATACCCGATTGCCGAAAAGGTATGGCGGCCATAGGTGAAGACAATCGTATCGACAACCTGAAAGGTATCGGGAATAAGCCGGGCGAACCTCTCCCGGACCGTACCGGGGTCCACCCCCTCAAACGGCACATACGATACCGTTTGAAAGGGAATCCTGCCAGGACCGCAGCCGTTTTGCAACAGCAGTAAAAGGCACAGGAATGTGGCTGCACTCGGGAGAATTTTTATCATACTGTTCCTTTTATCCACCGGGGATAGAGGGCAGGGACGATGGTCAGCGACGAGATGTATCCTGAGAACACCCCTGCCACCATGGTCACTCCGATTGAAAACAGGACCGGATGCCGGGCGAATAACAGCACCCCGGCACCAATGAGCGTTGTAAGAGCGGACAGCGTTATCGCCGTGGCCGTACCCGTTTTTAATGCGCGCCTGCACGCATAAGCCATGAATATGCCATAGTCACTGGTCAGGCCGACGACGATCATGGCAGCCATGACATTTACCGGATTGAGACTGAGCCCAAGGACCGGCATTATTCCCAATGCCACCGCAAGACCCGTGACAACGGGGACAAAGGAAAGTATGGTCAACCGTATGCTCCTCAAAAGGAAGAAAGTCAGACCCGTAATCAGTAAGGCTGCAATTGCCGACAAATACACAATTTCTGAAAAGACCGATTG
Source organism: bacterium (assembly GCA_040752695.1). Taxonomy (GTDB): domain Bacteria; phylum SZUA-182; class SZUA-182; order DTGQ01; family DTGQ01; genus DTGQ01. The sequence continues at coordinate 10,730 of JBFMGO010000148.1, forward strand.
AGAGAGCACATGAGAGAGGTTTTTGCGCGATACGATAAAGGTTCCCGGATACCGGTCGCACAAGGTCTTGAGCGCTGCAATATCGTTGTCATTATCGGGGAAAAAGGTCAATACCCGGTGCCCGTTCTCTCCTTTCATGATAAAACGCTCTTTCACCCTTCTCAAGGAGGGGGAGAAAATCCCGGCCCCCTTTGATTCATCCCGAACGGCCACTCCTTCATACAGGCTCTCGAAGAAGGGCGAAAAGGCATCTTCCGAGAAATGATATTTCCGGCCATGCTCAAGGAGAAGATTTCTCAATTTTTCTTCATTGCCCTGTTTCCAGAAATGAACCCATCTTTTAGCGTTTTCTTCCCTTGTTTTTTTTGACGGCAAAAGCTGCGCTATGCTGCACAGTTTATCCTCACCGATGCGGGCTTTCGCATCGCGGTAAAGATGCTCGTTGCGCTCAAGAGCTTCCTCCAGATTGTTCCCTGTGGCTACCAGCACAGCCGGATTTTCCTCTCCTCCCCATATCTTTTGAAATCTCCTCTCGGCCTGCAAAACACCCGGATCACTTCCATCGAATTGCCTGATGTCGGTGCTGAAACTCAGGCGGGAACACAGAACGAGAGCACAGAGGATGGTTATTCCCCAAAGGATAATTTTCCCTCTGTCTGATAGGTATGTATGAGGGCCGGATGAGCCAAACGGCATGCAGTCGCCCTTACCCTGGAGGCAGGCGTCCTTGCCCTGGACATGGCTGTTATCGTTCCTTGAGGATACTAAAAGATGCGGTAAAACGAAAAAAGATGCAA
>JBFMGO010000149.1:0-10928 GCA_040752695.1 bacterium
GCCACCATACAGGCCGCTGGTGCCATAGTAACCGCCATACAGGCCGCTGGTGCCATACAGGCCACCATACAGGCCGCTGGTGCCATAGTAACCGCCATACAGGCCGCTGGTGCCATACAGGCCACCATACAGGCCGCTGGTGCCATAGTAACCGCCATACAGGCCGCTGGTGCCATACAGACCGCCATATAAGCCGCCGTACAGCCCGCTTCCATAGTAGCTGTATAAGCTGGCTAACTGCTCGTCTTCTCTCACAACGCTTGAGTCACTACTTTCCTGGGCTTGAGCCGCAGGTATGGTAATCATCAATCCAGTAACTAAAACAGCAATAATAGCTGTGGTAACTCTCAAAAACCAATGATCTCTCATTTCTCGCTCCTTCGATTTACAACCAATGCAGTTTAAAATAAGGTGGGATAAGACGCATAATGCTCATGCATATGCTAAAGAGTCTATGAATTAAGATGCTGTTTGTATCACCTCCTTCTTCCGACCATCTTGATTTATTGAGACTTTTTATTTTTCAAGTCAGAAGAACCTGCAAACCGGCCAATACCTTAAAAGAAACGGCAGGGACTGACCATGCTTGCAGGCCGAACACTCATGTCATGGGGTGAGAGTATAGAGATGGACAAATCAGCGTAGGATTCCATTGGTCCCTTCCCCCCTTATAAGTAATGATATGCTCACCAAATTCCTCCCCCTTGATGCAAAAGACTCCCTCCAGTGGGGAAGGTGATGTAGCCGGAAAAGGTAATCTTCTTCCTTCACCTCCTCCCTCATGGGAAGGTAATTTGATTTTTCTCCCGGGCATAGAGGAGACTTTCTCACCTTCAAAGGGAAAAAAAAATGTCCTCCCCTTAAGGTTTTATGGCAGGTATGGGAATTAATAGTATCCCTTTAAACTGGAGTTGCCCTTTATTCATAATTGCTTATGTAGATAGACAAGATTATGCGGGATACTGTTCTTTAAAGGAGGGAATTCGCCTCTTTTTTCAGGAAAGTCATCCACCCTTGAGGTATTTTCGGTGAATAATCTCGTGCCTGTTCAGCCTTTAATCCCCCGGCTCCCATGGTTAAATTACGTGCACCTCTCTTATGAGAGAGGCTGCCAGTATTCAGTGTTAAAAAGCAGACTGCACCCCCTGATACCTGCTCAGTATGGCCTCATCAGCGGGTTGTGCTCCTAAATTTAACCTTTAGACGTTGCCAGGGCATTAACCTTACGCATAAGCTGGGATTTTTTCCGTGCTGCGTTGTTTTTATGAATGATATTTTTTAAAGCCGCTCTATCAAGAGCAGAAATCGCCTCTTTTAAGGCAGATTGTGCCTGCTCAGGATTATTTTCTGTGACCAGGGTAAAGACCTTCTTGACTGTGGAACGCAAAGCGGATCGCCGGCTGCGATTTCTTAAGTTTCTGACTTTATTTTGTCTTATTCTTTTTTTGACTGATAAATGCTCTGGCATTTCTCACTCCTTGCATAAATAATGTTAGTTGAGGGTTTATTTACAAATTAAAATTAGATACAATGAGCATCGACTCGGATTTTGGAGCGGTCTTTCTCCCTCTCCTTACAGGTATCACAGCGGAGCCGGGTGACAGTTGACGCCGTAGAAAATCAATTATACCAATAAATGTATCGTATCACAACCACTTTTTCGCTGAGGCTTCACAATCAATGCATGATAACTTTCAGGATTCAAAGCAAATGGCAAAAGCAATGTCAAGTATACCCATAAAATCAGAAGAGCAATCCCGGTCTGCTCATAAAAACCTAGTTATTTCGGCAGGAATTATCAGCGGGGCTACCCTGTTCAGCCGGATTCTTGGATTCCTGCGAGACATGATTATGGCCAATATGTTCGGTGCTGAAATAGTCACCGATGCTTTCCTGGTCGCCTTTCGGCTCCCGGATCTTCTTCGTCGTCTCATGGGAGAGGGAGCTTTAAGCGCCTCCTTTGTTCCGGTTTTTACTGAGTACCTCCATAAAAAAGAGGAACAGGAGAGTTGGGAACTGGTCAACAACCTGATCAGTCTGACGATCATCATTCTGATTGTCATAGTGATCCTCTCCATCCTGTTTGCTCCCTGGATCATTAAGATCTGCGCTCCAGGGTACACCATGTCTCAGCGTAAGTTGTACTTGACCACTCTCCTGGCCAGAATTCTCTTTCCCTATATCTTCTTCATTGGAGTGGGCTCTCTTGCCATGGGCATCTTGAATTCTCTCAATCACTTTCTGGCCCCCGCCTTAAGTCCTGCGCTCCTCAACATAGGTATCATCAGCGGCGCTTATCTTATCTCTCCCAGATTAAAAGAGCCTATCGTCGGCCTGGCCATCGGCGTATTGCTGGGCGGATTGGCCCAGCTTATCTTTGAACTTCCCATTTTAATCCATAAGGGTTTGAAGTTTCAGTTTGCCCTGAACTTTCACCATGAGGGCTTAAGGCGAATCGGGACCTTGATGCTCCCATCGGCCTTTGGATTGGCTGTAGGGGAAATCAACAGCATGATCGATACCGTATGCGCAACTTTCCTGCCGGAAGGCAGTGTATCGTATCTTTACTACAGTAACCGACTCATCCAATTCCCTCAAGGATTATTTGCCATGGCTATAGGAACAGCTATCCTGCCTGCCATGTCAGGGCAGGCAGCCCGTGGAGAAATCAACGACTTAAAGGAGACCTTCTCGTTCGGACTGCGACTGGTAATGTTCATCACCCTCCCGGCAACTGCCGGCCTCATCCTTTGCCGCCATTCGATCATTCGTATCCTGTTTCAACGGGGAGCCTTTACCGCCGAAGCAACGCAAGCCACGGCTACGGCCCTTCTCTTATATGCAATCGGCCTCTTTGCCTATGCCGGCGTATCAGTAATCGTTCCGGTATTTTACTCTTTCCAGGACACCAGGACACCGGTTAATATCGCCAGCATCTGTTTGATCTTGAATATCTGCATGAATATTGTCCTGATGTGGCCGCTCAAGCATGGGGGACTGGCTCTGGCAACCTCCTTATCGTCAACCTTTCAATTCTTTTTTCTTGCCTATTATCTGAGAAAAAAAATGGGGCCTTTGGGCGGAAGAAAAATATCCATCTCCTGCCTGAAAATAGTCGGGGCCAGCAGCCTGACCGGCGCAGTGGCCTGGGGCATGATCCAGTATGGTACGCTGCATGCCTTGTCCCGCACATCCCAGGTACTCGCCTTGATGTTAATCATCTTTATCTCAAGCTTAGTATATGCCGGCATCTCATACCTCATGGGAAGTCCTGAGATGTTTTTTCTGATAGATACCCTGAGGAGAAAAATTTAACCTTTCTTTGTAAGGAGAAAAACGAGGAATGAACAAAGAAGAAGATATAAAGTCCAAAAACCAGCCGCGAATCACTGTCAGCATCAGCGATGAAGTTGAAAAAGGCATCTATGTAAACCAGGCCATTATCGGCCATTCCCAAAAGGAATTCGTCATTGACCTGGGTTTTTTGGCCCCTCCGGGAAATAAGATAAAAGTACAGGCACGGGTAATCACAAACCCGGTTGACGCCAAAATTCTCTACCTTTTCTTAAAAGAAAATATCGAAAAATATGAAGAGAGATTCGGTGCCATTCCGGTCCAGGTCCAGAAAATGCCCCCCCGTCCGGATGGATCATCGCCCATCCATTAGCCATCGATAACCGCGATAGCCGCTCCTTTATAAATCCACTGCGTCCATTGATAGAGCCATTGTTTCAAGTGTGAGATTCAAGGGCGAAAAAGTAGTAATAAAGTAGTAATCATGAGGGAAAAATGCTATGATTAAGTCTGATAACTTTCCTTAACTATAGTGATTTGGTTATGGGGGATGATTGTCTTATGAAATGTCCATACTGTAAGTTTTCAGAAAGCAAGGTTCTGGACTCCCGGGATAGCGAGGGAGGTGTATCGGTGCGAAGGAGAAGGGAATGCCTTGAATGCGGACGGAGGTTCACCACCTACGAACGGCTGGAGGAAATCCCTTGTACGGTGATCAAAAAGGATAACCGACGGGAACCCTTTGACCGGAAAAAAGTGCTGAGCGGATTGATGAAAGCCTGCGAAAAAAGACCGATCAGTCTCTATATCCTGGAAGAATTCGTGAACCGGGTTGAGGAAAAAATCCAAGACGCCCGTGGTAAGGAGATGAAAAGCAGCGAGCTTGGGGAAATGGTCATGGATTGGCTGTATGATCTGGACGAAATTGCTTATGTACGATTTGCTTCAGTATACCGGCAGTTTAAGGATATTAACCAATTTATGAGCGAATTGCAGGAAATCTCAAACAACCGGACTTCCGGCATAAAGTGATTTTTGGCAGGCAAAAACCCGGCTGGCCAACTCAAAAAAGAACCGCTTTGCCAACGCAAGGAAAGAAGGATTGTCAGGGTAAGCAGATTGCCAAGGCAAGCAGTATCGCCAAGGCAAGGAAAGCAGAATTGCCACCGGGATTAAAGGTATCGGGGTTATCGGGATTAATGATATACTGGATACCATGAAAAGAAGATCCAGGTAATGAAGGAGCATACACATGAAGGTTCGAGCTCATCTGTTCGTTTCAGGGATGGTTCAGGGGGTATTTTTTCGGTCCTCTACCCAATCGGAGGCTAACCGGCTCGGTGTGCAGGGATGGGTAAGAAACCTGGGTGATGGCAGGGTGGAAGTTGTGGCTGAAGGAGAAAAAGCGGATGTCGAGAAACTGGTAGCCTGGTGTCATCATGGCCCTGTTGGCGCAAGAGTGATAAAAGTCGAATCAAGATGGGAGGGTTATACAGGAGAATATTCCTCCTTTTCAATTTCCTATGCCTATTAAGAGGCCTGAAACCCAATTATAGATGCATGCATGAGGATGCCCACTGTTGAAAGTTTTAGGATGGGCTCTCAATAGACTATATCAGATCGAGCAAGATACCGGTTCTCATGGCTCGCCGGAGACGAAGCTGAAAAAGCCCTGCATCGACTGACTGCCAGGACTTGCAGACTTATTCGAACTTTTGCTTTTGCCCTCAGGAAAAAACAGATATGCAGGGAAAACAGATACGCATGAAAGATGTATATAGTAAGTAAAAATTACTTATACAGGAAAAAGATGCGCACAGAGTAAATAGTATTTGACAAGAATCTCTAAGGCATGATAAATTATGTCAGTTAACAACATCGGGCGGGTAGCTCAGCGGGGGAGCATCGGCCTTACAAGCCGGGGGTCACAGGTTCGAATCCTGTTCCGCCCATAGTCTGCGATACAGAGCTTGTAATATTAATGTTATAGAAAAATTTGATATGGAAAAATAAAAAAATGGGGTCGTAGTTCAGCTTGGTTAGAACGCCGGCCTGTCACGCCGGAGGTCGCGAGTTCGAGCCTCGTCGGCCCCGCCATTTAAATCAAGGGGTTAGCTGAAATAGCTAACCCCTTTGTTGTTTCTGGTTGCGTATGGGTTGCGGGTTTGTTGCGTCGAGTATAGGATCATCGAGACTGTTTACAGCTTTCTTATTTCCTTCCGGAGCAAGGTGGCCATAAATATCAACCGTAACTTTTATACTATGGTGTCCTATAGCGATTTTCACTTGAACGGACAACGGAAAGTGGTATTCTTTCTAAGAGAGATAATTTTATTGTGTAGATTTAATAATTAATTACTTTAAGTAGGAAGAATTAATAATGAGGCCATATTCGTTAGACTTAAGGGAGAGAATTATTGAGGCATTCTTTCATAAAGAGGGTTCGATTCGTGAATTAGCCAGCCGGTTTAAAGTTAGTTTTCGTTTTGTTTGGGGGTTAATCGACCGATATCGGAAAACAGGCAGTATGGCCCCCAAACCTCATGGTGGCGGGTATCCTCCTAACCGTGATTCCGCCCACCTAAATAAAATTTGGCATTTATGCATAATAATCTTGATAGTCCAAGAGGTTGATAATTTGCCAGTGTTTCTCTTCGAGGTTTAGCACCCCCAGACACTGTTATCCATATATAGAGTACATGGATCCCCACAAACCAGTGGAAAATCCATCGAGCGGTGGGACGGTAGTTTTTTGACCTGATTGAGGACGGTGGTCCCCTGCTCTCGCAAGCCCTTTCGTAGGCGATACTCCAAGTGCGGCATACACCATCAAACACAGGGTCATAATCATCAATAGAGCCATAATCCTCTCTGGTTTTTTGAGAAAGAGAGCACTGGCTAAGAACTCAGGATTCTTAAGGAAGCGGAATCCTTTTTCCACATGGCTTGACCTTTATACCCTTGGAGCGCATCTGGAGCTGGGAGCTTTTTTGAGTCTAGTTCATTTGTCGCTAATATGAACAGGCCTCTTTGTTCTGAGCATCTGTGCTCGTTTTGTCAGACATGAAGCGATAGAACTAGTGAGGAAATAATCTATGCGCTCAGGTCGCTCACCCTGCTTTGGTTTACCTCGATGGCCATAATGAGGCTGTTGTCTCGGATCTTGAGCTCATGCACATTTGTATATTGAAGCGTGCCCTGAAATCTTTCCCAGGCCCGCATGACATCTTCCGGGCAGGCAAAGGCGCGGTGGCACAGTGTGACAAAAGCCTTTTGCTCAGCTTCGCTACCCTTCAATGCCCGTTGATTCAGCGTCTTAAGGTCACGCTCATAGGCTTGTTGGCTATAGACAATAATCCACCTTTGTCTGACACCTCCATACACACCACATACCTCCTGGTAGTGATAGGTGTCATCAATCCGGTACATGCTGGCAACTTCCACCCGCTGGAGCAGCCCCTTGGCTATCGACAGGGTCTCAGGCATACGTGTGATAAACAGGACCCGCTGAGGCGAACTCCTTCAGAGTCTCTTCGGTATAGAGGGCACTGTCGGCTACCAGATACTCAAAGCCATGCGCATTCTTTAACTGCGCAACATGGCTTTGGATCAAAGAACGAAATCCGGTTTTATCGTCACTATTCCCACTGGCTGCACTCATGTGCACTGGGATAGATGCCTGTGATTCGACAATCAGATTGAGAATACATTGATTCAATTCCAGCCGATGATCCCGGGTATAACCTTTGGTCAGATGAATTAACCCCTTCCTGAGGAGGAGGAGAATCAGCGTTATACTGTCCATCTACATGAAAACTGGTGGAATCCATGTGAGTATAGCGTGGCTTGAGCCCAAGCAACACACAACTGGTGGCGGCGACATGTGCGTAAAGCTCTGTGGGATTATAAGCGTAGATCGCCTCAAGTGTGCGTCCAAAGGTATCATCATTCAATTGCTCTGCTGTCACGCCCTCCCCCAACAGACGATCAACCGGCTTATTCTGAAAAAATTCCGGCACCAGGTAGAGTCGTTGATTGACAAAGCCTAATCCATTGAGAATCAATGCACAAACCGCTGTGCCATGAGTGTGCCATGAGAAATTTGTTTCTCCCCAGACGGCAACGCCTGATCAATCGTCTCAGCAATCTTTAACTCTTTGCACATTCCGGCTACCAAGCCTAAGTGCCCTAAATCCTGTGTAGTATGCCTTGGTGACATCTATTTTATCCTTCTTATTCAAATCTATTTATAAATCGTATGTTAAATTAACGGCATACCACAGTATAGAATCAGCAACTTTTTTTCAAAGGAAAAATCTACAAATTCTTATCATAGGTGCGGAAACACGGTTTTAGGGCAAAAAAGTGAGTTGATATAATTCTCGCAAAAAGTACGCATTACTCCTTCTGTAATCTTGTCTCCTCGATGTATTCAACCCCCATAGATACAACCAGGGGACATTGATCTTCATCTCAATTGTGCTCTCAAAGGGAATATTTTGGTTTTTTTCGTTGTGATTACCGCTTAAAGTAAAGGAAACTGTCTCCCCTAACATTTCAGCTAATTGGAGCTTTGTGATAATTTCTCGCGGATTAAAGATGACAACCAGGTCTTTATACCCATCATTATTACTTAAACTTAAACCTTGGTCGACAGAGCGCTTACCAAAGTATCGTGGTATTAAGTCATTGTAATACCAATAGCTCGGTTTAACTTTTTCTGTGATGCCTTCATGACCCAGTTCAATCGATTCCGGTTCAATAATCGAGGGATCAAATCCTTCATAGCCATAGATAACAATAGGAATTGGGCCCCAGTTCCATGGGTTTGGCAGCCAAGGCTTTTTCCAATTTTTAGTGCCTAATTTAAGTTCAACAATTACCTTTTGTTTTTGGACGGTAATGTTGCCATGCCCATCGTCATAGGTCCATTCTACCGTATAAGCTCCAGGAAGGTAAAAGTTAAATATGCAATCAGAGGTTGCCGTTATCTTCCCGGCACAATTATCATGAGCAGTAGGCGGGGTTAAGATAACTATACCGTGTCCTTTTATGTCCGGAAGAGGATCGACATCCGGAACAGGCGGCAAGCAATCATTAAGGATAATTGTTTGCTTCTGGGTAGCAGTGCCCCCATGATTATCACCATATATCCAGGTTACTTTATATTCACCCGGAGTTGTATAGGTTAGAGGATCACTAGTCGTCGCTGTAACTGTCTTGAATTTCCTGGTCATGGCCATGGGCGGGATGAGAGTTATTTTGCATTCAGCTATTACCTCAGGAAGAGGATCTACTATGGGATAAGGGGCCTTTGGCGTCAGTTTGATTAATTCCCATCCCCCTTCCGGTAAAGAGTCATCAGGATTAGTAAGAAGGTTCATCGGGTTGGCTGTGCCCAGATAAAGAGCATCATCTGAAATCATAGTACGGATACCATAATTAGTATAATTGCCCACCCCGGTAAGTGATTCAGGAATTGCCGGTTTATCTGATGAAGAAATACAGAAAAGGTCTGCTCCAAAAGTATGTACTGGAGGATTTGCTAATAAAGTACTGAGAGGAAGATCGGCATAAGTTCCTAAAATCCATTTCATCTCTTCCATGTCTACATAACTATAATCCATAGTACCGATAAAGAGTTCGTCGTTAAAAACTGACATGGTCCAGGTATAAATGTTAAAAGGGTTTCCAAAACCGGAGGGACCCCAGAGAGGGCGGCCCATATTATTATTCTTAATCTCCCATTCCCTGGTTTCTTCATTAAAGGCAGGCAGTTGCGACGCTCCGTAAAGAACCTCCATTTCCGCATTTTCTGTACCAAAATTTCTTCCCCGGAATATGCTGATAGAACGATAGGTCCCTAAAAACACCTTAAGAGCTTCTTCTGTCTTAAAAACTTCTTCTATATTGTCTGGGTCACCATATTCCATAAAATGTAAAAGAGTGGCTACCATGGGCACATGCATGGTTCCCCAATAGAGATAGCCGTCAAAAGAGGCAAGGGCACCTCCCTCATAGGTGGAGGCAGTAATCCGGTCAGGCTCATAATCACTTGCCTTCCAGACCTTAGTCCATAGACCCGGCCGTACGTCCTCTGTGGTCAATCCGCCTTCTTCGGGAATTTTCGGACTCATCCATATGCCTGCTTGCCCTGAAGTAGGCCAGGTTGAAATAAAGAGGCGGTTTTCGTGATAGGCAAGGTCTATCCCATCACTGTCAAGTATTCCAACAACCTCAAACTGGAACAGTTTCGACAGGTCCGGTTTTCCTGATGAGTATTCCAATTGGCCTGTCCATCGCAGCACAAGGCCTTTCCCATCCCTCGTACCGACAGCCGTATAGAGAATATCATTCACCACCAGAAACTTACGAATGTTAATGCATTCTGGAAAATTTCTATATCCAAGATACTCATGAGTTTTGGCATCATAGGCAAAGATATCTACTCCTCCGAGCGGAATTAATGTTGGTCTTTCCGGGTAATCAACTCCATCGGGTAAAATGAGAGTCGGTCCCCCCAGGAATACTACGTCTCCAAGCGTGCCTGCTGCACGTATGCCAAGGTTATAGTGGATTCGATTATCAGTATCTTGACTGGGAGGAGGCGTTAAATCCATCAGCTTCTTGGTTATGGTATTATAGACGAAAATATGGGGCGGCCTCCAATCACCAAGATAGTCGGGAAGAGGCGGACAAAGATGCGATTCACCAAACTCACAAACCCATGAGGATGTCTGTTGGGAGGGCCAATCTATACCGAGCATATTTCGCATACCAAGACAATATACATTAGGGGCTGTTCCAAACCATAGATCATCTCCGGATTTAGTAAGCCCCCATACATAGGCTTGATTCACTTTTGGTACACAGCCATCAGGACAGGGTGGCTCATCAGGATACGGCACACCGTTCTGGCAAAAGCATTCATCGGGCTTGGCTTTGGCAAGCAATTCCATGTGCATAGTTAATGTAGACTCAACATGCGTGGAGGAAGCCGGCAATGCTCCATAAGTGTTCATCCAAAATTTCTCGAGCATTTGTTTTTCAGTCAATTGTGCTGTAGAGGAATCTGGTAAACAGCAGTCCTCGCCTCTGGCCTTCCTTGTGCCGGCAATAAATAAGGTGGTAAACAGAGCTATGAGAGAAAAGAGCCAAATAAATTGTTTATTTTTTTTTATTACTCTCCTGGCTATTTTCGACATTATTACTATCTCCTTAAAAAATAAAATATTTTTTCTTAAACCCTTTTTTAAAACTGTTACTTTGATAAAGATTTGTATTATAGGTTCACATGTCAAAAAAGATGTAGGAATTTAACGTAATATAAATTGAACTATTTTATATATTATTAACTAAAATATTTGAAGTGATGTTAAGATCGATCATTTTTCAATTTTTCTACTACAATGTTCTATCAATAATGGGGACAGATTTGAAATCTGTCCCCTTTTCATGAACGATTAGTTAGTTAAGCAAGACAGGTGCTTATTGCGATTTGAGATATGAGCCGACATTCCGCACCCCCCATAATAAGATTGGGGATTTATGTATAATAATTTTGATAGCCTAACAGGTTGATAATTTGCCAGTGTCTATCCTGAAGGTTTAAAACTCCCAGGCATTTCCCATCC
>JBFMGO010000150.1:0-10781 GCA_040752695.1 bacterium
GGAAGGACAATTCATTATTGGCTCCTTTTCAGAAGTTTTATCGCTTAGAAGTAACTCTAATGAATTGTCGTCTACTTTCCTCACTCTATCCGGAAAAATCCTCCAGCATTACTTGTTTATCACTACCGCTTTTTGTATGTATTATCTGTTGCAGTATACTCGATTGAAAACCGCTCCATAAATATCCCCTCGATCCTTGAAGTCATCTGTCTGAAAAGTTAGCTATAGGAGATATCTTCCATAAAAGCCGAAAAGTAATCTACCTCATTAAAAACCTCACTGAACGAAATAAAGGGTATTCCAATGAAAATGGTCTGTTTCATCGAGTCCAAAAGGTGAGTATTTTGTATTCACTGTAATGAGTTCAGTGACTTAAACGCTTATAATGAAAGGATTGGGCGAACCTGAAAGCGAAGTTTGAGACACTGGATAAAACCGGCCGGCAGGCTGAAGAATACTATCCCTGTCTACCATGACCTTAATCATGACTTCTGAAGAAGATGCAATAAATTACCCTGTATTATCCAGGGGATAGCCTTACAGGATTTTAAGGTGAATAAACTATAGGTAAACAGGAGGAAAGTCAATGAAAGCCAGGTTAGCAGGCACTATTTTGTATTTTTTCCTTATTACTCTCATTCTGTTTTCGTTTCAGGGGCGAGTGGTCAATGTCCAGGCAGAAGAAGGTAATCCCTACCAGTGGGTGGAATTATCTTCGCAGCCAGGCAGCAAAACCCTTATCCTTGAAGACGACAGTTACCAAACACTGGATCTTGGGGATATCGGATTTCATTTTTCTTTTTTCGACAAAACGCTGACCCAGCTAAAAGTCTCTTCCAATGGATACCTTACCTTCGACGACAATATCGCTGTTCAGTGGAATAATGATCCATTGGCTGATCCGGGTGATCCCACAAGAGCCTATTCCCGGAATCCCTGGGATGTTATTGCTCCCTTCTGGACCGACCTTGATCCCAAGGCAGGGGGGGCAGTTTATTACTTTCTCGATACTGCAAGCAACCCGGCCCGGTTCATTGTCGAGTGGTACGATATTCCCATGCACTACTATGCAGGAGGTGCTCCTTTGGATACCGTTACCTTTGAGGTAATCTTTTATGAGGAGAAAAATGACATCGTATTTCTCTACAAGGATGTTATGACGCAGAACGAACGCTCCACCCGTGGTGGTTCGGCCACTGTCGGGCTAAAGTACCAGGACCGGATAGCAAGACAGTACTCCCATAATGCGAAAGATGCGCTCAGTGATGGCCTGGTTATCGTTTTTCCTGGGACCGAAGATTACATCCCCCGCTCATCACAGTGGTCAGGCACTAACTCAAGCGGTATTAATCCAGACGGCGCTAACCCAGGCGGCACCACACAAGGCAGCACTAATCCGGGCGGCACAACGGGGTCTGGCGGTGCTACACCTGGAGACCAGCCATCCACGGGAGGGGGCCAGGCGAATGAGCCGATTATCGAGGGTGTTCATCCGGCGCCCAATTCTACTGACGTGGCGGTCAATGCAAAGATTACCATGAATATAAGGGCCAATAGCGCACCAGTGGACAGGGATTCTATCCACCTGTTCGTTGACGGGCAGGAAATCCCTCAGCAGGCAGTCACACTTGACTGTGCCCAGGGCAACTGCACGCTCGGCTATATGCCAGTCATACTCTTTGAGTGCTCAACCATGGTGCCGGTAAGGATTGAGGCCAGTGACCAGGCAGGCCATAAGGCAACGTTCAACTACTTTTTCTATACTCAGGATTCCTGCAAGCCGTACGTAGAAAGCAGCGATCCTCCTGACCATTCATGTATAGCGGCCGATGCCACCCTTACCTTTATCATAAGCGATGTCGGATCTGGTGTGGATATCCGGCCTGCATCCTGGCACCTGTTCGTTAACGGCCGTGAAGTCACCGATGTTTCCATCCTTCCGAATGGCTTGGGATGTACTATCTCCTACACGCCGATGAGTCCCTTTGAAGAAAACAAGCATATTTCGGTGAGGTTAACTGCCAAGGACACGGCCTCTCCGCCGAACAGCATGGAGGCCGATTTTGAGTATAATACAGTTTGCGGTAATGAATGGACCGGTTATGAATGGACCAACTTCCCAATAAATAGTCCGGTATCCGATCTGGCTGTGGATAAGAATGGCAGATTCTGGGTGGCTACTTTTGGGGGAGGATTGTTTACCTACTCTCCCAAATCTGGCGCAGCCCCGTCGGATCCGAATTATTGGACCGATTGGACCTCTCATCCCTACACTGTTCAGAATGCGGGCCTGCCGAGCAATTTCATTACCAACCTGGCTGTTGATCCGCAAGGAGGGTATATCTGGCTCTTAAGCCAGCCTGATACATGCTCAGGCGCAGGGACTGGCGCAGGATCAGGCACCGGTGCTGGATCGGGGTGCGGCGTAGCCAAGTTTGATCCTGCCCTGGGACGGGTGACTGGATTCTTTCCGAGGGGCCAAAACGGGCTGCCCGATGATCCTGTTCAAGATATAGTCATTGATTCTCAAGGATGTGTCTGGATCGCGACCCGGAGTAACGGGGTTCTCCGGCTGGAAAGTAATCAATGGCAGGTTATGTTCGATGCCAGTCATGGCCTGACAAACGACTGGATCAAAGCTATAACGCTGGACGACGAGGGCAATAAGTGGATTGCTACACAATGGGGAGATATCTTTAAGTTTAGCGCAGCCAATCAACTGGTTTACAGTTCTGTCAATGACAGCTCTTTCCTGCCAGCCTATGGGCTCACCATAAATTCTCTCACCTACGATCCCGTAGAAGACACTCTCTGGGTAGCCGCTGAGGAGGGGGCGTATAAATACCATGCCAATCAGTGGACCAGAGTAACCGGCCTGCCGAGCAATAACATCTATATGATTTTCCCGGTTACCGGCAGCGACTATCCAGGCGAGCGGTACTGGTTTGCTACCGATCAGGGCATTTTTGCCACTACTGACTGGAGTTCATGGGAGAGCCCGGTCAGCCTGGGGCCATACTCTCCTTCGTCTGAGCAGATACGGTACATTCAGATAGATATCTATGGCAATTTATGGTTTATTACGGATAGCGGGGTCAGCAAGTACGATCGCATTCCTCCTGTAGTGGTCAGCATTATGCCGGATGCAAGTGCCTCTGAAGTCAGCCTTTCCCAGGATGTGACCATTACCTTCAATGAGCCGATGGATTGGGAGTCTCTTACGAATAATATCACCATCACTCCGCATGATCCGAACTGTGTACCCAAACCATCGACGGACCTGACTTCGATCACTTTCCAGGCTCCAAAGGCTGGTCTGAAGCCAAAGACTACCTACCAGATCATCGTTGGCCAGGATGTTAAGGATATTTCCGGAAACCGGATCAGTTCGGCGAAGACCAGTTCTTTCATGACCAAGGCTGCGCCAACGAAGCCGCCGGAAAAACCGAATATGAATGATTACTATTTTACCTATCAATTCCCCTATTCAAGTCTCTGGTGGCCACTGAATAACTCGTCATGGTGGTGGACTAAGTATAATACTTCAGGTTGGTGGCCGACATACGGCTATGCTTACAACAGCGTCAGCTTACCCTCCAGCTATACCGGAGCGGGCAATACTTCGCTATTCAATACAAATAACTGGATCGGCTCTGGTTCGCAATTCACTCCTGATTACGGGACAGACAAATGGACAGACTGGATGTTTCGTGCGGGCATTTATTAGCTGACCGGTGGAGATAGGAGTGACAGGAGATAGGAGTGACACCGGTGAATGGCTTGTATCTGCGGTTGAGTCGCGGGTAGGGCGCGGGGTAGATTACAGGGAGGTTGCAAGAAGATTGCCACAGAAGGAGGGGCGGCCATGTGCAAGCCGCCCCTCCCATTACACAGTCTCGAAATTGCAGGCTCTTGAGCATATGCAGGGGAACCCGTTTGCTCAAACCCAAGATTTCAATTCCAATGACATTATCGTTGGCATCATAGTCAAGAATCACACCCGGTTTAATCTCCTCGGAATCAACAATAGCTGATTCATCCAGCTGAAAATACAAAACATCATTTTTTTCATCTATCTTAAGCCTCATGGCGATCTCCTTATTCTACGATCAAAAAAAAGAGAGTTATAATCTGCTGGGCGGAGCGGCATTCGGATTCACAACAACGCGCAGACATCGTCCTCCACGTTCCTTAATTGCCTTGATAAAATGAACCGTGCCGTCATCCTTGATTTCCCTCTTCTCGGGATCTTCCATGGTTGATTCCACCCACGATTCTTTTATGTTTCGTTCTTTTAACATATCATAAGCATGATCGGAAAACACATATTTTTTCATGAATTAACCATTTTTCACTGCAATCCATTCTCACCGTAATTCATATTCCGTATTCTCTTACACTCATTTTCAGAATGAGTATGGGAAAGATAAAAATCCGGAATAAGAAGAAGAGACGATGCTGCCTGCGGCACCTGAGGAGAGCAGGGAAGGCCCCCAGTCGCCAAACCAGCCATAATTGGCCGGATATGCATAGTTGTTGTATGACGGGGCCGAGTAATTGCCGGAACCTGAAGGCAGCCAGTAACCGCCCGAAGGTGCCGGGTAACCGCCCGAAGGTGCCAGGTAATTTCCGGATGTGTTGAACGAACCAAACGGGCCGTATGAACTAATCGAGCCATATGGGCTGTATGAACCAAACGAGCCGTATAAGCCATATGAGCTGTACGAGTTGTATGCACCAAACAAGCCAAATGAACCGGATGAGCCGGATGAGCCGGGTAAGCCGAATGAGCCGCTCGCCGTGCCGAACAGGCTGGATGAGCCAAGCGGGTTGCCGGAGCCGGGCAAGCCGAAGGCTGGTGTGAGCGCTGTAGAGAAGCCCGAAGAAGGCGAAGGAATTGTGACAGGGAGTGGTAATGGCGTCCATCCGCTCCCCGTTATCGGCTGCGGCCATGTCGCAGGGGGCGGAGGAACATAAGCCGAGACCGTATAGACCTCCTTCCTTATGGTTCCCTGGTTGCCATAAGAGTCAACAGCCAGGATTTTCAGGGTGGTACTGCCCGAGAGCTTTATGGGATCGGCATAGATGCTCGACTTGAGTGTCGGACTTGAGCCATCGGTCGTATAGTAAAGAAGAACTGTACTTTTTTCTGTTCCTTCTTCTGTCTGTTCATCCGTACCGAGAGTAACGGTTGGAGAGGTTTGGTAGGAGCCTCCGACAGGAGCAACGGTAATACCGGGTGCTTTGGTGTCAAGGGGGAATGGTGTGCTTTCGGCCTCGGCCAGGCAGTTTCCGGATTGCTCGTCATCGGCTTTGATCCTGATCCGGCAATCGGCAAGGTATTTCCCGGCTGCATCGCTTTGAGCGCCCCACACAGCGGTCAGGTTCGATCCTGTGGGCTGAGTGCCGCTTCCCGTCACGGTCTGGCAATCCTTCCATCGGGAGCCGTCCCAGTATTGAAAGAGTATTTTTACCTCGGACTGTTCCTGATCGAGACAGCTATAGGTGATGACAACAGAGCCGCCATTCTGTTGACCGGCCATTCTCTGACTGGCTGATAAGACTTCGACCTGCGGGGGGGTATTGGCCGTAGTCTCAAAGACCAGAGTAATCGAATCAGCTTTTCCATAGGGAGGATTGAGTGCCCTAACTGTACAGGAGCCTTGAGGCGGTATTTCACCCTGGAGAATCGCGTTGATCCGGGTTCCTGAGGAGTTGACCTCACTGGTCCGGGCATGCCAGGAGTCCGGTCTGGTGAAAATATCAAGCCCTGCTGATCCTGAAGCGAGGTAGAGGTATTCAGCACTGAAAGAGAGTCCAAGGGCCTGGCTCCGGGCAGGCAGCTTTATGCTGGTCATAAGCGAAGGATAGGCCGGATAGGTGATATCGATGACCTGTAAGGTGGATGAGCTATCCACTACATAGGCGCAGCCCTCAAAAACGGTGACTGCAACAGCAGAACCCGGTATGGTGCAGCCTGCAACCAGGACAGGATCTTCGGGCTGGCTGACATCAACGGCCAAAAGGCCCGAATATCCGGCTGCCAGATACACGTAATTCCCCTGGCCGCAGATCCCATAGGTCCAGTCCGGAGTAGCAAGGCTCCCTTTGAGGACCGGCTGATCTGGCTGGCTGATATCGATAATCTGGAGTCCCTCCCACTCGTCAGCCACATAGACCAGATTTCCCTGTGCCCATACTCCATTGCTGTACCCCGGCGTATTATAGGTGCCCTTCACCACCGGTTGACCATCAGGCTGGCTGAGAACCAAAAGGCCCGAATACCCGGCAGCCACACAAGGGTACTGGCCGGCCATGCAGATGTCAAGAGCATTGAAACTACTTGTTGGAACAGCACAGGCCAAAAACGGCTGATCTGGCTGGCTGATATCGATTATCAGAATCCCCGACCGTCCGGCAGCCAGGTAAGCATAATTCCCTAGGATGCATACTCCTGAAGCTTCGCCTGCCCCTAAAGCGTATCCGCCCACTTCCAGGGGAGGCTCCTGACCGTAAATGCCGATCAGGGTGGATGCGGTAAGATTCTGCCCGCTTACGGCTATGGCCGCGGTTCCATCCGTGGTCCACCAGGGCCGGATAGATTCAATGACAGGCTTTCCTTGAGCATTGCCGGAATCAAGTGCACAGAGACATTTTCCCCCTTGAGCATCGGTACAGAATGCAGGATGATCAGGGTCAGGGCCCACCTCAAAACCGTCCGACTTTCCGTCCTGGTCAGTATCGGTGCTGGTAGAGCTGGTCTTCAGGCTGAAATACTCCTTGCCGTCAGGCAGTCTATCCCCATCGCTGTCAAGTTCAAGAGCGTCGATCAGGCCATCAGCGTCGCTGTCCAGAGGATGCTGTACATCGGAGCCCCATTCAAGTCCGTCATCGAGACCGTCTCCATCCGTATCCTTCAGGCAGGGGTCAGTGCCCCAGTGGTATTCGGCCAGGTTATCGATTCCATCCCCATCCGGGTCACCACTGGCTCCATGGCCGGAATCGGCTGTAGCGGCCGGTGTACTGGCGTCACAGGGATCGAGACAGGAGTGGCTTCTTTCATATCCGTCCGGCAGCCCGTCGCCATCCGAATCAGGATTATCGACCTTCGGACAGTCTGAAGTCTCCAGACGGTTTGGCAGGCCGTCTTTATCCTCATCAAGGTCAGGATCGAGGAATCTGGCCAAAAGCCAGGAAGCGGACCCTGAAATTTCAAGCCCCATCCGTTCCGTGTCCTGAATGGACAAATGAACCTCTTCAGCCTGGTCGTCGGTCAGATTGAGCACCACCTTTCCGCCTTGAGTCTGAACCTTAGCCTGATTTCGGCCACTGTTCAACTGAAGCACCGTGCCGGTTACGGCGTTCGGATCAAAGGCAGCAGAGCCGCTGACCGATATGGTGAAGCTGATGGCATTCCCGGACACCAGACTACTATCCGAATAGAGAACCTGACAGGTTATTTTCATATTCGATCCTGGCCAGACAGGGCCTGTAGTCGAAACAACGACTCTTTTGCTGATCAGGTACTGCTCCGCTCTGACAGGTTCCTGATTGCCGAAGATATCCACGCTGAAAAATTGCAGGCTTGTGTTGCCCGCAATCATAATGGGCGCAGTGTAGAGGGGGGAGCCATTGGTGGGGGGTGAGCCGTCGGTGGTGTAATGAACGGCTGCCACCGTCGAATCGTCACTGGCGGACAGGGCGACCTTGGCCCAGCGGCTAAAGGTGCCGCCTGCCGGATTTACCTTTGTTTTGGGCGGGATCGTATCGAGAGTGAAGGCCGGGCTCTCTCCCTCGGCAAGATGGGCGAATGACTGACCGTCATCCGCCAGGATCTTGATTTTGCAGTCTTTCAGATAATGGCCGGGGAAATCGTCCCTGACTCTCCACGAGGCGGACAAAAGCTGGCCGCTCCGGGACTGCTGTCCCTGCCCCTGTCCCTGATCCAGCCCTTCCTGCCCCTGGGCTGCCACCTGGATTGCCTGCTGCATCCCTGCACCGGTCAGGCTGCGGCATGGCCGCCAGGCAGCCCCATCCCAGTACTGGAAGGACACATTCACCATAGTCTGCTCCTGATCGATGCAGCGGTAGCGAATGGCCACCAGTCCGTCCGGCTGCTGACTGGCCGAGATATCAATGATGCTCGGCGGGGTGTTGCCGTTTGAAATGGTAAAGGGCGCATCCGATATAATCTCCGAGATAATCTCTTTCCTGTCCGGCGACTGCTCACTCATGGCTGATAATCCCTCACTGCCCTGGTCAGGGGCTTTGCAGGTTATCTTGAGCAGGTAGTCCCCGTCAGCCATAAGAGCGGTATCCCAATCGTACAAGCCATCGTTTTCTTCTCCAGTGGCTACCGGCATCCAGGTATGTCCTCGATCGGCACTGCATGCGATATCCACCATTATCCTGTCCGGTGGCAGCATTGCACCAGGCCCGTAGCTGCCTGGGTTGGCTTCCCATCGGATCTGAACCAGGCTTGAGAGTATTTCACTTCCCTGAGGAAACAGTATGCGGAAAAAGGGATTGTCGTCAATCAGTTCGAAGGCATTGCTCACTGAGGCGGTCAGACCGCTGCTCCCAGTGACTCTTACCGTGTAAAACCCTTCCGCCAGGCCGAAGGGGAGGATGGCAGTGGCTTCTTTTCCATCAGGGGTTACCTGCTCGATGCGGGCGAGCCCGAAGCACGGCAGAGGAAGTATTTGCAGTCCGGAAGATCCTGAGGCGAGAAAGACATGATCCTGACTGAGAAAAAGCCCAAGGACCTGGCCGGACAGATCCGGGCCGAGAGTGGCCATAAGTAAAGGACGTTCGGGCCTTGTGATATCAATGACGGCAAGTCCAAAGTCACCATCAGCCACATAGGCATAATCGCCTGAAACAAAGATCCCCTGGCTCGAACCCGGAGTATCGCACTCGCCGGTCATGATTGGCCGGTCTGGCCGACTGATGTCAATAATAGCCATGCCTGAATCACCGTCAGCCACATAGGCATAATTGCCCGCGATAAAGACATCCTGGCTTGAGCCCCGGGTATCGCACCTTCCGGTCATGATTGGCCGGTCAGGCCGGGTGATGTCAATGACGGTAAGGCCGAAACTGCCATCTGCCACAAAGGCATGATTGCCCGATGCACAGACCTTCTGGCAGGAACCAGGGGTTTTGCAGCTTGCTGCAAAGGTCGGCTCCTCAGGGCGGCTTATGTCGATGACTGCAAGTCCAGAATCGCTGTCTGCCACCAAGGCATAATCACCTGCCGTAAAGACACCCTGGGCATTGCCCGGTGTATCGCAGGACCCTTTCAGAACGGGTCTTTCGGGATGGCTGATGTCTATGACCTGAAGACCGGCATCGCCATCCGCCAGGTAAGCATAATTATCGACGGCAAAGACCTCATAGGTACGGCCCGGTGTATCACAGCTTCCAGCTCCGGCCAGGGTAGGGTGGTCGATGTTGCCAAGATCGACTGCGGCAATGCCTGCATCGCCATCAGCTACATAGGCGTAGTCCCCCAGAATGAAGGTCCCGTAAGCCCATCCCGGCGTATTGCAGTTCCTGGATAGAGCCGGGCTGTCGATGTGACTGATATTGATTATCCGAAGGCCGCTGCCACCATCAGCCACATAAGCATAATCACCCAGAACGAAGGCGCCGCACGGGTCGCCTTGTGTGTGACACGTCCCCTTGAGGACCGGTCCTGACGGATAGCTGATGTCAAGCATCAAAAGCCCTGTGTATCCATCCGTCAGATACGCGTAATTCCCCGAAACGGATATCCCGCAGGCCCAGCCCGAACCAGGATCAAAATCATAGCTCCCCTTGAGCTTCGGATGACCGGGGCTTTGGATATCGATGACAAGAAGGCCAAAGTCGCCATCCGCCACATAGGCATAATCGCCTGCAACAAAGACACCCAGGGCGTGTCCCGGCGTATCGTAGCTTCCAGTCAGGACAGGCTTGTCAGGCTGGCCTATAGCGATAATCTCAAGGCCAAAGTCGTTATCCGCTACCCATGCATAATCTCCGGCAACAAAAACACCGCGAGCTGAGCCGGGAGTATCGAAACTCCCTGTCAGGACCGGCTGATCGGGCTGGCTTACATCGATAATCTGAAGGCCGCATGCGCCATCAGCCACATAAACAGAGCTCCCCCGTACATAAACCCCATAGGCATAACCGGCGGTATTGAAATTTCCCTTGAGAACCGGCTGATCAGGTTTACTGACATCAATGATTTGAAGGCCGGAATACCCATCGGCAACATAGGCATACTCTCCCAGGATCTGCACTCCGCAGGCCCAGCCGGGAGTATCACAGCCACCTCGCAAGACCGGCTGATCGGGCTGGCTGACATCAACGATCTGAAGGCCCATCGTGTCCGCAGCCACATAAGCGTAGTTGCCCTGGGCACATACATTTTGCGCCCAGCCTGAGACCTCGAAATCCCATTCCTGCACCATATCTTCTGCGTAGATACTTACTCTGGCATCCCTGGCAAGGTTTTCACCCCGGATGGATATCGGCGTGACGGTATTGGTATAATGTGGGCCTGGAGAAATCCACCTAATGACCGGTCCTCCCCCTTGAGCCAGGGCCGCAGAAGACATGGCCGGCAAAAGGAATAACGAGAGGAATAACGAAAGGAATAACAGGGGGAATGACAGTAGGAATGACAGTGGGGAAAAACTGTTGAAACACATAATGGCCCTGCCTGAAATGAAACAGCCAGAGCAAGCCCTCTGACAGGTACTCTTTTTCATAACCTCTATAACCATACGCAT
>JBFMGO010000151.1:0-10391 GCA_040752695.1 bacterium
AAACTTGCCGGGACTTTGCTGCAAAAACCTGCTCAGACAGGTGTGCAGACCACTCCTCCCCAGGATAGCAGCCCAATTAAGATAAAGTCAGCATACCAGCTCTTCGAGCAAATTTATGAGAACCGCCTGCCGGTCATGATCATTACCGGCCTTGTGGCCTATGACAATATGGTCATGGAATCACTGTCCATGCCGAGAAATCAAGGAACTACCAGATCATTGCCCTTTACGGCATCTTTTAGAAGGGTAAATTTTGCCTGGAGTGAGGTGGTAACTATCCCGGCAATGGCTGATCAGGCCACTGCTGATCGGGCAACGCCAAAGAAAAGCCAGGGAAATCAAAGCACCTCCGATCCTGGAGATAAGGCAAAAGAAAAAGGGGAATCCCTGCTGTACAAATTAATCGGAGCCCTTGGGCTCTATTAAGGGTAAGTTAATGTCTTTACGACAGTTACCGGTAAGAGCAGACACGGCAAACTACGAATTCAAGATTGAACTTGACGGCACCCGGTATATCCTGGCCTTTCGGTTCAACACACGGGCTGGCCGGTGGATCATGGATGTTAAGACTGGCCAGGGGGTGATGCTTGTGGCCGGAATTGCTTTGCTTGCCGGAGTTGATCTCCTGGCACAGTTTCGGGCTTATGATGGAGTTCCCCAGGGCAACCTTTTTCTGCTCAACATCGAGGATGAAAATATAAGCCCTGGAAGGAATGATCTTGGAGCCAATGTGCTTCTTTTGTATCGGGAGACAGGATAATGAAGGGTGAAGTGAGAAGGGTGAAGTGAGAAGAGTGAAGTGTGAAGAGAGAAATTTTTTCACCCTTCATCCTTCACCCTTCACTCTTTTCCTGTATGGGGAGACCACATAAATGCTTTTATGGGACAGATCAGCAGCAGTATCTTTCGGGCCTCGATGCAGGCTTAACGAGGGGATTAAAGTAATTGGTCTTCGGATAGCCTTTGAAATCGAGAAAACAAGTGAATCCCTGGTGCCCAATACCGGCAGGATATCGATCTATAACCTGCACCCGAAGCACTGGGCCATGCTGGAATCAGGGGAAAGGAGTCTGGCCGTCATCCTGGAGGCAGGTTATGGTGGGAACCTTGAGGAGTTGTTTGTCGGGGATATCAAAAAAGCTGCTCTTTCAAGCGAAGATACCAAGAATGTCGCCTCGGTCACCGTGACCAGCCAGGGGCCGGATACGGTAACGATCATTGAGGCAGCAAGCGGCAGTAAAGCAATGGAAGCCATTATTGATAAGAGCTATGCCGAGGGCACTGACCTGAAAATTCCAGCCATTGACCTGGTACAAACCATGCGTGATACCGGCGGGATCATGATTAATGGTGTGCTCGATTTTCTCCGGACCGGATCGTTTGCGCCCAAGAAAGCACAGACTGGCCTTGTTCTATCAGGATCATCAGCCCTTCATCTTGATAATCTGACCGGGGCCCTGGGCCTTGAGTGGAGCATCCAGGATAACGACATGCAAATGATGACGGCGGGTGGCAAGACAACTGAGGAGGCAGTCCTTTTGACTCCGAAAACCGGACTTATTGGCTCTCCTGTTCGCAGGGAAGAGGGCATTGAATTTACCGCTCTGATTCAGCCAAAGATCAGGCCGGGCCGGGCAGTAAGGATCGAGAGCGCCAGGGTTACCGGAAATTATCGGGTTAACAAGGCAAAATTCACGGGTGACACCCATGATAATGCCTGGTACGTGACAGCGGAGGCGAAGTGATGAGTATCCAGAACGAGACAGCTACCCTGGCGTATACGATCAGAGAGGCGATCAGGGCACAGCTCCTTGATATGTATACGGCTATGCCTGCCAGGGTGGAAAAATACACCCCTGCTACCCAGAAGGCCGATGTTCAAATACTTTTGCGCAAACGTTATCAGAACAGTGAACCAAATGAATATCCGGTCATTCCGTCCGTGCCGGTGCAGTGGCCTTCAGCAGGTGGCGGGAATGCCTATGTTCACTTACCCCTGAAGGCCGGTGATTTGGGTGTAATCATTGTTTGCTCTCGTTCAATCGATAACTGGCTCTCTGGAGATGGTCAGATATCATCCCCCGATAATCCCCGGCACCACGATCTTTCAGATTCTATATTTATCCCAGGGGTGCGGCCATTCAAGGCAGTCCTGGCGAATGTATCGGCTGATAACCTGGTGATCCAGAACAATACCCTTCGGATTGAGCTTGATCCGTCCGGCAAGATCAGTATCGAGGGTGCAAGCGAGGAACTTTTAACCGTGATCTTAGGAGTCATTGATCACCTGATCGGGGCAAAGGTACTGACAGCAATGGGGCCAGCTCCTTTCCTGGCCACTACGATAGCTGATTTCCAGCAGGATAAATCCAAATTGGAAACCTTGATGCCTTAAGAGGATGAAATGTTAAGTGGTGACGTACTGGGGACCGCCATTGCTGCGGCATTGATAGCAGATCAGGGTGAGATGTCGGCGGCTGAAGAAGCTGTCCTGATCGCCAAGTGGAAGATTATCGCCGGACAGATTGTCTCTCACATTACCAATAATGCCGTTGTTAATGTGACCACAACCGGCGCAACCGGGACAGGTCCTTCCGGAGGGCCTCTCCCGATTACTGCACAACCTGGAGTGGGGACCGTATCATGAGTGACCTTGCACTTGATACCGACGGTGATCTCTTGATATCAGGCTCTGACCTGGTATTGACCACAGGTGTAGATGCCATCAGGCAGCATCTGTCCCAGAGGCTGAAAACCTTTTACGGGGAGTGGTTTTTGAATGCTGAAATTGGGATTCCCTACTTCCAGCAGGTCCTTCGCAAGAATCCTGATCCAGCGATCCTGGACAGCATCTTTAAGCGGGAGGTTATTAATACGCAGGGAATCCTTCGGCTTACGGAGTTTTCCCTTGATCTTAATGCGGGCACACGGGAACTTACCCTCTCCTTCAAGGCTCTGTGTGAAGAGGGAGTTATCGAATTCAGTGAGGTATTACCGTGAGCTTCAATGAGGTATTGCCATGAGCTATGGTCTGACAAGTGCCGGCTTTGTCCCGAAAACTCTCGATATCATCCAGGCGGAGATCGATGAAGCATTAAAATCCAACCTTGGGGCACACCTCAACACGCTGCCAGAGAGTGTTTTTGGCCAGCTCAAAGGGACTTTCTCAGAGAGAGAAACTCTGCTCTGGGAGCTGGCAGAAGCTGTCTATAACAGCCAATATCCGGCTTCAGCAGAGGGTGTAAACCTTGATAATGCGGCCTCACTCACCGGGCTTACCAGGCTTCCTGCCATAGCATCAACCGTAGTGGTCCAGTTGACTGGAACCGAGGGGACTGCCGTTCCTGCAGGAACAGTATTCTCGGTATCCGGCAATCCTTCTATCAAATTTGCCACTAATGCAGATGTTACCATCGGGTCAGGTCCAACCAATGCAGCCTGCACGGCTATTGCAGCCGGACCTCTTGTGGCCAATGCCGGAACTATGACCGTGATCGATAACCCGATAGCCGGATTAACCAGCGTGACCAATCCGGAAGACGCCATCGTGGGCAGGAACACTGAAACTGATGCTGAATTTCGCATCCGGCGAAACAACCGCCTTCAGATCAGTCTGGCAGGGCCTCTTGAGGCTATCCGCTCAGCAGTCCTTGAGCTGAATGAAGATTCAGACAAGCCAGGAATTGAAACTGTAAGGGTATTTGAAAACTACACCAATGAGATCGACTCCCGCGGCCTTCCTCCAAAAAGCTTTGAGGTTATTGTCTACCAGGCCGGAGGGGTTACAAGCCGTGATCAGGAGATAGCTGATGCGATCTTTGCTGCAAAGCCTGCAGGGATAGAATCCTGTGGCAATATATCAATGACTGTATCAGACTCTCAGGGGTTTTCTCATCCCATCAAGTTTTCCCGTCCGGTGGATGTCGATATCTACCTCGAGCTTGATTTGACCGTGACCAGTGCTTACCCTGCTGATGGAGACAATCAGATCAAGGCATTATTGGTTTCATGGGGGAATGCTCTTGGGGCCGGTCAAGACGTGATTGTATATCCTGCCCTCATAGGCCAGCTTGCCACCATACCGGGAATCACTGATGTAGTAGTCAGAATCGGGACTGCCCCTGATCCTGCCCTCGATGATAACATCGACATCGATGATGGGACCGGAGGTACGGTTGAGCTATCAAGGTGGGATACTTCCAGGATAACGATAACTTCATAGGGTCTATAAGGATTCATAGGGCTTGATATGGCTGATTTTATCTATAACACTGGCAAACTGGGAATTCTGGATGGCAGCATTGACCTTGTACATGATGATATCAAGGTGCTCATGGTGAAATCAGGCTACATTCCAAACCCCGACCATAGTTTCATTGATATGGGAATGGCCAATGATCCGGCACATAACGAGATATCAGGGCAGGGTTATGCCAGAAAGGGTCTGAGTGGCAAGTCCTTCACCAAAGACAATATCTATGACCTGGTCAGATTCTTTGCAGACAGTGTGATATATCCCAACCTTAAGACTGAGGAAATATCTGGTCTGATCATTTTTAAAGATACCGGTGATGATGCCACATCCCCTTTGATTATGTGGATAGATACCGGCTTTCCTGTTACCCCGAAAGAAATCAATATGACCATCACCTGGCCGGAAGGAGGGATTTTGACCTTATGAAACTGACTACAGTCTATGGACCATCAACCTCTATTACCTTATCACTGGCAAGCCTTCCAACAGGATCGGCACGATCGAGCCTGGCCATAGATAACAGCATCACCAGATACCTTGATGCCATGCTGACCTTGAGTATTCAGCTTGGAATCGGAACTCCATCCGGACAGCAGCTTGTTAATATCTGGTTTTATGGCTCAGAGGATGGCAGCCTTTACCTCGATAACGCTGCAGGTGCGGATCAGGCGATCATAAAACGTGATCCTACCAACTGGCGGGGGCCTTTTGTGCTCAATACTCCTGACAGCGGCGGGCTTATCTATACTGCCGTAATCCCCTCGGCAGGGACTTATTTCAATAAGGTTCTTCCCAGGAAGTGGGGGATTATCGTTGAAAATCAAAGCGGGGTAGCTTTTGCCGCTGGGGAGGGGAGCTTTGTCAAGACCTATAGCGGCATTTCCCTTCAGTTTGAAACCCCTGAAACGATAATCCATAATGCCGCTACTGTACCTGGTGCTGGTGAAGAGATAGATGTAACGGCACATGGGACCTTGAACTTACAGATTACCGGTACTGCTTCTTCATTCAGCCTCTCGTTTCTTGGATCGGTCGATGGGATAAACTTTTTGCCTGTCTCGGCCATGAATTTAAAGACCTTCAACCTGTCTACGACGGCAACCAAGCTTGATGAAATATGGCAAATGGATGTTTCATCCATGAAGGCAGTCAGGGCAGAGTTGACTGCTGTATCCGGTGGGAACGTAACCGTAAAGGCAATGGCCATTCCGTAAGGAGGCAGGCAGACTATTTATTAAGGAGTATTTTTGGTGTCTATTGAAAGCTCTCTTGTGAAAATACATGGATATCATGGGCTTAACCTTGGTTTGCTGAAAGCTAAACACAGGATGGCCGGGGTGAACAAAACACTCACCTTTTCCGGTTATCAGGAGAGGACTATTTGTGAAATAACCGGGAAAGGGTATGTGGATACCATCTGGTTTGGGATGTCTGCCAATAATACCTTCCTGAAAAATGCCAGGCTGAAAGTTTTCATTGATGGTGAAAGCAGTCCATCTCTTAACTTTGACCTTGGTTCATTGGGGCTGCATCTTTCATCTGGCTATACCAATGGGTGGACTGAGCATATCTTTACCGAGACCAACTCCTCTTATCCTGCGGAGGTGGTATGTTTCAGGTTCCCAATCCCATATTCAACCGGAATCGTGATAAAAATCAAGAGTAACGTCGCACAGACCATCTCTATCAGCAGTTATGTCTATGATGTTCCTGATGCTGACGTTCCTCTGCGGTTAAAATCGGTAAATATCCCCTATGACAGCAAAATCACTATCCTTGAGTCAGCAGATACTATCTATGAATTTTTTAACCTCTCAGGAGAGGGCTGGCTTGTATGGCATTCGATGACTATGGAGCCAGTGACAGATAACTCGCATCTCCAGTCCAAAGTCAGTATCTATCTGAATGGCGAAGCGACTCCCTCGATTGATTCGGCAAATCTTCTCAACTGGTTTATGGATTCCAATGACTTTAACCAATGGCCCATGTCTACATCCTGGAAGATGCTCTCGATTTGTCCCAACGGAGGGTTTTATCCCAAAAAGTTTGATGTTGGAGTGGACCTTTTGGAACTTTTCGGTGGAATCAGGTTTGATTCAGGCGCAAGGGCTGTCCTTGATACCACCTCGACAGCAATGGCCACTGACTTTTCTTTTGGTTATACCTGGCTCTATTACCAGCCGGTATAGCGAGTAATCCGGTACATCCGGTATAGAGGCATACATGAGTATACAGCAGTATTTGAAAAACCATGAGCTTTATGGCCTCAACCTTGGACTCAGGCCAAAGGTGAAACAAATCGTTGGTCGGATTGAGTGGGACACTATTGATGCCGGAGAAACAAGGGTTCTGCTCGATGAGGATGGGCCTGGTGTCATAGATTCAATCTGGTTTGCCATAGGGGGAACCAATAATACCTTCAATAACATGATCCTGAGATTCTATATTGATGGGGAAGATATCCCATCCATTCAATTTGATGGCGGATCATTGGGGTATAGGCAAGCTAATGCCATATCCCAGCAGTCCCATGCTACTGCGCATGTACATTTTACAGTTCAACCCGATGGGGGAGGAGGTTTAAGTTTAAGGTTCCCCATTCCCTACTCTACCCACATAAGAGTTACCATCCAAAATCCTGAAGCTGAACAGCAATACCTTTTTTGCCAGATATACCGCACCTTGGGGATAGATATCCCCCTTCGGTTAAAATCGATAAACATCCCCTGGTCAAATAAGGTAACAATTCTTGCTTCGACACCTGTCGAATATGAATACTTTAATCTTACCGGCATTGAAGGATGGCTTGTGTGGTTTTCGACCATCCTGGATGGTGCTGCCGGAATCTCGTTTGCCGAATCGAAGATGAAAATATACCTGGATGGAGAATCGAGCCCATCTATCGATTCTCCTGATTTTCCAAGCTTTTTTGGAGAGTGTAAGAACTTTTCTTACAGCAGGCAGTTTATCTCCACAATGCATGTGTATTTCAACTCCTGGAGGCTATTGTGCCCTGCCGGGTTTGACACCGAGTATAGGGTCAATATCGGCCTTGATATCATGAAGTTCCTGGGAGGGATTTACTTTCAATCAGGGGCAAGGGCTATCCTGGATACTACTCCGACAACCATAGTCACAGATTTTGATATGAGCTATATCTGGCTCTACTATCAAAAAATATAAAAATATAGAGGCATTGCACAATGCGCCATAATAAGATAATGACATCTCTTTATAACCATGAATTACATGGCCTTAACCTTGGACTGCTCCACACTTCAGTCAAGACAGTTGGCGTATTGGCCAATGCAACTATTGCCCCATCCGAGGAAAAAACATTATGCGATTTATCCGGGATGGGGGTAATACAAAACATCTGGTTAACCTTTATCGAGGAGCATGTTGCACGGGCAGCTCGCATAAGAGTATATGTCGATGGAGAGGAAACGCCCTCTATAGACTTCGATATGGGCTCTATTGGACTTGCGCTTCATACGGACCAGGGATTTCGAGGCGGATGGTGTAAGGGACTTGGAAGATATTAAAATACCGTTTATCAAGGAAGATGAAATTTCCTAATATACCATTAAACCCTTTTAAATGACCATATGCACGGACCGCTATGAAGATGGTTTCCGGTATATTGGCATTTTCCGAGTCCCTAAACACATATGGGTAGGTAAATCTTCCGCAACATCTCCCACCGGCATGGTATTTCGCTACCCTATCCCTTATTCATCGGGAATCAGGATAACTGTTTATAATCCTGTGGCTTATACCTCTTCCCTGTCGAGTCAAATATATGATATATCCGACCTTGAAATTCCCCTGCGGTTAAAATCAAGCTGCGTTCCCTGGACTGCCCCTTTATCTTTGGGAGTGCCATATGAGCATATCAACCTGACAAACACTACCGGCTGGCTGCTGTATAATTCCCTGACCCTGGATGCAGATATCAACACTGCTCTTGAATCCAATATGCAAATCTACATCGACGGGGCGCAAACCCCGACATTGGAAACCACCGGCACTGAAGACTGGTTTGACGATGCATGGTATTTTGGTGGAAGGGCTCCTTCGATCCCCTGGCGTATGGTCAGCCTGATCGCCAATAATGTCGCTCAATACATAATATCCCTGGACCTCATGGAGATGGTCGGAGGCCTGTACTTTTCCAATTCAATCAGGACTGTCTGGCAGGCTTATGCTACGGGAATATTCACCTATGTCTGGTTTTGGTATGAGAAAGCCTGAGAGGGCAGTTATAAAGCAGATGAAACAGATGAAGCATAACATACTGCTATGTAAGGATAAAATGCAGCTATGAAGGATAAGATAACGCTATGAAGCACAAAATCCTTGAAAGCTATCTTGCCGTATGGCTCAGGGACTATTACTCGGATGTTACCGTCTGCCTGATTGTCCGGCCCAGTACGGTTATTGGTAACCTGATAATCCTGTCCCCCACCATTGAGATTGCCTTAAATCCCCTGGAGCTTCTCATTCACCCAATGGAAGCACCCCTGATGCTTTCTCTCGATGGGGGAATATCTTCTTTTCCGGTTGCCAATATGCTCATGGGAGAGCGAAAACAGATAGGGATTGCCATTACCAGGTCAGATGGAATACCCATAGAGTTTGATAATGCCTTATATCGGATATACTGCATTGACGGGACTCCTCAATGCGATGAGGCCACACCAGCCATAAATGGCCACAATGTATTTACCGAAGTGCCTGCTGCAATGCGAGGATATTTCTATATTGAATTTACCATCACGGTCAATGGCGTAATTGTCAAGGCCAGGCGTACCTATCAGGTGAAATAAAGATGATCACAAAGGCCAGAGCGCATATACCGGTGAAATAAAGATAACCGGCAAGACCATGCGTACCTGCCAGGTGAAATGATGGCAATACACACTTATCAGGTGAAACAATGACAATAACCAAAATCACGACACATAACACCGATGCCCTGGCACGCCTGCTCTACCAGTATCGCAATAGTACCATGCTGCATAGCCTGATGGCCGCACTATTTGGCACCCAAGTTCAGGAGATCGAGGATGCACTCTGGGCCCTCTTCGGCCTCCTTGATATCGACCACTCTGAAGGCATCCAGCTTGATAAGATCGGAACCATTGTCGGCCATGCCCGTCTCGGTATGTCCGATGCCTTATACCGCATCTGGCTGAAGGCCAAAATCGCACAGAATGTCTCAGAGGGGGATATTGAGCGGGTAATATCGGTCTGGCAATTATTCGTTCCCGGTGCCACAAAGATACATGTGGTTGAAAACTTCCCTGCTGAGGTGATCCTGTATTCAAACGCATCTCCGGACCCTGCTTATGAAAGCCTGATCATCTCCTCAATGCAAAAAGTGGTTGGTGCAGGAATTAAATTCGGATGGATGTATATGTTCAATCCTGCTAATGCCTTTCAATTCCTGGGAGATACCGGCGGCGGTGGATTTGGAGACTTGGACAATCCCAACATTGGTGGAGAATTCTCCTACATTATCGAATAAGGAAAAGTTCTTATATATCAATGAGAACTCTCAAACATTATCGAATAAGAGGATGATATGGCTAAACCGGCAACAAAACCAAACTGGATACCGAGCAATGATCCGGCAAAAATCACTGCCCCCGATACCGATAAGCAAAATACCGGCTGGCTCTCTGCTGAAAAGCCTGCCTTCCAGTACTTCAACTGGTTTTGGAACCTGATCTCGAAGTGGATATCATTTCTGGCCGGGAATGCCGAATACAATGTGATTATCAGCAGCGATGCTACCGAGGCCGACTATGCTACCCTGGCCGAGTATATTGCCGATAGCCCTGCCTCTGGAGACAGGGTCCTGATCAAATCCGACCAGGCCATTACCTCAAAGCTCACTATCCCTTCCGGGATCAAGCTCAAGCTGCTTAAGGGGAAAAAGCTTACCTGCTCGGCCAATCTGACCACAGTCATTGAATTTGGCAATGACATCGAGACCGAGGGAGACCTGCTCCTGGAATTATCCCATACCGGCACGATTACTGAAGCCTTCGTTTTCAATGGCAATAATAACAACCATCCCAACCTGATTGTCAAAAATACCGGCCCCGGCAGTACGATAACTTCTGCATTT
>JBFMGO010000152.1:0-9788 GCA_040752695.1 bacterium
TTTCCAGGCATCAAGGACATTTGTTTGGGCTTCTCATAAGTAATCAGTACCCAGTCCATACCCGGCGTCCCCATCTCCGCCACCTCCACCATATTGGGAGTGACAAGGCGGGAAATCAAATATGTCGCCCCCTCAGCGGCAAAAGGCGGCATGTAATACTTGAAGTCCTGTGACATTTTATCTCTTGGAATTTCCTCGTAGTTAGGTAATCCGGGAGACAGGAGGAAATTCGCCCCAAAGGCATTGCCGGAATACTTGATCAACCGAAGGTTAGCCATGGGGCGATCCCAAACAAAACCAGAGTCCATGTATCGCAACGCCTTGGTTCCATCGCCCAGTGCCATATCCTGCCAGAATATGGGATTCTTGTCCCCCATCGGGAATTGCTTCCATTTGTCGACTCGGAAATTCTTTTTCACGACCAGGTAACTTTTGCTATCCAGGAGATACACTTGCTTCCCTAAGACATAAAAGGACTCTTCGGCCAAGGGACGAATATTCCTGTTGTTTCTGCTGGTATAGTACAAACCGCCGGGAGGAATGATGATCTTTCCTTCTCGGTAATCAACATAGCTTCCACGGATCACGATTGCTTCCGCAGATGTCAGTTTTTCACCCTTGCGGTTAGTTACAAACTTCCGGACTAGGCCTTTCATCTTGGGTACAAAGGCGCTGGTGAGATCAGGAGCGAACCAACGGGCCGTCGGGATAACTTGCGGATACGAAGTAAAGCGTGATTGGACTACTGGTACTCCATATGACGGATCGGCCAGTCGTGGGAGGAAGGTATCCTCCATGACCGAAACAACCAGCTCGCTTATCCCTACGAAGAAATCTATGTTCGCCCGGCCTTCATGCCAGAGTATCATGTTATCGGTGCGGCGGAAGAAGGAATCGCGAAGATAGAGAGTCTTGACCACGTCTTTTTCTACCTTGCCCACCACAACTGTGAAGTACTTCCGATCCCATATGGGAGAATACTTCTCAGGCCCGCTATAGGAATCGTTCTTTTCGTCAAGGGTAATGGTATCTTTATTCTCCAGGACAAGGCGTTTCAAGAATCCAGTCAAAGGGTCCGCTTCCAGACGAACGATATACCGGTCGTCTTTTGGCCAAGGCTGACCGTCCTTTGCCCAAATGAGGTTGTCATAGATACGAAAAGAAACCGTTCCCCTTTCCCAATCGTAAGGGACGCTGGTTACCCAGGGAGCATAATCCCAGTTCTTCAACCAAGAAGGTTCAACCACGACCTCAATGTGCAAATCCTCATTCTCGATGGTCAAGGAAAACTCGTCCTGGGCAGCCACCTTGTACTGCTGGGCGGTAGAGGGCTTTATGAGCTTGCGGCCTAACACTTTTCGTCCTGTCCAGTTGCGAACTTCAACCCTTATCCCTTCGGTCTCGCGAAAGGCATAGATCCTTTTGCCCCAGTACCACCGGTATGTTCCCTGCTCAACTTCGAGAATGGTGGGTGGGTCCAAAGATACGAGCGCTTCCTTAATGACTGGGTATTCGATGCGTGAGAATCTGGCATTCTCTTTATCCACTTTTCTTGCCGTAACAATCGTAGCCCCATACAGATAGCTGTTGGACATGAAGAAATCTTTTGCCTGGGGATTGATTCCCTCGGGAGTCTTCATTCTGAGGACCTTCATTGGGCTTGAGAAAGAGGTAGAGATGGGCATCTCGACCGGCCAGCCTCCCGAAGGCGACACAAAAACAAATTCTCCATAGGGTTTTCCATAATGGTCAGTAGCATACTCATACCAGATACGATAACCGGATGGATCCAGCAGCGTTTTATCCTTTACGTTTACAGAAACATCGGTCTTAACGACACGGCCCATGGACAGACGCAGGACATACGCTTCTTCGCCTAAGACCAAAAGGGGGTCGCCGACCAGGGGGCGTGCCGACCCGGAAGTGCTCGAGGCATAAAACAACCCGCCCGGCGGGATCGTTACTTTTCCTTCCTTTACACTGGAACCCCGGAGCACAACGCACTCCTGGAGCAAAGACTCTTCACCGAAGTGGTTGTGCAACTTCTTATTCATCAGCCCTTTCAGCTCAGGAATGTACGTAGCATCCTCAGACGGCGGAAGACCCCTCACTGTTTCCTCATTCGCAAAAGCGGGAGAGCAGACAAGGAGAAGAATCAAAAGAGATCCAAATAGTTTAACCTTCGAAGCCACGCACTGCCTGCAAGTCTTCCGCGCAGTTAACATGAACAGTCACCTCCAACAGAATCTAAGTTGATGTAGGGTTGCATTTTCCGTAAGAGAGCGCGGTTGAATCCTTTGATTTTCAGCAGTTCGGTGAGTGCTTGAATGTCCCCTGTCTTTTCGCGATAGTTGACAATGGCTTGGGCCAGCTCTTTGTTAAGCCCCGGAATCTTAGCCAACTCCTCAACCGTAGCTATATTCAGATCGAGGGTCTTCCCCTTGCCCTTCTTTTGGGCAATCGCTGTATCCATAAAGGATAGGACTAAAACTCCTATCAAGACCAGCATTGTAATCCGAATGATTCTCCTTTTCATGTGTTTTTCTCCTCTTTTTGTAAATGTTTCTTACTCTTAAATCTGTCCTGCATAAAGCAGAACCCAGCGGAGAACTAACCCGCCAATAAAGGTTATCCAACACGTCAGTTGTGCCCGCGCTTGAAACGATTTCTCAGCTCGAAAGCTGTTAATGAGCGGCCAGATCATTCCTACTCCAATGGCCCCGCCCCACCAGAGGAAGCCCATCCACCCAAGTGAAATCAGATGGGTTTTCACTCCTGTCACGCTCTGAACCAGGGCCAGAATCAGAAAGCCGCCGGTCAAGGCCAACATGATCACCAAAGTCGGTCGCAGAGAGGATTGCAGGAATCGCAAAGGTAGGAATAAAGTTTTGTCCCCTATCTTTCTCGTTAGGCTCATCGTAGCAAGGGTTCCGCAGGTTAGCCCGCAAGCCAAAGCGGAAAAGAAAATAAGCGGAGGCAGGAAAAAATTCCGCCAGAGAGGAATGGAGGTAGCCGCCAGAAGAACCCCGGTGTACACAGCAACGACAATGGCAACATACATCCCGAATTTAGCCACGTATCCATGTATTCTCCAGTTGTTCCAGATACTCCAGCCGCCAATGAGTGGTAATCTCTTCCTCCAGGGCTCAGGCATCCAGAAAATCAGATGGCACAAGCATAGAATGCCGAAGATCGAAAGAAACCAAACGCCGATAGACATGGGGGATTCAGGGTTTAAGTTCAGCAGAAGGTACCAGAACCGGAACTTCTGTCTCAGGTCGAGAACCAAAAAGCCCATCCCTGCGGCTAAGGTGATCAGGGCAAGGAATGCCGAGGTAAGTCCAACCTTTGCCCATCCTGGGTCTTCTTTCTTCCGCGATGCCAAGGCTGAGAGCCGATAAGCCCCGCTGCTCACCCCGATGAACCACAGTGCCAAGGCAATAACCGTGCCCCAAGTGACCTCACTCATCGCCCTTGTCTCCCTCAATCTTCTGAGCCATTCTAATCAACACGAAGGTCATCCCAATGGCTGGAAGAAGTCCCGCAAGCCACATCCAAAGCTGGTTTTCCGTCGTCGTATTCAATGGAACGGGAACAGGCAAGCCATATTCCTCCGCTTTGTGGACAAGTTTATAAATCATGTGCAAGTTCTCGATTTCCCCATAATCTTGTAATTCTATCGGAATTTTCCCCTCAGGGTGATATACCAAAGCCTTGGTGGTACACTTAGCCACGCAGGCTGGCAGCCGCCCCCGGTCGATTCGCTGCGTGCAGAAGCTGCATTTGCGCATGATGTTCTGCGCAGGATTGAATTGGGGAACCTTGAAGGGACAGGCCTGAATGCAGTAACCGCAGCCGATGCAGCGGTGCTGGAGGTGGTTCACTGTGCCGTCACTACGCTTCACAAGAGCACCGACCGCACAGGCGGATGCACAAGCCGGACTATTACAGTGAAAACAGGCAGAGGAGATGTAAAATTTTTTCACTTCTGGAAAACGTCCTTTTTCAAAGTTACGAACCCTTCGGAGTCGTATACCAGCTGGGGTGTTGTTCTCCAGCTGGCAGGCGACCTCGCAGGAGTGGCACTGAATACAGCGATCAGCATAAAAAACTATAAGTCGTTCCTTTTTCTCTCTGCTCATCCTCAAACCTTTTTCAGACGACACCCAAATCCATTAAACTGGGCTGCCACCTTGTCCCAATAATTAGGAGTGATGGCGTTTGTGCTCATCCCGCGGTTTCCAGTGAAAGGACTCTGCGGGTAGAGCGATGAGGGCGTCCATACCACTCCGGGAAGGATTCCTTCCGTCAAGTGCACCCTCGCTTTGATTTTTCCAACCTGTGTCTCGATGTAGATCCATTCGCCGTTGGCTACACCATGCTCCGCCGCGGTCTTCGGGTGGA
This sequence comes from bacterium, assembly GCA_040752695.1. GTDB lineage: Bacteria > SZUA-182 > SZUA-182 > DTGQ01 > DTGQ01 > DTGQ01. Next base: position 4,405 of record JBFMGO010000152.1, read on the forward strand.
TCCATACAAGGTTCCCTCCCCCGAACTGACCCATATAAGCGGACCAGTTGGTCAAAGTCTGGTGCCACTGCTCAGCAACTTTTCCCTGAGTGAAAATAAGGGAGAAGTCCTTTCGAATGTTTACATCTCCCGAAGGGCTCCCTTTTGGCTCCGTCCACTGTACCGGTCCGAGTCCCTTGGGAAGTAGATTCACTTTCTTGTCCGGGGTGGCAAACTGGTTGTCAGGGTAAAGACTGCCCAGCGTTCCCGGATGGTCTTCTGCAGGACAGGGCCAGGAGATGCCAGTCGGGCTTTTCTTGAGTCGCTCCAGAGTTAATCCCTTCCATGAAGGCGTCAAGCTCCGATGCAACTCATAAATGTCTTCAGGTCCGTTTACTGTAGGGTATTTTTCCCCAAGCAGCTTCCGCCCTAAATCGGTGTAGAATTTCCAATCAGGAATTGTCTCTCCCAAGGGCTCGATAGCCTTATTTCTCCAGACGACCTGGCGCTGGGCTCCGTACATGGAACCTGCGGACTCGAAGGCCATGGTTGACGGAATTATAAGATGAGCCATCTCGGCTTCTTCATCCATAAAAAACCCGCGGTAGACAACGAAGCCGACTTTTTGGATTGCCTCTTTTACTCGGTTTGCATCAGGATAACGCCGGTAACTCGAACTGAGGATGAGGACATCAACATCCCCCTGCTCCATGTTATAGATGACCTTTCGGACATGAAGCCTCTCGTCCAAACCGGGGACTTTGAATCTTTTCTCAAAATCCTTGCTGGCTGGCGGCTTGCCACCCTGGAAGGGAATAATTCCCTTACCAGGTCCAGCAAGATGGCCGGTAGCTGCGGCAAAGGCGATGATGGCCCGAACGGTCTGCATGGCATTGGTATAGCGGGAAATCGCTCCTCCAATCCAGATTATCGTCCCTCTGTTGCGAGCCAGCATCCGTGCCAGGGAGACCACTTTCTCCGCTGGAACCCCAGTGATCTCACTGGTCCGCTCCGGAGTGTATTCCTTGCAGGCGCTGGCCACTTCCTTGAATCCATTCACATGTTGCTTTACAAATCTCTGGTCAAATAGTCTCTCCCGAACTAGCACCGCGATCATGCCCAGGAAAAGGGCCCCGTCTGTTCCAGGACGGAGAATCACCTGTTCATCGGTCTGACCCGACGTAGGCGTAGTCCGGAAATCAAGATAGATAACCTTCGCCCCCTTCTCTCTCGCCTTGCGGATCCACTGTACATAGATCGGATAAGTAACGGCTATGTTCGCCCCGACGAGCAAGATGTACTCTGCCTTCTCAAGCTCATTGATGGTTGTCGGGCTCGTCATCTCTCCCAGACAGAGACGCAACGTAGTGGCCAGGTTGCCGATGCAGACATCTCCCGGCGGGCACAGATCGGGGAATCCGGCCATGTAGAGCGTCATATGCGCGGTGAGCTCCGCCTCATGGCAATCCCAGAGCGGCGTAAATAGAGCCAGACGATGGGCGTAATCTTTCGGATAGTTTTCTTTAATTTTTTGGATCTTTTGTGCCAGAAGGTTTAGGGCTTCCCCATAGGGAATCCGCTTCCAGCTCTTCCCATCGCGGATCAGAGGGTGGAGAAGGCGACGAGGGCTATACGTTAGTTCCACCAAGGACTGTCCCTTTGGACACATAGCCCCATCAGTCCACTTATTATCGGAATTGCCGTAAACGTTTACCACACGATCGTTTCTTATCTGAACTATGGTAGTACACCTGCCCTGGCAGAACGGGCAGCAGCTATTTACTTCACGGTCAATCCTACTTTCAATACTTGCATCAAGAGCATGACTTGTCTCACTGTTCATGAGAGGTAGGGATGCCAACGAACCAGCGCTAATAGCACCGATCTTCAGAAATCTGCGGCGACTTATCCCTCTAACTTTTCTCTTTTCTTCTTCCGAGCTCAAAGATTTCTTCTTACCCATATTTCTCTTACCTATTTCTCTTTCCTGTTGTCTGCGAGGCAACGGTATTAGTCCCCTACGAGGCTGCCTCGCCTTTTAGAAATCCCTGGCGGGTTGTTCCCAATGTCTGCTTTCTGTTGAGGCTTTTACATCTTTATTATTATTATTTTATTAATTACATAATATTTCAAAAATTAATATCCCCCTTTAATTTTTGTAGTGAAATAGATATCGTCAAACCATGCCTTCCCCTTACCATTTACAAAGCATATTATATAAGCGGCATCAGCACCGGAGGGGGATTCAACCCACACATGTTCAAAAGTCCAACCCTGAGTGCCTGATAGTTTTGGCATATCAACGGAAGTTCCTTTTATTTCATTCCCATTTTTATCTAAAAAGATTATATTGATCTGCGCGAAACCATCATCAAGGCTCTCAGTCTTAACCGCCCCTCCGAAGTAATATCTCACAAATGCCTCAACTTCCACTGCCTGTTGTAATCGAACGACATCTCTGGTTTGTAAAAGAATTTGAGTGGAGTGTTTACCCTCTTTATATACCTGACTGTCCCAGATGATGGCATCCTCAGGACCAAAGAATCTCCAATACTTTGGTTTGCCTTGTTCTGCCTCTTCAAATCCATTATTCATAAGTGAAGGCAAAACCGTCATCTTATCCTCTGCAATAGACCATTGGGCAAACGATATTATTATAAGAACAAAGATGATTAAGAATTTTTTCATCGTACTTCTCTCCTTTTTGCAAAACGAGGTAGAAGGGGGAGTCGAAAACATCCCCCTTCCAACTTTACAAAAGTAATTATGGTCTGGGAAGATCCTTCCCTGCAAAGCCAGGAAAGTCAGGCCCATACCGGTATGCCCTGAATATTGCTTTTCTCTCAGGGTTAATATACTCCCACACAATCTCTCTGTCCTTTGTGACCTCACATATCCTGCCAACTGCACCGTCGCAAATAAGGGTGTTGCCGTTAGGAAGCCTTTGAGCTCCAGCTATATAAGGAGAGCTAAACTTCCACTCAGGTGCCATCCACCCTTTAAAATCCTCTGTATGCCTGTAAGCCCAGACTACCTTCTTGGTCTTTGGGTCAATCTCAGTCACACTCGAACGCGGTAATCCCCAGTCAGCATACCCAGCAATGTGCATTCCATTATCAAATACGAGGATATTTCCATAACCAGGCAGATTTTTCCCTTTGAAGTCAGCACCCCTCTTTGCTCCGATCATATAGAAGGAATGCGGATGGCCAAGCCGGCCCCATTCGCCGTCTATATATCCACCATACCTGATGAGTACCTCCCCTGTAGCTTTATCAACGATGATCCCCGTAGAAGGTTGACGCAAAGATATAAATAGTAATTCCTTGCCAGGAAAGATAGGGTTATCGCCTGGAATGTATTGTAAAGAATTCAGGTGCAGCCATCTCTGTCTGTAATCCAGTGGACAAACTGGATACTCCTCCGGTTTCAAATGGTCATCGGCAACCCACTTCCATACAATTTTCCCTTCTGGGGTCATCTCTACTACCGTTTCACTTAAAACGACGCCGCCTGGATACTCTGTACGTGGGATCCCCCCTTTCATTTTATTTGGATTTCTGTGCTTCGACCAGAGAATTAGAATGGCATTTCCATTAGGTAGTTTGTCGTAATCGTGGTGAATTGCATTGTGTTCCCATTTATTAACAATGTTGCCATTCCAATCAACCTCAACAACTGCACCAACATTCGCAGTAGAAGGAGTTTTCGTAGCCGCGGTACCCAATCCTCCAACCTTTCTTGAAATACCGGTAAAGAGGTTACCATTCTCAAGTAGCCAGCCATAGTGACATTCTGGCAGCTTCCAGGTGTGAACGACTTTCCCCTTCATATCGATGAGGTAGTGTGTCCCATCTCCGCCCAGAGAGACAAATAGGGTAAACCCAGGGTAGGCTCGAGTTGCGTCATAAACAGTTACACCAGTCGGCCACGCAGCCTCCACAGATTTCCCGGGTCCTTTACCTATCTCCTGTGCGGTAGAGACAGAGGATAAAGCAAATAAACTTAAAACAACAATGCATAATCCTATAGTGAGATACTTGGCTTTCATATTTTTTCACCCTTTCTTTTTGATTCTTCGCAAGAACCGAAGATAAAATAAGATAAAATACAAAAACCTCCCTTCTACCCCTTCTCATTAGTTACGCTTCTGTTTCTCTTTGAGAGATCACCTCCTTTCCGCCCTCTGCCTTTCTTCCATAATTAGGAGCGCTTCTTTGCCAATGGGCAGTTAGACTCAAAAGCTTCGTACATAATCCTCCCCTCGAAATTGGGAGGTGGAACCAACCCGAAGATGTGGAAGATTGTGGGCATCACATTCATCATGTGGCCGTTTTTCGATATATCCACATTCTTTTTCACTCCAGGGCCTGTCATAATAAAGGATGTCAGGGCATTTCCATGCCAGGCGGTCCAATGCCTCCGTGGGTCATCCCAGATGGCATCCTGCTTTCCGAAACCTGTCCAGTTGATAGGACACATGCCATCGTTCGTCCTGCCAGGAACCTTAATACCGGAAGAATCCCGATACCCGCAGAACTGGACATCCCCTGCATACCACCCATAGTTTCCCTTATAGATATTTTCAACCCTATCGGCGATATGGACATATAGGTTGCCTTCAGGATCTCGCACTTTTTTGAGTTCTTCGATGATGAAATCCCTTAACTTTTCGTATTCCGAATAATCCACGATCCCGTGGAGCTCCCTGCCTTTAAGATTAATGAAGATACCTGGGTTATCTGGCGAATATGCCTTGGTTCTCGTCCAGTCCACATCGTCAGGGAATTCGTATTTACGCCTTTTCCCTTCTACCTCGGGCTTCACATGAAGCAGACCGATCTGCTTCAACCAGGAGTTGGGCTGGAATTCCTTCTTTACTGGCGACCAACCATGATCAGAGATAAAGATCAGATAAGTGTCCTTAGGCACCACCTTAAGGATACGAGTAAGCTCCTTATCAAAAAACTTGGCAAAGTCCTTCATAACCTTGCCCTTTCCGTATTTGTATTCGTATTCGGGTGACCAATCCGGATTCCCCTCTATGCGAGTCATGTTGTGGTTAAGCCTATCATTAGGCATGTTGGCAAAGAAGAAGAAATCCCAGGGCTTGTTTTTCAGAAGCCATATGACAATATCATCTTGCTCTCGGGTCGTATCATAGCAATCCTCGATCAGGGTTTCTTCCTCCTGAACATATGCCACGAAGCCTGGATAATCGTACTCGAAAGGGAGATTCGGTGTCCTGTAGTATCCCACCGCATCGTAGACCTCCTTCTGAAGGGAGGCAGGGTAGGTCCACTGGTCCGTTGGAATACAAGCCCCATCAAAAAATTCGCTGATGGGGTCATGCTGGAGCGGAGCGGTGGGATCCTGCAGGAACTTATAACGATAGAGCTGTAACT
>JBFMGO010000153.1:0-9626 GCA_040752695.1 bacterium
AGTGATGAACATGAAGTAATTTGCTATATCTTTCCTATAGTAATTTCTTAAATTTTTGCCTATGTATGTCAGTAAAAAAGTATTCATAGTATTCATAAGGGTATTTAACTTATAGATTTATAATGACTTATTCCTCCGTGAACACTTTTTTCAAGTGTTCATAATTGTTCACCAAGTGTTCATCCATTTTTTTAGGGCCCGCCTTCTGAAATTATTTTATGCACTTGATATAATAAGTATAAGCTAGAATAATCAATGTGATAAATATTATATGAGAGTGCATGTTTGTATGAATAATAACCTTAAAACAATTTATGTCCCCATAGGTGATTTACAACCTGCTGTATACAATCCGAGGCAAATGTCTGACAAGCAGGCAGCGGATCTTGAGCAGAGTATTATCCGCTTTGGCCTGGTCGATCCTCTGATCGTTAACCGGCATCCGGAACGGATGAACATCGTTATAGGTGGCCACCAAAGGCTTTTAATCGCCAAACGGCTGGGTTTTGAAAAGGTTCCCGTGGTTTACGTTGACCTGGACGAGCAGCAGGAAAAAGAGCTCAACCTGAGGCTGAACAAAAACCTTGGCGACTGGGATCTGGAGGCCTTAGCTCAATTTGATCCCTCTTTACTGAGCATGGTGGGCTGGACTGATGAGGAACTGGAAGACATTTTCAAGCCTCCTGATGAAGAGAAAACCAACGACATCCCTCAGTATGATGATTCCAAAGAGGACGAGGTGCCGGATCTTCCTGCTGAGCCACAAAGCAAACCGGGCGACATATACCAGCTTGGCCGGCATAGACTCTTGTGTGGCGACAGTACCAACCCCGCTGATGTCATGCGCCTGATGCAAGGGAAAAAGGCCAGGATGGTCTTTACCTCCCCTCCATACTCTGACTTGAGAGAATACCACATCGGGGAGTTCTCGTGGGATAAGCTCATGGCCGGAGTATTCGGCAACATCGTCTCCCAGGTAGCGGAGGAAAATACCCACATTCTGGTCAATCTTGGACTGGCACACAAAAACAGGGCCGTAGAAATGTACTGGAACGGCTGGTTTTCGTTCATGGCTGACCATGGGTATCCTCTCTTTGGCTGGTACGTGTGGGATAAGGGGTGTGGGATGCCGGGTGAGTGGAACGGCCGTCTGGGCCCTGCTCATGAATTCGTGTTCCACTTTAATAAAAAGTGCGGCCCTGCCAATAAATGGATCGAGACGCAGTATGCGGACATGGACCCTGAACGATTAGAAGCAACCAAGAAAAGTTCACGCTACAGGCAAAAAGATGGCAGCTTGAAACCTGCCGAATCTCCGGATAAATATGGCCAGCCTTTCAAAATTCCTGACTCCGTGATCCGTATATCGAGGGCGGTTACGGCAGGAACGATCCTGGTCGCACATCCTGCGGTGTACCCTGTTGCCTTGCCTGAATTTGGCTGCAAAACATGGACCCAGGAAAATGACCTCGTATTCGAGCCTTTCGGAGGTTCAGGAACGACTCTCGTTGCTTGTGAAAAGACAAATCGATGCTGTTATCTCATGGAAATTGACCCGGTATATGTGGATCTGATTCTTGCCAGGTGGTCCCGATTTACGGGAACCGATGCGGTAAAGGTGAATGCATGAAAATCGTAGCTGTCCCCATGAAGGATTTGAGATTATCGGAATATAACCCCAGGAAAATGACGGAAAAGCAGGCGCAGGATCTGGAGGCCAGTATTCAAAAGTTCGGGCTGGTCGATCCTATCATCGTAAACCGGCATCCTGACAGGCTGAATGTGGTAATTGGCGGGCATCAGCGGGTAAAAGTCGCTATGCGCATAAACATTGACAGTGTGCCGGTGGTCTATGTCGAGCTCGATGAAGCGCAGGAAAAAGAACTGAATCTGCGATTGAACAAGAATACGGGAGAGTGGGACACCGATGCCCTGGCCAAGTTTGATCCCGATCTTTTAAAACTGATCGGATGGTCCGATGAAGAACTTGGGGAGATCTTCGACTTCGGCATGGGTGATGGGGAAGGAACCAGGGCGGACAATGGCAAAGATCCCGATGCCATGCCCGATATTCCTGCATCCCCTAAAAGCAGCTATGGCGATCTGTTCCAATTAGGCCCGCACCGTCTCCTGTGCGGGGATTCGACCAAGTCAGACGATGTGACCAGGCTCATGCAGGGGGAGACAGCCGATATGGTTTTTACCGATCCTCCCTACAATGTCGATTATGTGGACAGCTTTGGCAGGAAAATCAAAAACGACAACCTCGCCGACTTCAGGGGTTTCTTAAAACAAGTATACGGCACGATATATTTAACCCTGAAAGACAATTCTCCCGCTTACGTCTGCTATGCCGAAAAAACCGTCCTGGATTTTCGGACGATGGCAGGTGAATGCGGTTTCGATTGGCGAAACACCCTCATCTGGCTGAAGGATGTTCCTGCCATGAATTTCGGGCACTATACCTGGATCTATGAACCGATCCTGTATCTGGCCAAGGGCTCCCCTCAATTTTACGGCAAGCCAAACCATCCCAATCTGTTGGAAGTCCCAAGCTACAATTCCTTTGCCGGCCGCATCGATGACCAGGGGAACAAGGTAAATCGATCCCTGCATCCAAACCAAAAGCCCGTGCCGCTGATCATGACGCCCATAGAAAATTCCAGCAAACCTGGTGCCCTGCTGTTCGAACCTTTCGGCGGTTCCGGATCAACCCTCATCGCCTGTGAAAAGACGAACCGGCGATGTTTTGTCATGGAACTGGACCCGGTTTATGTGGACGTGATCATTGCCAGGTGGGAAACCTATACGGAAGAAAAGGCAGTCAAATTATGAAGGTAGCCTATATCGCAGGCCCATACAGGGCAAGCACTCCACATGGAATCGTAAAAAATATCAGAGCGGCAGAGGCGGTTTCCCTGAAGTATTGGCAGCAGGGGTTTGCTGTCATCTGCCCTCACAAAAATACGGCCCTCCTCGATGGGGTTTTCTCGGACACATTATGGCTTGAAGGGGGGCTGACGATCCTGTCCCGATGTGACACCATCATTATGATGAGTGGGTGGGAAAATTCCGAGGGTGCCAGGAAAGAACATGAATTTGCTCTAAATCATGGGATAGAAATTATCTATGATTACATCCAGTAAGGATAATGGCTGTGCAAAGATATTTTGATAATAAAAAACAGAACCTTAGCTGTGAAGTAACAAGGCAGATTTTGCACACTATATTTTGCACAAAATCTTGTGATTACCAATCTAAATATCTCCACAAACCTGTTACTCGCAAGGGTAAATATTGCCACCTGCTTACTTGATGTGCTGGTAAATATCTCCACATAAGCGAGGTTAGTCACGAAGGTTAGTCACACACATGAGCGAGGTTGGTCACAAATGTTGGTCATTACTTAACTGGATGGTAAGTATTATGGCAAAAAATAATTCCAAGAAATTGGAAATCGATTTTCGGCGTGTTGAGTTATCAAAGCTGTGGAGCCAGGGGATTCATGATCAGATGGAGCTGGCAAAGCTCCTTTCCGTTGACAGATCGACCATCACCCGCGATTTAAAGGTTCTCCAGGAGGAGTGGAAGCAAGCGGCAATCGTGAATATCGATACCGCCAAAGGGGAGATCCTTGCTCAAATCCAGGCTGTTAAAAGGGAAAACTGGGCAGGATGGAAACGAAGCTGCATTGAGTTTAAATCCAAAACGATAAAGGCCAAAGGGAAAAAACTGCAAGAGCAGAAAGACCAAAATGCCAGGCCTGAAACCGCAGAGCAGATTATCAAGACAGAAGATCGCACCGGAGACCCACGGTTCCTCAGTAATGTGTTAACCTGTATTGAAAGAGAGTGCAAACTGCTTGGGATCGATGCTCCTGTTAAAAATGAACACACAGGGAAAAGCGGCGGTCCCATTATCATCGAGGATATTCGATCCGCGATCCGGCAGCAGCTTAAGAGTAACCCGGATCTGGTGGAAAAAGTAAAAAGCTTACTGCGTGATTAACTAATAATTAATAGTATAATAATTAATAGTATAAATATGTTACATGCAATCAATTATCATAACGAAGAGATAAACTTATCAGACATCGGGCTGGATCTTTTGGCCGAGCTTGCCAGGACCAATCTTTCGGTTTTCCCTATGCTGGCCTCCTGCAATAAAAACCCTGTCCATATTGAGTACATCGCCAACAAGATACAATCTGTTATTGATTGTGTGTCGGACAAAACAAGGCTGCTCATGATTTCGGTCCCTCCTCGGCATGGGAAAAGTGAGTTGATTTCCCGCCACCTGCCTGCCTGGGTACTGGGGAACTATCCCAGGAAAAGGATTATCTTAACGTCCTATGCTGCCGAGTTATCCGACAGCAACTCAGACACTGCCAAGGCAAACTTTGAGCGCTGGGGGCCTCTTCTGTGGGGCGTATGCCCAAGTCCCACGATGTTCAATCGATCCGCATGGAACACAAGCCAGGGCGGCGGCGTCATCTCTGCCGGCGTCGGCGGCCCGATCAACGGGTTTGGTGCGGATCTTTTTATTATCGATGACTATGTGAAAAACCACGAGGAGGCAGAATCCCTTCTCATCCGGGAAAAAATCTGGAACTGGTGGCAGTCGGTGGCATCGACCAGGCTCCACCCCGGGGCGGTCGTGATCATCCTGGCCACCCGATGGCACGATGACGACCTGATAGGGCGGATGCTCAAGCAGATGCACAAAGAAAAAAAGGAGTTCCCCTTCGAGGCAGAGTGCATCAACCTCCCTGCACTGGCGGAGGAGAACGATCCTCTTGGCCGGGCCCATGGGGAAGCTCTCTGGCCGTGGTGGAATAGCCGGGAACAGTTGCTGGATAAGAAAAAAACGGTCGGCCCCTACTGGTGGAACGCCCTCTATCAGGGATCTCCGGTGGCCAGGGGCGGCACCCTGTTTAAATCCGTATTCTTCCGATACTGGACCCGCGATTACAGCACGGGCGATTATCTGTGTCACCTTCATAATCAGGAAAGACCCATCCGGATTCAAAAAAATTCTCTTGTTCGGCACGTATACGTGGACCCGGCCATTGAAACCAAAACCACGAATGACCCAACTGGCATGGCCGCCTGGGGATATTCCCGGCAATATAAGGTGTGGCTGCTCCTGGACAGGATCAGCGAGCGAATTGAGCACACCCAGGTTATGCAGGCCATCAAGAACTTTGCCTTTCGGAATAAATGTACCGTCATCGGCATCGAGAACGAGAAGATTGGCAAGGTGCTGGTAAAGCAGTCTGCCGGAAATGACCAGGTTGGCGATATGAAGGTTCCCTTTCGGGAAATCGCCACTAAGGGTCTTGATAAATATGCCAGGGCAACGCCTATGGCCAGCTACGTTGAAAATGAGCGGGTATTTTTCCCTCGTGATGCCTCCTGGCTGGCAGACTATGAAAGCAACCTGGTACGATTTCCCAATGCCGAGCATGATGAGGATGTGGACGTGACCGGGATGGCTGCGGAAATGGAAAATAGAATCAGTGTCGTCAGTGCACTGGCAGGGAACCGATAATGGCTGAACTTTTGATTAAACTGGGGGATAACTTCCCACATAAAGATTTGATGCTCTCTTTAAGGTCCAGTGATGCGGGAGCAAAATCCACATGGATCGAAAGAGAAGCAGAAAAATATGCCCATCAGGCCTCCTTGGATCAGCGAATTGCAATCGCTGAAAATTCCTGGCACCAGAAAAAGCATGCAGGATATCGAGAGGGTGACATCATAATTGTTCGGCCTGATGGGTGGCAATGGGGTGCCCGTGAATCCTTCCCTCGTTTCCTGATCGCCAGAATCAGCGATAAAGAGTTATTCAGCTTAGGGTTCAGGTGGTCCATTTATAACGAGCAAAGGCAAATGTTCGGGCTGCAAACTCCTCTTCTTAACCCCTCGTTTGACCCTGCTGCCCTTGAATCAGGGGACAACCCCCTCTATTTACATAAAAGGGCTTTTCATCTTAAATCAATCGACAAATTAAAACCTGGAGAGATAATCGAAATCCCTGTCAGTCTCCTTTCAATGAAAGAAGGCTATGCGGAGTACGAACCATCCAAGGCACTTCCCCACAATTCGGCAGGCACCTATACGATCCGAGCTGCCGGAGGGTCTTACACCTCGCTCTCATCCTGGGAAACCGGCGAGCAGTGTGATTTGACCGGCCAAGGGCCCTGCATTGCCGAGTGCTATAACGACTGGGCGAATGGGCTGGACGATATATTAAGCATCTCCGGCTGGACAGCAACCGCGAGCGATTATATCAAGGTCTATGCACCCACCGGTCAAAGGCACGATGGCACTGTTGACGGCACAGGTTTTCTCCTCACGACCACCACAAATGCGCATAATATTCAGGTCGGGGAAGCAAACACCATCATCGACGGGATTAAAATCAAGGGACAAACGACCCAGACCTATAAGTCAGCAATAATAGTTATTTCAGGTAATGGCAACAATTCAAAGATTATCAATAATCTTATTTATAGGTGGGGGAATACAAGCACTACATGGAATAGTGCAATTATGTTTTCCGGGACTGCTGCCAATACTTTTAATGGCGGATTAATCGCCAATAATATCGTTTTGGCAATTGCCGGTATTGGAGCCAGAGGTGGCCAGGGCGGCATCATCGGCAATTTAACTGCCGACGATTACCAGGTATACAATAATACGGTACTTGGATTTTCCGGTACAGGAAGTATAGGGATACGGGTGTCGGGCGATTCCACTCATTATAAAGGGGATTGCCAAAACAACGTAGCGATGAATTGTGCTCTCTGTTTTTCGACTCTTTATTCTGCCCATGCCGATTATAACTGCTCATCCGATAATACTGCTGCCGGAGCACATTCTCTTACTAACAAAATCGCTTCAAATCAATTTGCAGATCTAACGTATGGCCAGGAAGACGTACATATTAAAGATATAAACGCAGATATTTACGATGCCGGTAATGATCTTTCCGGCATATTCACTGCTGACATCGATGGCAATATCAGAACCCGGTGGGATATTGGCGCTGATGAATACTCTGCTGCTGCCGGTCATATTATAAATTATCTTACCAATATTATTAATACCAGTTTAACGTCCAGTATTCCTGTATCTATCCACAGATCGTTATTGGCAAATATCACAGGCCAAAGTTTAACTTCCGATGTCTCGATATCTACACCTCACGACATTGCTTATTCTGCCAATATCCTCGGCATAAGCACCACTCCTGATTTATCAATTGCATCACGTAAGGTACTGTCTTACATCGCTCATGTCCTCGGTATAAGCGGAACGGCTAATATTGAGCTTGAGATTTCAAGGGTATTTTCTTTAACAGCAAATATCCTTGGTTCAAGTAATACCTCGGTGGTTGATTTCACCCAATATGATTACAACGGGTTGCACAGATGGATAGAGACCCTGACCTTTTTAAAGAATGGGGGCAGTGGACTCTTTCACCTTTGCTTTGTCGGGGATTCCATTACAACCGGAGGGGTTGCCGGAAACAGCTATAACGATTTTCGAACTCTTGGATTTGCTGGCTATGTCCGATCCCACTTGGGCGCTTTATTCGGGGATGTGGGTTTGGGGTTCATTCCTGTACATTATGCGGGGCCTTATCCGGCATTTACGTTCAGTGGAACCTGGGGCCTGCAAGGTGGGTACGGAGTGGTGGCGTGTGAAAAAAGCAATGAGACAGGAGCCACCGCCTCGGTAAATTTTGCGGGCACCGGGATTGGGATCGTGACTGCCAAGTTAAATACCGGAGCTCAATTTACGGTATCCATTGATGGTGGCACCCCTGTCGTTTTCGATACCTACAATGCCACCACTATTAACCCATTCTCTTTTGAGATAACCGGACTTCCTGATACTAACCATACCGCAATCATAACGGTTGATAATGCCGCCTATCCGGATAGATATCTATACCTCATCGGAATCTATCCAATAAGAGGTACCTGCGGAATCCGGGTCCATACCTGCGCACGCTACGGCGCCAGGGCGGGAGATTTATCTTACTGTGATGGCTGCCTTGATGCAGAAATCTCCCTGTATGCTCCTGTCCTCACGGTTATCGCCTTGTGTGCCAATGATTATAACATGCAAACCGACCTCGCCACGTATAAAGCAAATTTGTCCCTTATTGCAGACAAGGCTTTGCTTTATGGGGATTGTCTGATTTTAATTGATGGGATTTTCGATACGGTAAAAGCGATCCCTCAGTCTGCCTATGAAGAAATCTGCCGAGAGGTGGCTGCAGAAAAAGGGTGTGCCCTCCTGGATAGTAACAAGCGATGGCATAACAGCATCGATTATGCCAGGAGCATGGGTTTTCTCGCAGACGATGTCCACCCTTCAGTTGCCGGACACGCCGATATAGGAGCTTTTCTATTAGATTTCCTGCTTTCCTCTGCCAGAGAGCATGAATTTACTGCCACTATTCAAGGGATAAGCAATACATCCGAAATCGCCTTTCGGATTTTCAGGAATTTACTGGCACATATTTCAGGGCAAAGTATTACAGGCGGCATTTCTCTTGATCTGGCGAGCATAACCAGGGATTTAATTGCCAATATTGCTGGACAAAGCTTCACACCAGAAATTCTGGTAAGAAACATATTACGGTTATCTTTTAATAACACATCCCTATCCAGTTATACACCTATACAAACAATCGAGAGTATGAATCCGGTCAGAACAATCGAAATCATATGAAGGGGAAGTAATGGGAAAGTTATCGATTTACGCACGAAACAAACTGTTAGATCACATCTTCAATGTGCCTTATGTTCCGGCATCGAACGTATATTTATGCCTGTGCACTGCGGACCCGACCGAGTCCGGGACTGGCGCTGCCATGAATGAGTATCCGGACAGCAATGGGTACGCCAGGACCGCGATCTCTTTTGGGCCCGCCTTAAATCGAAGGATTACTCAAAACGCAGATTTAACCTTTCCACAGACCCCAGGGGTTTTCTCACCTGCCATTACACACTGGGCGATCTGTGATAATGCCGCTCATGGCAGTGGAAATATGCTGGCCTTCGGAACAGTATCCCCATCCTTTACATCCTCTGCCGGGGAGATCCCGACTGTCGATAGCGGCGATGTCTATATAGAGGTTGGTGCGACAGCGTCTGGTGCTGGCTTTTCGACCTATTGTATAAATGCGCTTCTTGACCTGATGTTCAGGAATATTCCCTTTACATCTCCTTCCGGCAACACGTTTTTATCTCTTTACACAGAGATCCTCACGGATGCGGATGACGATACCACGGACAAAATCGAGGAAACGGCTACAGAATATGTCCGGATCGAGATCAACCCCAACGGAGGAGTATCTCCGACGTGGAACCTGGCATCTAACGGGGCACTGAGTAATACCCATGAAATTATGATTAATCCGGATATCCAGGTTGACGACTGGCATACCATTGTAGCCATAGCGATCGTCACAACCTCAAGTGGGGCAGGGAAAATCCTGTGCTATGACCAGGCGAATATCGTAGATCAACAACCTCGCCTTTCAGATCTGGTGAGATTTTTGGCCGGGGACTTGGATATCGGGTTAATCTGACGGAGGGTTAAGCCGAT
>JBFMGO010000154.1:0-9577 GCA_040752695.1 bacterium
GGTCTGACCGGGGGGCTTTTATAGCCCCCCGGTCAGACCGCTTTTATTTTTTGCTTACAAACAACTCATCAATATTTCCTCTCATCACCGTTTTTCATTTCAATTTGGTTACCTTGAGTGTCACAGCCTGTAATAGCCGTTAAGCCAGTCCCCTTTCACATCGTACCGGTAATGATCCCTCTCGTCCCAACAGCTCATTTCCGCAACTTAGGGGTACTGCCTTCTGACCACTTTGTTAGTGAATAAAAAGAGAAAAATAAATGGATAACGATAGATCAACATGCTATCAAATAATTTCGTAATCACTATAACAATTATATGCCTATAGTAAAATATAAAATTTTTAAAAATTAGTTTTATACAAAATATGTATAAAATATACATAAATTGTACATATCTCAAGAATCCCCTCCTCGGCAGACCATCATATCGAGGCGAATGAAAGGCAGGTGTTTTTAAAAGGAGAGTGAATCCCATGCCCAGTTACCAGGAAACAAATGATAAAGGGTATGAAAACTGCGCGCTAAACCACACCGCATTTACCTTGATAGGGGATTTTCATGTCTTTAGAAAAATATGGTGTATCAAAGATCGAACAGCGCAACATCTATCCAACAAATTATTGGCTGGACCAGCCATTACCCCGGGATTATAATTACCCGGTAGAGAATATCAAGAAAGACCGTAACTTGCGGAGATTTTACGTAACGTTTCCGGCATCGGCAGATATTGACTCAATAGTGGCAGATTACCGGAAAAATCCTTATGTAATTACAGCAGATGAAATAGATATAAACGAGCTTCTCAGACAAGCCGCACCGCCTTATTACCCATCCGGAATTTCCGGGGGCGAGACGTCAGCATATGGAAGCAGTGGCAGCGGGTATTTTGGTGTGGTTGAAGATACGACACCACCTGAGGATGTCACAGATCTTTCTGCAACCGCAGGTGACCAGAAAAGCACGCTTTCATGGACACCCAGTGCCGATACAGTACAGGATCTCTTTGCCCAATTGCTTTACATAGATTCGGGTAATGGATATGGAGATCCTGTCTATCTGGACAGCGATGTAAAAACCTACGAAATGAGCGGTCTCACGAATGGCAAAAAGTATACTGTCAAACTCGCGGTGATTGATTCTCACCATAATGAAAGCGATGGCGTAACTATTACAGTTACACCAAAAGCCCCCCAAAAAGCCCAGACCGTACCGCCACTTTTCCAAATTCCACTATGGAATCTGGAATCACAGCCGATAATTCAATTCATGCCTACTATCATACAAATCGGGAATCCTGGATTTGGCAATTATGGATTTGGCAACAGATAGGATAATACCCGAAATGCCGGATGGAATACCGGATTAGGTATTGGCTTGTTCTCCGGCCAGGCTTGGTAGTCATTACACAGCAAGGAGACTAGGAGACTTTGGACAGGCCGCGTTCAATACGCGGCCTGTTTTGTTAACGAAGGTCATAGAGAGGGAGGGTTAGCAGTTTGTTGCAGTGGGTGCTTGGCTTAGTGCATGCCGCCACAAATATGCGGCCGGTTAGTAAAGAGTAAGATTTTGCGCTTAAGCCAGTGACAGCATGAAAATCGGAGTGGAAAGCATTTATCACTCCCTGATCTATTGCAGTTTATCACTCCCCGAGTTTTCGCTGCACCACGCAGGTGAGATAACTGGCCAGCCTTTCGGTAGTTGAAGAGTCCGGCCCTTCCACCATGACCCGAACCATAAGCTGGGTTCCTGAATAGCGGACAAGGATGCGGCCCTGGTCTCCCAGTTCTTGCTCGGCCTCACTGATAACCTTTTGAATCTCAGGAATCTGGTTTAAGTCCACCCTGGCGCGCACAGGCACAGCGGTCAGTACCTGCGGATAGCGCCGCATGATTTTCCCGATGGTTGAGACACGCCAGGCATCACTGTCTCGTATGGCTTGTCCTCGAATCACCTGAAGGAGCTTGAGGGCCACGAAGATCCCGTCACCCGTGGTGTGCTCACCATCCAAAAAGATGATGTGCCCCGAATCCTCACCGCCAAGGACAGCACCGCATGCTTGCATCTCCTCCAGCACATAGCGGTCTCCAACCTGCGTCTGCCTGACCTTGAGACCCAGTTTCTCGGCTGCCCTGAAAAATCCAAGATTACTCATGACCGTAGTGACTACGAAGTCATGGGGAAGTTTTCCTTTGAGCTTGAGGTCGCGGGCTAAGATCAAGAGCAGATGATCTCCGCTCAAGATTGCTCCCTGCTCATCCGCGCAGATGAGCCGGTCACCGTCTCCATCGAATGAAAATCCCACATCGGACTGCTGAGACAGCACCTGCTGCGCCAGCGCATCCGGGTGTAAAGCGCCGCACTCGTGGTTAATGTTCGTCCCGTCTGGCTGAAAATGAATGGGAGTCACTTCAGCTCCCAGTTCCTGAAAGAGGAATGGGGCAATGCTGCTTGTGGCCCCATTGGCACAATCCAGGGATATGCGCATCCCTGTCAGGTCAAGATCGATGAACAGGCATTTCATAAAATCCAGATACTGCTGGGCCGCATCGGGGACCTCCAGAACACAGCCAATATCCTGGCCCGTAGGGTGGGGAAAATCTTCCTTTTCATTTTGAATCCACCCCTCCATTTCCATCTCCTGCTGGTCCGTCAGCTTGAACCCATCGGGGCCGAATATCTTGATGCCATTATCTTCCATAGGGTTGTGGGAGGCGGAAATGACCACTCCGGCTGAGGCCCGAAGTTTTCTGGTCAGGCAGGCAATGCCGGGCGTGGGCAAGACTCCGACCCGGTAGCAGGACCTTCCGCACGAGGTGATTCCGGCAATTAAGGCTGCCTCCAGCATATCGCCGGAGCGGCGGGGGTCCTTTCCCACTACGATCCCCTTTTTTTCTTTATCGAGGGCGACCGCAATGGCCTGCCCTACCCGCAGAACCTGTGACGGGACCATTGGAGGCAGGTTAGCCACACCTCGAATTCCATCCGTGCCAAAAAATTTTCTCATTTTTTCCTCTCTCCGCCTCTTCTTTAGCAAATCAGAGATATGAGCTGTTACACCACATACAATTAAGACTCAGGCATTTGAAGGGCAAGCTTCCAAAGATCAGATGGAGTACTTTGCCAAGTTAAACATTTTCCCATTCTTTCCTGCTGATTCGTGCTTGTCTTAAGATTCTCGATAATAATTCTCTTCCAATTTCTTCTTTGTGTAGATTCGAGATTGTTATGGTTAAATCCCCTTTAACTATGAAGAGATGTTTACCTCCAGAATATGGTCCATCGAAACCACATACCTTTAAACACCTTACCAATTCTTTATGCTTAACTGGTCCGAATCGAGGCATCAGGCGGCAGATTCTTTCCTGATTTTAATTTCTATTCCTTCAATTGCAGGGATTGGAAGGTTTTTATATACCCTGAATAGTATCCACTCTTCTAAAACTTCTTCCAATTCATTTCTGCATTTTTCCAATGTCTCAGAATTAGCATAAACGCCTGGGCATTCCGGTATTTCTCCATAAAACGTTCCGTCATCTGGCAGTATTTCATAATTGGCGTGCTCCATCGCTTTTTGAATATATTTCATCACCATTCAATTATCCTTCCTCCAGTGCAAAAGGAGTAACGAAATTACCGATGAAATCCAGACGATACTTCCATAGAAAGTCGTACTCCCCTCGTCTTACTTCCCTATGCGTGATCGAATAGCTTCAATAAGGGTATCCTCTGATTTGAGAAAAAGTTCTGCTGGAGAAAAAGGCACCAGGAGCTCATCCTGCCAGGGGATATCCAGCTCAGCCAAAGCATCGACCAGGTCTTCATATTTGGTTCCCATGGCAGTAATTTTGGTCTGAAGCGGAATTTCCTCCTCAAATCCAATGTGGCACAGAAGCAGTGCCTTCTGGTGAATGTCCCTGCCCTGTGCCGGGACGATGAGTAATTGAGCATTGTCAGCTTTGCCAAGGCCGATGAAGACCGCGTTATTGGTAACGATACTGCGCTTGTTGCCCCGCAGTCTGGGGTCTTTATCTACACGGGAGGAGAGGTTTTTGGAAATTCCCCCTCTGGCCATAATCTTGATGGTGGTGTTTTCGGTGGGTCTTCCCAGGTAATCCAGTTGGTTGATTTCATAGAGGGTATAGCCGTTAACGGCCCGGATTGCGGGCTGCAGCCGCTTCAAGACAGCCACGTTATGGGTGGCTATTTTCTCTATGGTTATACCGATTTCCTTCATGGTTTCAAAAAGATGTCCTGTCAGCACCTCAGGCAGCCTGCTGGTGCCGACCGTGACGGTCTTGGCCTGATGTTTGATGGCATCGATCGGACGGGACAATTCGTTGATGGCCTGATCCAGGGCCTTTTGCAGTAATTGCAGACAATTGCTGAGACTTCCGCCAAGCTCGAAATCTCTCTCAAGATCCGTGATGGGCAGTTTTCCCCCTGCATATTTGAGCAGCAGAATCAGATTAGCCACGGTATTCGGTTTCATGGCTGCATTGAAAGCGCCAAGAGTGTTCCTCTGGTGAAGGAGAAAGGCGGATTCATTGACCAGGTTCTGAAATTTCACATCAAAAACAATCTCCAGGGGGTTTCGCCCCGCACTTTCCAACTCGTAAATTTTCTGATTGATCATCTGACGGGAATTCCGCAGGAAATTGGCCTCTTCATCGATGTACAGAGCAGCGTAATACCCCCATAAGTGTCCTACCAGGGTGTTCAGGATGGGGGAAAGCCGCTCGCTCGTTCTTGGGACCTCGATCAGGGAGTCGGCACAGGATCGAAACCTTTGCTCTCCTTCGTTGGCGATAATGATGGTTGTGGCCTTGTGAGCCTTGAAAATGGCCACGTCTTTGATGATGTCCCCCAGCACGACCTCCCGGCTGCCCGCCGCACAGACTAAAACCAGCGGCTCTGCGGAAAGATCGATATGCTTTCGGTCCTCCACTACGTCCGCGGGAAGGGTTTTATAGCACAGCTCACTGAGCTTGATGCGGATTTCATCAGCGGCGACCTTATTCGGCCCGCTTCCCACCACTGCCCAATGCCGCTTGGACAAAGCCCACTTTTGGGCCGATGAGGCAACCTCTTCCCGTTTTTCCTGAAGGACCTGGGCCATCAGCCGGGGCAGCCTTTTGAGTTGTCTGGCCTCCTGGATCAGGTATTCGTCAGAACGAAGGCCCATGATCTGAGCAAAGCGCAGACCCAGTAAATACCCGGCCACGATCTGGGAATAGAAGGCTTTGGTAGAGGCCACCGACATTTCAATGTCGCGGCCATCACTGGTGTAAAAGACGCCGTCTACCTTGTAGGTAATGTCCGAATCCCGCCTGTTTACAATGGCCAGGGTATAGGCACCGGCATCTTTTGCCATATCTACCGCTTTATTGGTATCCGTTGTGGTGCCGGACTGCGTAACCGCGATCACCAGCGTATGAGACATTCCGCCGTCGAGACTGAAACCGCTCAATTCGGATGCCTTCTGCTCGGCGATCTGGATGCCTGAATGCGCCAGATACTCCTTCAGCAAAATGGCGATGCCTTCGGCTGCAATGCCTGCGGTTCCCTGCCCTACCAGATAGATGTTTTTGATCATCCGTCCGGCCAGGGCCTGCTCGATCCGTCTGGGGATAATTTCTTCACCCAGGTTAAGGATGAGCTGTTTTGAATCTGAGGAGTTTCCCTCTGCGGTTATATCGACTTTCCCCCGCATCGTCTTTTGGACCGATTGGGGGGATTCTGAAATTTCCTTCATGAAATAATGGAAAAATCCCCGGCGGTCGATATCACGTGTCGTGATTTCGGTAGACTGGATATTTTTTTCCGAAAGCGCCAGGGGAGAGCCGTCGTAGCTGAGCGCCGTGATTCCGGACAGGGCGTCTTGAGAGCGGGCTTTGAGGATAAAGATCTGCCCCTGCGTTTTGGCATCTCCCTGAATCCTTTCTTTCTCTCCATCCATCTTGATGAAGTGCGGGGTTTCTTCGACAAAGCCGTAGATCTCGGAGGCTGGAAAATACCCCTCTTCGCCAATTCCTACAAAAATGGATTGGCCGCTTCCCCGAAGAGCCAGGAAAATCTTGTCAGGTTCGAGGTCGCTTTGCATGGCAATGGCCTGCGAGCCTTCAAACTCGTTGACGGCTCTGCGGAAAGACTCTGTCAAATCGTACCCCTGCCGCAGATAGCATTCCACTTGCAGCGGGATAATCTTGGTATCCGTGGTGATCCGGTCACTGATACGGCACGCTCCGTACTGCTGCTCCCATCGGGCTTTCAATTCCGCATAGTTGTCGATATCTCCGTTGAGAACCACCTGCACGGTGCCGATAGCCGATTGATAGTGCGGAGCAAAAGATTGGGAAGTCAGCGCGTTATTTTTCAGCACTTCACCCCTGCCCTGTTGGCCTGATACTTTTTGGTAGGAATTATTGACCGGGTGGCAATTCTCCTCACTGATCATTCCCACCGATGCCCAGCGGGTATGAGCGATGACATTGGTGTAAATTCCCTCTTGTTGCAGGGCAAGGTGGAAGATGGGATCCTGAGTAATTGTCCGGCGAAGGAAAGCTACATTATCGCCCAGCTTACCGATTTCAGCCGAGACTTTGAAGGTAAAGGTTATGGTATTGAGATGAAAGGAAATGTGACCGTTTAACAGATCACGGATCTGTCTTCGCTTTTCCATCTGCACCTCAAGCCCCTGTTCCCTGACCGTATCCAAAAAGGTTTGAAGGGCTGAAGAATCAGGAAAAGTGACCATGACCGAGATTCCGGCAGAGTCCCGGCCACGGATCTCGAGCCGGTCAAGGTTATTCAGGATGAAGTTGACCTTGCGAACCTCCTGAACCAGTCGGGGCGTTATAAGCGTACCTTCCCTCTCGCCAAGAAGTTCTTTTACCTTACGGACATTGGCTTCGCCTTCTATCTCGATACTCCAGATGATGTCTTTAAGAGTGATCAAATTGTTGTTGATCAGCTCAAGAAGTCCTGAGGGGATACCAATGCCCTCCTTTTCCATGGTCCTCTCCTCCCGCTCGACCATGTCTTTGAGGTCCTGTCCTAAAAGCAGCAAACTTTTCAGGATCTCCTCATGCACACACAATTCATAAAAGATCGAGGCCCGCTTGCACTGCTGAACCAGTTGATTAAGCTCCCTGATCAGTTCACTTCTCTTATGTACCCATTGAGGGGAGAATTCAGCCTTGCTGCTCTGCTCCTTCAGACTTTCAACCAGTGTTCGAATATGATCCACGAGACGGCTTGCCTGGACCGGCTCGCTTTTCCTTCGAAACTCAAGGATTCCCACCAATCCGCAGCATAAGAGGTTCGGATGATAGGGAAACAACACGATGGCTGGACGAGTGAGATACTTCGGGCAGTTTACCAGATAAATCCCCGGCAAGGTTCTTTGGATAAACCTTCTTGCGATATCAAGCATTTTTTTCGCCTCTTCTCTCGATCAATTGTTGAGTCTGTTGGGTCTTAACAATGGTAGAAGGAGGATAATAACCCCGCAAGGTACTGTTTGGATATGTTAAAACATTTCGGCCAAGAAGTGTGCCCGGCGTGGTTACCGTATTACATCCGGTCTCGACACCGTCACCCATGATTGCACCGAATTTCCGTAGCCCTGTCTGATACTGAACTCCCTCCACCGTCACGGTGACCTGGGAAGAAAATACCTTGAGATTGGCCAACTTCGTACCTGCGCCTAGATTAACTTCGCCTAAGATGCTGTCTCCGATGTAGGAAAAATGGCCTGCCTTGGTTCCTCCAAGCAGGACGGAGTGTTTTACCTCCGTAGTATGACCTACTACACACCGGTGACCTACCAGGACATGGCCACGGATATAAGCCCCCTGGCGAACCTCGGTATGGTCTCCGATAATGGTGGGTCCCATAATGAGAGCGCCCGGCTCTACGACGGTCCCTTTCCCGATGGAGATTTCCGAATCCAGGAAGACGGATCCCGCGTACAATATGCTCGCCTCAGGGACTTGTTCCCGGTCAATCATTACCTTCGGTGCTTTCCCTCCTGATCGGTCGATGTGAAATCCCTGATCGAAAATTTTACCCTGATATAAAATACAGGTTTTTGGCAGTACTCCGACGGGCAGGGAAGAGATATTCGGATGGATGTGCTCCGAGATGAAAACCTTCAACCTCTTCAAAGGGTTCCAGGCTTCCTCCCCCGGTTGGAAAAGGTCCGGAAATGAAAAATTTGCTAAATTGAAAAATTTTTCTGCATTTACCATAGATCACGGAGGCTCATGTTGCCGATAAATAAGTGGAGGCCGTCACCACTCTTGCCAACGAAGGGATTTTTTATAAAGATACTAACCTTAAGCATGCGAATATCCTGCGAAAATAAACGGTTACAACAATTAACTTCTGATTTGCATAATTTTGGACAAAAAATTCCTGACGTGGTTTCCATGCCATGGAATGATATAACTTTTTCCCTTTTATGTCAAAAAAAACTTGCAGAAGGAGCGTAAGAACTATTCTAAATCGAAATTAAGGTTGGACCTTAATCTGTTTTCTCATCAAAAAATTTTAAAAACTAATCTATTGACTTTTTGGGTATGAATCACTAAGATGAATAAGTTTATACATTGTTATAAATGGTGGATAATTTTAGGGGGATGGGCTATATGAGAATTGCCATGTTTTCCTGGGAGTCCCTGCATTCGATCAGTGTAGGAGGTGTAGGGAACCACGTGACAGAGTTGGGTGCGGCTTTAGAGAGAAAAAACCACGAAGTTCATATTTTTACCAGGATGGGACATAATCAGGCACACTATGAAAAAATCCACGGAGTACACTATCACCGATGTCCTTTCTCGCTTAACCCTAACTTTATCGAAGAGGTGAAAGAGATGTGCCGGTCTTTCGTCTATCACTTTCTCCAGACTGAAGACCACATCGGCCATTTCGATATCGTTCACGCTCATGACTGGCTTGCCTCCAACAGCATGATCTGGCTCAAGGCTGGCAAGGGAGTGGGGAAAAAAATGGTCTTCACTCTCCACTCGACCGAGTACGGAAGGTGCGGAAACCATTTTTGGGGTGGAAATTCATCCGCCATCCGGGAGCAGGAACGCCATGCCTCCCATATGGCTGATCGAGTGATCACGGTTTCCAATCAGCTCAAAAACGAAGTCATGTGGATGTACAATGTTCCTGAATGGAAGGTTTCTGTCATCTATAACGGCATTAACGTCCATAACTTCGACGGATGGGTTGACCCTGGTGAAGTAAAGCGAGGGTACGGTATCGGACCTCTCGATCCTACTGTCCTGTTTGTCGGACGCATGACCTACCAAAAGGCACCAGACCTCTTAGTCGAAGCTATCCCTTATGTCCTGCGCTATTATCCCGCGGCTAAATTCATGTTCGTGGGAGATGGAGACATGAAAATGCATCTTGAGCGCCGAGCCCATCAGATTGGCGTAGCTCACGCTACCCGATTCCTGGGATATCGGTCAGGAACGGAGCTCGCCAATCTGTACAAGGCCTGTGACTGTGTCTGTATTCCCAGCAGAAACGAACCCTTCGGCATCGTGATTCTCGAGGCATGG
>JBFMGO010000155.1:0-9556 GCA_040752695.1 bacterium
AGTACGAAAATATCACAGATGTGGATTATGCGGCCGGCCACGTGCTTATATGAGACGGTTTGGAATCTGTCGAATTTGTTTTCGTCAGCTCGCCTTGCGGGGAGAAATTCCAGGCGTTACAAAGTCAAGCTGGTAAGATTGAAAGGGAAGGAATTATGGCCTTAACGGATCCTATTGCTGATATGCTAACAAGGGTAAGAAATGCTAGCATGGCAAAATTCCAATCAGTAGATGTACCATCTTCGAAACTAAAACAGGAAATTGTACGGATATTCAAAGAGGAAGGGTATATCAGGGCGTACAAAATCATTGAGGATCAAAAACAGGGGACAATCCGTATCTACCTGAAATACAGCGAGGATAATCGACCGGTTATCTGTAATCTGAAAAGGATCAGCAAGCCCAGCAGAAGGGTCTATGTAGGGAAGGATGAGATCCCGAAAGTATTAGGCGGAATGGGTATTGCCATTATATCTACCTCAAAGGGGGTCCTGACAGACAAGAATACCCGGCGGGCAGGATTGGGTGGAGAGGTGTTGTGTCACGTTTGGTAAAAAGGATAAACCTATCATGTCTAGAATAGGAAAACAGCCAGTAATAATACCCCAGGGGATAAATGTTCAAATTGATAAAAATACCATATCTGTGAAAGGCCCGAAAGGATTTTCGACACTCGGCATTCATCATAGCGTTCATGTGGAGATGGAGGGTGAAGAGATCAGGGTAAAGCCGAAATCGGAAAGCAAATTATCCCGCTCGGTTTATGGTTTAACCAGGGCATTGATCTTTAATATGGTTGAAGGGGTTAAGAACGGGTTCGAGAGGAAGCTTGAGATTGTTGGTATCGGTTATAAAGCGAATGTTTCTGGGAAAACGCTCACTCTTAACCTGGGTTTTTCTCATCCGATCGAATATCCAATTCCAGATGGTATTGAAATCCAGGTCGAAAAGCAGACCAATATCATAGTCAGGGGTAGCGATAAGCAAAAAGTAGGTCAAGTCTGTGCTGAGATACGGGGTTTCAGACCACCGGAACCATATAAGGGCAAGGGAATCCGCTACGAGGGTGAATCGGTAAGAAGGAAAGTAGGAAAAACTGGAGCATAAAAGCTCTTGAAGGAGAACAAGTCCGTGAAACGTAATCAAAGTCAGGCTGCGAGAAGGATTCGCCATGCGAGAGTGCGGAAGAAGATAAAAGGGGGAGTCGAACGTCCCCGCCTTGTTGTCTTCAAATCGTCCAAACATACCTATGCTCAGGTAATTGACGATGAGCATGGGAAAACATTGGTTTCGATATCGACCCTGTCCTCGAAATTTCGGGAAAGGCAGCAATATGGTGGTAATGTTTTGGCTGCCAAGATAATCGGAGAATTAATTGCCAAGGAATCTCTCGGCCATGGAATCAAAAAGGTAGTTTTTGATCGTGGAGGGTATTTATTCCATGGAAGAGTAAAAGCCTTGGCAGAGAGTGCCAGAGAAGGGGGCCTGGAATTTTAGAATGATGGAGGTAAGCGTTTGGCCAAGGTAAATCCAGATCAATTTGAATTAGTGGATAAGGTCGTACATATAAATCGAGTTGCCAAAGTTGTCAAGGGGGGGAGGAGATTCGGTTTTAGCGCCCTCGTTGTCGTAGGAAACTCTGATGGTTATGTGGGAATTGGACTCGGGAAAGCCAATGAAGTGCCTGAAGCGATTCGAAAAGGGGTTGAAAGAGCCAAGAAAAATCTGGTGAGAGTTCCCGTAATGAAAGGAACCATCCCCTATATGGTTACAGGTCACTATGGTGCGAGCAAGGTTATGTTAAAACCGGCTGCGGAAGGAACGGGTGTCATTGCAGGAGGGACAGTCAGAGCTGTCATGGAAGCGGTCGGGGTAAGAAACATCCTTACGAAATCAATCGGGTCCAGCAATCCCCACAATGTTATCAAGGCGACTATGGAGGGCTTGATGAGCCTGAAAGCTCCTGAGGAAATTATCAGAAACAGGGGACTTGTAAAAGAAGAGGCAGGGTGAAAATGGGCAGCCAGATTAAGATTACATTGGTAAAAAGTGGAATTGGAAGGTCATGGAGACACAGAGAGGTATTGAAGGGATTAGGCCTAACAAAGCTTAATAAAACGGTTTACAGGCCCAATCATCCTGCAATTATGGGAATGGTGAAAAAAGTCGAGTATTTAGTAGATTACCAGATTACAGAAGGATAGATTGGATGAATTTAAGTCAGCTAAAACCCGCGGAAGGTTCCAAAAAAAGTCGAAAACGAGTGGGTAGAGGATCTGGTTCAGGTCATGGGAAGACGAGCTGCCGGGGGCACAAGGGGCAGAGGGCTCGTGCAGGCGGCCGTGTGCGTCGCGGATTCGAGGGTGGCCAGATGCCTTTGCAAAGAAGACTGCCCAAGCGTGGATTCCACAGCATCTTCAAGAAAGAGTATGACCTGATCAATATTTCATCTCTTAATGACTTTGATGAGGGTGCGACAATAACTCCAGTGGAATTGGCCCAGAGAGGCCTGATTAAAAAGGCAGTGAGCATCATTAAGGTCCTGGGAGACGGTGATTTGAATAAGCCATTGATTGTCAAAGCCCATAAATTTTCTAAAACCGCCGTAGAAAAGATCCGTTCCGCTGGTGGAGAGGCCGAGGTGATTAGCCCTTGATCGAAAGTTTCCAAAATATATTTAAAATCCCTGAATTAAAAAAGAGAATTCTTTTTACCTTTGCTCTCTTGGCTGTATTTCGGATTGGTGCTCACATCCCAACCCCGGGGATTGATGGTGCCGCTCTGAGTGCTTTTTTTGCACATGCCAAGGGGACCCTTTTGGGATTCTTTGACATGTTCTCAGGAGGGGCCCTATCAAAACTCACGGTGTTCGCACTCGGAATCATGCCATACATTGATGCAGCTATTATCTTGGAATTACTGACGGTGGTTATTCCCCATCTTGAGCGATTATCAAAAGAAGGTGAGCAGGGAAGAAAGAAGATTACGCAATATACACGGTATGGAACCATTTTGATTGCCGTCATTCAATCTCTCGGTATCGGGTTTGGGTTAGAGTCAATGAAGAGCCCGACCGGGACTCCTATTGTTCCTTTCCCTGGGTGGGCTTTCAGGCTGATGACTGTTATTACGCTCACCGCTGGAA
The DNA here is from genome assembly GCA_040752695.1 of bacterium. Classification (GTDB taxonomy): domain Bacteria; phylum SZUA-182; class SZUA-182; order DTGQ01; family DTGQ01; genus DTGQ01. Next base: position 3,146 of record JBFMGO010000155.1, read on the forward strand.
CCGTCTTCCTTATGTGGCTTGGAGAACAGATATCAGAAAGGGGCATAGGGAATGGAATCTCACTGTTGATTTTTGGCGGTATTGTTGTCAGGGGTCCGGCAGCAGTCATTAATACCGTTCGCCTTTTGCGTACCGGTGAACTGTCGGGTTTGCTGATGGCGATCATGGTTGTTTTCATGGTTGCGGTATGCGCACTTATTGTTTTTGTTGAAACAGGGGAACGTAAGATTCCGGTACAGTATGCCAAACGGGTAGTCGGCAGAAGAATGTATGGAGGCCAGAGCACGTATATCCCTCTGAGGGTAAATACTGCCGGAGTTATTCCCATTATTTTTGCTGCTTCAATAATCATGTTTCCTGCGACCATAGCCCGGTTTATCAATCATCCGTGGATGGCCTATGTTGCAGATGCATTGGCACCGGGTGCAATTCTCAATACCATTTTATATATCGTATTGATCGTTTTTTTCTGTTACTTTTACACTGCTATCATTTTCAACCCGGTTGACGTTGCGGATAACATGAAGAAATACGGGGGCTTCATTCCCGGGATTCGGCCTGGAAAAAATACAGCGGATTATATCGACAAGATTCTCACCAGAATTACTCTGGTCGGTGCAATTTATCTCTCGCTTATCTCAGTCTTGCCTACGTATCTGATTAAGTATTTCAATGTTCCTTTCTATTTTGGCGGTATTGCGCTTATTATTATCATCGAAGTAGGCTTAGATACGGTTCGACAGATAGAGTCTCATCTTATTATGCGAAACTATGAAGGTTTTATTAAAAAATCAAAAGTTAGTAAACAAAGAATAGGATGATGAAAGGATGAATCTTATACTATTAGGGGCTCCGGGAGTAGGGAAAGGAACGCAGGCCAAGTTAATCATGAAAAAGTATGACATCCCTCAAATTTCCACAGGAGATATCTTAAGGGAAGCCGTACGTGAGCGTTCACCACTGGGATTGAAGGCCCAGGAGTATATGAATAAAGGATTACTGGTTCCTGATGAAGTCGTAATCGGCATTATTGAGGAAAGATTGAAGAGCCCCGATTGCAGGAATGGATTTATTCTGGATGGATTTCCGCGTACTATACCTCAGGCCGAAAGCTTAACTGAGGTAATGAAGAGGTTGAATATACATCTTTCGAGTGTTGTCAATTTTGAACTGGATGAAGATGTGCTCATAAAACGGCTGGCCGGTAGACGTATTTGCGAAGAGTGCGGAAGCATGTACAATGTGTATTATAATCCACCTGCCAGGAACATGATATGTGACCAGTGTGGTAAAAATCTGTTTCAACGAAAGGATGACTATCTCGAGACCATAAAAGAGAGATTGAAAGTATACCGGGCTCAGACAATGCCGCTCATCAGGTATTACGAGGATAAAAAACTTTTACACACTATACAGATCAATGAAACTCAAGGCCCGGATCAAATATTTGATCAACTCGGCATGATACTGGAAAGTTAATTATTGTGGTTATATTAAAATCTTCAGATGAAATTGAGAAGATGCGGATTTCAGGCCGGATTGTGGCGGAGGTACTTGAGATTTTGAAAAAGATGGTTCAGCCGGGTATCACCACTCTTGAACTTGACAAGGAAGCGGAAGAGGAAATTTATCGAAGAGGAGGCGAACCTACTTTTAAGGGATATAAACGGTTTATCAGTGATGCTCCATTTCCGGGATGCTTGTGCGCTTCCATAAATGAAGAGGTTGTTCATGGGATTCCCTCAAACAGAAAAGTTGAAAACGGTGACATTATCAGCATTGATATAGGGGTCAGGGCAGAGGGATTTTGCTCGGATTCTGCCATTACAGTAGCAGTAGGTGATATCAGCCAGGAAAGTGAGAGGCTGGTCAGGACTACCGAAGAATCACTGTATAAAGGAATCGAGAAAGCGTATCCAGGAAACAGGCTTCAGGATATTTCCTCAGCGGTACAGCAATATATTGAAGAACGGGGATTCTCGGTAGTACGTGATTTTGTTGGACATGGAATTGGACGTTCTCCGCACGAGGATCCGCAGGTGCCGAATTTCGGCAAACCAGGACGTGGAAGACGGTTGGAAGAAGGCATGGTTTTGGCCATAGAGCCAATGGTTACCATGGGCAGCTACGAGGTAGCCGTATTACACAATGGATGGACGGCAGTTACTGTTGATGGTAGCCTCTCGGCTCATTTTGAGCATACGGTAGCTATAACTGGCAGTGGTCCACAGATCATTAGCAGGATTTGATGAGGAGATAAAAGCCTATGGCAAAGGAAGGGGCGATTGAGGTAGAGGGGGTCGTTGTTGAGCCTCTTCCCAATGCTATGTTCCGGGTAGAGCTGGAAAATGGACATAAAGTCCTCGCCCATATTTCTGGAAAAATGCGGAAAAATTTTATTAGAATTCTTCGTGGTGACAGAGTTCTCGTTGAGCTTTCCTCTTACGATTTGACAAAAGGAAGAATCATTTACCGATTTAAATAGGACTGGCAAATCTATGAAGGTAAGAAGTTCTGTAAAACAAATTTGTAAAAAATGTAAAATTATTCGGCGCAGAGGCATCATTCGCGTTATCTGTGAGAACCCCAGGCATAAACAAAGGCAAGGTTAATCCAAAAATTGGAGAAATTCCAAAGGTTACGGATAACAGGGGCTTTTCTTCTCACCATAAAAGGTAACGGCTAATTCATAAAAAATGATGTATAGATGTATAACGGGCAGAGAAACACAATTAATATAAGGGAGGAGAGTCTTGGCGCGTATTGCAGGCGTAGACTTACCAAAAAATAAGAGGGCCGAGATCGGACTCACGTATATCTATGGGATCGGACGGTCACGATCGCAACTGATCCTTGAACAGGCCCAGGTTTCCAAGGATACAAAAATTGGAAAGCTGAGTGAAGACGAAATTAACCGCATACGGGAGCAAATTGCCAACTATAAGGTCGAGGGTGACTTACGAAGAGAAATATCCATGAATATTAAGCGGCTTATGGATATCGGCTCTTATCGTGGTCTGCGACACCGGCGTTCGATGCCGGTAAGAGGGCAAAGAACCCACACGAATGCGAGAACGAGAAAAGGTCCGAAACGGGCTACAGTTGGTGGAAAGAAGAAGGCGACCAAGAAATAGGGCTTCATGATTTTTTGAGGTGCCAATTTTAATCAAGAGGGAGGCAACAAATGGCCCAGGCTAAAAAAAGAGGCCAAAAGAAAGAGAAAAAAAATATTCCGGTTGGCGTAGCGCATATTCAGTCAACCTTTAACAATACCATTATTACTATTACTACGGTAGACGGAGATGTATTATCCTGGTCCAGTGCAGGAAGCTTAGGATTTAAAGGTTCTCGAAAAAGTACCCCATTTGCTGCGCAAATGGCAGCTGAAATTTGTGCCAAAAAGGCTATGGAACAGGGCATGAGGCAGCTGGAAGTCAACGTTAAAGGTCCTGGTGCGGGAAGAGAGGCAGCCATTAGAGCTTTACAGGCGGTGGGCCTTGAAATCAGCTCGATCAAAGACGTCACACCGATCCCGCACAATGGGTGTAGACCTCCTAAAAGACGGAGAGTGTAGAAAGGAGAAATTGGAAATTGGCTAGATATCGAGGACCCGTTTGCCGACTATGCCGTCGGGAGGGCATGAAATTGTTCTTGAAAGGGGATAGATGCTATACGGACAAATGCGCGATTGAAAGAAGAAACTATCCACCTGGACAGCATGGACAAGCAAGACCGAAAAGTTCCGGTTACGGGCTGCAATTAAGAGAAAAACAAAAGGCTAAGAGGATCTATAGTGTACTTGAGAGCCAATTTAGAAATTATTTTCATAAAGCAGAAAGTAAACCTGGTGTTACAGGCAAATATTTGCTGACCCTGCTGGAAACACGTTTCGACAATGTCGTTCACCGTTTGGGATTCGCTCCGTCGAGAAATGCTGCCCGGCAATTGATTACTCACGGGCATTTCAGGGTGAATGGCCGGAAAGTAAATATTACTTCCTATCGGCTGAAGCAGGGAGATACCATTGAGCTCATTGAGAAGAGTAGAAAGAATGAATGGATCAAGGAATCAATGGAATCGGCAGTACACAGAGGGATACCTCAGTGGCTCGAACTCAATCCTGAAAAATTCTCCGGGATTGTAAAAAGTCTTCCAAGCCGGGAAGATATTACTTTACCGATTCAGGAGCAATTAATCGTAGAGTTATATTCTAAATAAAGCTACGGAGGGCGGACATTAATGCTGCAGTTTAAAGGTTTACAAAAACCAAAAAGGCTAGAGTGTGATCTAACCACACTAACAAATACTTATGGTGAATTTTCTGCAGAACCCTTCGAGCGAGGATTTGGCGTAACTATAGGGAACTCTTTACGAAGAGCACTATTATCCAGCATACAAGGCTCTACGGTGACTGCTGTTAAAATCGAAGGGGCTCTGCATGAATTTTCTTCGTTATCGGGGGTAATTGAAGATGTCACCGAAATTATTTTAAACATCAAGGAACTCCGACTGAAATGTCATGTAGAACGTCCAAAGACGATCACGATTCAAAAGGTCGGGCCAAAAGAAATAACCGCTGCCGATATCGACCATGATGCGGATATTGAAATTCTCAATCCCGAGCTTCATATTGCCGATCTGGACAAAGATGGTATCCTGAACATGGAAATGTATGTAAGGCAGGGAATCGGGTATGTTCCGGCTGAGAGGAATAAAGAGGAGACTCAGCCTGTTGGAGTTATCCCCATCGATGCAATTTTTTCACCGGTAAGGAAGGTCAACTTTCAGATTGTAAATACCCGATTAGGACAATCGACTGAATACGAAAAGCTGAAATTGCAGATATGGACTGATGGAAGCATAGCCCCTGCCGATGCCATTGCTCAAGCAGCCAAGATATTGAAGGATCATTACAGTACGTTCATCAATTTCGAAGACAAAGAGGAAGAGGTCGAGAAACCTGAGGAAGAAGTCAAAACCAAAGAAGAGCCAAAGTTCAATGAAAACCTCTTGAAGAGTGTGGATGAGCTGGAACTTTCGGTACGAGCTTACAATTGTCTTAAGAACGCCAATATACGGACTATCGGCGAATTGGTCCAGAGGACTGAAAGTGAAATGCTTAAGACCAAGAATTTCGGAAGAAAGTCGCTCAATTCCATAAAAGGTATTTTAGCTGACATGGGATTACACTTGGGAATGAAACTTGACAATTTCCCTCCCTTAGAGAGTAAAAAAGAAGAAAAAGTCGAAAGAACTGAGGAAGTCGAAGAAGTCGAAGATGTTGACGAAACAAAAGAGACTGAAGAAACGGAAGTAAAACCATAATTGGAATAAAATATAGGATCCTTAGATATGCGGCATAGACTAGCTAAAAGAAAATTAAATCGAGATTCCAGTGCCCGCAAGGCCATGCTGAGAAATCTCGTTACTTCCCTGTTTGAGCACAACCGGATTGTTACTACTGAAGCTCGAGCCAAGGAAACACGAAGGATTGCTGAAAAGATTATTACTACGGCCAAAGCCGATTCCTTACACGCGCGCAGAATAGTTTTACGGTTTATCACGAAAAAAGATACAGTAAAAAAGCTTTTTAAAGAGATTGCTCCCTATTACAAGGAAAAACCGGGCGGATATGTTCGCCTGGTTAGAATTGGACCGCGAAAAGGTGATGGTGCATTCATGGCGATGGTTGATTTACTCGGTCTGGGCGGAAAAGAGCAAGAGAGCAGCCAGGGAAGCGAAGCTTAAAAGATTCGAGGACTGCATGAAACTATAAGGATTAAAAGCAGGGGACACCCCCTGCTTTTTTTATTCGTTCTGGACATATTCAGAACCAGCATATATGCCATGATCCGCCTCCGCAAGGTATATTATTCTTATCCCGGACCAGGCGGCCATACTCTTTTGGCCCTTTGGAACATCAATCTGGAAATCTTACCAGGCAGCTTCACATCTGTCATCGGCCCGAATAATTCTGGAAAGAGCACTTTAGGGCGAATAATGGCTGGTCTTCTCAGTCCCTCAGAAGGTCAGGTTTTTCTGGAGGGGTTGGAAATTGCGCAGTGGGACCCAACTCTTTTGCATAAGGTCATTGGGTTGGTCTTCCCTTCCCCTGATGAGCAAATCGTTTTTCCGACCGTGGAAGATGACCTTGCTTTTGGTCTTGAAAACCTTTGCCTCCATCCTGACCAGGTTAAAAAAAAAGTCATAGACATCCTTCGATTCCTTGAAATGGAGGAGTGTCTTCAATTTCATATCCAGCATTTGTCGGGCGGGCAAAAGCAAAAGATTGCCATTGCCGCTATGATTGCACGTGGGTTGCGATATTTAATTTTAGACGATCCAACCTCATTTCTCGATCCTGAGTCCAAAAGTGAGGTTCTTGCCCTGATTCAGCGTATCCACCAGGAG
>JBFMGO010000156.1:0-9285 GCA_040752695.1 bacterium
TATACGTCAGTAAGTACGGACATTTCCCGTCATTCTGAGCGTAGGCTTAGAATCCAGGGGGGTGCTGCAACCATGCATGGATTCCCGCTTTCGCGGGAATGACAGTAAAAGTGTCCGGTAGTGAGAAATATATTAAAAAATATTATATTTTAATGATCTATAATAAAAAAATTTAATATATATAATAAAATTTTTAATCATATTAAAATTTTATCAATTATGATGCAAAACTAATGCCAGATAAATTAATTTAATATACACACAATATCAAAAATATAACTGTTTAGTATAAAGATTTAATTTTCAGATATTTAATTTAAGATAAAGGATTCATAAGTAATATCTTGAACTGTATTTTATGTTTTATGATATTTGATTCTTCAATTCAGCACTCAGGAGGATTTCGGCTGGTAAAAAAATCATAACTAACTGACTTTGCTATCATATTGCGCTAAACCTGTATACAGATTCTTCAATAAGAGAAAAATAGATATCCTTTAGTGTGAAAAAAAATTCAATATCAATAATAATAACTAAAACAAGCTATTATAAAAATCACTTAAGGGACTATATGCAATCAGTTTCACAATAAATCATGAGTACCCGCTGTTTAAAACACTTACTCATATTTACTGGGTATTTTCAAAGTAAGGGGTAAGAAGTTTCAGAGTTCAGGTGCCAGAAGTTGGAGAAGGGGATAAGGACCTGAAATATCAAACCATTAAATGCTGCCGGCACCCGAAATTTGGCATAAAAACGGAGATTCCAGATGATAAATCTATCTTTCGATTCGTCCGGGCCCCTGGTAGCTGCGGGACATTGATAGAGCCTTTCCTGTACATGAATACCAGGGGAATCCGTCGATAATCGCTGTCGCAGTGTGGTATCCTTTACACATTTCTTGCCCTTGACAATTGGCGGGAATTCTTGTAAAGTCAATTCAATTAATTGCCCTCACACCCTGGTTCCCCTGCTTACTCTTGAAGGTGAGAAAGAAAGCAATAAAAGTAATTCATATAAATAATATATAACAGATTAAGTTTTTTATTCAGGAAATAGTTTGGAGAATAGAGCGTGGATTTGGAAAGATTAAGAAAAAAGATAGATGAAATTGACGATCAGATTTTGGGTTTGTTAAATGCCCGGGCAGAAGTGGTTAAAGAGGTCGGAAGGTCCAAAGCCAAAAGCAGCATGGCTTATTACGATCCAAGTCGGGAAGAACACATTTTGGCCAGGCTGCAAAAGATCAACAAAGGTCCCTTTCCCCCTTCTGCGATCAGGTCAGTGTTTCGTGAAATAATCTCCGCATCGTTGTCTCTGGAAAAGCCCATGAGAATCGCCTATCTGGGACCTGAGGCCACATTTACTCATATTGCGGCATTGAAAAAGTTCGGTCTCTCGGCATCTTTGACTCCTATGGCCAGTCTCAGCCGGGTGTTTTCCGCTGTGGAAAGGGATCAGGTTGATTATGGAGTGCTCCCGATGGAAAATTCTACGGAAGGAGTAGCTGTCCACACCCTTGATCTTTTCATTGATTCGGAGCTGAAAACATGTACTGAGATTATTCTCAATATCCGGCACGATCTTCTCGCCCAGCATTCGGAGCTGGATAAGATCGAAAGAGTCTATGCTCATCCTCAAGCTATTGCCCAATGCAGCGAGTGGCTGCGGGAACACCTGCCGAACAGGCATGTTATTGAGGTTTCAAGCACTTTTCGTGCCGTTGAACTGGTCCGCGAGGATGTTGCGGCTGCTCTGATCGCTGAAGAAACCATCCGTGAATTATATCGGCTTCATACCGTATGCAAAAGAATCGAAGACAACTCTCATAATTTTGCCCGGTTCCTCGTGCTGTGGAAAGGGATAAGCATCCCTACGGGGAATGATCAAACTTCACTTTTATTTTCCATGAAAGACCAGATTGGAGCCCTCTCTTTACTTCTCCAGCCCTTTGCTCATCACCAGATCAGTTTATTCAGGATCGAGTCTCGTCCCATTCCCAATCGTCCATGGGAGTCGGTATTCCTGGTAGATTTTGACGGCCATATTCAAGAGGACCGGGTAGCCCGGCTGCTCGATGACCTCAAAGTTCATTGTGATTTTTTTAAAATTTTAGGATCATATCCAAAAAGTAAGCCCAACGCAGAGTAAAAACAAAAAGAGCTAAAAGACAGTCACCCTCTTTTGCTTACCGCTTTGCTCCTTGAAGCTCTCACTTATGATGAGGAGTACTATGAAGAATCTAGCGCAAGAACATATCCTCAAGCTTCAACCCTATATACCCGGCAAGCCGATCTCCGAAGTTCAGAGGGAATTGGCCCTTGAAGAAGTGATTAAACTGGCCTCCAATGAAAACCCTTGCGGCCCCTCGCCAAAGGCGCTTTTGGCCATACAACAGGCACTGTCGGAGATTCACAGGTATCCTGACGGGAGCGGCTTTTGCCTTAAGAAAGCAATGGGGGAAAGGTTGCACGTCAGTACGGACCAGATTATCTTCGGCAATGGCACCAATGAGATCCTTGAGCTGGTGGTTCGAACCTTCCTTGCTCCGGGGGAAGAAGCTGTCAGTGCTCATCCTGCCTTTATTATTTACAGTCTTTTGGTTCAGGCAGCAGGCGGAAAAAATGTCCAGGTGCCGCTCAAAAATCATACTCATGATCTTCAGGCCATGGCAGATGCCATTACTCCGAAAACCAAGCTGGTCTTTATTGCCAACCCCAATAATCCTACCGGAACTATGGTCACCGGCGAGGATATGAACCGCTTTTTGCAGTGTGTACCCAAAAACGTGATCGTGGTTTTTGATGAGGCATACTCCGAGTATGTGGATGATGAAGGATTTCCCGATTCCCTCGCCTGCCTGCGGGCTTTTTCCGATCGGCCGTTTTTGATCGCCCGGACTTTCTCGAAGGCTTATGGTCTTGCCGGTTTGCGCGTCGGATACGGGATTGGCGATCCTGAACTGATTGCGATGATGAATCGGGTGCGGCAGCCTTTTAATGTGAATTCCCTGGCCTTGGCTGCTGCCGAGGCTGCCTTGCAGGATGCAGAGCATCTTGGCCGAACCAGGGAAATAAATCGTGTGGGGTATCGGTATCTATGCACGGAATTCGACCGGCTGAAATTGTCATACATCCCTTCGGTGGCTAATTTTATCCTGGTGAATGTGGGCCAGGATGCCAGGGCCTTCAGCAACCGGCTGCTGGCCGAAGGAGTAATTGTCCGTCCGGTAGGAGAATATGGTTTGCCCACTTCGGTGCGGATCACGATCGGGCTGGAAGAAGAGAACCGGAAATTGATTCAGGCTATGGAAAAAATGCTCAACCTCCCCTGAAAAGATACTTTTACCCTTTCAACCCAAAAACCTGATACTGGAAAGAATACCAGTTTTAAGAAAGGAAATGTAACCACATTGTTAACCCGCAGTAAGTTGGAACAGATTCTTCCCTGTCTGCGTCAGCAGAAGGTTCTGGTCGTGGGCGATCTTATGCTTGACGAGTATCTGTGGGGAGAAGTAGAGCGTATTTCACCAGAGGCTCCGGTGCAGGTGGTGGATGTTCGCCGGGAGTTCATTACTCTCGGAGGGGCTGGCAATGTCGTAGCCAATTTGATCAGCCTTGGCGGACAGGTTCAGATGTGCAGTGTTATAGGCGATGATGCTAATGGCCGCGCTTTGCTGGATGAATTGATGCGGAAGGGTATTTCTACGGAAGGAATTTTCCAGGAGCCGGGCCGTCCCACCACCAGAAAAAGCCGGGTTCTGGCTGCCAATCAGCAGGTCTTGCGCATTGACCGGGAGGTCCGCTCTCCTATCGATCCAATCTGGGAGGAAAAAATCGAGAGCTATCTGGAGAAGAGCATTTCAGAAAACGCTGCCATTATCCTCTCCGATTATCATAAAGGGGTGCTGACGGAAAAAGTGCTCAGGAAGGTTATCGAGCTTGGCCGGAGCCGGGGGAAACCCGTATTTGTAGACCCTAAGGGAACATCTTACCAAAAATACCGGGGGGCCAGTTACATCACCCCCAATCAGAAAGAGGCTGCACAGGCAACCGGCATGATGATCCGCACCGAGGAGGAAGTCTATAAAGCCGGAGAAAAGCTCCTGCTGGAATTGGACCTGGACGGCGTCATCCTGACCAGGGGAAAAGACGGGATTTCTCTCTTTTTGCGGGGACAGCAGCCGTTGACTTTACCTACGCGGGCCAAGGAGGTCTTCGATGTCTCGGGTGCCGGAGATACCACGCTGGCGGCCCTGACCTTAGGATATCTGGCCGGACTGCCCCTGGATGAGGCAGCGGAACTGGCCAATCTGGCAGCCGGGGTCGTGGTGGGCAAAGTGGGGACCGCCACCGTGAGCTGTGCCGAAATTCTGGCCGCTTATGGGTGCGGCCAGTCTCCTGCCGGGCAAAAACTAAAAATTCTGTCGGAGTTGCAGGATCTTATCCCCCGCCATCGGCTTTCGGGGCAAAGGATCGTTTTTACCAACGGGTGCTTTGATCTATTGCATGTCGGACACATCAAGCTGCTGCACGAGGCTAAAAGTTTTGGAGACATTCTTATCGTAGCTATCAATGATGATGATTCGGTAAGACGGCTCAAAGGCCCCGATCGCCCCTATATGACTCAAACCGAGCGGGCTCACCTGCTTTCGGCTCTCAATTATGTAGATTACGTGGTGGTTTTTCCGGAAGATACGCCGGAAAGCTTAATCATGAGTTTGCAGCCGGATGTATTGGTCAAAGGAACGGATTACCGCAAGACCGAGGTAGTGGGCTGGCAGGCCGTGGAGAGCTATGGAGGCTCGGTTAAGCTGGTGGATCAGGATATTTCCACGAGCAGTCTGATCGCCAGAATCGTCAGCAGTCACCAGAAGGACGGAAGCAAGGGCGACTGACCATGGAAATGTACAGGCGGCTTCTCAAATTTGTACAGCCATACTGGAAAAAGATGGCTTTTGCCATTCTGTGTATGGTAGCCACCGCTGGGCTCAATTCCTCGATTGCCTATATGGTCAAGCCGGTATTGGACGATATTTTTATCAACAAGCGCTGGCTCATGCTTAAGATACTGCCCCTTATCCTGCTCCTCCTTTACTTTCTAAAAGGTGTTTTCACCTATGCCCAGAACTACCTGATGCTATACATCGGAGAACAGGTGGTCATGGGCCTGAGGAACGAACTCTTCGCTCATCTTCATTCCCTGTCCCTGGATTTTTTTACCAAGCGCTCCACCGGGCTGATTATGGCCCGGATCAACAGTGACGTGGTACTGGTTCAGCGGGCCATTACCCGTTCTCTGGCGGACCTGTTGCGGGAGCCGCTTGATATCGTGGGCTATCTGGGTGTCATGTTTTATTGCAACTGGCTTTGGGCTATTCTGGCTATCCTGGTTCTACCATTTGTGGCCCTTCTGATCAGTAAACTGGGCCTTAAGTTGCGGCGTATTACGAAAAAGGTCCAGCAGAGGATCGCCGATTTGAATGTTATCCTTCACGAGACCCTGTCAGGGGTGCTTATTGTCAAGGCATTTCACATGGAAGAGCGGGAGGTCGAACGATATAAGCAGGAAAACCGCCGGTATTTCAACGAGCAGATGCGAGCCGGGCGGGTTATGGTGCTCTCCAGCCCTCTGATGGAGCTTTTAGGAGCCATCGGCATCGCTTTCATTGTCTGGTTTGGAGGGGCCAGAGTCATTGCCGGAGAATCCACACCGGGTAACTTCTTCTCCTTTATGACTGCCCTTTTGATGATGTACGGCCCGCTGAAAAAGCTGACCCAGGTCAATAACGATACTCAGCAGGGGATCGCAGCCTCGTCGCGGATCTTTGAATTTCTGGATGCCAGGACCAGTGTCGTTGAGGCAGAAGACGCTGTGCACATCCCGCCGTTGAGCCAGTGTATCGAATACCGGAATGTATCGTTTCAATACGAGAAACAGATGGTGCTCCATGATATTACCTTACGGGTGAATCGCGGACAGATCGTGGCTATTGTCGGTGCCAGCGGTGCAGGCAAAACCACGCTGCTCAGCCTGCTTCCCCGCTTCTATGAGGTAACCAAGGGCCAGATCCTGATCGATGGCCTGGATGTCAGAAAGGCTACCCTGCGATCTCTCAGGCAGCAGATCGGAATCGTTACCCAGGAGACGATCTTGTTCAACGATACGGTAAAGAACAACATTCTTTACGGAAAACCCACAGCCAGTGAGGATGAACTTATCGAAGCGGCCCAAACCGCCCTGGCTCATGACTTTATCAGCCAGATGCCCGAGGGGTACGATACACCGATCGGTGAGCGGGGGGTCAAACTTTCGGGCGGCCAGAAGCAGCGAATTGCCATAGCCAGAGCCATTCTCAAAAATCCTCCCATCCTGATCCTGGACGAGGCCACCTCATCGTTAGACTCCAAATCTGAAGCCCTGGTTCAAAAGGCCCTCGATAACCTGATGGAAAATCGAACCACTTTTATTATTGCCCACCGGTTATCCACCGTGCGAGGGGCGCACAGAATCGTTGTCCTGAACAAGGGAATGATCGTGGAAGTCGGCGATCACGCCAGCCTTTTGGCTCAAAAAGGCATGTATGCTCATCTGTACCAGACACAGTTTGCAGGGCAGATATCCGATGCATCGCCATCGGGGGTGTAAAGGCAGAAAAGTTGCCTTGCGTACCGGCAGGCAGTTATCCTGCACTGAAAGGCAAGTTATCTTATCCCATGGGTTGGGAAATTTTCATGGCCTGAAGCGTGGAGAATCCCCCGGCGAAAAGAACCAGCAAAAGGGGAGTGAAAATGATCACTGCCAGTATATACCTGTTCCAGCCAGAGTCGGCTGCGATGCGCTGATTCTGTAACGCGTAGCTCCATGACTGACCTGCATCGAGAACGACATCTTCGGTCAGTGCCGGTCTGATATTATCTATTTCCACTCGAAGGCGGCGTGAACGATCCGACTCATTCGTCAGGCTGATAAAGCCATTGGGCTGGCAGGCAGCAAACGCTACCCTATCGAGAGATGATTTGACGAGGCGCACTCCCTCCATTTTCATCATGAAGGGGCTGGAAAAAGCAGTAACCCGTGGTGTCGGCTCGAGTACCGGATGATTACTGACTACGAAGAGCAGGTCATGCGCTGATTGCGGCCCGCTGGCCAGCGTGTAGTACCTGCTCTTGTTTCCATCGAGCAGAGCTTTCAGATGGTCTTTGATCACGATAAAGGCAGGGTAGTCCGAGGAAAGCGCCTTTGCAGCCTGCTGCAGGGAAACCTGTTGGGTCATGGTGTTCAGATAAAATTGAAGTGCATAGGGAGTATCGACAAAAATCAGGGGCAAGGAGCCACCCACTTTTTTTTGTATGTCCCTGGCGAATTGTCTCACCCTGGAGGTGGCCATTACACTCTTATCGCGGCTTCGGAAGTAGGTGTTGTGCAGAGCGGCAAGGGAGAGGGAAAAAATCAGGAGTAAAAGGACGTACATCATCAGGCGAACATTTTGCGTGCAACGAAACAGGTACGCCAGTTCGCGGCCTGCGATCAGTGCTGCTGCCGGAATCAGGGGCCATAGATGGTCAGGCCGCTGGTGTGGAGCCAGGGAAAAAATGAGGAGCCCAAAAAAGAAATAGCAAAAGAGGAATCGTTCGAACCGGCGCTCGATCGCAGAATGAGCGGGCCGTTTCCAGATGCGCCAAAAACCGATGCAGGCCAGGATACTCCAGGGAGCGAATCTGGAGAGAAAATACAAAAAAGGTATATAGAAATCCAATAAAGGCAGTTTCCCTTTATCACTTTTAACAGCGTGACCGAAAAGCTCCTGCCAGATCATTTTATCCGTCAGGGCACTGCCAACCTTACCATAGGCTAACATCAGCCAGCCAAGGGTGATCAAAAGGAACAGGACAATTCCCGGCACCTGTGAACCTCTCAGATGTTGGCTGCTCCCGCTTCGCTTTTCCCATACGACAGCCCACAAACCACCAAGTGCCAGTATGACCGCTAAAGGTCCTTTCGTCAAGGTCGCTGCCGCTGCCATGAGCCAAAAACAGGTCCATCCAGAGCCACGGTTCCAGGCGCGCCAGGCAAGTAATCCGGCACTGAATACCGTAAAGGCAAAGAGTGAATCCGTACGTGCCAGGGCTACCTGTTTGTAACTGATCATGGAAAGAAGATAGGCACAAGAGCCGAGAAAAGCCGCCCGAACCCCAAAATGAACGCTTCCCGATCCGAGAATAAGCCAGGCAATAGCCAGAGTTGCCAGAGCACAGGGCAAGTAAAGCAGAAACAGGTTGATGTTTTTGAAGGGCAGGGCGATCAGAGCTGTCAGCCAGGTGGATACGGGCGGTTTGGACATGATCCTCCCTGATTGATCCCGTTGTACGATCCAGTTGCCGCGGGAGATGATATCCATGACATAGGATGCCGGCCGCTCCTGGTCGTTGTCCATAAGGTCAGGAGGACCACATAAATGCACTGCAAAAATACTGATGCAGATCAGCGTGACCAGCGAAAAGATGAGCCATGCCCGCAGGGGATTGTCCGGACGAAAGCCGGTAACTGATTCGGGGAGCGATGGAGTTTTCGGGGAAGGATCAATTTTCATCGATGACATGGGGGATTTGACCTAAAGGTCCAGGTGATGGTTTATTCACGCCTTCTCTCTTTGCTGATTATTCGTTCGCTGACAATTTATTCACTATGACCGGCATTTTTGGGCTTCAATCTCCAGCCATGAATGAGCATGAGATTACGGGAATACACGAGGATCCCCATTGATTGTCCCAGGATAAAGACCGGATCCTTTCTATGAATCGCATAGGCTAAGAGCATTGCGCCGCCTGCGATACTGATGTACCAGAAATACACTGGAACTACGCTTTTTTTCTGTTTCTCCGATGCTATCCACTGGACAATAAACCGGAGAGAAAAAAGTCCCTGAGCACAAAAACCTACGACAAGCCAAATGTCCATGTGCCTTCCTCGCAGCTTTCGATCCTAAAGAGAAGGATAGTCGACGTTATCCTTCTCTCTAAGAGAAAATATCCTCTTCAATGAGGAACTACCCTCTTTCAATGAATTCAATGAAGAATTATCCTCTTTCAATGATATGGTAACGCACATATCTTTTTTTCATCCATCGCACTGCTAATAAGTCTTTAAAAGATTTAAACAAACGGTTGCGGATCGTATATTTTGACTTCCCTTTGTGCCTGGGATAATGATTTACCGGCACTTCTATGACCGAGTACCCTTCCAGACTCAAAAGCGCCGGGAAAAACCGGTGCATGCCCTCGT
>JBFMGO010000157.1:0-9243 GCA_040752695.1 bacterium
CTGGGGAATTTACACAAAGTCAATGCTCATGCGATTTATGGTTTAATTCGTTCCAGACAATCTCAGCCTTGCGACTTTCAGCAACTTAAACGGGCTGCTTGAGATAAAACTTTTAACTGTCGAGTTAGATACAGGATGTGTTAATATAAAACCTAATATTGACTTAGATAGTGTCTGTCCTTTGCCAGTTAAGTGGCTGATAAAATTGTAATAATCATCATTTTTTCCTTTAAAAGTGCTTAAAAGTTTGATATAATGCATTTTGTTCAAAATAGTTTTATATGACTTTTGGCATATTACCCACCCCAAGATTGAAGGGAAAAAATAGGAATTATGAGAAGGGCGATCAAAAGGCAAAGGAGCATAGGAAGCATTGATATTGGCAAAGTAGAATTCGATACGGATTGTCGGCATGAGATTATTCCAGTTCTTGAAGGGCTGCGATACATTTATGGCAAGGAAGAGCTTCTCAAGAAGGTATTGAAATTGATTGAGCAGGATATCTTGGGGGACAAGAGCAAGGGGCGTGGAGCGAATGGGCTGGAGTATTGGGAGATATTGGTTTTGACTTGTGTACGGCAGGGGTGCAATTTGAACTATGATGCTTTGCAGGATCTGGCCAACAATCACACTGTGCTGCGTCAGATGCTGGGATTGGGGGAGTTGGACAAAAAGCGATACACTCGAAGTACCCTGCAAGGGAACATAGCCAAGATATCGGATGAGACCCTTGAGAAGATTTCGCAGTTGGTCATCGATGAGGGGCATAAGCTGTGCCCCAGGGCAATTGAAAGAGTGCGAATAGACGGTTACGTTATGAAAACCAATATTCACTATCCCACCGATGCCAGACTTATCCTGGATGGCATTGGCAAAATGCTGAATCTGGTGTGTCAGCTTGTTATTCTTATTCCCATTTTGGTTGGGTATCAGCGAGGGCACTGGTGGGGAACAGCAAAGAAAGTTTGTCGATCGATCCAGAGGTTGGCTGCCAAGGAAAAAGAAAGCTATACGGAGAAGATGAAAGGGTTTTATCGAGAGTTGATTGAACATGCCCTCAGACTCACCATCCGCTGTGAAGAGACCATAGAGGGGGCAAAAAAGCATCTGAAGAGAGGGAGCTTGAAGGTAGATTCCGCGCGGGTCAAATCCCTGATCAGTGAGCTGGAGCAGTGTATCGCACTCACCCGCAAAGCGTGTTATCTTGCTGAGCGTCGAGTGATACTTGAGGAGCAAATCCCTCATGATGAGAAGATCTTTAGTCTGTTTGAGACCCATACCGAGTTGATCAATCGAGGCAAAAGCCCTTACCCTATTGAGTTTGGTCATCCGATTTTGATAGTTCAAGACCGGGTAGGATTTATCCTCAAAGCCCAGATTATGGATCATACAACTGAAAAGGAAGTTGTTGTTCCCGCTCTGAGGCAATTGCAGCAGCACTATGAAGGAAAGATCAAAGCGGTCAGCTCTGATAAGGGATTTTATTCTCATGACAACCTCATCGAACTGCAGAAGATCATCCCCCTGGTGTGCTTGCCTAAACCGGGAAAACTGAGCGAAGAGGACAAGCAAAGAGAGAGTGCACCTGAGTTTGGAAAGGTTCGTAAATGGCATTCCGGCATTGAGTCGGCTATCCATGCACTGGGCACTGGCAACGGATTGGCTCTGTGCCGGGATAAAAAGTATGAAGGATATCGCCGCTATCTGGCTCTTGGTGTCCTGGCAAGAAACGTGCAAGTATTGGGTTCTCTTCTGCTGAAAAAGGCCAAAAGACACCAAATACATCAGGCAAAAGCTGCGGCGTAATTTAATCCGGATTAATTTTGCATTTATTCCCCTCAAAGGGAGGAGTATGTCCATGATTACCTGAAATTTGGCCATTTTTTAGTATCTTCTCTATTGTTTAACTTACGCCTGCCCGTAAGGGCTGCGTTTTTTAATTTTTTCACCCAAGGTGCACCAGGGGACTATAAAAAGCGCCATTTTTCGGACAGACACTAGTGGGTCTTCACGGCTGAATTTGTGAAGGAGAGAGGTTGTTTTTGCCCCTCATTTAAACGCTTGTCCCCACAATTTCAAGTGTGAAGATCCACTAGTGATTGACAAGAATTATCATCCGGTTATTGACATCTCTCCCTAACCGGTTACGATATCACTTCGGCTTTTAATTTTGTGATACGAATAATGTATGATTTTAAAGAGTGCAGGAAGGCAAAAAAACATAAAGAGGGGTTTTTGCCTCGTTAGCTTCGCGAGCTTTAAATTATGCGAAATCATGTATTTTGGTAAACCTCTTTTCCCCTTTAATCAATATGCGGGATCGGGTACCTCAGAGATGAATATGCTTCCCGAATTCCCATCTATGGCCCGTTCATAGAATTTCCCCCTTGACAAAATGTCAGAAAATAGTACATTATTTCTAACAGGAGAAAGGGCTAAGATATGAGTACGATCCAGAAAATACGAGAAAAGGTCGGCAATCTTAAGGTAGGAAAACCCTATACGACCAGGGATTTTTTACAATTTGGAAGCAGGGCGGCAGTTGACCAGGCTCTTGCTCGTCTCGTTAAGGCCGGTATCCTGTCACGCCCAACTCGTGGAGTATACGCACGCCTGAAAAAAAATCCCTATGTCGGGGAGATCCCTCCAGAGCCGATTGCAATTGCAAAAGCAATCTCAAAGGAAGTGGGTGCGGTCGTGCAAGTTAATGGTGCAGAAGCAGCAAGGCAAATGGGGTTAAGTACTCAAGTGCCTGTAAAAACGGTATTTTACACCAGTGGTCCCAGCCGACATTTCCATCTGGGTAAAATGGAGATCAGACTAAAGAAGGTCAGCCAACGGAAACTAGCTCTGGCTGGGAGCCCTGCGGGTGTTGCACTGACGGCCCTATGGTATCTTGGAAAAGGTGAGGTCACGCCGGCAAGCATTGAGAAAGTCCGTTCCTGTTTAAGTCCGGAGGAATTTAATAAACTGTGCTCTGCGATTAAATCTATGCCTGCCTGGATGCACGATGCGTTCATAGGCTACGAAAGATTACAAGGTAAGGCAAGATAATGTCTGATGAATTTCTTGGTTTACCAATAAAAGATCAAGCGGATATTTTTCGGAAAGCAGAAAAAGACACAGGCCGCTCCGCACAGGTTCTTCAGAAAGATGTTTGGGTCTGCTGGGCTTTGGAGCAGCTTTTTACTATTAAGACCGACGTAAAGATGGCTTTCAAGGGTGGGACCTCTCTTTCCAAGGTCTATCAAGTCATTGATCGTTTTTCAGAGGATGTGGATATCACGCTTGATTACCGGAATCTTTTCCCGGAAATGAATCCGTTCGAGATATCCAGAAACAAGATGAATAAAACGGTTCGGAAAGAATTGCGAGAACTCGTTAAGCAGCATATTCATGGGGTGATATTTCCGAGCCTACAGGACTCACTTAACGAAATCACAAAAGGTAAGGGTAAAATTAAGGGCAATGATGAAGAGATTTACCTCCATTATCCTTCAGGACTTGACGTCGGCACAGGTTACATGGAGGATCAGATCAAATTAGAATTTGGTGGTTGCAACGCAATTGAGCCCAGTGCCCCCTGTGAGATCAAGCCGGACATCGCCGAGATTCCATTCCGAATACCACTCAGATTCCCAAAAGCAACCGTGGTGGTCTTATCTCCCAAACGGACATTCTGGGAAAAGGCGACTCTCATTCATGTCGCTTGTAGCCGCCCTGATAAGACCGATCCCCATAGAATTTCCAGACATTGGTACGATCTGTATAAGCTCATTGGACACGATATTGGTAAAAAAGCCCTTGAAGATCTTGAACTTCTGAGGGATGTCGTTAAATTTAAGAAGGCATTTTTTTACTACCGTGATGCGAACTATGATGCGTGTCTATCCGGAGAATTCCGGCTTATACCTGACAACGATAGCTTTTTTGATGCCATCCAGAACGATTACAAAAAGATGGTTGATTCAGGAATGTTCGAGACTACTCCCACGGTTTTCAAAAATATCATTGGCGCCCTCCATAAAGTAGAAGCCCAGATTAATAAAAACTTCACATCTCAAGGTTGCACGAAACAAATGTCGTTGTAGGGTTATCATGGTTACCCTTTTGGTTACCCTTTCAGGAAATACTCCCCTCCATTTTTCTTTATTCCATTATATTCCATTATGGGCAGTTTTCTTGATATCACTTTGTTTTTTCTATCCATTACAATCCATTCTCATCAATAATTGAATTGATTTTACTAGATTCAGGGTCTAGTGAGGCTTAGCCTTGTGGGGGTTCGAGTCCCCCCTTCGGCATCCTTGAACTTACCATAAGTTAACCAAACTATTTCCTTCCCTATCGTTTATTAATACCCCCTCTTGGCTAACGTTTTGGTTAATATTTTCCCAATACCCCTCCATAGATTGTGGTCTAAGGGAGCACCCGGTAATTAATATACTCCAAGACCAGGGGATGTCTTCAATTTCTCCCTTTCGTAAATGTGGTGAGGGGGATTTTCGACAAATGGCCCTATTCAATTACTGGTCGCCGTATTTACCGCGATGTGTAATAAGTAGTTTAATATTAATAACATGTTGATATTATATATTCTTAAGTAACATTACTTGTTTGGCACCACCATCTTTTTTATTGCATATCCAATTGAGAACCGCTATAAAAAGAGGAGGCTCATCATTGGATTTCTCAGTGAAAATTCAAAAAAAATTCCCTCGTCGCTCCGCTCCTCGGAATTTCTCTCCTGCAATAAACACAATTTTTGCATAATCTTCCAGCCATGTTCAGATTATCAAATAATCAGATTGTCAGAGGATCAGGACCAGGTGCCGCGAACCACACGAAAACCAGTATCGTCGTCCCGGACAAGCGGGACGCCCCAGTTGCGGGCCGCACATCGTAGATTGTGCAAATAGTCGTCGAGGAACGAGCCCCCACGAACCACATGGTATTTCTGCTTTTCATCATACCAGTCAGCACACCATTCCCAGACATTGCCAGCCATGTCGAACAGCCCCTCCGGGGTCATGCCCAAAGGATAAGAGCCTACAGGCGTGGTCTTACCGATATTCAATTTTTGATAATTGGCATACTTCGGGCTAGGCTCTTCATTCCCCCATGGGTAGTGGCGCTTACCGCCCCCGCTGGCTGCAAATTCCCACTCGGCCTCCATCGGCAGGCGATAGTTCTCGCCTGTCTTTTTGCTCAACCACTGGCAGTAACGCTCCGCGTCCTCCCAGGAAACATTCACCACAGGCTGATCATCTTGATCAGAGTACTTATTACGTTTCTCGCGGTGTGAAGAATCGAACTCTTCATATTCACTATTAGTCACCTGGTATTTGGACAGAGCGAAGGGCTTGACCTCAACGGTCTTTCCGGTTCCACCTAATTGAAATACCCCTCCCTTGAAAGGAACGAAAATAATTACGAACCTCAACGGCAGAGGAAATCTCCAGGGACTTTTCCCACAAACACTTTCATTGAGAAAGGGTATCACCTGCTCTGTCCAGTACAGAGCAGGAATTTGCAGGGCATCCTGGTCATTGTTTAGAAGTTGTTGAACGAACAAAAATTCCATGATCGAACGATGGGCGAACTTATAGTTACCCTCAGCGTCCCTGTTAAGTAATGAACGGCCGGTCAATTGCCAGGTAGCCAGTTTAATTCCAAATCGCTCAGCCAATGATTCTATTGCATCATAATGAACCCGCTCGCTCTTACCCTCGACACGATTAACAAAGAATTTCACGGCCAGCTTGCAAGAAAATTGATATAAGGCTTCCTTTGCCTTTACAAAAACGCGCTCTCGCTCCAGCCAGGCATCTACCATTTCAGTATAGATCTGGTAACAGTTTTCAAATGACTTGCCTGAATTAATCAGGTCGTCCACATGGGACAGCAACATTGGTCGCACAGCCAGATTCGGGGCTTTATCCACTATGGCCCGTACCTGACGGCGACGGCTTTTTCGCCAAAAGGAGAATCGGCGCTTTAAATATGCCTGAACCTGTTGATCACTGAAGGGAGAAAGGTAAAGCTTGTAAAAGGTAAACTGGGGGCCTTCTCCTGCCTCACGCGGACCAACCTTCATAATCCCGGTTTCTACGGGTATCTCTTCATCGCGTGGGAAAAACTGCGTCCGGCAGGTGATGACCACCCGGTAAAAATAAAGTTCGCGTGTCCACTGCATGATGTCGTTGAGTCTTTTGGTATGATTCTCGACCGCCTCGGGGTCCTCGTCAAAGGCATCGAGCAATAGAACTGTATTTTCAGGCGACGGAATCTTTTTCAGTCTATCCTTCAGACCAGGCACGCTTAAGGGGACCAACTCCATGGCAAAAGGTTTCCGCCAGCGTCGTAAATGGCGGGCAAAGTAATTCAACAGGAAGGATGTCTTGCCCATGCCGGTATCCGCGAGAATGATATAGTGTTTGTGAACCGTATCCTGGGTGAGCCGCTGGTCCATGGTGCTGCATAGATCATGGCGTACTGCAACCGTATGTCTGGCCTCATCACTTTGGGCCGGATCTACGTCCTGGCAATCAGGCCATATATAATATCTGGTTCCACGCTCAATCTGCTGTGGCGTATAGTCCGGCAATCGCTTCCGCAGGTTGCGGCCGTCGCGGAAACGATTTACTGCATCAATAATCTTCCTGCGTATCAGCCACAATGTCGGCAAGCCGCCACCGAGCATTATTACCTCTGCTAAGTGTTTGTCAAACAGCCACTTTAAAAATTCCTGCACTTCCCACGGGATTTTACCCCACATATTAGTAACCCACTTCACCACATCAACAACCCATTTCACCATATCTCCTCCAGTTCGTCATCCTCTCGAAGAGGGGAATTCAAAAGCCCTTGTACTACTTACTACTGGATTCCCGCCCTGGCTCAAAGCGGCCCTGGCGTTCCTTACGGGCCTCACATAGCCAGGTAATGCTCGACTCATAGAGCTCAGCCCGCTGATCGGGCAGTCGATTCTTATTCCAATGAACTACAGCCAGAGCAGTAAGCATGACCGATAATGCGGGCTAAACGCCTGATATCGGGTTTTGCACGAAGTGCTCTGCTTAACTCTTGCTGGTGACGCTTCGATTTCTCAGGAGCATCAGGATAAAGGGCACTGCTCCATTTGAGCAGGAAGGTTTCCATATCTGATTCACGCAAAGGAGCAATCCCGGTCATGGCAAAACCGGGCGGTATATCTCTAAGAGCCACTGGCCTGCTGGTCAGGACAAGCCGGCACTCAGGATAGGAACTGAGCAGCCGGGTGACCAGAAAACTTATCTTTTCGCGCTTCCTCTGATCAGGTGCCTCGTCCAGGCCATCGAACAGGATCAGACACTGCCCGGCCTCCATCTTCCGGCGGAAGGGCTCGGCACTAAGCTTCCAGTTACATTCCTGACTCTTTCATGAATAAATTCATTATACTATCCTTATTCATTAAAACTCAAGCTTTGTTTCCAGATGAAAAGGCACTGCCCCACCTTTGAAGAAGATGTTTCACCAGGGCCGATGGAACCGGGCTTTTTCATCGAGCACCCGGCTCTTCACCTTACGGGAGCTTGCGTATCTACAGGATTACGTCAAATCTACAGGATGAAATCAAAAAGCAAAAAAAGAATATTAGTAGTGTTATCATATTTTATATAATTTTTAAACTCTATAAGATTGCATAATTAGTTATAAATTTCTTTGACAAAAGGCTCTAAAGTTGATTAAATATATAGGGAAGTGACGAAGCATCGGTGAGTGTTCTATTCTGCACGCCGTTGGAAAGTGGAAAGAACCATCACCAGTTCCAATAAAATCCACAAGTTATGTACCTCCGGTGGGATAAATTTCTGCACCTATCACACAATCTTGGGGAATTCTATGAAAATGGAGTGTGGAAAACCGCTGATCCCCAAAAGGCGGAACAACCAAGGGAGTCGTGAAGTTTTCTGTCCAAAAAGCACTGAATGAAGGACCTAAGATACAGATATGCTATCCATTTACTATTTTATGCACTATTAATTACTCATTATTACTATTATATCAATTTGGCGAGGATTCATATGCGAGATAGTTATTTATCGGCATCAAATAGAAGATATTGTTTTTACCTGTTCATGGTGGGTTTTGCACTCCTTTATCTTTTTTCCTGTCAGAAGAATCCTGAAGTGAAAAAACAAAAATATATAAAGGAGGGTAAAAAATATATCCAACAAGGTAATTTAAATGCAGCCATAATCGAATTGAGAAATGCTCTGCAAATTGATCCCAACGATGCCGAAGCCAGTTATAACCTTGGCAGTTGCTATTTAATGGCAGGAAAATTCGATAATGCTCTTGATGCCTTGAAGAAAGCGATTGAGAACAGCCCGGATCTTTTACCCGCACGGCTGGATAAGGCTTCCATCCACCTTTTAAAAAATCAACTCAAGGAATCTCAGGATGAGATTGAATACGTTCTAAAAATGGATCCCAATAATGGCAAAGCCTATAATTTAAGAGCAAGCATTCAGCGTTTCAGAGGTAATTACAAAGGGGCCTTTCATGATTTCAGAAAAAGCATAGCCCTGGAACCCAAGAGCTTAGAGCCGCGATTAAACCTGGCAAAGTTATACGCATTGAGCAGGAATTATGAAGGTGCCAAAAAGGAAATTGATAAAATTTTACTCATTGACCCGAAATCTCTTCAAGCCAAGTTGATGCAGGCTGAGCTGTACGAAGGGGAAAATATGATGGATGAAGCTGCCAGGGAGTTCGAGGTGATTATTTCACAATCCCCCAAAAAGCCGGAAGGATACGTCGGGCTGGGAAATATTTACTTAAAGCAACAAAAGATCACTGAGGTAATAAACCTGGCTCATACCATGCTGGAAAAGAATCCCGAACTCCATATTGCAAAACTGTTTTTGGGCATAGCCGCTATCCGGGAAGGAAAATTCAAGGATGCTGTCAGTAATCTCCAGGAGGCAGTTAAATACTTTCCTCAGAGCAGTCAGTCACATTATAATCTGGGAGTTGCCTATTATGCTTCAGACAATTTCCAAATGGCAACCAGTGAATACCTTAAGGCGTTGGAGATCGAACCAAAAAACGTTTCAATTTTGACGACACTGGCAATCACCTATCTGGAAAAGGAATGGTATACCGATGCCTTGAGCTATTGCGGAAAAGTATTCGATATCTCGCCTAACAACAGGATTGCTCAATATATCCAGGAAATGGCAAGACTCCGTAAGTATC
>JBFMGO010000158.1:0-9154 GCA_040752695.1 bacterium
CAACCCCTCTTGAGAGCATTCACAGTTACGGATGTGTTTATTGATATCGTAGATCTTGCCACACTTGACACACTTGCGATAAAAACGGCGGGCCATAAAAGGATCCTCCTTCCTTGGCGCCCCCTTCTTGAGGGGCCTTTGTTCTTCTCTAAGGGTGAAAAAACTACGCGACGTAAATACCTGCCGGTCCTGATCATCGGTGGTGGAAAGAAACCACAGGATGTACAATTCCTACCGGTTAATGCCAGACAGGGAATAATGCTCTTTGTGCTCTACCAGATCTTGCGTCTGCTCTTCTTGAGCAGTCTGTATTCTTTGTCTTCTTCGAGTTCGAAAAGCAGTACCGACAGCCATAAGGAAAATCAGTCCGGTCAGGACGGCAATTTCTCCACCGAACGTAGGACCGGCAATAGTACTTCGAATTTCCCAGCTTTGAACGATTCCACCTCCCACCAGCATTCCAAGAAGAGTCAGGCCGGAATCCGTATGCCCCTCCGCGGCCATGATGACCTGACGAAACGGGCAGCCATTAGCGAGAACCGAGATTCCTCCTACCAGAAACATGCCTAAAAAGGACCAGCCGTGAGCCAGATGAGATCCGGGCTGGCCGTTGAGTCCCAGCCGGAAATGGCCGGTTGAAATGGCCACTCCCGTGGCCACGAGAAACATGGTCACGATCCCTCTTAACAGGAAACCATCCCTGGCTATGAAAAAGTTCCGAAAACCCGCCATCATGCAAAAGGTAGACTTCTGGGCAAATCCGCCAATCAGGATACCGGCCAACAGGGAAATCAGAAGCGGGGCATGCATGGCTGCCGGCCCTTTTTCACCAAAGACGATAAAGGCCGGTTTTACCAAAAGGAACAGTAAAAGGATGCCCATGAGTGCAGGAATAACCAGGCCATTGGCCTTGCCAAGTTCCTGTTCCTTTTCCAGGGCAAAGCCTCCCCGCACATATTGCAATCCAAACCATATGCCGGATATAAACCCAAAGAGAGCGGGAACGGCAGTCAGATCTCCGGCAGAAAGACGAAGCACCGACTTTACCGGACAGCCGATGAACATGGCTGCTCCAACGATAAGGTAAAATCCCATGAAGAACCGTATCAAGGGAGATGATCCTCCTCTGACCCGGAATCGGCCGCTCATGTATGCTACGAGAAATGCACCGAGTACCAGACCGATGATCTCAGGCCGAAGATAGCTCATGCGCACATTCTGATGCAAATGGAGGGCACCGGCAATATTCTCCAGAAAACAGGAGATGCAAATCCCTGCATTTTCAGGGTTCCCCAGGATGGACAACCAGACACCAAAGGCTCCCAGGAGCACTCCGGTGATCACTGCGCTATTCCAATACCATTTTCCTGTTTTATACATCGCTGTTCTCCTGATGTCCTACTCGCATCCCTGTCCCAATTTTCTCTGGCAGAAGTAAAGATCCCGCAGAAGGGTCGAAACCTTTTCATCGTTCGGCTTCAGTTCTTTCTCCCTCTGGAGTTTGGGAATGCCTTTTTGAACCAGATCCTTGAGATTGGCTGTGGCCAGTTCCAGAAGATCCGGGTTTTTTTCAATACTCTGCCTGCACAGTGAAATGGCCTTTTCCATATCTCCCTGCCGGTTATAGATCGCGGCCAGATACACCTGTGACTCAGGATTTTTGGGATACTTTTCCATTGTTTTTCTCAAGGCGTTCAATGCCTCATCATAGCGGGCCGACTTGATGAGAGCATCAACTTCCTGGAAGACATTCACATCACCCGATCCTTGCCGGGCAGGGGCCGCTTTGGCCTCCTGTGATTGAGGTGAATGTGCAGCTTCCCTGTGCATGGCTACCATGCCTGTGGCCAGGATACTCAGTATCATGATCAGGGAAATACTCACGATATCCAAACGGTCCATCGTACTATTCCTCATTAGTATTCCTCATAGGGGGACATCTTGCACCGTTTGAGCATATCGCGGATAGAATCATATTGGCTGTCCTGCACATCCGCAAACCGCTCAAGTCCGGCACTTTTCAACACCTTCAGGATTTCTCCGTTCACCAGAGCGCTGTCTTCCTGGGTTACGCCAAGGAGAATGCTTTTGACCTTCTGGACCAGTTCAGGATCCGTGTGGGCCATGGCCGTAAACGTGCAGTAGGGAATAGGGTCGCTCTCGGCCACGATGGTAAAGTCGTCCATATTGATCTTACCCTCCTCGGCCATCGTATCCAGGTCGAGCCTCGGCGCTGCTCCTGCATCATAGGCGCCGAACAGAACGCCATAGATTACCTTTTCATGCTTCCACGATCCCGGAGGAATATTGTAAAAGGCCAGGTCTTCATCCGGGTTGATATTGTTTTTCAACATGAGATCATATTGGGCAAGATAACCCATGGGCGCTAAGGATGGCCCGAAAATCATGCTCTTGCCTTTCAGATCCTGGATCGTTTTGATCCCGCTCTTTGCCCTGGTAATAATAGCCCCTGCATCCCTGTTGAGGTATCTTCCCCGGACCTCGCCGGCCACAAGGGTAGCCCCATACCTTTCCTTAAAAATCACATACAGGATGGAATTGGTATGGGTAAAGTCCACCTCCTGTTTTTCAACCACAGACTCGACATCCTGGGTGTTCAGGTAAATCGATTCCACCGGCCGCTTCAGTTGCTCGGACAGGTAGGCGCTGATCGGCTCAAAGCGGGCCTTTGATTCAGGGAGGCTATTGCAGATCATATAGCAGATTTTCAATGGCTTTTGAGAAGAAACCGTCTTATCCTTGCAGCCTGAACCAAAGGATATCAATACTATACTCAAAAGCACCATGACTCTTTTTAACATCTCATCCTCCATTTTTTTCGGTTTTCACACTACTTCAGTATTTTTCGTTTTCACCTTGATTTACCGGACCGCAATCCCCTTAAGGCCGCGAATTACAGGACCGCTCTTTATTGAATTGCCCAGCGGATCATCTTTCTATCTTCTAAAAACGCCTTCACCGAAACGGTCAGCTCTTGCTTTTGCTGAAGGTCCGCAATGGTTTCATTCGGAATCTTGTTCCCAAGCTTATTGATCAGTCTGGGAAGAATCGGGAACCGGTTTAACACCTCCCGCCGGGCAACACAAACCGCCTGATTCGGAATACCGCTCAGCCACTCAGGTGCGGCCTTCAGTATCGAAGCGTTCTCATAGCCGAAGGGTTTCAGCCAGATCAAAGAAAACCGCTTATCGGACATGTGTTTGACCGTGGAGTAGGCCTTGTGAAAATCTGCAATCTGGACCTTTTCCCCATTGAGAACATCCAGTAAGCCGGAACAGACATAATCCACATAAAGATCCAATTCCCCCTTCCTGATCGCCTCACGGCACTCATCCAGTGTCTTGAAGCTGACCACATTCACTTTGGTTCCGGTGCTCTCGCTGATCAGCACGGACATCATTTCGGCCATGACCTTCTGGTCTTCGGTGTTCGCTATTCCCAGAGATAAAATCCGGCCGACACACGATGTCGCTTTCGGCGGCAGAGAGCAGATTAAAATCATCATACATAATAAAGCGATGGTCACAGTTCCTTCAATGGTCATTAATGATTTTCTCATCTTTCGAGTCATCCGACATCCCCTCTCATCGTCTTTTCTTGCCATGCTTATTAATTTCTTTTTCCCTGACCTCTTTCGGGCCGTATTAAATTGATTAAGCTGATTAGGTTCATTAAGCTGATTAAGTTCATGAAACTGATCAGGTTCATTAAGCTGATTAAGCTGCTGATTATGACAGCTCAATGTTTATGCGCCGCTTTCCCCCCTACCCTCTGATATGTTTGAGCCAATTAAAATAGTTCACTAAACCGTAAGAAAATTTATCGCTCAGGTGAGTGAAAAGAGAGATTGGAATTTTTTCCTGAAACGTCGCAGTATCGGCAAACCGGACACCGTAGTCCTCTGCCACCTGATTGGCTGCCTGGGTCCAGTCTCCGTCCACCTGCCCCTGTTGGCCGCAGCCATGCCCCTGGGCCTGCTCCTGAGATGAAATCCCCTGCGGCCCGGCCACAATGAGCAGGCTGTTCCCTTCATCGTGAAAGGCGTGAATGTCCTGGATTTCCTGATCGGAAAAGGGATGTCCGGCTTCGTCCACGGTGCCTTGCGCAACAGGAGATCCCTTTTGACCGGACAAGATCCACAGTTGCCCATAGTTGTTCAGAATCTCCCCGCTTAACCTCGGTATGGCCTTGCGGGCCACGAACGACACCTGAAACTCTCCCTCCTCGGAGAGGATCGATTCCAGACCCTGCTGGAAAGCATCATTGTCCAGGCCATGATCCACATAGGTGTTGTAAATCAGAATGCGATTGTTTTCCGGATGCGTCGAGGTCTGCCTGAGCCATCGGGCGATATTCCTGATATACTGCTTATTCCCGTTCATATGAAGGGCTCCGTTGCGAAACCGGTTCCAACTGCCGTCAAACACGATACCGCTTCCTCCTTCCGAGTCCTCATAACAGGCAATAATGGGCTTCTTATCCGGATCGACCGCCACCCGAATCAGATCACTCGATTTTGAAATGATGGATGACTCTCCGCCAGCCACGGCAGAGACTCTGGTCAAAACCGGGCTATCTGTATCAACATGAGAAATAAAGAGAAGATTACCAAAAGTATACGCAAAGAAGATGCTGCCCAGTATACTTACGCTCATGTACAGGACAAATACTCTTTTTTTGAACATGCTCCATAACAGAGTCATGGCAGGAATCGCTGTTACCGGCCCTCCGATCAGGAAGGCGAGAGCGGCACTGTTGTCCATGGTTCCGGGCAAAGATGCCTTGATGTGATACAGAATGCTCGAAGCACTGATCTGGTGTAAGAATATCGGCACACTTCCCAGGGTCACCCAGATAACACTGAGCTTTCCCCCTTCTCCGAATAAATTCTGGATGTAGGCATGGGGGATGTACCGCTCCACCACACAACCAACTATGATCCCTACCAGCACATATTTGCCGATCAGCCAGAACATCTCAACCGTCTTGGCCAGGAAGATGACCAGCTTGTTCTTCGTTTTCCGGGCTATTCTGTTGCTCATCTTCTCATTGCAGGTACAGCGCAGCCGCTCATCGGGATAATCCGGATCGTGAAAATCCCCCTCAGGAATACCCCCGTCGAGAAATAAATCAGTGGTCTTAAATCCGAACTTACCCACGATAACCGTAACGACCCCGGCCGATACCCCCATCAGAAAAGCGACCAGCGTGCGCACAATCGCCCAGTGCATGCCCAGATCGTTCAGGGTCAGGAAAAAGGTCGTCGGGCTCATTAAAGGAGAAGCAATCAACAGGGCCATGGCCGGTGCCAGCGGAAGACCGGCAGCTAAAAGAGCTACCACCGTGGTCAAAATACCGCAGGAGCATAAGGGACTGAAAACCCCGATCAGGGCGGCCAGAAAGATCCCGCTGAATTTATAGCGGATCAACACCTTGCGCAGACGAATGTGAAACTTATACGTTCTGATATAGCCCGCAATCATGATGCCGATCAAGAAATAGATAAATACTTCCTTCAACTCCATCAATATCCCGTTTCGACTGACAATCAGGGACCAGAGCTCACTGAAGAAGGAAAGAAAAAACGAATCTCGGTGGTGAGCATATACATGCCATACTACCAAAAGCAGTCCCATGAGAATCAGTGAGCCAAGTGTTCGGTTCACTGTTTTTTTGGTTCGGCCATGAACTTCGCAACTTTCCTTTTTAATCATTTTATTTATCCTTCGGTTATAGGTTTTTAGCTCAATGTGTTTCCCGTATATTCCTGACTTATTGTTTAAAAAGTTCCTTTCCTGTTCTTTTGAAGCAACGCATCGTTATACGTTGCCTTTTCTGTCGCAATACGTTGCTCTTCCCGGCGCACTCAATGGGCCTTGACAGTATTACACCCTTAGTGCCATTTCGAGCGGAGCGAAGAATCTTACAACCCAGACCCTTTTTTATCCCCAAGTGAGAAAAAGTTCTTACATTTTGTTGGAAATAACCATAACACTGTATCAATTCTTACCATATAAGCGAAAACTATTAAGCGAAAACTATTAAGCGAAAACTATTACCATCTCTTGAGCGGGCTTTTCAGTACCTGCTCTTCCGGCATCGGTTTTATATTTGGTGGATTATAAAATAAAAACCCATTATCCTCAAGGGATGTCCCCAATCCGGCTGTTTCCCTGTGATTTTTACCAAAAGGATGTTCCTGGATTAAGACCTGAGGAAAGCAGGAATCCCTGACAGGAATCTGCTAACCCTGTTGACCCTGCGAATCCGTATCATAATTTAACTTATTCGATTTAACTTACAACTTAGTAAATAAGCAATATCGATGCCAGAAACTAGGCCAATTTTTTAGCCAATCTAACCAGGGAGGCCATTTTGATTAATTTTCATTGTAATTACAGAGGAATTAAGGCTGCAACATATTGTAGTTAAAGAGAGTGCTTAGTAGATACCCTTGTATATATTTTATTTTGGCCATATACACCGATAAAAAGGAGTCGTCAGCCTTAATAGGGCTAACGCCTTATAAATAGAGGTCTGAGCGATATTTTTCATTCCTGATGATGGATGAAGATAGGGCTATAAAGTTTAGGCTGGGGTGTGTACAAATATTTATACAGCTAAATATTTACACACCCAAACATACAATTAGGCGTATATTTCAACACAAATTGTATGCGTTACTTGCGCAGGTGAAATATCAACTTTCAAAGGAGAGAGGTTCATTAATATTTATACGATAATATTAATTTATAATGATAAATTAATTTAATAAAAATAATAATTTATTTATATTATATTTTTATCTATCTTAGCGATTTGATTTTTATTGAAAAATTTGAATCTATTCTACTAAATATTTATATTTTATAAAAATTTAACCATGTCTATTTTTCTAAAAGATATCAGCCTTACCCCGAAAGACTCAGCGTGATCGAAAAGAACCTCCCTCTCTATGCAAAATTTTGCATTACCGTTTAAATATTTTTTCACACCTCCAGGACCAGGAGTACGAAAAAGAAAGAGACCAGGAGTATTTGAGAACATTGCCCCTTAAGGACATTGCCTTTTCGGGAAGTGAGGTATTGGTGGAGATTACTGCGACTGTTTTCCTGAAGACTATTTTCCTGAAGATTGTTTTCCTGAAGATTGTTTTCTCGAAGATTGATGGCTGAAAGTTTCGGATCGCAGCAGCAGGTAATACAGGCTGCCTTCACTTTTCTGATATCCGGCCATGCATCCGGCTCTTTCACCGCTCCCCATGTATATATCCACTCTGCCGGGACCGGTGATAGCTCCCCCCGTATCCTGGTCAATGGCAAAACAGGTATGCTTTTCCCATCCGGACAGATCGTTCTGCTCGTTCAACACCGGAATCTTTGTATCGATCAGGGAAATGCCTCCGGCAGGGAAAAGACGCTTGTCAGTGGCAATACTGGCCCATTCGGTAACTACGGCCCCTCCCGCTCCAAACGGCCCATCCTCTTGCGGTATAAAGTAGACGTAGGAATTGTTCCGATACAGGTATTCATTCAGACTGTCGGGGTGCTCCCTGAACCATTTCCGCATGGAAGCCATGTTTATTTCCTCCAGCTCCATCCTTCCATCCCGAAAGAGCTCTCTTCCAACGGAAGAATATTCATAGCCGTTCTTTCCTGCATAGTTCAAAAACTGCCTTTGCCCGTCATCACAATATTCTACAATAAGTGAACCCTGCACATGAGCCAGAAAAACGTCGAAAGGGTCGCTCAGCCAGGCTATCTCCAGGTTTTCCCCTGCATAAACCTGGTTCTGTTCAATCTCACGGTGAGAAGGAGGCAGGCGGACTACGCCCTTGTCATCAACATAGACGGTAATGGTAGTATTCTTCCACTGCGATCTCAGAGGTGATATATCGAGAACCTGATAATTGCCCGGCAGCCTGTACAGCGGATACTGAAACTCGCCCTCACGCACCCGGGAAGCTTTCCATAAGGGCGTATAGTAGCCCGTAAATAAAACCTTGCCCTTTGTATCACCCGTGCTTTGATAAATGTCAAACTCCTCAGTCAAAATTCTGTGAAGCTCTTCATCCGATGAGCAGGTATTTATCAACTCCTGAAATCTGAGCAAAGATTCTATGAGAAGATCTTGACCAATAACCTGTCCGTTAAACTGCCTGAGCTTCATGGAAAGAGATTTTTTGTTTAATACATCGAGTTGCCTTTCAATAGCAATGTTAAGCTGATGTTTGTTGCTCAATTGAGCAATGGGCATTTTGCCTGTCAGTTTTACCGGTGGTTTGGCCTTCTCCTGAAAAAAAGAAGAACAGCCTGGAAAAAACATGATAGATATCAATAAAAATATATCAAAGGTCAAATAGCAGTGTTTACGCCATGATTTTTTTGCACTTACAGGTAGAGAACCCATCAAGTTACATCCTTACTTATAAAGGGTTACTGCAGTTGGAAAGGGTTACTGCAGGTTGTCAGGTTTTTGTGTTACCGTTATCCCAATAATATATGCAGATCAGGTTACTTATAACCTAAATCGCCCGAAGTTTCCAGCATGTTTTATCACGATAGGGAATAGAGATCTTATCGGGAAATCGTGGCATGCATATTATTATGGCTTCAGCTTTACTCCAGGGACAAAGGGAAGGTGAAGCAAAGGCCAAGGACCTCAGGCCGCATAAGAAAAATAATTATTTATTTACTATAATCTTAATTCATTGATGAAGCTATTTTAAAATGAACGCCGATTATAATCGGCGAGGGGTTTTGTTATCGATAATGTTTTCAAAGATGATTGAAGATCATATGTATGAAATGAGCATAAATTATATATATTATACATACAATAACGTAAATTAATACGTATTCAGACATAAAAGGACTTATCGAACCTATGGACAGAGAAAGAGCAAAGGCACCATCAAAGCCGGTATTCAGAGCGATAATAAGTATTGTGAATTTCATGGACAAGATTAAAAGCAAGCTGACACCGCCACGGACTGCTTTGCTGAATATGACGACTTTTGGAATGATAACCTCTCGCTCCATTTACATTGCAGCAGAGCTTGGATTGCCTGATTTGCTGAAAGACAAGCCAATGAACATAGAAGAGATAGCAAATGCAACGGGAGTCCATGCAC
>JBFMGO010000159.1:0-8210 GCA_040752695.1 bacterium
GCCCAGGCTGCTATCGAGCTGGTGCGGTGGATTCAACTCAAGAACTATCGTGCCTATATTTCACACAAGAAAAGGAAAATGAAAATCTAGGAAAATTACTTACTATAGTGAAATAAGCGTTGTAGGGCTAAATAGCTACCTCGTCCAAAAGAAGGATTTCAACATTGGATATGATTGCCTGCACCGACGAAATTTTTTCGGGAGATGGATGCCAGAAGGTGCTTCTTGGTTACATGGATTCGCTGGCGAATACCCATGGGGAACACCGTTTAATACTGAGCCTGAAGAATGGCATAGCCAGGGAGGAGATGATGCCGATCTACCCGTCGCTTATAAACCGTCATGGAACCAACTTGCGGTGGAATGGGAGTATGATGCTTCCATTCAACGAAATTTTCATATGACTGTTCCTGCACGCACCTTTTTCTCGCCAGGCGATCTATGGTGGGATGGGAAAGACGGTTATCGCCTTGCCAATGGAAGGACAGTTTTCCGAGACCCATCTGTCACGGAGGTAGGCCCATTATCACTTATGGCAGATGCTGATAATCTTTTAGAGCGCCTTGACATATTAGGGTTGCGGCTCATTTGGACACTGCTTGGCGAGAAATGGATTCTGGGTGCCCCACATGATAAACGGACGCCAAAATTTACATTTAGCCAGATCGCCTACCTAAATGAAGACGGCTCGGTGCATGTTGGTAAAAGAGTTTTCTTTGACGATTATGACAAGAATACAGGTCCTATATCGATTAAGAGAAAACCGAAGAAAAAAAGAACTGTAGTTGAGTGAGTTGTTCAATAATGCGAAGTGATACAAGCACCTGGTACTACAGCCCCGATCACAGGCAACTTTGCCAAGTCATTGAATCCCATACCCTATGGGGTGAGACAATCTGCCGGGTATGGCTGCCCGGTTGCGATTCTGTGGTCCGCATCCCGACTTCAAGACTCAAACCCCTGGAGGAAGCCCATACCAGCACGCCAGACAACATCACCTATATCGCCACTGCCGCACGCATAGCTGATGCGCTGACGCAGGATGTGCTGCTCGCACCCATCGAATCCTCGGTAATCCCACTGCCGCATCAAATACATGCCCTGTCCCGCGCCATTGCCAATGATCGCGTGCGCTATCTACTGGCGGATGAAGTCGGACTGGGCAAGACCATCGAGGCAGGACTTATTATACGGGAGCTTAAGCTGCGAGGGCTAGTGAAACGAACGCTGGTGCTCGCACCAAAAGGGCTGGTGACTCAATGGGTCAGCGAGATGCGATTCCATTTTGGGGAGACCTTCCAGCTCATACTCCCTGAAGACCTGAAGATATTGAAGCGCCTTGCGATGGTTTCAGACCCTGGTGACGGACCTGCTTCGAACTCCAGCAATGGTGCCATCTTGGGTTTCATCGCCGGATCTGCCAGACACAACCATGAATATATGGGCAACCTGAATCACCCGGACCATCTGAACCACCGGAATCAGCCGCAAAATTCGCCAGACAATGTCTGGCAGATGTTCTCCCAGGTAGTCGTATCGATAGATTCGGTGAAGCCCCTGGATAAGCGCCGAGGATGGAGCGCGGCTCAGGTAGCAGACTATAACCGGGAGCGGTTTGAGGATCTGATCTCGGCTGGCTGGGACCTAATCATCGTGGACGAAGCGCACCGCCTGGGCGGGAGTACCGATCAAGTAGCCCGGTTTAAGCTGGGTCAGGGATTATCTGAGGCAGCGCCGTATCTTCTGCTTCTTTCAGCCACCCCTCATCAGGGGAAGACCGATGCCTTTTACCGGCTGGTCTCCCTGATCGATGCCCAGGCATTCCCGGATATCAGCAGCGTCACGCGGGAGAGGGTTCATCCGCACGTAATTCGGACCGAGAAACGCTACGCCATTGATGCTGAAGGAAAACCGCTGTTCAAACCCCGGTGCACACAGCTTGCCCCGGTTTCCTGGGAAGAGAGGCACCACGATCAGCAGATTCTCTATGAGGCAGTCACGGAGTACGTCCGCAAGGGATATAACCAGGCCATGAAGGAGAAGCGAAGCTATATTGGCTTCCTGATGATCCTGATGCAGCGACTGGTGGTCTCCAGTACAAGCGCCATCCGAACAACACTTGAAAGGCGGCTCAAAGCGCTTGCCACCCCTGAAGTGATTGACGCACCCACAACAGTTGCCGCACCTGAAGTGGTTGCCACATCGGAAGCACTTACCGCACCCCAAGAGCAAATGATCATTTCTCCCCCCTACTCTGAGGAGGAATGGCTGGACCTGGATGGCCAGGAACAATTGGAAACGCTCCTGGCTACCCACCTCAAGGCGCTTAAGAACGAGCGCGCAGAGGTGGAGATGCTTCTGGAAGCAGCGGCCCGGTGTGAGCAGGCTGGCCCCGATGCGAAGGCCGAGGCACTGCTCGATTGGCTTTACCGGCTTCAGGCTGAGGAGGGTGACCAGAAGCTTAAGGTGCTCGTGTTCACCGAGTTCATACCCACGCAGGAGATGCTGCGGCAATTCCTTACTGAGCGGGGATTTCAGATTGTCTGCCTCAATGGCTCTATGGATATGGATGAGCGAAAGCGGGTCCAGGAAGCTTTTGCCAGGGATGCCCGTATCCTCATCTCCACGGACGCTGGCGGGGAGGGCTTAAACCTGCAATTTTGCCATGTGGTGATCAATTACGACATCCCCTGGAACCCGATGCGGCTTGAGCAGAGGATTGGCCGGGTAGACCGCATCGGCCAGACGCATGCAGTGACAGCAATCAACTTTGTTTTTGAGAACTCCGTCGAGCACCGGGTCAGGGAGGTTCTGGAGCAGAAGCTGGCTGTTATACTGGAGGAGTTTGGCATAGACAAGACGGGAGATGTCCTGGATTCAGCTCAGGCCGGGCGAATATTCGATGAACTTTACGTGGAGGCAATTCTCAATCCTGACCCTGAGAAGGTTGAAGCTTCCGTGGACAGTATGGTCACACGGATTCAGGAGCAGGTACAGGATGCCCGCACGACAGCATCAGTGCTCGGAGTAACTAAGGATTTGGACCCAGAGGAAGCACAGCGCATCCTGACCCACCCCTTGCCTTATTGGGTCGAGCGCATGACTGTGAGCTACTTAGAGGCGCATGGCGGCAAGGCCGAAAGGAGAGACCTAAGCTGGAACCTCACCTGGCCTGACGGCGAAACGCATTCCAGCGTTGTCTTCACGGGCAAAGAGGCCGAAAAACTTCCTGCTGCTCGCCACCTTACTCTGGAAGAGCCTCGCATCCGAGGCTTGGCGATGAGGCTTCCCCGCTTTGCGCCAGGACAGCCAGTTCCCATTGTGTCGATCCCTGGAATCGCCGAGGGAATCCAAGGGGTCTGGTCCCTGTGGCGGATCGCCATCACAACGGCGGAATGGAATCGCCGAAGGATCATGCCGCTGTTCCTGGCCGATAATGGTAAGATTTATATGCCCACGGCCAGACACATCTGGGATCAGCTTTTGGTAGCAAATCCTATAGTGCATTCCATGCTTGATGCCGAATCCTCCCATCACACTTTTAGCCGGTTGCAGAAGGCAGCAGAGGAACACGGAAGACCCATCTACGAAGCACTCGCACAGGAACACCGGATGCGCATCGCCCGTGAGCGAGAGAAAGCCGAATACGCTTTTGCTGCACGCCGCAGAGCCATCGAGCGAATCGGCCTCCCGCAGGTTCGAAACTACCGCCTGAATCTCCTCGCCCAGGAAGAACGGGCTTTCCTGGACCAAATCGATCAAAGAGCGCATGCCTATCCAGAGATGGTGCCCCTGCTCCTGATACGTGTGGAGGCATATGTGGATTCGGAGGTAGAGGCTGATGTAGAGGCAGGTCTGAAGTCGGAGGTGGATGCTGATGTAGAGGCAGGTGTGGAGTCAGAGGTAGAGGCGGCTGATGCAGAGGCAGAGGTAGCGGTGGATGTAGCAGTGGATGTAGAATGCGGAGGGCGGAAGTCATGAGTAGCTGGCGAGATCAAATCCTCAAGGAATTTACACCGAAGGTATCACGGCTCACCCTCGTGGCCGATCCAGATGGTCTTTTGCTCGAAGAAGGAATCCTGGAAGGCATTCGGGATCGTGGGTTCGAGCTGATCCCCTTCGAAGATCACATCGCTTTCCGCTATGCCTATGAATCGAAGTTTCGTTCCCGCTGGGACCGGGGTGAGCAGACAGACCTTGTGGTTGTTTTGCGATCCCATGCCAGCGATTTGAGTTCCTTACCGTATGACCTGCTGCAAGCTGGCCGCAAGCTTTCCTTTAATCTTGGCGATATTTTTCCCAATCTCAGCTATCCTGTCTTAACCGCCTTGGACAGGGGCGACCTCGATGCTTTGTATGAGGCACAGAGGCGGCATACGCCTGACCAACTGGGCGAAAATGCTACGAAGGAATTCGCCCTCCGGCACGTTTTTGAAATTGCGCCCGAGCTTATCAAGCAGCCAGCCGACCTGCTCCGCATACTACTCCGGCGCCATTACCGAGGACAGCGCATACCGGATATTCTCGACAAACGGCTCATTCAGCTTCTGCGCCAGAATGAGACCTTTGATGGCTGGCCACTGGAAGCCATTGTCCCGGACAGAGAAGCCTTCTTTACGTTCCTCCAGGAACGATGGCCGATCTTTCTCGACCGCATGGCAGCTAAAGGCGGATCGGGTGTGCGGGAGCTGGATGTGCGAGAGCCAAAGGTGCAGCAGCCGGATGTACGGGAGATAGATGTAGGGAAGCCGAATGTGCAAAAATTAGATATGGGAGAGCCGAATGTGCAGAATGTGCGGGAGCCGGGTGTGAGGGAAGATGGGAAGCCATACGGTTTGGCAATTGATGGCCCGATCGATCTGCCTTTCGATCACTATGATATACGGGTCTACCTTGATAATCTGTTTTTTGAAGGGCTATTACATCCCGTGCCCCACGAGCATGCGGACACCCTTTCCAATACATGGCTTAGTACCGGCATACAAACCGATACTGAGGAAGGCAGATCTCGTCGCTTGGCTAAATTCATCGAGAACATCCAAGCCTCTATTCCTGATGGAAATGCCAGATACAGTGAGTGGCTCCACTTTGCCCATGGATGGGCGGAATTGGTCCTGTTGGCTTATGAACAGGAAGGTCAGGAAGACCATGAACCGGGAAATAAGGGAGACACAGGCCGGGGGAATGTAATGCAAAGCTTCAAACGCCTTCAGAATCGGGTGGATACCGCATTTACTGCTTGGCTTTCGAAGCGGTATGCTGGGCTTATCAATCTGCCGCCAGTACCTCCGGTCATGCTGCATCATATTCCACGGTTTTTGTCGCGGCATGTAGCGAGTGACCACAACGCCACCAGTGTGATTGGCCGCAACGCCACCAGTGCTAATACCATTAGCACTGCCGATGATTCCGGCAACACTGGTAACGCCAACATTACCGACATCCCCAAGATAGCTTTGGTCCTGGTCGATGGGCTTTCTCTGGATCAGTGGATTATTACTCGTGAGGCACTCGCTTCACGGCGGCCCAATCTACGCTTTCGCGAGAGTGCCGCATTCGCATGGGTTCCGTCGATTACTTCGGTCTCTCGCCAGGCAGTCTTTGCCGGCAAGCCCCCTATCTTCTTCCCGAACAGTATCCAGACTACGGATAAGGAACAAGCCCTTTGGATGCAATTTTGGGCGGACCAAAGATTTTTACAAAACGAGGTCGTATACGCCAGAGGATTGGGCGATGGCAGTCTGGATGCGTTAGAAGAACTTCTCTCCCACCCCAAGGTGAAGATTGCCGGGCTCGTTATCGACAAGGTCGACAAGATCATGCACGGCATGGAACTGGGCACTGCGGGCATGCACAATCAGGTCCGTCAGTGGGCTCAGCAGCCTTACCTGGCCATGCTTCTTGATTTGCTGCTGGATCAAGGTTTCCGTATTTTCCTGACTTCTGATCATGGCAATATCGAGGCCACCGGGTGTGGCCGTCCATCTGAAGGGGCAATCGCCGATCTGCGTGGCGAGCGGGTCCGAATTTACTCCGATGCGGTCCTCCGAAGCAAAATGAAGGACCGTTTTCCGGATACAATTGAATGGCAACCGATCGGTCTCCCGGATACCTTCCTCGCTCTTCTAGCCCCATGCAGGGGGGCATTTGTCCGTGATGGAGGACATACTGTCTGTCACGGTGGCATTTCTATAGAAGAGCTTATTGTCCCTTTTGTTCAAATTGAAAGAATCGACCAGAAAGCCGCCTCAAGTGGGTCAGGAGAGCAGCCCTTAAAGGATGCAGTCCCTCTTGTTCAGACCAAGGCCAGGTCGAAAGGCAGGACAGATGAGCTATCAAACGAATAATCAAATCGGTTTTAGTCAGAGAGTACGCCTTGAATGGCTTGAACAGACCGCCAATCTTGTCCTGGCAGGGAATGATAAGTCCGCCATAAATGACGCATTGCACGACCTCCTGAAGGACAAAGTATCTATTGGCTGTAACGCCGAACGTGGGAATCGTGCGAAGGTCATCACGATCCTGTTGAAGGTCTGGCTCAATGTCCCGTCCAAACTCGAACCTTTTCGAATCAACGGCCTAGAGCTGCTCACTAGCCTTCCTCCTGCAGACCATATAGCTGTTCATTGGGGAATGGTCATGGCTGTGTATCCGTTTTGGGCTGTTGTGGCGAGCCATGTAGGCCGCCTCCTGAAACTCCAGGGCTCAGCAGCCGCAACGCATATTCAACGGCGAATACGTGAGCAATATGGGGATCGGGAAACAGTGGCCAGGGCAGCCCGCCGCGTGCTGCGTTCATATATGGATTGGGGCGTGCTCAGAGAAACGGGAACCAAAGGAATCTACAACCAGGAGCTGTTTGTAACCGTCGATGATCCGCAACTGATCTCGTGGCTTGTTGAGGCATTACTCTATGCGCGATCCACCGGGTCCGCTCCACTGAAGGACTTGATCGAGAGCCCAAGCTTGTTTCCTTTCCGTGTCAAACCAATATCCATAGAAAGTCTGCTGGCAACATCTTCGCGCCTCAACTTCTTGCGACATGGATTGGACGACAACATGGTGATGCTGTATGGAACGTAATCTGGGCAAGACAGTATTGGGAGAGATAGTCTTAAGGTCTAATTCCCAGGACTCTTGCCGAAAGCACACCTTTAATCTAAACAGGATGATTGCCCTAAGAACTTCTTAAACAGACAAAGAGCATCCAATGGAGTAACCTCACCATCTTGATTCACATCAGTACAATCAGAACAAGGGCCTGTTCCAAGGTAACATTTGAAGGCAGTGAGAGCGTCCAGTGGAGTAATTTCTCCATCATCATTTAAGTCCCCATTGCAAGGGGAGGAGATACAAAAACATCCACCTGTTTTAGAGAAATTGGCTACATGATCCTTTAATGTTTCTAATTGCAAGGGATAGCATTCATTTTCCTGCCCGCCTATCACTTTAAACTTTAAGTAAAGCACATAGCCGTTTTTCCCTTGTGAAAAACCATTCCCTGTATCAAATCCAGCAACTTTTACCTTACCAGGCCCAGAGGAACTGACGTCAACCATAGTAAAAGCGGTTACCAAATCTCCTTTTTCAAAACCTGTATATTCCAGGACGATTGCATCGTACGAGACTCCAAAGCCAAGGGAAGTAACTGCATTAGGGGCAGATTGAATTCTTATAGGAATCAGAACTTCACTTCCCACCTTCCCTTTTATTCCTTCAATATCCAGTGCCCATGAACCATCTTCTGAACATTCCTCTGATAGGGGTAGCTGACGAGATGTTGATATCTGAGGGATAAAGCCTGCATAGTTATAAAAGGAGCCGCTATTGGAAAACCCAATAGGCGTGGTTTGGCTCACAGTACCAATATGGCGGAAACTTTCTGAAGAGTTTTGGGAACCTCCACCATCCAAAATCTGAGCAGGAACCCAAAATGAGGGGCTTGACATGCCTGCTGAAGGATGCGGTGCCCATAAGAGGAGTAAAAGATATACACCAATTAAGGTGTAAATAACTTTAAGTTTCATGGTTTACCTCTCATTAATCATTATTTAGGGTAGGTCTGTTTTTGATTACTCTCTACTTTCTAAAGCCTTTATCTTTGCTTTCAATTCCACGTTTTGAGCTTTTAGTTCTTTTACTGCTTCCACTAAAGCTGCCACTATCTTACCGTAATTGATTGACTTATAACCCTCTTGATCCTCAGAAAC
>JBFMGO010000160.1:0-8105 GCA_040752695.1 bacterium
TTGGGGGGACAGGTGGAGTTTTCGTACCGTGATCCGAGAGTTCAATTGAAGATAAGTTGTCACCCTCCCTCAAAAGCAAAAGGATGCCGTAACGAACATTGATCATTTATATTTTAGTTAAAACCTGTTATATTAAATATGGATCATTTAGGTGAATTATGATTTTTGCCAAATGAAAAAAGCCGGTAAAAATCGCTATCCAGGAGGAAAACATGAGAGCATGGACAAAAAAGACTGTCGGAGCGTTTTTGGTTTTAGCAGCACTGAGCGCTGCTGCGTTCGCTGAAGTGAGAGACCCGGTTCCAATCATTATCAAGAAGGAAGATCCAGCCACGGTAAGACCAGGAGATGTCATTGCCGTAAGACCAACAAATCCCGTCACGATAAGACCGGGAGATCTCTTGACTTTTTCGCAACTGAAGATCCCTTATGTACCGGTTGAAGACCTGACGGTTCTGTCACTCACCGATCAGGAAATGGCGATGCTCATAAACTTTAAGAAAACCCTGCCACTCGTAACAGCCCTCAAATCCTATTATCTTCTGACTGACTATCAGACTTCGGTTAAAAATCAGCTCCCTCGCGGAAGTTGTACAAGTTTTGCTTTCCTTGGGGCCATAGAGGCGTTTTATAAAAGGCATTACGCGCTGGAACTGGATCTTTCCGAAGAGTATTTTATCCATATCATACACTCCACCCAGCCTACCTATAATCCAGCCCTTCAACACGAGAACAGCTCTTCCTGGTGCGGTGCCCGCTGTATTCTCACTGCATGGACAGCGCCGGGGGAGGTTCTTATGGCTACGGACGGGCTTGCCATCCCTGAAGAAAAATATGCTCCCTATTTTGGTGATGCACACGCGCAGAGCGCTGTGTATCCAGACCATAGCCAGGCAGATCTGGAAAAAATCGTTGCCGAAAGCGGTATCGTATGCGACTCCTGTGACACCACAGCTCCCATGAGTGCCACGCTCACCCGGAAAGCGAATGACAACTTCGAATACGATCCAAGACATATCCCTCTCGAAGCTAGGAAAAACGCCCGCTACGGCGCGACAAAAGTGCAGCTTTTATCGTATGCACAAACCCAGGACACAACCTTCCTGGAACAGTGCCTGTATGGCGGCCACGAAGTCGATATATACCTCGGTTTAGGCAAGCTGGATGTCGGTAACGGCAATTTCTTCAGCGATGGAACTACGGTGAGCAAACACCCTGACGGCAACCCCATTGCCGTCTGGCCAAAAGATGGCGTCAATGAATGGCAGGATGCACAGGGGAACTGGAAAGAACCCGGTCATGCAATGCTCGTGGTGGGATATGATAAAACGCGGCAGTTATTTCTACTCAAAAATTCCTGGGGTAATTCTTTACCCTATTTCTGGGTTCCCTATAATTATATAAAGAATAAAAGTGGCGGCGGACTCATCGTACTCGATGTCAGGGACCCGCAACTCGGTCCATCCCCGGAAGCCATGTGGCTCGGCACATGGAACATGGACCACGACGGATGGCCGGGAACTCTGGTTATCCGAAGGACCAGGAAAAGAGCCCAGGACAGTCCCGGCGGGATTTACACAGATACAACGCTTGGGACCAAAGCCCGGCTGGGGACCTATTACTCCCAGGATGGAGTCGCTCATAGCGTAACCGGCTTTATTCCGTATCCTATGGCAACACAGATCAAGTTGTATATCGACTTCGGTAATCCGGAAGGACCGCCGGACCCTGAAGGCACACCGGTTACCCTGAAAGGGCAGGAGTTTACCCTTGAAATGTTCACTTCACCGGGAAATCAGAACACCTTCGGCAATTATGCTGCCGGCACCACGGTATGGAACAACACCACATTCGGCGCCCTGATCTCTCGCCCTTCTGCCCCCATCCAGATTCCCCATACCCCCGGAACATTCGCTCTCAATAAATGGAAAGACAGCTTCAGGCTCTCCTTTTCCGGCGGGAGCACCGCCTATTTTAAAATAACCGATATCGCCTCTTCGGGAAACGGTGTCTACTATTCACTGACGGATACCTATAACGGAACCGCCGGTCATCATGCAGCAATCGACCAGACCCATACGAACCGGCTATTCTTTTTCGGCTCTAACCCTGATGTGTTCTATCATACCCATGAAACCGGC
This sequence comes from bacterium, assembly GCA_040752695.1. GTDB lineage: Bacteria > SZUA-182 > SZUA-182 > DTGQ01 > DTGQ01 > DTGQ01. The sequence continues at coordinate 2,142 of JBFMGO010000160.1, forward strand.
GTCATCAGCGGCCTGGGTATCTTTGGCGTGCCTGGCACACCGGCACTGTCTTTTGCCGTGAACCCTAAACTTACGTTCACGCTCTCTGCCAATAAGTCGGTTATCGCTTCAATCACCTGCGATACCTGCGCTAGCGAGGGCGCTGTAATTCACTATACCACCGATGGAAGCGAACCGACGGAAAAATCACCCGTCTATACCGGCCCCCTGATCCTGTCTTCCAGTGACACTGTTGTCAAGACCAGGGTCTTCAGGGGAAATCAGGCCTTAAGCGAAACCGCCATTGAATCATATCAGCCGACGGAGGTTTGCGAAGAGGACGATAGAGGCGCAGTGGATATCGCTGGCAGCACAGGAATGATGGGAGACCGGGTCAGGATTCCGGTAAGGCTCCAGGCTGTCCCTGCCGGGATTTCAAGCTTTGGCTTCGAAGTCGCTTACGATGCCGATGTTTTACATTATACAGGCTACGAGAGAGGAGACCTGACCACAGGCTTTGATATGTTCGAGGTTAACCCGTTGACTCCGGGGAGGTTACTCGTTGGTGGATTCAGTGCACGGGGTACCGGTGTCAGCACCATCGGCACTGCCGGTACAATCGGCATTACCGATACACGTGGCATTAGCAGTACGAGCGGTGAAATTGTCCGGTTGAATTTCGAGATCGTAGGAGGAGAGGAGACTGCGTGTTATCCTCTCACCCTGGAAAATCTGGATGACGATATAGCCAATCTTTCCCGGACCGGCGGATGTTTTTGCCTGCATAAGGCATGCATTGGCGATCTCAACGGTGATGGCAAAATCACTCCCGCCGATGCCCTTGCTGCTTTCAAATGTTACCTCGGGTCCGGTCCGTGTACCGATTGCTCCGATGTTAACGGCGATGGCAGTGTTACCCCGAAGGATGCTCTCTGCCTGTTTCAAAAGTATCTGGGCCAGGCTTCCTGTCTGGATTGACCGATGCTGAGAGCACCGCGCGTTAACCACGCGGCCCAGTTGTCCTAAAAGGCCCATCATCTTTTCCCTCGCCCCCCTTTCAAGGGAGAGAGGGTCAGGGTGAGGGGGATGAGGGCACGGCAAACCGGCAGGGTAATGCACCCACGGCTTAATACGCTGTGCATGAAATATGCTAGAGGCTAAACTTTTTCTCTCTGACGAACACTTTTAAGGAATGTACCTGAAGGAGTAAAAAAGGTGGAGACTGCCTTCTCTCAGATGAGTAACCCATAGAGAAGTATCGACGATAACCATGGTTATGGTTCTTTGATCCTGCGTCTTGGAATGGGCTGAAGATCCTTTTCGGAGCCACCCAGCTTTGCGAGTCGTTTACTGCTTTCACGAGCTATAAGAGCCTCTAATCCAAGGCGCACTAAGGCGGTTTTTTCCTTTACACCTGTTAATTGTGAAGCCTTCTCTAAGATTTTATCATCAATGTTTAATGTCGTCCTCATATGTATATATGTGCATCATGTGTGCATAAATGTCAATGTAATTCTGGGAAAAGGTACGATCCTTTCCCTTTGGGATTCGAACAAATGACACCGGTTCCCGTATAATGTAAGGAGGGTGTATCTCCTAAATTTTTTGATATTATTTCCTTTTTAAAGGAAAAACCGGCGAGGGCATCTTCGATCAGGATAAAAGAGGAAGAATTGCCTTGCCTACACCTTCTTATTCTTAACTAACGCTTCAGCCCAGGTAACTACAGCTTCAGCAGTCTGCAGGACTTCTTTGAATTCCTCGCTGGTAACTGGCTCGGCAGTGCCCGGGTATCTGGCTTCTACTGCGAAATTAGTTAAAGCTGCGGCAGCGCATATCTCTTCCGGCAGAGAGAGTCCGTTTTTCTCAAGGTATGTCAGTAATTCGGCGATATCGTGCACGAGCCGGAACTGGATACCCCGATCAATGAGCACTGCCTTGAGGGCTTTTTCCGTTGCCTGCTGTGCGTCAAAGCAAAGATCTTCCCAAAATACACCTTCCATTTTGGGCTGCCTGGCGCGGATAAGATTGCTCCTGGCCCGATTTAACCAATCGCCGGGAGTGCCGAGTCCCATATGCTTACGCGGCATAGAGCACCATTCCTTCCTCTATGGCCGGGCGAATCACCATGCCGATATGGTCTTTGAATAGTTCTATATCCTCTTCAGTAACGACGATAATGTCCGACGCGAAGCCGACCCCGATCAGGTTCCGATAAATCTTCTGCGCGGTTCTCCTGCGGTGCTCACCGGAAGGAACTACAACGAGAAAATCAAAGTCGCTGTCAGGCCCCATTTCTCCTCTAACGGCAGATCCGAAGAGGATGATCTTTTTAGGATGCACGGTATCCACAATCCTGCGCACAATCTCCCGTATTATATTTTCCAGCTCTTTGGGAAGGGTGTCCATATCTTATCTTTCTTTACTCCCATGACCCTTTTCTTACCTTGCAAGCCCCTTTATCCAAGGCCCATTTAACCGGGAGCCCCCATCAAACGCTCAGTTGGTCACATCCGGTGACCGGGAGGCGCACGACGAATAAGGTTCCCTCATGTGGATCACTAGAGAAATTGATCTCGCCGTTATGGTCCGAAATAATGGTGCGGGCGATGGAAAGACCAAGGCCGGTCCCCTGCTCTACTGACTTGGTGCTGAAAAAGGAATCAAAAACCCGGGATCTTATACTCTCATCGATACCGATCCCGTTATCTGCAACAAAAATCCGGATATTTTTATTCCTGTCATCCGCTTCGCACCTGATCGTGATTTTCTTTGGCTTTGTTTTGTTCTGCGCATCGAGGGCATCACGGGCATTGGAAATGAGATTGACAAACACCTGCTGCAATTTCGTTTTGTTGCCCAAAACAGGGGGAAGATCGGCGGGTACATTTTCTTCCAATTCGATCCCGTGATTCTTCAATTGGTGGTGGAAAAGTGAAATGGCATCTTCCAGAGCATCATGAATGTTCATAACTTCCAGGGAAGCATCGGATTGGCGGGAGAAAGCACGAAGGTTTTCAATGATCTCCCGCATCCTTTCACATTGCTCGTCCAGCTTTTTCAGGTAAGGCAGGGCAGGGCTTTCCTCGCCCAGTTCCCTCCCGGCCAGATAGCTGAAGCCCATAATACCGCACAGGGGTTGGCGAAGTTCGTGACAGACACTGGCCGCAAGCTCTCCCATGGCCGACAGCTTGGCTGCCTGCACAAGCTGCTCTTCCATGTGTTTGATTTCATCGGTCCTCTTTTTTACCATATACTCCAGGCCCTCGGTGTATTCTTTGATCGTCTGTCGCATCTCTATTTTCTGTGAGGCCCGTTTAATGGCCAAAAGCATCAGGTTCAGTTCGCACGGTTTGGGGATAAAATCCGAGGCATCGAGGTGAATGGCTTCAATGACCAGATCCATAGTGGCATGTCCTGAGATGACAATGACCTCATGATAGTTTGGATAGGCCTTTTTTACCCACCGGATAAACTCGAAGCCATCTATGCCGGAGGGGAATTTGATATCGGTGATAATAACGACAGGGTGCTGCTCTCCCTCAAGGGTTTTTAATCCCTCCTGTGGACTTGAGGCCGTGATGACAGTAAAACCGTACGCTTCCAAGAGACTCTGGTATGCCTTCAGAATTGAATCTTGATCATCAACCAATAAAATCTTGTACATCCTGCCCCCTGCATAACAAATTACTCTATGTTAGATGAGGTCAAAAAAAGAAATGTCAGACTTCTAATAGAAGGTGGTAATAATTGTAGTTAATTAAAATATTTCTGTCAACAAAAAGAGATATTCGGTAAGATCTTTTTCTTTTTTGACGCGTATTTGTATAAATAGGGATCAGATTCCGGCTGATAGCCGCTCAGCCAAAAAATGCGGAAGTTCAGCCTTGATAATCTTCTGTTGCGCCTTTTGGATATTGTATTCGAAGCGGAGGATTTGAACCTGCCTTCTGTTCTCATCATAAAGGCAGTATGCGCCCATGGGGTTATAATCACGGGGCTGGCCTGCACTGCCGACGTTAACGATATACCGGTGGCCTTCTTCCAGGCCGATAACTTCATCCAAGATCCTCCGGCAGGTCCCGGATCTATCGGTCATCATGATTTGCGCCTGATGAGAATGCCCGACAAAGCAAAGAGGGGCAGAGAAACAGGGAAAGTTTTCTGCCGCATCCGCCTCACTCAGGATGTAGTGCCATTGGGCAGGCTCAAAGGGGGAGGAGTGAGCCAGACAAATTTTCGGAAAGTGCAGAACGACCGGCAGGCTTTTCAGATACAGCTTCTCTTCGGGCGTTAGCTGGGCCTGCGTCCAGAGTATGGCCTCTTTGGCCATGGGATTGAAAAAGGTTATTGGAGTAGCTCCTGCAGCAGCGTAATCGTGGTTTCCCGCCAAAACAAGATCTGCGGTTTCAGCTATAGCGTGCAGGCATTCAGATGGATTGGCCCCATACCCTACCGCATCGCCCAAAAAAAAGATCCTGTCCGGTTTTTCCCGCTCAATCCGGGCCAGAAGAGCCTCAAGGGCCTCGAGATTTCCATGTACGTCGGAAAAAATAAGATATCTCATGCTATCGTTATCCTTACATTATCAAAGCAATTCAGCCACTGCAACTTTATCGGATTATAGCATCACCTGGTTGGCGCTATCAAGAAAGACAAAGGTCATCACTGAATCAAGAAAGGCAAGGCCATCACTGACCTTGCCCTCTGAATGGTTGAAAAATCATGATTACTTTTTTCAAGCCCTCTTCTTATTCCCGGCAACTCCAAACAGGCCCAGTAATCCAATACCAAAAAGAAAGAGACTTGAAGGCAGGGGAACAGCAGAATTGGGAACCTCGTTATCTATGATCCAGCCGTAATCGTATTGACCTGCTGTTATCTGCTGTCCACCAACGTAAAGGTTAAGGCCGTTGAGATTGAGATATGCACCACTTAAAAGGGTGAGATCATCGAGATAAAGTGCTTCTGCCAGGCTTCCACTGTTCTGATTATTGAACCAATCCGAAAGGAATATGTGGGCATTGCTTCCTATTTTCAGTTCGAACATATCAAAGTTGTTATCGTACCCTGTAGATGCCCCTGAATCCATGCCACCTATCTCAAGGCGTGCCCACTGATCCCAGTCGTTAAGAGCAGCTTCCACACCCCCTGTTAATTTAAGCTCTGAGTTATTTCCCCATGCAAAATCTTCCTCATCGATGATTCTCATATCAAAGTCACCGGTCACAGTAAGGCTATTGTAATCCGAAACGTTCAGAGTGCTTCCAATACCGAGGACGAGACCGCCTTCCACATTCAACCTTCCCAACCCGCCATAATAGGAGACCCGGTTCAGGTTTATCTGGCCATCGTTCGTCAGCCCACCATTGATGGTGCTCGTATAGGAAGTGCTGCCAGAGCCGTTAATATTCATTATCCCGCCACTCTCAACAGTGGTAGTGCCCCCTCCCGTATTATCAATAGCGCTTTGCTTCATTTCGAGCTTACCACCGCTTTTAATGTTGAGCTGCCCATTATTGACCAGCGTATTATTATTCATAGAGAGTGTGCCGGTACCGGTAACATCCATCGTTCCTGTGGACGATATGGTCGTGGAGGTATCTTCAAACATCATCGTGCCATCGGATACCGAGATGGGACCGCCAAGGGTACCTTTCACCTTTCCATAGCCGATAGTCTCTCCGCCCGTATATCCGTTGGGAGCACGCAAAACACCACCATTCAGATGGACGGTGTTGTTATGGAGGTCAGGGTTGTTGGTCAGGGTAAGAATTGCATTGGAAGAAACATTAATATCTCCACTCCCTTCAAGGTCGCCCCCGGTATAGGCCAGGTTTCCATTACCGCCATAATAAGAGACCCGGTTCAGGTTTATCTGGCCATCGTTCGTCAGCCCACCATTGATGGTGCTCGTATAGGAAGTGCTGCCAGAGCCGTTAATATTCATTATCCCGCCACTCTCAACAGTGGTAGTGCCCCCTC
>JBFMGO010000161.1:0-8062 GCA_040752695.1 bacterium
TTCAAAAGGGAGTTGCCAAAGATGAGCTCATGGATCGAAGCCGTATATGGGTGGATACAGCCTATAGGGTCTATCCGAAGCATCATCACCAGGACGTTCTCAACGTTCTGGCTTTGTTTCTTCTGAACCGGTTTCGGGATCTATCACGAGAGGAGGTAATACAAATGTTAGACTTTGATCTGGCCAAGACCAGGGCAGGACAGGAGATCTTCCAGGAAGGCATTGAGAAAGGAAGGCTGGAAGGCATTGAGAAAGGCATTGAGAAAGGAAGGCTGGAAGGCATTGAGAAAGGAAGGCTGGAGGGGCTTATCGAAGCTATCAAATTGGGTATGGAATTGAAATTCGGATTAGAAGGATTAAAGCTGTTGCCGAGGATAGAAAAAGAAAAGGACATAACCAGACTGGATACCGTTAAAGAGGCAATAAAAATAGCCACTACCGTAAAAGAGATAGAAGAATTGCTTATTGGCTAAGCGTCTATCTCAAAAAGAGAATCCCAAGCTAGAAAATCCCTCCGTCCTTTTTAGAAATGGGGGGAGGAGGTATTTTGGGATAGCCTCACCGTTACAATTCAAACTGCTATGCAAGTATGCAAGTTTAGTACGTCCTGGCAAGGCAACTTTGCCCCTTTGCACCCGCCGGAGGAAGTATCAAAAATGGAAAAAATTTCTGCTACGATCATCTGCCTGAATGAGGAAAGGAACATTCAGCGCTGCCTGGAGGGCCTGGATTTCGTTGATGAAATCGTGGTTGTGGATTCGGGCAGCACAGACAGGACCGTGGAGATCTGCCAAAGATATACTGACCGGATCATTTATCATCCCTGGCCCGGTTATGTGCAGCAGAAAAACTATGCACTGGACCAGACCAGCCATGAATGGGTGTTCTGTGTGGATGCGGATGAGGTGGCTTCCCCGGAACTAAAGAAGAGCATCCAGTGCGCTCTTCGGGAAGATCAGGGAAAGTATGACGGATATCGGGTGAACCGGCATGTCTTTTATCTGGGGAGATGGATCGATCACTGCTGGTATCCGGAATACAAGATCCGTCTTTTTAAAAAATCCAAAGCCCGATGGACCGGTAAAAATCCCCATGATACCGTCACTCTGGACGGCAAGTACCGTGACCTGCAGGGGGACCTTGAGCACTATACCTACCGCAACATCTCACATCACCTGACTACCATCGATTCTTTTTCCTCCATCGGAGCAAAGGAAAAGTTCGAAGAGGGAAAATCGACTCACCTGTGGGATCTTATCTTTAATCCGATGTTTCGTTTTTTCAAGCTCTATGTGGTGAAAAGAGGATTTTTGGATGGGATTCCCGGTCTGATTATAGCCATACTGGGCTCATACTATTGCTTTTTGAAGTACGCAAAGCTCTGGGAGATGCATAATACTGCTAATGCTTCTGAAATAACCTGAACTTCGGATGCCGGATACCAGGGGCCGAATGCCGGATACTTGGGGTTGGATACTGGATACCGGTTGAACCCCAGTCGATATGCTCCCATGTTCCGGGTTTGTTGTCGCTATAGGGTTATCTTTTTTGCTTTTTAGGAAGAGTGAGGCGAAAATGGGCACCCTGATCTTTTTGGCTTTTTACCTCAATAGTTCCGTGGTGCCGCTCGATGATTGATTTACAGATATATAATCCCAGGCCAATTCCTTTGGATTTGGTAGTAAAAAAGGGTTCAAAGAGAGTGGGCAGGCTCTTTTCGGGAATGCCGATGCCGGTATCTTGAAATTCGATGATGATCTTTTCGTTATCCTCCCTGGCTGTAATCGTAAGCTGGCCTTGAGAGAACATGGCTTCGCAGGCATTTTTGACCAGGTTGCAAAACACCCGGTGGAGTTGATCCGGATCGGCGTGAACAGGCGACATGTTCTGGCTTAAGTCCTTGCTGACCGTGATATGTGGCGGAATAGGCATGGTAGCCAGCAGATTTTCAATGAGTTCGGGGATTCTGGTTTCCCTTCGCTCCGGTGGCTGCGGGTGGCAGAAGGTAAGTAAATCTGAAACGATTCGCTCGGCCTGATCCGCTTCTCTCTCGATGATATCAAGGTAGCGAATGATCTTTTCCTCATTTTGGTCTACCTTTCGCTTGAGATAATAACTGGCATTTCTGATCACCGTCAGGGGATTGCGCAGATCATGGGAGATACAGGAGGCCAGTTTGCCAAGAGCGGTAAATTTCTCGGACTGGATCAACTGATTTTCGAGCTGGACATTTTGGGTAATATTCTCCGTAAAATGGATAAAACCGGTGACCCCTTGCGTTTCATCCAGTAAGGGAAAGGCGGTAAGCTGCAAGTAGAGCACATTCCCTTCGGGAGTGTGTATCTTTCGATCGACACTGATCGGCTGAGCAGTATTCAGACAATTATCCGCAGGGCAGGCAAAACACTTTTTCTCTCTATCCTCACCGAAAATCGAGTAACACTTACGGCCGATGAGTTCCTCTGGCCGTTTCTGGAAAAGATGTGAAACGTAGCGGTTGGCTCTGATGATTTTAAAGTCTCTGTCAACCAGAGTGATACCCACATCTAAACCGTTGTACATGACTTCAAGAATACGCTGGTTTTCCAGCAACTGACTGGTTCTTTGCTCAACCTGACGTGCCAGTTCCTCCAGTTTTCTGCGCAGAAAATCCCTCTCATCAACTACTGCTTTTCTGGCTAATGCGTTCCTGACCACCTGGGCCAGCTCCGAGGGGTGGACAGGCTTGACCAGAGACTCCCAGGCACGGTTTCTCCAGACATCAATGACCGGATTTGCCTGTGTCTCATTGGTCTGCGCTTCACTGGTGATCAAAATCAGGGGAGAATGTTCCCACCCTTCCTGGATGGAACATAAAAAATCCAGCCCGCTTTGGTTTGGCGAGGCAGCATCCACCAGGAGAATATCAAATGCCTCCTGTTTCAGAAGACTCAGAGCATCATCTGTCCGTGTAACGACTTGTACCTGGTAACCCTCCTTTTCGGTAAGGTTGTGAACCGCCTGATCAAGGTCCCTATTCCCATCTACCAGGAGAAGTCGAAAAGATGGGAACATCATTCTTTCTTTAGTCTTCATGAGCATTCTCTACCGTCAGCGTTTGCTGTCTTATTGATTACCTTACATGTTGATTACCTTAGATAAGGTATCCCTCTAAAAATAAATTAACCGTCTTGAGGAGGATAAGCCTGCTTCATCCCTTCCACACTCTTTGGTTCAGGGACGGACAGGGAACCAAACGATACCACCATTCGCCTTTGTTCGTAATGTACTGTACTGATCTGATAACCGGTGGATGTCTCTTATAATCTCATCGGCAAGGACAGGAAAATTTCTCGTAATGGGTATGAGATTAAGTAACATTTTACTGCCGGCTTTTATGAAGTGAGTTCTGGATGGGATGAGGAATGCTCCGCTTATGAAATGAAACTCCTGACGGATTAAAGCGCTCAATAGCGGATTATAGAGCGCTCAATACATGCTTGAAATACCCGGCCAGGCATTTAAGGGCCATGTGTCGCCCCCTCACTGCCTAAAGGGCAAGGTCTTTACGTTAAGGGGTGGATTGCGAGCGGCTACAGAGGTGCAAAGTTCGCCAGGACCTTTCGGGTTTTATGCCTGCATCCTTAGCGACCTTGCACGAGAGAACATCACCCTATGAATAGAGGGGTGGGAACACCACCCGTAGAGAGATATCCCCTTATTATGAGATATCTCTCTACGGGCAACTTTTTACGGGATATCTTTTTTCCCATTGCGGTATATCTTTTTTCCCGTTGCGGGATATCTTTCTTTCCGCTACGGGATATTCCTCTTTATGGAGACAGGTTTTCTAACTGCCCGCAATGGAGAGGAGGTTTCTTCTTTGGTCCGAAGGGGGATATGGCTCTTAGGCGCTCGACTATGGGCAGTAACTCGCGGATGACCGTGTCGATCTCTTCCCGGGTCGTGTAGCGGCTCAGGCTGAATCGGATGGAGCCGTGGGCATGAGTGAAAGGGACTCCCATAGCCCGCAGGACATGAGACGGCTCCAGGGAGCCGGAAGTGCATGCGGACCCTGACGATGCGGCGATCCCCCGGTCGCTGAGCAGAAGCAGGATGGCTTCCCCCTCGATGAACTCGAAACTGATATTGCTGGTGTTTGGCAAACGGTGGATTCGGTCCCCATTCACCCGGGCGTTGGGAACTTGCTCCAGAATGCTGTTCTCCAGTCTGTCACGGAGAGCCCTGACGCGGGTTCTCTCTTCGTCAATATGCAAGAATGCCAGTTCACAGGCTTTTCCCAGGCCGATAATGGAGGCTACGTTTTCCGTTCCTCCACGCCGCCCCCGCTCCTGATGGCCGCCCATGAGAAAGGGAGTGAATCTAACCCCTCCCCTCAGATAAAGGGCACCGACCCCCTTGGGTGCGTGAAGCTTATGGCCGGAAAGAGAGAGCATATCGATAGAGCTCTCCTTCAGGTTCAAAGGAACCTTTCCCACCGTCTGGACAGCATCGGTGTGAAAAACCGCTCCTTTTTCCTTGACTATGCCGGCAATTTCGGCCAGAGGAAAAATGACTCCTGTCTCGTTATTGGCGTGCATAATCGAGACAATAGCCGTATCCGGAGTAATGGATTCGCGCAGTTCATCCAGATCCAGTTGTCCTGATTGATTTACTGAGAGGAAAGTAACCCGGTAGCCTTCCTTCTGGAGGTATCGGCAGGTATTCAACACTGCCGGATGCTCGACTCTGGTGGTGACAATATGCCTTTTTTCCGGATACGAGCGCAGGGTTCCAAAGAGCGCTGCATTGTCACTTTCCGTGCCGCAACTGGTAAAGATGATTTCCGAGGCCGAGCCTGCTCCCACAAGGTTTGCCACCCGATCTCTGGCTTCAGCGATCCTTTTAGCCACATTGCCGCCGAAGCTGTGCATGCTGGAGGGATTTCCGTATAACTCACCGAGGTAGGGCAGCATCTCCTGGATAACTTCCTCTGCCACCCTGGTAGTGGCATTATTGTCCAGATAAATCGTTCTCATTTCTCCACCCTTTCTCATTTCTTCACCCTTTCTCATTCCTCCACCTTTTTGACTTCGATCTCTTCATCGTTTACCGCTTGCCGCAATTTTTGCGTAATAAAGGTCTCGATCGTAAATCCCATACTGGGACAACTCTGACAGGTGCCGCTCAATCTTATATAAACCTTGTTTCCATCGATATCCACTAATTCAAGATCTCCTCCGTCTGCCCGCAGATACGGGCGAATCTCCTTTTCGAGGGTCTCCTGAATCAACCGGATCTTTTCCAGAGTGGTCATCTTCTTTGGCAGGGTGTTTCTCTTCTCCCTTTCTTTTTTCAACACATCAGCCAGGATCTCCTCAATCTGCGGCCTGCATTGTCCACACCCTCCTCCTGCCTTGGTGTAGTTGGTTACCTGCTCTACCGTGGTCAAGTTATTCGTTTCGATAATATGGGCAATCTTTTTATCCGTCACGCCGAAGCAGCGACAGATGATTTTTTCTCCCTCCGGCACCTCAATGATCGGAGTCTCGATTCCCCGGTAGCTTTTTATGGCCGCTTCCAGTGCCTCCATTCCCATGACCGAGCAGTGCATCTTTTCCTCAGGCAGGCCGTCCAGGTAATCGGCAATCTCCCTGTTCGTGATCCTCGACGCCTCCTCCAGAGTCTTGCCCTTGATCATTTCGGTCAGGGCCGAAGAGGAAGCGATGGCACTGCCGCAGCCGAAGGTCTGAAATCTGGCATCCAGAATCCGCTCCGTGCTCCGGTCAATCCTCAGGGTGAGTTTCAGGGCATCCCCGCAGACAATGTTGCCGATTTCTCCAACAGCGTCGGGGTTCTCGATCTCTCCCACATTGCGGGGATTATGGAAGTGGTCCATAACCTTTTCAGAATAATCCCACATGGCAACCTCTCAATCTCCCCCTGATCAGGAAAACAAGGGGAAAAGTAAACACAGTGCGTAAAAAAGAATAACTTAGATATAAGCGAAACAACGACATAACGATAGATTATCATACAATCGACGAAAACACAACGAATATGCAGGGCGATCGCATCTAAAGTATGTGATTGCCCAACGTGGTAAGATAAGCTATTTAAAGACAGGCATCGCAGACACCATAGACCAGTTATCCTCTTTTGGAGTAGACTTATTGTTAAACATCTGTGATCCGGTTGCTTTATAATCAATGTGAAGGTATAAAGCTACTGATGTAATAGGCCAACTTTTTGGCCTATGGGTCAACTTTTTGGCCTATGTTATAAATGCCTCTATAATCAATATATTAACTGAAAAAATAGGCAATTATTCCGAACACAGGTTAAAAAGTTGGCCGTCTCCATCCCTTTATCACCTATTATAATCCATACAACCTTGGTGTTTAACCTGTCGTAACTTATTGTAAATCAATAAAAATTGTTTTTTAATTTTATCTTTGGTATTTAATTTGCATAGATTTAAAATTAAAAATGTATAAGATAAATTTTAATTTTTATTAAAAATATAATTAATTAAATTAATCATCGGTTAAGTTTGATAGCCTGCATAATTACCATCTGGCACTCATATGGGATAGCCAGCAAGTTGCCTGCTCCCTTTAAGTTGCCTGCTCCCTTTGTGTGGCCTCGCAAGACTGTTTTTTTCATCCCCTCTGTTTTCAGGGGGCCTTTGAGTTCTCGCAGCGAAAATCTTGCCTCCTTCCATGGGCACGCCTATAAGGTGTATGGCCATCAGGGTATGTGGCCATGTAGTATTGGTGGAGTCGGTGGCCGTCACACCGGGCCGCCCTCCCGTAAGGCGGGCGGGTGCTGAGCAGTGGCGCCATCTGGTGGGTGGTGTCGAGGAGTGGCGCGCTGGTGCCTTGGTGCCTTGTTTGGGAAATATGAGTGCACATTTCAAAATAAGGAGGTGATAATGATACATTAGTATTAAACTGGTCTTGGTAAGTTTACAGTTATCTTGTTATAAATCTTAATTATTATAAAGAAGGTATGCATAATGCTAACTAAGAAAAGTAATTTAATTTTAAGTGTGACAATATTATCTGTCCTGGTCAGCCTTTATTTTGGAAATGCCGCTAAAACGGAAAGTATCGCAAATGGTCTTAAAGAGAACATATTAGCCAAGATTTCTGAAAGGGAGAATATATCAATAAAGGATTTAGAGGTTATTAATGCTGTCACTTTAAAGCCGGAAAATATTTATAGAGCCAAGGTCCTTGATAAAAAGGCAGGTAAGATATTTACAATCGACTTGGACAGCAATTATCAGGTAATTGATAAAGTTAATATTGATACTATATTAGGAAATAAGCTAAAGAGCGAATTTATTGGAAAGCTTCCAAAACAATTAGTTGAGAAAATCGAATATATGAAGGAGAAGGGAGAATCACATATAAGTGTGAGTATATGGACGAAAACAGATAAAAAACCACCCAAATTTCCTAGAGAGATGCTTACTGATCAGGAAAAGCGGCTCCGTCTAAAAGAGATTCGGGAATTTTACGCTAATCAAAGAAGTACGAACTCTTTATTGGAAAAGCTGAAGAGCATGGGACATCAAGTCCTTTATATATCTCAATATGCACCGTTGATATGTATACGTATGCCTATTGACGATGTAATTGAAGTAGAAGCGGATAAAAACGTTAGGAGCATTTATGCATCAGAGAAGAGTAAACCGCTATTAGAAAACTCCGCGCCTGATATTAATACAGATATTGCTTGGGAGGACCATAATTGTACAGGATGTTGTACTAGTGAATGTTTGGGTTATATTCCAAGGGTAGCAGTAATTGATACAGATGTTAAAAATCATACGAGTCTACCGGGACCAATAGAATATTTTGACCCTAATCACCTATTAGATGCCCACCATGGTATCAGGATAATGGGTATAATAGCTAGTACGCATGACACTTTCAAAGGAGTGGCCCAGAGCTATTGTCAAATGTTGTGTATAGCATTAGGCGGCGATCCTATCAATTTCTTCCCCGTTGACGAATTTAACCCCTTCAATCACCTTGGCTAATTTCTCAGGTCGGTGTAGACGAATCCATTTTTT
>JBFMGO010000162.1:0-7918 GCA_040752695.1 bacterium
GGCAGCGCTTATTTATAGCGGCAGCGCTTATTTGTGGCGGCTCTCAATGAGCATGGGAAGGTAATGAGGATATATGGTGCGGGGGGGGAGGGAGGCAAAGGAGGGTAAATATGCTGTGGCTTTATCCAGATTCGGCTTTTCCTTCTCTGAGTTAACTGTTTTTTCCTACTCTAATGCTGGTATTTCTGCCTTACAAGAAAACCTCAAAAAACCGGTCGTCCTCTCCATGCTCTGAATGTCGGCGTATCTCATGATCATTTTCTGATTCTCAATTTCCCATCTTTAAAAACACAAAATTTATTCAAGAGGTTATCTGCATATTTGCCCAATATCTCTTCAATAATCTTTATCTTTTCATCAGTTTTCGCCTCTTCAAGTCTTAATAGCAGTACCCCTTCATGAAGCAAGCCCGAATTATATACCAATTCTCCAAAATCTTTATCCATGGTAATAACCATTCTCCTTTCGGAGACAGCTATCTTTAGTATATCTTTATCAGACATCCGCGGATCGATGTCCCTCACATTTTTTGTATCATACCCGTGGTCGAGCAACCATTTTTCTACCCTCCTGCTTACTCCTACATCAACCAGGAATTTTAACCCCTTGTCCCCTATATCCTCCATATATCAACCTTCTGTGCCAACTTCAAAGACTTGTTCTTCGCTCACCAGCTCAGCGGCATAAAGCAAAGCAGCCTGTATATCTTTATGCTCCAACTCAGGATAATCCTCAAGCAACTCGTTGATTGTAACCCCACTGGCGAGCGCTTTCAAAATCTGTTCAACAGTAATCCGCAAGCCTCTAATAGTTGGTTTACCAACCATTACTTCAGGATTCACCGTAATTCGTTCTCGTATTTGTTTAGGTTCCATTTTTCTCCAAGCCCCTCTTTTTATTTTCCTTCACCTGGGGAGGGAAAAAGACGGCTTTATTTTTCCCCATTTTTTTCTCATGCCAATAAATAAATCTGTGTCCTTTCTGTCCCGTTATAGCCTCATAACCCGCCTGTTGAAGCAATTCGGATAGTTCGATTGGCAGGTTCTCATCAATTTTACATCTCATTATTGTTATCCTATGCTGGCAGGGCGGCAATGCATTTTTTAGCCAACTCTTTTGCCCAGGATATAGCGGCTTGCACTAAATCGCGGCTCAGTGACGGGTAGCTGTGTATCAATCTGTTTGGATATTCGGCAATACTCCCATTGATTGAAAACCAATTGCAGAGCAGCACGGTCAAGCCTATTACAACTCCCTTTTTCCCCTTGCTGAGGCATTGTCGGTCTCCTTTGTAATGGGAATCTTAAGCATTCGCAATTGATTATAACATATTAAAGTTATCGGCATCAATGGCAGCGCTTATTTATAACAGCTCACGATTATAAGCCGAAAGTGCAGGGAAAAGGTGCAAGGAATGCAAAGAAGTGTATGGGGGGCAGTGGGATATTCTTAATGCGCTGGTTTTATGATTGTTTTGGGAAGAACATTCATTTGTACCGATAAAATAGGCCCATTGGATGCTATTGTTCTGTCTTATGAGAAAAATTGAAATATAACGTGAAATAGGACAAAAAGAGGGGGGCAAATTGAAAGGATTTGCCCCCCTTTTAAAACATCCTTACTTATTCTTAACTTATTCTCAATAGTACATTTAACTTCATAGTAATCTTAACATCGTATTACTCTCAACTCCCCCGATTTCATTACTTGACGGTATCCAGGCATGAAGGCTGTCCCAGGTATTTCTGGAATGCGCACAGGGCATCTGCCGGAGAAATCTTTCCATCATCATTGACATCAACACAATCGGGGCAATCGCCATTTCCGAGGTAACATCTAAAGGCAATCAAGGCATCGCTTGGGGTAATTTTCCCATCCTTGTTAATATCTCCATCACAGCTTTTGAGGGTGAAGCATCCACCAGTCGATGAGAAATCACTGACTTCATCGAGGAGGGCTTCGAGTCCGAGGGGATAACAGATATCGTCCTGACCACCGATTACCGTAAACTGCAACAGAACGATTTCACCGCTGGCACCTTTTGCAATGCCGTTTCCAGCGTCGTAGCCCCCGATTCTGAGCCTGTTGGGGCCGGCAACATTCACCTCGAACATGGAAAAATCTTTTACCAGAGCTCCCCGGTCGGTTTTTTTGAATCCTGAGAATTCCAGAATGTCAGGATCATAAGTAACCTCAAAGCCCAGGGAATGAACTGCACTCGGTGCAGATTGAATTCTTACGGGAACCTGAATCGTCGTTCCTATCCTGCCGTTGGTTTCGACAATGTCCAATGCACCTGAATCTTGCCCAACATTCACAAGCGTGGTGCAATTGGGGGAAGTGCTGTCTCCTCCCTGGCAGTCGTCATCTTTTCCATTGCAGGGGATTTCAGGTGCCTGGGGATGGACGCTTCGGTCTGTATCGTTGCAATCGGTATTATTGGCTACATAGCCCGAGAGGGCTGAGCAAGCCTCGATACCCGCTGCGGGGTCTCCATAGCCGTCACCATCGGCGTCTCGATAATAGGTTCTTATTAATCCTTCATCCACCTGGCCATCGCAGTCGTTGTCCTCACCGTCACAGACTTCACGCTGCGGCTTGGGAGCCGTGCAATTCACCCACTGTCCATTCAGGTAGGTTTCGACGCCTATACCGCAGTCCGTAGCACACTGACGGGTCTGGCCTTCTTCACAGCCGCTCGTGCACGCTTGCTCGTCGGCATCCAATAAGCAGAAATACTCTGAAGTATATCCATATCGATGGCCGTAAGAGTCGTTATAAATCGTGCGATCCCATGCCTGTAAGTTAACCGAATAGCCACATGAATCGAAGCCGGTAGTATCCTGGCTGAAAGAGTCATTAAAAACGTTAGCATTCCCGGTTGTTATCGTTCCGCCTCCGCTGCAGCTTGTCCCGCAGGTACTCCACAACTGGTAATATCTGATGTTCTTGTCATACACGGTATATTTTCCGTTAATCGGTGTTCCTGCCGAGATCTTGCCGCAAACGCCAAGGCCAGCATCAAAGGCAACCGAAACGAAAGGCTTGGTATTATCCAATACCAGATCGATCGTGTAAAAGGTATCAGAATAGATAAGGGTCGAATTATCTTTGACGACCATCCGGATCTGGTATTTGCCATCGGTCAGGCCCGTCGTATTCCAGTGCATCAATTTGTTCTCGGCTACAAACTGGGTTATCGGGTAGGCTTCCGTGTACTTAAGATCCTCGTAGTATGGATAAAAGCCGTCCGAATCAATCGTACTCTGGATATTCTTGGTAATAATCTCCTGATTAACAGCCTGATGGTTAAATTTAGTGACCGAGATAGAGAATTTTTGCCCGCTCAGAGGGGTAAGCATATCGAGCCACTGGGTATCTCCGTCTTTCTTATACTGAAATTTATACCGTACTTTGGGCGAGTACTCTATGGTGGTATTATTGCTTTGAGAAAAGTCGGGAACATTGAATATATGTCCAGTAATAGTGATATATCCTCCGAATGGAGCATCGACAGCAGTGGAAGCACCACACTGACCATTGGCATAACCATTGGCATCTATCGATTCTCTTTGTACTCTGCCGATCGTATCGACAAAAGGATATATTCCCTCACCAAGCCACCCTGGTTTTACCTGGACGCATCTGGTTTGGATGTTTCCCCAATGGTAGGTGAAAGAAGGATTCAAGCCTGGACAGACGTTCCAGGAAAGGATCGCTCGCGCCTGATACACATTGATATCGTTACAGTGCCTGCGGTATTTGGGCACAAAGTTCAGACGCACTGCATAGTATAATCCGCTATCCGGAATCTCCTCTATATCGTGTACCTTCACGTACGTTGCACCAATGTTATCCGAAGCGTCAAACCCGTCGCAATCCCAATCGATCCAGAACCGGACATACTCCCTGCTCCCCTGAGAACAGAGGTTGCCGTTATATCCATAGGGGCGTTTCACATGAATGATGGCTACCATGGTATCAGAAGACGAATCGAGGCCAAAATAAGTGAGCTCTTCATATTTCGTATTTCCCAAAAGCTTCAATACCGGGTATTGAGCAACAAGGTTGCTGTTCACGAGCAGGGCCGGATTGGCCAGCGGGATAGCCGCTGAGGTGGCTGAAGTATTGGTAGTGAGCTTACTCGCTAATTCGGTTAAAGAGTAAGTTCCCGTTGCTGCCGAGGGAAAGGTAATAGAGGTTCTCGGTGTATTTTGTTTACTGAATTCGGTAACGAGAGTTTTATACTCAATTCTTCCATTTTCAACATCCTTTCCCTCATACATAACCTTAAGCTCTTCCAGAGGGACCTCCATCTCCTCTATTGGTTCTTCCTCTACATTCAAGCCATTGTAAGGAACGGCGGAAAGGGTTGAATCTGACAGAAGATCCGGCTCGGATAAGTCGAGAGGGATCATTTCGGACAGACCGACATTTCCTGTATAGATCGGATCGAGCAGGTCTGTGGTCGATAGGTTCCAATCTATCGGAGGAATCGGTTCAGGGAATATTTCCAGGTTTGTTATCATCGGTTGTATTGTCAAATACTCCGGAATTGGAATTGGCTGAAGGATGAAATAAAGTGGATTGATTTGCACCCACCGGTTCATGACGTTGCCATAGTAGGGCAAGGTATTGGGATTCAGATGGGGTATTCCAGCGCTCAGGATTGCCCGTACCTTCACCAGATTTGGATTGATGCACCACTTTTTTTTCGGTTTCGGTATCTTTAAGGTTACCCCATAGTAAAGGTAGGAGTTGTTACACCGGGAACATCGCAGCTCATTGGCTATATCATGGACATTAATTGCCGATACACCGATCAATTCACTGGGAGCATAAATAGAATCATTATTCCAATCTATCCAGAAAGTTACATATTCATTCAGTCCCGACTCACATAAATCACCATAATAGCCGGTTTGCTGTTTAATGGCTATTACTGCGGCCAGGAGGTCCTTTTCAGGGTATAAGCCGACATCCATCAATTCCTCATAGTTGGTATTGCCGGAGAAAACCGCGATGGGCGGCAGGAGAGCAAGAAGGTACTCGCTGGCTTTATTTACTGCCTCGGTTATGACGAAAGAATCAGTTTCATCTTCAGTCGGCAGTTCCCCAAGGATGGAGTTGATCTGGGTTTTCGTTGCATTGGCCAGACCCTCAGCGAATTGGTTTCTTATTCTATTCGAGTTGGCATCGACAGTAATAGCTGTAACAACTGGAGCTGCAACAAGGGTGGAAACCGGTTTTACCTCTGTGGATCTCACGATAGTAGTATAGGTTTGTGATTGTACATCACCCAGGCATGTCAAAATACCTATTAAGAAAAAACTGAGTAGAATGACTAATGGTTTTACTGATTTTTTACACATGGCGTCTCCTCCTTAACCTCGATTGATTATTACTGCCACTACATATAATATATAATACCAAAAATACAATCTTTCGTCATTGGAAAAATCAAAAACTTATGAATAAATATTGACAAATATCGATAAATATCAATAGACTATAAAAATTAATAATAAATATTAATAAATATTAATAAATAGTAAAAGATAGTAATAGATAACAACAAATAGCGGCTTTTCGGGCAGATAAAAAGCCCTACTCCTTCTTGTCTTTTTCCCCTGCAGGGTGCGCGCGATGGAGTAAGAGAAGTTACCTTATAAGAAATGCAGGTTAGATGCCAGAAGAGATTGGCAGGCGGTGATTAGCGGTGATTAATGGTGATTGTAACGGTCCAGACAGAGGAAATTCCGTACGGAAGGACTCCCCCTTGTGGATATTATATATCAATAAAACATATACTTATATCTTTTTTTTCAAGCGAGGACGGAGCTTCGTGAAATTTAATTCTCATTATCTTCACCTATAGATATATCTTTTAAAAATATCAACTATGCTTTTGCACTTTTTGTCATTCTGAGCGAAAGCTTAGTAGTACAACGAGAGATTATCTGGACTCTCGCAGGGAAGCAGCCTTTCAGGTAAGGCGAAAAAGGACAATATTGGTCATTCTAAGCCTTCGCTCAGAATGACGGTAGGCATTACCAAAAATAACGATATTTCAACTAGTTGCTGAGAAATGCGAAAGTAGAGATATCATTTTTTATGTGAATTGTAATGCAAGCCGGATGGGGTGCTGGCTGGATCTGTTGCCAGTATGGATATGGTGCAGGCTCTGGGAAAGTAAACGATGTTGGCATGTATCTGTCAGGGAGGGCGGAGTTCGGAAATTCAGGCTTCAGAACAGGGTATTCGGAATCCCTGATTCAGAATCCGGAAGATGTGAACCAAAGAGGTTAAAATGAGCTGAAATGATTAGGGTACAGCGAAAAGCCGTAGAATCTTATCCACAGGTATCCTCGAAGGTACCCTTAAGACTGGCATACCGGTGTCAATGAAGTGAGCATAAGTAAACTTCGTTTGCTTATGCCTTTTTCATAGTAAAATCCGACCATGTATTTTGCCCTTTTTCGGGTCCTGTCGAATCATATGGCAACCCGCTTACTACCAAACCGCTTCATAGTAAACCATGTCTGATGGTAAATTGCTTGGGTTTTGCCGCTTCACTGGAAAGTGAGAGTACGTGAGAGTATAATACCTGTATGGCAGAGTCAGGGATTATTTTATTTCATAAGCCGAAAAGCGTAGTTGTCTCGCGCAGAGATGAATTAGGGCGCAGGACGGTCTATAACCTCTTGCCGCCATGGGTGCTTGAAGATGGATGGGTGCCTGTCGGCCGCCTCGACCGCGACACGCGGGGTCTTTTGCTGCTGGTGAAAGACGGCCGCCTGGTGGAACGGCTGACAAGACCCGGCGGCCTTAAGAGAACATATGAGGTGTGGGTGCGCGGCCATGTTACTGAGGAGCACCTTGAAAAGGTCCATCAGGGGATTTGCTCTCCAGTGGGGACACTGAGGTGTCTGGAAATACAGATCCTGGGTATGGCGGGTCCAAAATCGCATCTTCGGGTGGTCGTTGATGAGGGGAAAAATCGTCACATCCGACGACTTTTCGGTGCCCTCCTGGATGAGCGGTACGGAACGGCCCTTAAGGTATTGGATCTTAAACGCGTACAATTCGGGAGTGTCTGCCTGGATGTGGCCTCTGGCCAGTGGCGGTTTCTCTCTCTTGTTGAGCACGAAAATCTGCTCAGCAGGGATCGGGCTGAGCATGACAGCTCGATCAGCAGGGCTTAGTACACTGCGCGGTAAATACGCAGCCTCTATGGAGTCGTCGGGTTTCCTGTTCCCTTTTACGACGTAAACGTTAATCTCTTTCTGCATAGCAATGGAGAGGATCTCCATGATCTCAAGCATGGATCTGTCAAGCCAGGAAAGCTCCGGGACAATGAGATGGTCCCCTTTCCTCAGGGCCTTGATGAAACCATGAATTTTTCTTTCCTTCCAAGTGATCTTTCCGGCAGATATCTCTTCCATAAGATCAACTTTTCCCAGATCCTTTTCATGGGTAAGCTTTAAAGTATCGAGCTTGTTTTTTTCTGTGTCCTGGTCGTTGGTGGATACCCGAAGGTATACTATGGTTTTTGGAGGCTGCGGATTTTGGTTTGGTGTTTGTGTTTTGGCCATATTTTGGCTTATGAGGCAAGGATTAGAAGGAAACGTCACTTTCGATTTAATTTTATGCTGTAGTTAGAAGTTTGTCAAACGTTTTCATCTACGTAAAAGGATAGTAAAAACGATCGTTTTCTTCAAATTGCACCTTGTGGGATTGGGTTCGGAAAACCTGCCCAATAGGGGCCTCCCATATTTCTTTTCTCGATTCATTGCGTATTCCGGCGAAATCGACCAGTGATTCCGAAAAATGCCGACCAGTGGTTCCGGAAATTATCGACCAGCATTTCCGGAATTTGTCGACCACCTGTTCCGGAGTTTAGCGACCACTTCGGAGC
>JBFMGO010000163.1:0-7917 GCA_040752695.1 bacterium
CGATGAAGGATCTTCCGGTCACTATCCGGCTCCTCGATCCGCCGCTGCATGAATTTTTACCCAAAAGAGAAGAGTTGATCGTGGAGATCGCCGACTTGAAAATGCAGCTCTCATCTCTGGTTACCCTGGAAGAGGTCAATACCATGCTCGGCAAAATCAGGGCCAAGGAAGTCCTGCTCTCCCGCGTGGAGTCTCTCCATGAGCTGAACCCGATGCTGGGCCATCGTGGATGCAGGCTGGGTATTACCTATCCGGAAATCTACCAGATGCAGGTTCAGGCTATCTTCGAGGCAGCCTGCGAACTGGCCAAAGAGGGTTATACGATCGTGCCGGAAGTCATGATCCCGCTGGTAGGCGACGTGAATGAACTGATCTTCACCAAAAAAGCGGCAGTCGCGGTTGCCGAAGAGGTTATGCATCGCTATGGGGTTCGCCTGACCTATATGATCGGCACCATGATCGAGATCCCGAGAGCGGCCCTCATGGCTGCTGAAATCGCCAAAGAGGCGGAATTCTTCTCTTTTGGAACCAACGACCTGACGCAGATGACCTTTGGATACAGCCGTGACGATGCCGGTGTCTTCCTGCCAGGCTACGTGGAAAAAAAGATCCTGCCTGAGGATCCATTTATTGCCCTGGATCAGGCCGGCGTAGGACAATTGGTCAGGATTGGCGTGGAAAGAGGCAGATCTACCCGCCCGGATCTGAAAGTTGGCATCTGCGGTGAGCATGGCGGCGAGCCGTCATCGGTGGAATTCTTTCACCGTGCGGGCCTGAACTATGTCAGTTGCTCGCCCTATCGGGTGCCTATTGCCCGTCTGGCCGCGGCTCATGCAAGAATCAAAGAGGAAGAGGGAGCTAAAGAATCGATGGGTGAATAGTTCCTCCCCTCTCGCTGATACGAAAGTACCTGAATACGAAGTATCAAAGTGAGAATCCTATACTGAAGTGAAAATTCCGGCCCGGAGTATCATGATACTCCGGGCTGATTGTTCATTAACCATACAGTTTTTGCGGATATAACGGTGCGGGTAATTGCCGGTTCTGCCAGGGGAAGAAGGTTAAAATCCTCCCTCAGACACACCCTTCGGCCAACCTCGGACAAGGTCAAGGGGGCTTTATTCAATATCCTGGGGCAAAGGGTTCAGGATGCACGCTTTCTGGATCTTTTTGCAGGAACGGGAAGTATCGGGATTGAGGCCTTAAGCCGGGGTGCAAAAAATGCCACCTTTGTGGAATACAATGCCTCAAATGCGAATTTGATACGCACCAATGTACAGGTTTGCGGATTCGGCAACTTCGAAATTATCACCTGCGATGTCTTGAGAGCTATCGGTTCTTTGCAGAACCGGGGAAGGAAATTCGATATTATTTTTATCGATCCTCCTTACCGCTCAAACCTGAACCTGAAGACATTAGAGGCGCTGGATGAAACCGATATCCTCGAAGAAGAGCACGTGATCATTGCAGAGCAGAGCGTCAAGGATTCGCTTCCAGAGAGGATCGGCAGATTATCTTCGTATAGAGTTGCCCGGTTTGGCGATACTCTTCTTTCATTTTACCGAAAAGAAGAGGGAAAAAACCAAACCTTTTGAAAAAGAAAGAATTCCATTATGCGAAAAGCAATCTATCCGGGGACCTTCGATCCCATCACCAAAGGCCATCTTGACCTTGTCCTGCGGGGTTTGAGGCTTTTTGACGAGGTTATCGTCGCTGTGGCAGCCAACACAAATAAAAGGCCGCTCTTTTCCCTCGAAGAGAGAAAGGACATGATCGAGCAGTGCCTTGCACATGTGCCTCGTGTAACGGTCATCTCGTTTCATGGCCTCTTGGTGGATTTTGCCAGAGAGCAAAAGGTACAGGCCATTATTCGAGGATTGCGCGCCATTTCAGACTATGAATCAGAACTGCAAATGGCCTTGGTGAATCGAAAGCTGGGAGGTGAAATCGAGACCGTGTTCTTAACACCGAAGGCCAACTATATATACTTAAGTTCCAGCGTGGTCAGGGAACTCGCTTCACTCGGAGGATGCATCAACGATATGGTGGAGCCGTACGTAAAGGAAAAATTAGAAGAAAAATTCAGAAAATAAAAAAATTATCTCAGGAAACTCAAGAGGCACATGGGTCAGGTAATGCCATGCCCTGCTCCTTTTGATCAGTTCATTAATCTGCATGATCAGGATAGTGAGGTAAAAAGACCATGAACTTGGCATCCAGGGTGAAAGAAATCAGCCCCTCCCCGACCTTGGCCATTACGGCTAAGGCAAAAAAAATGCGTTCGGAAGGAATTGATGTAATCGGTTTTGGTGCCGGAGAGCCGGACTTTGATACTCCGGATAATGTCAAACAGGCAGCCATAGCAGCTATTAATCAGGGATTTACCAAGTATACGCCGGAGTCCGGGATCGATGACCTTAAGATTGCGGTGGCGAAGAAACTGGACAGAGATAACGGTCTTGCCTATAAGCCGGAAGAGATCATCATCTCCTGCGGTGCAAAGCATTCGTTGTATAATATCTGCTTGAGCCTGTTTGAGCAGGCAGACGAGGTGATTGTGCCGGCTCCCTATTGGGTTTCCTATCCTGAGCAAATTAAGCTCGTTGGTGCAAAACCAATAATCATGGAAACCAGAGAGTCGGAAGGGTTTCAGATCGATCCTGAACTTCTGGGCAGACTTATTACTCCGAAAACAAAGGCCATTATCGTTAACAGCCCTTCCAACCCTACCGGTGCCGTCTATTCGAAGGAAGTTCTGGAAAAAGTGGCTGAAATCGCTGTCAGAAAAAACATATACGTGATTTCGGATGAATGCTACGAAAAGATTACCTATACGCAAGACGGATGCGTAAGCATTGCCTCTTTAGGAGATGAAATCAAGGCCCTGACCGTGGTGGTGAATGCCGTATCCAAGCCCTATTCCATGACAGGCTGGAGAATCGGCTATGCTGCAGGTCCTCAGGATCTGGTCAAAGCCATGTCAAAAATTCAGAGTCAGACCACTTCAAACCCCACCTCAATTTCTCAGAAAGCAGCGATTGAGGCACTGAATGGGGATCAGAGATTTATCCAGGAAATGGTCAGGGAATTCGCCAGGAGAAAAGAGTATATGGTGAGCCGGTTAAACGAAATAAAAGGCGTTTCCTGCCTCGATCCTGAGGGTGCGTTTTATGCTTTCCCCAACATTGCCGGCACCCTGGGCAAAAGAAGTGGAGAAATCACCATCAACTCTTCACTGGATCTTTCCGCGTATCTATTGGAAAAAGCTCACGTTGCGGTTGTTCCCGGCTCGGCCTTCGGTTCTGACCAGCATGTTCGACTTTCTTATGCCTGCAGCATGGAGAATATCCGAATTGGTCTGGATAGAATGGAAGAGGCCCTGGCTCATTTATAAAGTTCATCACCCGTGCGTTTAGAATCACTGAAAATTCAAGGCTTTAAGTCATTCGCGGATAAAGTGGAACTGGTTTTTAAACCAGGAATTACCGCCATCGTAGGTCCCAACGGATGCGGAAAAAGTAATATCACCGATGCCATCCGTTGGGTTCTGGGTGAGCAAAGCGCCAAGTCCCTGCGGGGAGGCCAGATGGAGGACGTCATCTTCAATGGCAGCGCCTGCCGCCCTCCCAAGGGTATGGCCGAAGTCTCTTTAAAACTGGCTAACCTTGGCTCCCTCCCAATCGCTTTCCCTGAAGTTGTCATCACCCGCAGAATCTTTCGATCCGGAGAAAATGAGTATCTGATTAACAAGAATCAGGTCCGATTAAAGGACATTGTTGATATGTTCCTGGATACCGGCTTGGGGAAGGGTGCTTATTCTATCGTGGAGCAGGGGAGGATCGATTTTATTATCATGGCCAAGCCCAAGGAGCGTCGCTTTTTGATCGAATCTGCGGCCGGCATCCTCAAGTATAAATCGAAAAGAGAGGAAGCCCTCAAGAAGATGGAGGCCACGGAGCAGAATCTTGAGCGGCTAAAAGACATCATCTATGAGGTGGAAAAGCAAAAAGACACTTTATCCAGGCAGGCGGAACTGGCTCGTGCCTATAAGGAGTGCCGGAGTCAGGAAGAGGAGTTGATTCGAAAGATTGCCCTGGGGCAGTACTTTCTTTTGCAAAAGCAAAAGGGTGAGTTAGAGGGAGACTTCAAGAATTGGAAAGATAAAGAGGTGAGTGTTATCACTGATCTTACGCAGGCCGAAACGGAAATTGAAGGGACAAAGGTGAGCCTGCTGGAATGCGAAGAAAAAATTTCCTCCCTTCAAAAATCGGTTTACTCCCTTGAGAGTCAGATAAATTCTCTTTCACAACAGCGGCAATCATGTGAAAAAGACCTGGTGAGGCTCGAAGAGGAGAGGGCGAACATCGGCCTGGAACGGGAAGATCTGCAAAAATCGCAAGTAAAAATTGAAAGCGGACTGGCCGCGCTCGAAGAGGAACTGAAAGAAAAAGAAAAAAACCTGGAGGAAAAGAAAGAGGGCTTGAAAGGCTTTGAGATCGAGTGCAGTGCGCTTCAAAAAAGAATTCAGGAAAAAAGCCACCTCTATGAGACGAGGCGCAAAGATATCCTGGGGCTGACGAATCAGGAGGCACGACTGGAAAACCTGTGTGGAAACCTGCGAGGAAAGCAAAGAGAACTGGTTGGAAGACAAGAAGGGTTAAAAAAGACGCTCTCCCGGCTTGAGGAAGATCTCCAAACAAAGGAAGAGAAGAAACGAAGCCTCAAGATGCTGATCGAGCAGCAAAAGGAGTCTCTGGCACAGGTCAGGCAGCAGGAAACAGAGCTGTCGGCGCATCTGGGGAAAAGGGCCGGAGAGTTGAAGGAAACCGAACAAAAGGTTCGGGCTCTTGAGAAAAAATTTCAATCCGAGAGATCCCGCCTCCATTCCCTGGAAGAGATCTTTGATCGCAAGGAGGGGTATCAGGACAGCGTCAGGCATCTTTTGCTGGCCAGGAAGAAAAACCAGAAGGAAACAGCCGGACTGCTTGGGGTGATAGCAGAACTGATAGCGGTGCCGCCGGATTATGAAAAGGCCATTGAGGCAGCACTCGAAGATTCTATTCAGTGCATGGTAGTCAATACCTTTGAAGATGGCCTTATTCTGCTCTCTTACCTACAGGGACAAAAGGTTGGCAGAGGGACATTCATAGCCCTGGGAAATGCTCAGTCGAAGGGTGCTCAGCAAGTGGCTGTAACGGAGCAGGATACGACAGAAGAGCAGGAGGCTGTGACGGAGCATGTGGCTATGACAGAGCAGGCTATGCCGGAGCAGGCTGTGACAGAGCAGGTGGATATGGTGGAAAAGGAGTTACAGTCTTTGGATATTCCAGGAGTCATCGGCGCAGCAGTCAGGCTGATTCGGTATGAGGAGCGATACCAGAGTATTATATCCCATTTTTTTGGCAGTACGATTCTGGTCGAAGATCTTGCAGTAGCCAGACAGGTATTTGAGAAGCTGGCGCACGGCGGTCAGTATGGTCAGTACAGGGTTGTAACGCAAAAGGGTGAGGTTTTGACCTCTTGCGGCGGGAAGCAGCAGCCGCTGAAGATTATTTCTGGCGGTGGTGAAAAGGGGTCGATGAGCTTTCTAACCCGAAAGAGGCAGGTGGAGGAGCTCCGCCTTTCGGTACCCCTCCTTCAATCGGAAATCGAAAAGGAGGAGTCCTCAAAAAATCAGATAAATAGGGAGATAGAACAACTGCGGCGGGAGAAGGAATCTTTGACTCAGAAATATCACACCTTTGAGATTGCCTTGAACGGGCTACAAAAAGATCTTCTTCACCTTGATACCGGACTGGAACAGGATCGGCAGAGGGTGAAAGAGGTAACCTATAAAAAAGAGCGGGCCCTGGCAGATGAGCATGAGTTGGCCGCAGATTTAAAGAACCAGGAGGAAAGGCTGAAAAAAGTAAAGGAGGAAAAAAAAGAGGCGGAGCAGCAAAGCGGGATCTTTTCTCAGCAGTTGGATACACTGCGTCAGGAGGAGCGGGCTCTTCAGGATCGAAGACTTGAGGCAAAGGTCAGCCTGACCTCTTTGCAGGAACATCAGAAGGCACTCAAGGCAAGCATCCATCACCATAAAGAGTCGCAGTTTCAGAACAGCAAAAGGATTGAAATCCTTCAGAGCAGACTGGAAAAGATCAGCCTTGATCGGGAAAAAGCCGGGCAGACCCTCTGTGACCTGCAAAGTAGGCTTCCAGAGCTGAAAACAAGCCGGAACACGGCTAGTCAGGAGTTGGGGAAGCTGGAGGCTTTCCGCACAGAAAGGGTCGAGCAGGTTAAGGCAGCGGAAAAAAAGATGAAGAAATCCTATCAGTTGAGAAACCAGGTTGTCATGGAGATCAAAAAAATCGAGCTCCACCTGACGGAGATACACATCCGCATGAGTCATGTGCTCCAAGACAGCCATCTGCCTGTATCGAATGACGGTCACCTGATTTTGCCCAATAGTGATCGTATACCGGAGGGTAGCCGCTTGAAGCTGCCCGATGGTTATTTCATATCGGATGACGGCCATCTGATTCTGGCCGGTAAAGGTAATTCACATCTCAATGAGGGAGAAATAAAAGAGCTTCAGGTAAAACTCCAGAAGGTCAGGGCACAGATTTCAGCTCTGGGTGCAGTGAATCTTATGGCGATAGAAGAATACCAGGACCTCCTTGAGCGATGTAAATTTTTACATCAGCAGGAAGCCGATATGCGTACTTCTCTCGATTCATTACATGCCCTGATCGCCAAAATCAATCAGGATTCCTGTGTGCGGTTCAAGCAGGCATTTGACAGTATTAACCTCAATTTTCAAACAGCCTTTAAAAGGCTGTTTGAAGGCGGACATGCAGAGCTGTTGCTGGAAGATCCGAATGATCTTCTGGAGACAGGAGTCGAAGTTGTGGCCCAACCTCCTGGCAAAAAACCACAATATTTATCTCTTCTTTCTGGTGGTGAAAAGGCTATGACGGCAATTGCTTTAATTTTGGCCATTTATCTTCTGAAACCGAGTCCATTTTGCTTATTGGATGAGATAGATGCACCCCTTGATGACGCCAATGTAGATCGATTTCTCAACATACTTCACGAGTTTAAGGAGCGCACACAGTTTCTTATCATTACCCACAGCAAAAAGACCATGCAGATGGCCGATGCAATATACGGCGTAACAATAGAACAGCCGGGCCTTTCAAAGATAGTGAGTCTGGAGCTAAATAATTGTGAAGCGGGTGGAGATTGAGCCAGACTTCATCCTCATGCGGGCTAAAGAATGACTCGAGTTTCTACGCCCTTGCCGTCGTCAGTTTTTGAAACAATAACATTGCCTTTTCCTGATTCTAATTTTGCCCATTTGTAGATTCGAATAGCCTCTCTCATGATTTCACTTACAGTCAATCCGCTTTTGGTACTTAATTCTTTCAGTGCCTCGTAACTATCTTTTGGGATAGTGAAATTGAGTCTCTTTTTTTGCATAGTTCCCTCCATTTTTGCTACAGATTTAAGAATGTCTGGATAATAATATCACATAAGTATATTTTAATCACTATTAAAATTTAATTACTGAAAAAATTTTTTAAAGGCAAGGGTCTAAGAGAGCGGCTTCTTGTTTTCATTTTATAATAATTATTATCTAAAATGGTAACATATTACAATCAATTTTTGTAGTCTTTCGTTCTTATTCGGTGACAGAAAAAATTAAAAATAGATGTTGACATGGGTAGGGGAAGATGGTAGGATACAACTTCCTTGATGCAGTGGAAGTTGATGCGATTGTTGGAAAGAGTGAAAGGTGGAAATGAAAAAATAGATATTGACAAGGAGAGAGGGAGATGGTAATATGGTTTTCCCTTGATACGAGATAGTGTGGAAGCGGGAGCGGATGAAGAGTTAGAGAATGGTGAGAGGATGAAGCGGGATAGAGTGAATAAT
>JBFMGO010000164.1:0-7732 GCA_040752695.1 bacterium
AACAGGTCCATGTAATCTAACCTCCCCGGATTGTTTAGGTGGATAGGTTACATTTCGTCATACTCTGTGCATCTATTCATCCATAACTGGTGAAGGCTATGCTTTCCCATCAAACTGAACCAGTGCCGTATAAATTCCCCTGTATAAAATTTATCGTCTGGTGCCCCGGCCGCGAAATACGCGATCAGATAGTGCCCCTCCCGGTGTTTATGGAGGATACCGGCCCCACGGTGTGGGGCCGGTATCTCAACGGCTCTCGAACACAAAAAGAATCGGAATGGCTGGATAATGAATACGGTATCTACCTGGTTCCGTGATTTTCGTGATGGTTATTGTGATCTTCGCTGATAAGGTAAGCATTTTCCAGGTACTGGAGTATCATGCGCTGCGTATTGAAGAATGAGGCATTGAGAGCGATCGCCGAGCGCATGACTTCGGCAAACGCATTTGGCCGGCCATAAAACAGGGGAACGATGACATGTTCCAGCTTATTGTAGAGAAAAACATAATCTTTCGCCGGGTTGCCTTCAAGCTCCCAATCCTCTCCGATTGACCATCCGGTGACTCCCTCCACATGACCCTCAATCCACCATCCATCCAGAATACTCAGGCTGGGCACTCCGTTCAGTGCGGCTTTCATGCCGCTGGTGCCGGATGCCTCCTGGGGTTTTTTGGGAGTATTCACCCACAAGTCTACACCTGCACACATGATGCGGGCCAGAGCCATATCATACTCCTCCAGGTAAATTACCGTCACCACTCCCTTGAGCGCATCCGCAGCCTCGTAGATACGCCTGATCAGGGCCTTGCCGCTTTCATCATGCGGATGGGCCTTGCCGCCGTAGATGACCTGCAGGTGGCCGACCTTCTGGCATATTCTTTTCAACCGGTCCAGGTCGGAAAAAAGCAGGTCCGAACGTTTATAGGCCGTGGCACGCCGGGCAAACCCGAGGGTCAGAATCTCAGGGTCCAGGCGGATGCCCCTGCGCCGCTCCACCTCAGCCAGGAGTTCCTGCTTGGCTTCGGCATGAGCCTGCCTGATCTGCTCAAGGGGAATACTTATGGCATAGCGCAAGTAAAGATTATCATGCCGCCATTCTGAAATGTAGCGGTCATAAAGGCGGCAAAACGACGGTGATGTCCAGGTACCTGCATGGACCCCGTTGGTGATGGAATTAATCGGATAGTTGGGAAACATGCTCTGGGAAATTTCCTCATGGCGCATGGAAACCCCATTGATATAGCGCGAGAAGAAGAGGGCTAGATAAGTCATATTCAGATTGCCGTTCGGGCAGCATTTGATCTTCCCAAGAAAAGCGGTGGCTTCCTCACCAAGCACTTTACGCGCCATATCCATCGGGAAAATATCGTGTCCTGCAGGCACCGGCGTATGGGTAGTAAATACACATTTGTGGCGGATCGCCTCCAAGTCTGCATTGGCAATGGTGTGAAGATTATTCCCGTTATTACGCTCTTTCAGCAGGGCCAGGGTGAGGAGAGCGGAGTGACCCTCATTCATGTGATAGGCCTGCACTCTTCTGTGCCCCAAAGCCCGGAGCATGGCTATGCCACCTAATCCAAGCACTGCCTCCTGGCAGAGACGGTAGTGATCGTCCCCGCCGTAAAGCTGGCCGGTAAGACTTTGATCCCACTCACTATTTTCATTCAGGGATGTGTCCAGAAAGTAAACGGGCACAATGTGACCGGTCATGCCGTGCACCATATAGCGCCAGGCACGAACCAGGACCTGCCTCCCTTCAATAGTCAGCGATATCCGGCCCAGCAGGGGTTCCAGAAATTCCTCAGGCAACCAGACAGCAGGACTCTCCGTCTGTTTTCCCTGGGCATCAAGGTGCTGTCTGAAGTACCCCTTGCGGTGCAAAAGCGTCACTCCTACCATCGGTATACCAAGATCGGCAGCAGCACGCAGGGTATCACCAGCCAGTACGCCCAATCCTCCACTGTAGGTAGGCATAGCCGGATCAAGGCCCACCTCCATGGAAAAATAGGCGACCAGAGATGTAAACAGATATATTTGAGACATAGGCTTAATCATGATACAACCCCTCCTTAAAGCAATCTATCCGCATCAATCCTGCCAGCGGACAGGCTCAATGGGCGATACATAAGTAATCGTCAATTTTATTCATAACCTGGATATCGGGTGCCGGATACTGACCGTTGGATGTGGCTGGCTGCTGGCTGCTGAGTGCTGAGTGCGGCTGTATATTTGGCGCCTGGATACCGGCTGCTGAGTGTGGCTGTGCATAGTGGGTACCTGCATCCCGGCTGCCGGACGTGGCTGGATGCCGAGTGCGGGATACAGAGTGCCGAGCGGGGACAGAGCCTGGTACGGGGCGAGGGATACTGAACTTTTAGAGCCTTTTCTCCCTTGGTACTTCCTCGATTCCTTGATCTGTTACTTAAACCTTGATCTGTTACCTAAATCCTGATCTGTTACTTAAACTCTTCCTTTCGTATGCAGTATTTGCACAACAGCTTATGGAGCTGGCGGGTGCTGATTCCCGCAGCCTGGGCAGTATTGTTAATTCGGCCATTGTGCAGGGTCAGAAGCTGTTTTAAGTATTGTCGTTCAACATTCTCTATACTTCGTCCCCTCACTTCGGCCAGAGTAAGTGAGGTATCCAGAGGTATTCGGGCACCGGGAGCATCGAGAGTAAAAAGTTCACTGGGGAAACTCTCCGGTGTGAGGATAGATGATGTTTCCAGAATAAAGGCGCGTTCAATGAGGTTCTCGAGCTCACGGATATTGCCGGGCCAGGGATACTTTTCAAAGGCCCGAATAACCTGTGGGTGCAGGCCATGGATTTTTTTCTGGTGGAGCTTGTTTAACCTCTTCAAGAATATTTCGACCAGCAGGGGAATATCTTCAATCCGCTCTCTCAAGGGGGGGATTTCGATTGGAAACACATTCAACCGGTAATAAAGGTCGCTCCTGAAGGCACCATCAGTGCACATTTTTTTCAGATCAATATTCGAGGCTGCTATGATTCGTACATCTGCTTCGAGGTCTTCCTCTCCGCCGACACGGTTAAAAGTTCTATCCTGCAGCACTTGCAGCAGTTTGATTTGGGCTGAGGCAGTAATAGTGCCGATCTCATCCAAAAAGATCGTTCCCCCGTGGGCAATCTCAAACTTGCCTAATTTGCGCTGAACAGCGCCGGTGAAAGCACCTTTCTCATGGCCGAACAACTCGCTTTCCAGAAGGGTATCGGGGATAGCTCCACAGTGAACGCCGATGAACTGGTTATCGCATCTGTTGCTGTGCCTATGGATGAGTTTGGCTATGACACCTTTCCCTGTGCCTGTTTCCCCGGAAAGGAAAACCGTTGTCCTGGTTGGCGCAACGAGCTTGACTTTGTCGAAAACCGTTTTCATGGCAGGGCTGTTGGTTCGAATTACTTCAAGCGAATCACTCTGCCAGAACCGGTCACGGAGATAGTTGAGTTCTGATTGCATTTTTATCGATTCGTAAATGCTTTCAGTAACATATCTCACCTCGTCCGGATTTATAGGGTAGGTAAGATAATTACTGGCCCCTGCTTTTACGGCATTCACAGCATCCCTGGTCATTGCCGGCGGTGACAGTACAATAATCTCCATGGTGGGAGCTATTTGCCAGAGCGGCTGGAGGTTCTTTTTGTAGTCATTGTAGCCGTTTTCCGGCAGTAACCCGCGCAAGAGAAAAATATCAATGAATATAAATTCATGCCTCCTCTTTCGACATGCTTCAAGACAAGATGCCCAATCGGATACGACTTCAACCTTATACTCCGAACCGAGGCAGTCGCGGATCACATTACATGCTTCCTGATTATTGTGAACAACGAGAATATACTTCATTGATCTCCCGGTTTAATCCTCTCCAAAGAACCCCTCACCTTTTGATTCTGATCACAACAACAGCCTATCCCTCATCGATTCCTTTCCCATTGCTTCGAGGTCTTCCTCCTTGAGCTCTGCCGTTTCGGATATAGAGCAGCAGCGCAGTTTTCTATGAAGTCGGGGAAGTGAGGGATAAATGAGGTATACATTGGGGAAGAGTATCAGCCTACAGGTTATTTGACGAAGTTGGATTTTTCCTTGTACTCTATTATCTATTCTTTGTGTGAAGTTGCTGCCAAGGATAGCTTTCCTGATACAGACCGCAGTAAATATCCGGCCAACGAGAACCAGCAAGTAATATATTTAACATCAGCGGTAATCATGAAACTGATCGGGAAACTGCTGCGATCAGTACTTCATATGCCACTTAATCATAAGGTTTCATCGTTGCTCTGTCAATGAAAAAAACCACGCAATTCCAAAGCCTCCCCTAAAATGATAACGGATGGCCTGGTTAAAATGGGTGGCCTGGTTAATACGGATAGCCTGGTTAAAGCGGATGGATCACTCCTTTCATAAGGGATTCCTCGATTCAGATAAAGGAATCACTCATATTTATAAAGCAACATACCTAATAAAAAGCATCCAATTCCGTCATTCCCGCCTTCGCGGGAATGACAAAAAAGGAATGTGATGGCTACTATATATGAGCGAAAGGAATTACCTGCTATCTTCTCACTCCATAAATTATATGGAGACTGATCAGAGGGGCAGCCATGTTTTGATGATCGACTTTATCTTCGCGAAACCTCATTGCGGCAAGACCATTAAAAGAATCCAGTCCTTGTGATAACAATAAGTTCTGGGGCTTCAACCTCCTCAGGGACAACAGGGCTTGAGGCCCTTTTCCTGAATGCCAAACCTTCCATGCTCATTCGTGACCGGGTTCTCCTGATTCAGGGACCATATATCATGAATTCCTGCTCCCAGATAAAAGTATTTGATTTTATTGGATTATATTCTTCCACTCCATAAATTCTATGGTACTTCCCATAAAAACTACGAGTCTCCGCTTATCTTATCCATTTTTGCTTTTAGTAAACGCATAGTTTTTCAATAGCTTAATACTAAGTTACATATATATCTGATTTGGTATGCATATTGCTGTACACAAAACGGAAGAAGGGGGGCAGGCTGAATAAAACAACAAACTCAAGAAATAAGCCAATGCCCCTCGCTATGGATAAATAGAAAAATTCAGTAAGAGCAATAGAAATGAATTACAAAGCAATAAGAATGAATTATAAAAAATAATAAATTATAAAATAATAATTAAAAAGAAATAAGGATAAATTAGTAACGGTCTACTATAAAAGCAGTTCAATCAATTTAAGATACTATTTCGCCAAAAAGCGTTATTTCTTACACTGCGAATTTCTCCCTTTAGTCTGGCTTCTGCACTACTGCTACCGCTTTAATCAGCAGCATCGTTCGCTCAAATTGTTCTCATGCATTTTGTTCAGTAGTATCTTTTATAAGGAGGTGATGCCTTTAGAAAAAATATTGAAAAAATTTTACCTAATTCTTATTAATTCATACACAGTAAAATTCAAGAAGGAGATTTTCATATGCTTTCTCAAAAACGCAAACTTTACTCATTTGTCTTAGGATTACTTATGATCACGGGGATTGCTCTCTTATCCGCCTCTTATGCACATGCGGTTCTTCTGCCGACTGCAACAACAAAAAACTGGATAAACCTTCCCCCCTATAATACTCTGTGGCCATTATGGTCTCCTCCTCTCTCCCCTGTTAATCCATTAACCGGGCTTGCCACCCCGATCGTCAGCAACCTGCGGCCAAGTACCGTTCTGCCGGTACAACCAGGACTGACCTGGGATCCGAATCTTGATTATCCCTGGCTGCTGTATAATACTCCTCTGGGTATGGCTTATTATGATCCCCTATACGGTATCGACACCTGGCCGCCAGATTATTTAAAGGATGCTATTACCGGTCTTCCGGTTCCGATCAATCTTTCTTTGATCCTTGGATGGAGTTCACTTTTGCCAACATCTACGAGTTGGCTGAGTAATAATGTGCCGGTTGCCAACAACTCCTTTATTAACGCTTATCCGGCTTATGCCGTGGCGTATGAGATCCTCCAGGGCGGAACATTGGCAAGTTATCCGATCTTTGCTTCCTTGCTGAATCCTCCTCCCCCGCTGCAATCTCTGTTGACACCTGCTCTGCTGGCCGGACTGGGAGCACTGGCTCCATAAGTTTCAGGCTTGTAGTAAGGACGTGTGTGATTAGCAAAAAGAGCTTTTGATTTACAGAGGGGCTTTTGGCTTGCAGGTGTATTTCCGGCTTGCAGACATAAGTTTTGATTATAGGTTTTTTAAAGAGTTTGGGGAAGGTCTTTTCTGCTAAGAGGTTTGAATTTCCCCTTCTACCGTCCTCAGAGTTGTGCCAGGCAGGTAAGCAGCGCCTGCCTGGCACAATTATTTTTGCGGCTGGATGCGGACATGGTATATACGGTCATGTTATATACCTCTTTCCAGGCAAAGCTCCCTCAAAGAGTTCATGCCGGAGAAAGTTTGCCGCATAAGGAGATCAACCTGGTACATACCCTTGGGGGTCAGGAAAAAACAGTCTCTCTTTTCAACCAGGTATCCAAGTCTTTTGAAAAGAGCCATTCTCCACTTCAAGCTATTTCCTGATCTCAGTTCCGAATGCTTCAATGCACCGCTGGCGAGTAGCTTGCGCTTATCAATGCACACACCAAAAAGACCGGTCAACAACCGGTAATTCGATAATTCCCAGCCGGATAATTTTTTACCCCGGACTATCGGCAGGTTCCCCTTCTCCAGAATCCGGTTGTATTTGTCAAGCGGAAAGGTATTGACGTGATAATGGCCGTTGATCAGGCTGACCGAGCCGCACCCCAGGCCAATGTATTCTTCATAATCGATAGCGTATTCATCGATGGTCCTGACTCCCCGTTTTGAGAAGCACCAGACCGTGGAGGGAACATACCTCCCTTTTAAGGCATCCCGAATAAATTCATAGGTCTTTTTATGTCTGCGGTTCTTTTGAAACAGGCCCTGATTCATCCGGTTAAATTGCCGCTCCAGCATTGTTTTTCTGTTTGGCGAAGGGATAAGAGGGTAAAAGGTAACCTGATCCACATCCAGCTCAAAAAGAGTGCGAATGTCTTTTTCAAGGTGAGTTATATCCTGCCGAGGCAGGTCCCAGATCATATCCACATTCACAGTCTTGAATCTCCCCTGAGCCATGGCAACGGCATCTTTGGCCGATTCGCTGTCATGATGATTAAGTCTGCCCAGGTCATGCAGGATCTCGTCACTGAAGCTCTGCACGCCGATTGACAGGCGGGTCACTCCCTCCCGGAAAAGGTCTTTTACTTTTTTCAGGTCACTGGGATTTGTTTCCACTGAGATTTCTTTCACTCCCAGACGGTCCTGAAGATAGTGAATCAACCTTGTGAGAGAGGAGTAGGGCAAAAGAGTAGGTGTCCCGCCGCCCAAATAAACACTGGCGACCCGGATGCCTGTATCCTGAATGAGATCAAGATAAAGGTCCAATTCCTTATGTAAACTTTCCATGTAGATAAGAGCGGGAGTTTCTCTGTATTCATAACGAACGAAAGAGCAGTACGGACAGAGCTTACGGCAGAAGGGGATATGAATATACAGGGCGATTTGCTTGTCTTTATCCTGCCTTCCGGCCAGATCATCCTTGATTTTCTCTAGATCAGGAGAAGCCAGGCGATGGAAAAAGCGGTGGCTTTCCCACCTGGTAAAAAGTTCCAGGCACTCGGCAATCATAAGAATGCATCTCTTTTTTATACTCTATACTTTTG
>JBFMGO010000165.1:0-7699 GCA_040752695.1 bacterium
ATGGAGATATCAAGGAAGCTGTAGAGAGGGCCTTGTCGGACAAAGGAGGTGAGATCATGCCTACCATTGCTGATTCACTCAGAGAGGAAGGCAGAAAACAGGGCTTGCAGCAGGGCTTGGAGCAGGGCTTGGAGCAGGGAATGGAGCAGGGAATGCAGCAGGGGATACAGCAGGGGATACAGCAGGGAATGCAGCAGGGGGTGCAGCAGGGAATCATCCAAACTGCTCGAGAAGCTGTCATTGACAGTCTTGAGGCTCGTTTTGATGTTGTATCAGAGTCAATGATAAAAACCATAGAGGAGATAAACGATCCCTCAATTTTAAAGATACTTCTGAGGAAAGCTGTCAAAGCAGGATCTCTCGATGAATTTACCCGCATCGTTCAACTGATATTGCAATAGCAGGACCTATTCTTTTATGAGGGAGCGTATCGGGGTAATTGAGAAATACAAAGGACATCATCGTTGATTTCCTGGAAAGTTGATTTCCTGGAAATTAGGGGGCAATTTTTCTTAAGCCTGCAATGAGGGATGAGTTGCTCCTCATGACAAGATTGACTTATGTAAATGCCATTCGATTGAGAGGCTATCCAACACCTGCTGCAAAAATCAGCCGGGGGCACTCTTTAAATACTGAAACACTGGGTACTGGATAGAATACTGACTCTTGAACATTGTATACCGGATACTGACTCCTGAATACTGTTCACTGGTCATTTATAAAGGAATAAGGTGAATAAAGGAAAAGTTTCCAGTTGTGCACCACTCCTGTTTCTTCACGGGTGGGGAACAACCTCCAAAATATGGCAGCGACAGAAAGCTCATTTTTCTCCATCGTGGCCTGTACTGGTTCCGGACTACTTGATTCGAAATACCAGCCTTTCTCTTTTCTCTGCTCCGCTCACCCTGGAAAATCTGGTTGATGGGGTATTTACCCTGTGTCGCCACTGTTCATTGCCTCCCATACATCTCATTGGATGGTC
Source organism: bacterium (assembly GCA_040752695.1). Classification (GTDB taxonomy): domain Bacteria; phylum SZUA-182; class SZUA-182; order DTGQ01; family DTGQ01; genus DTGQ01. Next base: position 983 of record JBFMGO010000165.1, read on the forward strand.
TTTAGGCAGTCTGATAGCTATGGAATTCACTTCCCGGTTTGCCCCGCAGGTTGCTTCACTGACCCTCGTGGCCGGGACTCCCAAATTTACATCCGATGAAAGCTTTCATGATGGAATTGCCAAGGGAGAATCGCGCCTGCTGCGAAGCAGGCTCCAGCGCGACCGGCTTTTGGCGTTCAGCTCATTTCATCAGTTCCTTTTCACCGACCAGGAAAAGACTCAAGCCCTTGCCCTGAACATTCGTGAGTTGCTCAGAACCGATCGCGAGATCCCTGATCAAACTCTCCTTGAAGGGTTGAATATTCTGGAGGAGGCTGACCTTCGTCCGGTTTTATCCACCCTGAAAGTACCGGTATTGATTGTCCATGGCGACAGCGATCGGCTTTGTCCTGTCGGTGCAGCCCGATACCTGCATCAACATATTCCTCATTCCCGGCTGGAGATTTTTCCAGACTGCGGCCACCTTCCTTTTTTAACCAGGGAAGGGATGTTCAACCAAATCCTGGAAAATTTCCTGAAGCTTTCCGAACGATGACACATTGATATTCAGCATCAAGGAATGCTAAAATCAATCCCATGCTGATCAACAAAAGGAAAGTACAAAAAAATTTCTCGGCAGCAGCGGCCGGTTATGACCGGCTATCCGGCCTGCAGCAGGAAGTCAGTCAGCTCTTGTTCTCCTGTTTTCCTGTTTCCTCCATCGGGGCACATCGGATCCTGGATATTGGAACAGGCACAGGCAAGTCGCTTTTGGATCTGGCCAGAGCTTTTCCATCGGGAGATCTCCATGGGCTGGACCTGGCCTATGGCATGATCAGCCATGCCTCCCGGATGGCAAGAGAGGATGCCTTTTTTACGCCTTCTAGAGGGAGAAAATACCCGCTCTTTCTTCAGGCTGATGCGGAAAAACTTCCCTACCGGACAAAAAGCTTTGATCTTGTACTCTCCAATCTGGCCTATCAATGGGTGTCTGATCTGGGCCATGCCTTTCGGGAAGTGTACCGGGTCCTGAAGCCAGGCGGAAGGTTCTCTTTTTCCACTTTAGGCCGGGGGACTCTGGCTGAACTGCATTGCTCCTTTGGCGAAGCTTACCGGAAACTGGGTAAGGAATCGCCACAACCACACGGCCAGCTGTTCGCGGCCCCCGACGAGGTCGAGAGGATCATGAAAGATTCCGGATTTCTCGGTATCATTATAAGGGAGCATGCCATGAAAAGAGCTTATCCTGACGTTCGATCTTTGCTCCTTGAATTAAAGGCTACGGGTGCTTCCAATGCCACCTTGAGCAGGTCAGTCGGGCTGGGAAGGCGAAGAGTCTTAGAAGAAATGAGCAATCACTACAGGCAGCACTTCTTCGATGCCCACCTCTTACAAGACGGGCAGGGTATCCTGGCCACCTACCAGGTTATCCTGGCACAGGGAGAAAAGGGATAAAAGAGGGAAAAAGGACCGTAGGGATAAAAAAACCGTGCTTCTGCACCCAGAGGGAAAATTGCTGGATTTTCTCCTGCAATTCGGTGTACCGGCGTCTAATCTGCGAGCTGAAAAGGGGAGTCAGAGAAGAGAATCCAAGGAAGAGAGAAAAGGAAGATTAAAAAATGATAAAAAATAAGAGGAAAAGATCAAATTACTAAGGAGAAATAAAAGCCGTGAATGCGAAAAACACAAAAAAGGGTATCTTTGTTACCGGCACGGATACCGGCGTAGGAAAGACCGTGGTTGCTGCGGGCCTGGCACTGGGAATGAAGCAGCGGGGGCTGAAGGTGGGGATCATGAAGCCCATTCAGACCGGTGCCGCCGAAAGAGAAGGAGGGCTCTATTCCGCTGATGCCGAATTTGTACAAAAAGTTCTGGCAGATGGTGATGATTGGAATGGGCCGGTATTTCATCATCCCTTTCCTTTTAATCCCCATACACCCTGCTTACTGAAGGAGCCTCTTGCACCCTTGGTAGCGGCTCAGGTCGAGGGAGCGAGCCTTGAGTCAGTACGGACACGCATTATGGAGGCCAGCCTATGGCTTCAGAAGCACTACTGCACTCTGGTAATCGAGGGCGCAGGGGGTGTCCTTGTGCCCATTCATCAAGACTATCTTTTGATCGACCTGATCAAGGATCTGGGATTCCCCGTGGTTCTCGTGGCCAGAACTTCTTTAGGCACTATCAATCATACGCTCCTGACTCTGGAGGCCCTTCGTTCTCGCGGGATTATGGTAGCAGGAGTAGTCCTTAATCAGCCGCATCCCTCGCCCTGCGGCCTTTGTGAAGAGACCAACCCACAGGTTATCCAGGCATTTGGCCAGGTCAATCTGCTGGGAGTGTTGCCCTACTCCCCTTCTATCAACCTGGAAAAAGGAGAAATCGGCAATCTTGGAGAATTGGTCAAAAGGCATCTTGATCTTGAACTGCTCGAAAGGGCCATGGAATTATCCTTTCCTCAGCCAGCCTCAGGAGAAAGTGTACACTCAGGCGTTTGCTGCTCAGACGATAGTGCAGGAGCAAGTTCAGGCTCTTTCTCAGACAATGGTACAGGAGCAGATTCAGGCTTAAATTCAGCCATGCTTAAAGCCTGGGACAAGGAGTTCATATGGCACCCCTTCACGCAGATGCAGGATTGGGCCAGGGAAAATCCGTTGGTCGTGGAGCGGGGTGAAGGGGTTTACCTGGAGGATTCCGACGGCAGGCGATATATTGACGGGGTGGCCAGCCTCTGGACCAATGTGCACGGTCACCAGAAGAAGGAGATTGACGAGGCCATCCGCGATCAGTTGACCCGGATCGGGCACTCCACCATGCTCGGCCTCACTCATGCACCGGCAATCGAACTGGCCAGACGGCTCATCGAGATAGCTCCCACAGGGTTAAGCCGTGTTTTTTACTCCGACAATGGTGCCACATCCTGCGAGATTGCCCTGAAGATGGCTTTTCAATACTGGCAGCAGCAGGGAAAAACAAAAAAAACAAGTTTCGTGTACTTTGAGAACAGCTACCACGGCGACACCCTGGGAGCTGTGAGTGTCGGCGGAATTGATATGTTTCACCATCTGTACCATCCCCTGCTCTTTCACGCCTACCGCTCCACGTCTCCCTACTGCTATCGGTGCCCGTATCAACTCGCGCCTGCCGCCGCCCATGGGGGCCCCCCTGTCACTCCCGGCATTCCTTTCGGCCCCGGCAGTTCACCTGTCAATCCTGCCCCGTCCGCATCCTGCCGGTTGCGCTGCCTGCAGGACCTGGAGCGTATTTTAAAGGAGCGCGCCCAGGAAATTTCCGCCCTGATCATTGAGCCCTGCGTACAGGGTGCGGGTGGCATACTGGTGGCACCGGACGGTTTCCTGCGGCGGGTACGGGATCTATGCAGCCAGTACCAGGTGCTGATGATCTGCGATGAAGTGGCGGTCGGATTTGGCAGAACCGGCAGGATGTTTGCCTGCGAACATGAACAGGTGCATCCTGATCTTCTCTGCCTGGCCAAAGGAATCACCGGCGGATACCTTCCCCTGGCCGTGACCCTGGCTTCAGAGCAAATTTTTGCCGGCTTTTTGGGAGATTACAGCCAAAAGAGAACTTTTTTCCACGGCCATACCTATACGGGAAATCCGCTGGCCTGCCGTGCCGCCCTGGCTAACCTGGACATTTTTGAAAAGGAGCGGCTCGTCGAGAAGGTCCAGGAAAAGAGCGTGCTCCTTACTCAGGGCCTTCGGGAGTTCCGGGAATTGCCCCACGTGGGAGATATCCGGCAAAAAGGATTAATGGCCGGGATCGAGCTGGTGCGGGACAAGATAAGCAAGGAACCATATGGCTGGGAAGAGAAGATGGGGATCAGGGTCATTCAAGAAGCCCGAAAGATGGGTGTGATTCTCCGCCCCCTGGGTGATGTTATTGTGCTCATGCCGCCTCTGTCCATCAGTGCTGCTGAGCTGGATCAGCTCCTTTCCGTTACCCTTCAGTCGATCAGACAGGTCACGGAAGGGGGAGAGGATTAAGCAAGGGTAAAGGATTGCGCAAGGGTTGAAGTTTCAAGGGAAGAGAATTACAGAAATAGTGGGGCATTGAACAATTTTTTTACCTTTCGCTCCTTCACTTTCAGAAAAGATTTTAGAAATAACGCTCATTGTTGGAGACATCGATGGATAATTTAAAACCGGTCCTTCTCATAGACAATTTGCGGATTAATCGGGATATAACCATCCTGGATGGAATAAACTGGCGTATCGATGAGGGACAGCATTGGTGCATCCTTGGTGCTAACGGCTCAGGCAAAACATCATTGCTCAATGCCTTAACTGCCTATCTCACCTTTTCTTCAGGGAAAATTGAGATCTTCGGACATGAATACGGCACTACCGACTGGAGAGAACTGCGAAAAAAGATCGGGCTCATCAGCAGCAGCATCCTTCAACGGATCGAAGGAACTGAAACCGCCATCGAAACGGTGGTAAGCGGGAAATATGCCATGATTAACTACTGGGGTGAAATCGCTGATGAGGATCGGCAGGAGGCCATAAAAATCTTAAAGCACATGCAATGTGATCACCTGGCGGAGCGACCCTGGCGAGTTCTCTCCCAAGGGGAAAGGCAGCGAGTATGTATTGCCCGTGCACTCATGGCTGACTTATGGCTCCTTTTGCTCGACGAACCCTGCGCAGGTCTTGATCCAGTGGCTAGAGAGAGCTTTCTTTTATCCATGGAGAATGCAGCCCAAAGGAAATCATCTCCTGCTTTTGTCCTGGTAACTCACCACGTGGAAGAGATTATGCCTTCTTTTACCCATGTGCTGATCGTAAAATCCGGCCGGGTCTTAGCCTCTGGCGAGAAAAACAAGGTTCTCACTTCCACCATACTCTCAGATGCCTTTGGAGCAAAGATTAAGGTAAGACAGACGAATTCCCGCTATAAAATAACACTTTGCTCTCGAACGAAAAACAGATAAGACTGCCCTCGGTTTTATTCGGTTTTTATGGTGCGCTTCTTACATGTGATGCATAATCCTTTCATGATCCTCCAGTCTCTCGGCTACTCCTTTTACTCTATCTTCGACCCTCTGTATATCGGCCTTGAGTTCCTTTACTTCCTTATTCGTATCATCGATTTTCATATCTAATTGGCTAATCCTCTTGTCCAACTGGACTATCTTCTTGTCCATCCGTTCGATCTTCTTGTCCATCCGTTCGATCTTCTTGTCCATCTGCTCAATCTTCTTGCCCTGCTCTGCGACCTTCCTGTCCAGTTCTGCAACCTTGTTGTCTAGCCCTTCAATCTTCTTATCCAGCTGTTCGGCGGTGTCATCGATCTTCCTATCCAACTGCTTGTACATCGTGACCATCATGGCCTGAGTTTCGTCGGTTTTTTGGTCTATTTTTTTATCTAATTCATCTGTTCGTCTATCCAGCTTTTCATTTAAGGAGGCCACTCCTTCAGCTACAATCTGAATCCTGCTGATGAGATCTTCGGCTATGATATGAAATTGATGGATGGTATCTTTCTGGAAATAGGCAAGCCTTTCATCGATATACTCTTTTGTTTCGTTATCCATGCTCTTATCTGTCCCTATATCCTTCTCTTCAGCCATAAAAATAAAAACTCTCGGTTATTCCCGATCTTGATGTGATTTTGCACATAGGGTATTTATTATATCAAAGCCATAAGGGCATTGGCAATGTTAAACCGATCGTTGGGCATATCTTTTCCGCTTTGCGCGACAAGAGCCTATCTTCTTGGCATTATCTTTCTCAAGCCTGATTCGACATCACAGGGCTGAAAACCGGTGGTCTGAATCATTTTTTCACTTCTTAAGGAGCAGTCTGCCGCCCTCAGTGCCTGACTGGCTACATCCTGCATCAGGACAGGTCTGATGAGATCGAGTGGATAACCATACAGCCCGGCGAACTTTTTTCCGAACTCATAGCGGTTGATCCTTTCCGCTCCGCCAAGATGGAATATTCCTGTGCAACTGAGCCTGCTCAGCCGAAAGAGCGCTTCGGCCGCATCTTGCACCAAAAGACAGGTGCGGTACTGATCGGTGAAAAGGGAGACAGGCTGGTTGCCTTTCAGATTACGGGAGAGCCAATCCAAAAAGGAACTGCTAACTGCGCTGTTGCCATACCCGTACATCAGGGATACCCTGACAATGGCATAATTGCCGTTCCAGGCCTGAACCCGCTTTTCAGCCTCCAGTTTAGTATTGGCATAAGTATTAAGGGGATTGGTCTGGTCAGTTTCCTGATACCAGCCTTTTTTCCCGTCAAAAACCAGGTCCGTGGAAAGGAAGAGAAACCGCACGCCGGGGTCGAGACAGGAGAGAAGGTTCTCGGTTCCCTCCACATTCACCCGAAACGCCTGCTCTGGCTCGCGTTCGCATCGGTCTGGCTGTGACATGGCAGCGGTATGAAATACAACCGCAGGCTTTAGATTATCCAGGATCTTTTTCACTGCCGGGCCATCAGTGAGGTCAAGGGGAAAGACATGGCAGCCTTCAAGAGCCAGGGCGTGATGGCAGAAGTTGCCCCAGAGCTGGAAATGCTCATCGAAATGTCCCTTTAGAGATGTAGCCATGTTCCAGCCAAGGAATCCACCGATTCCCGTGATCAATACCCTTGTAACCGATGCCCTTGGTTTTGGGTCTTTCGGGCGTGCTGCTTCAGGTTTTGAAGGTACCGGGCTTGTAACTCTCAAGCCCTGATTCTCTGATAAATGAGAGTGTCGCATAGAGGTTACACC
>JBFMGO010000166.1:0-7461 GCA_040752695.1 bacterium
CCCCCACACACACACACATATATATATATATATATTACTTGCATAAATATTGTGTCTTGATTAATAAGTCTGGCTATAGTGGGATATAAATGAACTCTAAGAAGGTTATCAACTCATCGGCAATTCAGATACTGAGCTTCATAATAGGCACAGTTGTTACTTTTTTCTTAATGCCATTTGTTATCCACAGGTTAGGAGATTACTCATATGGCCTTTGGGTGCTGATCAATACCATTACCAGTTATTTTGCTTTTTCAGAATTTGGTATGTCAAGCGGAGTACAACACTATCTTTCCATCTGGTTGGGGAAAAATGATCCTGATAGCTGTAAGCGGATTTTTTCAAACAGCCTGTTCCTTTATTTTCTTATCAGCATTATTAACCTGGTACTGGTGGGTATATCTTTGGTCGTAATACTGCTTTTAAAAGAACGGCTTTCAGAGTCTTACCTGGTAGCCGTTGTCATGGCGATTCTAGGACTTAACCTGTCTATCTCTTTTATTTTTCATCCTTACACATCAGCACTGGCAGCCCACATTCGCTTCGATATTACTGCCTGGATCGGTATTTTAAGAACTCTCCTGAACGCAGCTTTAACTGTTATTGTACTTCGTAAGGGTTTTGGCCTGATTATGCTTGCTCTTATTTCCCTCCTGGTTGGCTTATTAAGTAATATATTGACTTTGATTATGGCCAGCAGGACCAATTCAAATCTCAAGTTTGACAGGAAAGAAGTGAATAAAAAAGATCTGAAGAGCCTGTTTAAGTATAGCGGTAAAACCTTTTTAGCTCAACTGGCTGATATCTTGCGCTTCAGGGTGGATGAGGTAGTTACCGGCTCATTTATTTCAGTAAGTATGGTGACAAACTATTCAATAGCCCAAAAGCTGGTGCAGCTTCCTAATAGTTTGTTTTCAAGACTTATAGGGATACTCAACCCCCTGTTTACCCAATATGTCGGAAGGCAGGATTTAAAGAAGCTCGACAAGTCGTTTCTTTTCAGTTTCAAGATTGCGGCTATCATTGCCTCGTTTATATACGCCTGCTCCCTCATCCTGGGAAAAACCTTTATTAGCTTATGGGTAGGACCAAACTATCAGAATGCATTTATCCCACTGGTTATATTAGGCGGGGCGCATTTCATCGGTATGGCGCAATCACCTTGTATTGAGATCTTTTATGCAACTAATAAACATCAGTATTTTGCTTATCAGAGCATATTTGAAGGGGTGGTTAATCTCGGTTTGTCCATATTGTTCGTTACAAAGTTCGGAATGGGAATCAATGGAGTGGCATTGGGCACCTTAATACCCATTCTGTTTACCAAACTCTTCATTCAACCATTTTTAATTACCAGTCTGATCGATCTCAAGGTCAAGGATTTTTATTTCTTATTGTTATATATCGTCACTTCAGGTGGTATGACTTATGGTTTGTTCTATTTATTATATAGGAATTTTAATATCAATAGTTATCTATATCTTTTATTTAACCTCATCTTGCTCTTATGTCTTTTTCTGGCACATGCAGCCGTAGTGTTAGAGGGTGATGAACGGGAATTGGTAATGCAGTATGTAAGACAGTATGTAAATAGGGCAGCCTTAGCGAGGCAGGCATGAGTTATGGGGAGCGCATTCCCTCGAAATGTGACCGAACTTGTTGTTCCCAATGATATTTGCATCGGATGCGGACTGTGTGCGGCAGCTTGTCCGGTACATTGTCTGAATATCGCTGATAACAATGCGGGGGAACTGAAATCTGTCCTCGTAAACGATAGATGTCTGCCAAAGTGTGATCTGTGCCTGAGAGTATGTCCATTTTACGAGCAACCTGGACTTCGTCAAGGGGCGATTGCTCAAAAAATCTTTGGGAATGATAGTCAGACACAGTTCCACCAGGATGCCGGCTGGTATTCAGGATGTTGGGTTGGACACTCTTTGAGCGGAAATGATCGTGCCGAAGGTTCATCAGGCGGCCTGGCAACATGGTTCATTCGAAAATGTCTCAAAGATCACTCCGTAGACAGAGTAATAAACGTCTCAAAGTCAACAAGGGATAATCAACTATTTGACTACCAGATAATAAGTAACAGAGATGAATTGGAGCAATCCCGGGGCAGCAAATATTACCCCGTAACTCTGGCGGATGTAATGCAAGAGGTCATTCACGGGAAGGAAGATTATCGCTATTTAATTACTGGTCTTCCCTGTTTTTTATACGGTATCAGGCTATTGGAGGAGGCTTGCCCGAAGATACAAAAACGTATAAAGATACTCGTGGGACTCGTATGTGGCCAATGTCCCAATAAGCAGCTCAGTGAATTGCTCAGTGCAGCACAACAAGGCAGGTTAGCCAGCTCAAAAGATCAAATTCATTTCCGAAGAAAGAAAAAGAACGCTATTGATGCCTATGATTATGAATTCACTGTCAATAACGGTGAATCATGGGCATTTCTTGGTAAATCAATGCGTAGCCTTTATGGATTCCTCTGGATGAATAAATACTTTAGCCATAGAGCTTGCCATTTTTGCGACGATACCTTTGCAGAAATTGCAGATGTCGTATTCATGGACGCCTGGCTACCTGAGTATATAAAAGATCCAAAGGGAAATAACCTTGTTCTCGTAAGAGATTCAGCCTTGAATTCAATTTTCGAGATTGGTATTCAAGAAGGAACCTGTGCAATAGAGCGGATTGGTATCGATAGAGTATTTCGGAGTCAGTCGTCTGTGGTGAAGTACAAAAAGTATAGAGTTCGACAAAGATGCCAATACGCCCTCAAAGAGGGGAAATGGGTTCCGCCACGGCCATGTGCTGATGACGCAGAAATAGATGGGGAGGCCTGTAAACAAGATGCATTTTTGTTGGGCCTATCCGCATGGAGCAAGGCAAATTGGCCGTCTTACAGGAATTATGGAAGGTCAGGTGTTTTCTTTTTTCTCATCCACTCCCTGCTTTCCCACCGCAGAAATATCAGGTATCTCAAAGAATGGCAAAGTATCGTGCCGGGCTTTAAACGCATCAAACAAATGGAGAGACTTCTAAGACGCCTCATGAAAAAATGGCTGTTCATGCCAAAGGCATTAAGCAAGGATTAAAATTTCAAATTGGGACCAAGAATTTCAAATTAAGGTTTTTCAACCGTGGCAAAGAAATTGTTTATTTTAGCAGGAAACGGGCCTTACGAAAATCGTGGATGTGAAGCCATTATCCGGGGGACGGTGGAAATAATAAGACGATACTACGAAGACCCGGAGTTTATCGTTTGCAGTCATTTTCTCTCAGAGAGTCACCTGGCGGCTCAGCGTAAGGCGGAATATGATGAGAGGGTCAAGCATGTCAAAGTGAATTTCCTGCCTGTATCAAAAAATAAGTACATCAATCGGCTCTTTATTACTATGTATCGCTTCTTTCCGACCAAAAGGAGAGAATATAGGTATGGAAACCTGCTCTCTTCAATTAATAGCGCTGAAGCGGTTCTTTCGATAGGTGGGGATAATTATTCGCTCGATTATGGTATTCCCCAAATCTTTACCGATTTGGACGATTTTGTCGAAAGCCGGGGTAAGAAGCTGATCATATTTGGAGCATCAGTCGGACCATTTCGCAAGAATCCCAAATATGAGAAATATATGTCTGCCCATTTACAAAGACAATCCGCCATTTTTGCACGAGAGTCGGTCACCATTGATTATCTGAAAAGCATTCAGGTGGAAAAAAATGTTTACAGGGTAGTCGATCCTGCATTTGTAATGCAGCCTCAAGAGCCGTCTGATTCTTCTTTGTACAAAGATCTTGACAAAACAATAGGCATCAATCTCAGTCCTATGATGGCCAGATATACCGATGGTGGTGATGAGCAAAAATGGCTTAAGAGAGCTGTTGAGATTGTAAAAGGTGTTCATAATACGTTTAGGCTTCCCATTTTACTTGTTCCTCATGTTTTTGAAGATAACTCTAACGACTATGAATTCATGAATCGCCTTCGGGAAATTTTAAACGTAAGATCTTTGAATATTCTGACTCCTCAATACAGAGCTGCCGAACTGAAATGGTTTATGTCAAAGGTACTTGTGTTTATGGGAGCCAGGACCCATTCCACCATAGCCGCCTTTTCCAGTTGTACGCCAACCATAACTCTCGCTTACAGCATTAAGGCAGAGGGTCTCACCTCTGATATCTATGGAGATTTAACGTATTGTATCAAACCGGATGAAATCAATCCTCAAAAAGTCTGTACCGTACTATCGAATATGCTTGAAAATGAAAAACCAACGCGAACGATGCTGAGGCAAAAAATCGGGAAATTAATCGAGGGAGCCTATGAAAGCGGGAAAATTTTAAAAGGTCTTTGTAATGGATGAAATAATTAGAAAGATCCTTGGAAAGGGTAAATTCATCCTGTTAGACAGATTAAGCAAAACAGACTCAAAATTGTTGCGACGCTTATATTGGAACCTCAGGGCTCAGGATATTCATGATACCTGGGGTGAAGGCACTGAAGATTTCCACGTCATAAGACGGGTAATCGATCGTGTAGGGGCAAAAAAACTCCTGGACATTGGATGCGGCAGTGGACGTTGTTTCCCCCTTTACCAGCAAATGCACATTACTGAAGTTGTAGGTCAGGATATCTCATCATCCGCCTTGGCACTCTGCGAAAAAAGATTTCCCGGCTTACCTTACCATCTCTTCCATGGCGGTATTGAAAAGCTTAATTACCCGGACAGCTACTTTGATTTGATCATTTCAACCAGGGTACTTGCTGCCGTACTCCCTGATGATATTGCAGCCACCGTGAAGACTCTCTCCAGATTGGGAAATTCTCTTTATTTAAATGAAATGACAGATTCCGATTATGTTGGCCCTTCAACATACTGGTTTAAGCACGATTATAAACACCTCATGGCTGAAAATGGTTTTTCCGTCATCGAACATGGAAACATCGGCAAACAGACTTGGGTCCTGTACAGAAAAGAAAAAAATGCCTAGGGTTTCTATCATTATCCCAACCTATAAGCGTGGTCATATTTTGGGTGAGGCTTTAAAAAGCGTACAGGAGCAAACCTATAAGGACTTCGAAGTGATTATTGTTGATGATCATTCACAGGACAATGGTGAAACCCGAAAGGTTGTGGAGGCATTCGGAGATTGTAATTTCAAGTACATATACCTTGATAAGAATAAAGGTCCGGCAGGCGCAAGAAATGCGGCCTTACCCTTTTGCGGAGGCGAATATCTATCTTTTTTGGACAGCGACGATCTCTTATTGCCGCAAAAATTAAAAAAGCACGTTAGTATTTTAGATAGCAACCTGGATGCAGCCATGGTTTACTCAGATGAATATGTATTAGGGAACGATGGTCAATTATCGCCCCTGCCTGTGAGAGCCAATCGGAAGCCTCCCTTACCCTCTGGTTTTATTGCCTCGGAATTCCTGAGGGACAGCTTTATTGGCACAATGACTGTTACTTTACGGAAAATCGTTTTTGAAGAAATGAAGGGTTTTGATGAAAGCCTGATATGGAATGAAGACGATGACCTGTGGCTTCGCATTATGATCAGGTATAAAGTGATCTGTTCAGATTATCCTGCCGGAATTCGAAGACTTCATGAATCGAGCGGCTCATATAAAGGCAATATGAGCAAAATTAGAGATAAGATGGTGTATTATCAATATAAAAGCCTTCTTAAGTATGCAGAAACAGAAAGGTCTTTTTTCTCTAAGAATGCAGCTATCGTCAAGGAAAAAAGTAATTTTATAATGAATCAATATATCAGACACTGTATACGCCATTTTGTATTTCCAAGTTTTGAGAGTATAAAGCTTTATATAAATCTTGCAAGAAAAATACGCAAGGCAGAAAAGTAAAAGGCAGAAAATCAAAGAAAAGTTACCTGTTTTGTTGCAGCATTCGGCAACCTTCAGGTTATTTCTGACAAAAAACAGGATTAAACCCTGTGATCATCCAAAGCAGAAGGGGTAATAGTTATATTGAACGCAAAAAGAATTATTGTCTTTCATTATATTCCATCCTGGCTTTTCAAGACGGAGACCTGGCTTTATAACCAGGTCAGATTTCTCCCACCGGAGATTGAGAATCATATTGTCTGCGAGAAGACAGAAAACCTCGACCAGTTTTTTGTGCCGAATATTCATGCACTGATTGAGACCTCGGCCTGGCGATATTTTTGGGACAAGGGGGTGCGAAAGTTGGGAATTCGGCAGCATCTGGACTTTTTGGTAGCGCAGGCAAGGATTCATCATGCACACGTTTTGCATTCTCATTTCGGTAACGTGGGTTGGGCAAATAGAGGAGCCGCGAAACTGGCAGGGCTCAAGCACGTAGTAACCTTCTACGGTGTGGACGTAAATTACGTGCCAAAGAATGACTCCCGATGGCATGACCGCTATCAGATGCTCTTTGACCAGACAGCTCTTGTCCTTTGTGAAGGGCCGCATATGGCTCAGTGTGTCGTGGCGCTTGGCTGCCCCAAGAACAAGGTCCGGGTGCATCATCTGGGAGTCAGGGTGGAGAAAATAGCATTCCGGCCCAGGATATGGAATCCGGCCGAGCCTCTGAGAGTGCTTATTGCAGCCTCATTTCGCGAGAAAAAGGGCATTCCTTTTGCTTTGGAGGCACTTGCGCGGTTACAGTCTGAGGTTCCTTTTGAAGTAACTATCATTGGAGATGCCGGCTGCGAGGAGAGAAGTCAGATAGAAAAAAGAAAAATCCTCTCACTTATAGACAAATACAACCTCAAATCAAAGATTCACCTGCTCGGCTATCAATCACATGAAGTCTTTTTCGAACAGGCTTACACGCACCATGTATTTCTCTCTCCCAGCGTCACCGCCAGCGACGGCGATACCGAGGGTGGTGCACCGGTATCGATTATCGAAATGGCAGCCTCTGGAATGCCTATTGTAAGCACTACGCACTGCGACATCCCGGAGGTTATTAAAAATGGTGTGTCCGGTTTGCTGGCGCCGGAAAGGGATGTAGACGGCCTGGTGCATCATCTGAAATGGTTGGTTAATCATCCCTCGCGGTGGAAACAGATGGTTGAAGCTGGCCGCAGGCACGTGGAAACCGGCTATGACGCCAGAGTTCAGGGTGAGATACTTGCCAGAGTTTATCAGGAAGTGGTGAATGCGTGAGAGCGAACCGTCAAATGTATAAGCGAACCATCAGGGGAAATATCCCTTTTCCATTATATCGTTTGAGTGAGATTGCAGCATGAAGAATAAAGTGTATATTGCCAGAACAGCACCCAGGTACGACCAGTTTCCTTACAGTGACAATAATCATGCCGTATTTGCCGCGTTCTGCGACTTATGGTCGGCGTGGGGCTGCGATCCGGCCGATCCCTTCAGGAATTGGGTAGGACCGGGCGGGTGTGTAGTTATCAAACCGAATTGGGTAATGGAGTATAATCCTCTCGGGTATGATCTTGAAT
>JBFMGO010000167.1:0-7356 GCA_040752695.1 bacterium
TCACCATATACTTGAGGATATGAAAGGCGGTCAGGGGCTCCTGATAGCTCTTATGCTCAAAGAGAAGGTAAATATACCCCATCGATCCATCCCTGAGATTGATCCTGCAAAGAAGATCGGAGAAACATTCAGCCAGGTGCTTATCAACAAAGCTCTCCTTGGTATATTCCAGGGACTCAAGATCCAACAGCTTCAGGATATCACCCGGCAGGTAGTTCAATAAAAAGTCTTCCGCATTGCTCTTGGTGGAAAAGACGTTTTTAAAAAATTTATCGTGGGGATTATTGACCTCATTCATGAAATAAATATAGCATGTGTTTCACTATCCTGGCAAGGAGGCTTTCTTTTTTTATATCTCAATACGGTAAGCTCGATTTCTTGTAAGTGCTATTCCCTCTAAATCAGGTGAAGCTCCTGTCCAACTTGACGGATTTTATGTAAAGCTTCTTCCAGGTCATCCAGGGTGTGAGTAGCCATAAGGGAAATCCGCAGCCTGGCAGTTCCCCTGGGTACCGTGGGCGGACGGACTGCCGGTGCGTAAATACCTTTATCCAATAGGTTCTGGCTGAACTGGATCGCCTGCTCGTTTTCTCCTACCAGAATGGGGATAATATGCGTTTCGCTGTCCAGGGTATTAAAACCCGCATCCTTGAGTTCTTTCCGGAACCAGCCCGCCTGCCCCAGCAGGGTATCCCGGAGATCGGGCCGGTTTTGTACGATATCCAGCGCCCTGAGGGCAGTTGCTATGACCGCTGGCGGCAGGGCAGTAGTAAAGATGAAGGACCTGGCCCGATTGATTAAAAAGTCAATCAGGAGGGAATCTCCGGCTACATAGGCGCCAAATCCGCCCAGCGCCTTACCCAGGGTGCCCATCTGGATGTCAATTTCCCCTTCCAGATTCAGCAGTTCTACCGCACCCCGGCCATTGTCTCCCAGCACTCCGGCAGCATGAGCTTCGTCCACCATAACCGAGGCATCAAACTCTCTGGCCAGGGCAGCAATTTCCCTGAGTGGCGCAAGATCGCCATCCATGCTGAACACCGAATCAGTAACGATAAGCCGCTTTCCTCTGCTGCTCTGATGGCGGATCAGGAGCCGGCGCAGTCCATCCATATCCTTATGTGCATAGCGGGCCAGCCTGGCCCTGCTCAGCAGGATACCATCAACTATGCTTGCGTGGTTGAAGCGATCGGAAAATATCACATCCTCCCTCTGGCAAAGAGCGGCAAGAAGCCCGCAGTTAGCCATATAGCCGCAATTGAAAATAAGCGCTGATTCGGTCTTTTTGAAGTCAGCCATCTTTTTTTCCAGCTCATCGTGGAGTGTCAGATTTCCAGAAATCAGGCGTGAGGCCCCGGCACCCGTACCGAACTCTGTAAGTGCCTGCATAGCCGCTTGTTTCAGGAAGCCTGATGAGGCCAGTCCCAGATAGTTGTTTGAGGAAAAATTGATGACTTCTTTCCCGTTCAGGGAGATTCTGGCACAAGAGGCACTATCGATACGCTTCATCCTGCGGTAGCAGCCTGCGTTTTGCAGATTAGAGATTTCACTAAAAATAAATTTTTTTAATGATTCCTGAAGCATAATACAAGACCATGCTCTCTAACCCGGCCTGCGAACAAGGTGGGAGAAAGTGATTGGGGATAGACTCATAAGATTACCGTTAATCCCGGCGAAGCTATGATAACGTCCTTGAAGTAGTAAATCCTAAGTCTTGAATCATAGCCAGATCATCTTCCCAGCGGGCGCCCCTGGTAGTGAGGTAATGGCCGACCATAAGCCCATTGGCACCGGCCAGAAAAATCCACGATTGCAAACTGCGCAGGCTTGTCTGACGGCCGCCGCAAATATGAATACTGGCTCCTGGTAGAATAAACCGAAAAAGGGCAGTAGCTTTCAACGCTTCGAGAGGAGACATAAGCTCCTTCTCCTGATAGCGGGTTCCGCGGATGGGATGAAGAAAATTTATCGGGATGGAATCAACTTTAAGTTCTCTCAGGCTAAAGGCCAACTCCAGCCGCTGCCGGGAAGTTTCGCCCAATCCGAATATCCCTCCGCTGCACACCTTAAGACCGACTGCCTTGGCTCTGTCAACCGTGTCCTTTCGCTGCTGGAATGTGTGAGTGGTGCAAATTTTTGGGAAAAAACTTTCGGCTGTTTCCAAATTGTGATGATACCGCTGCAAGCCGGCATCCTTAAGAGAGGATAAGGCATGCGTAGAGATCATCCCCAGGGATACTGCACATGAAAGTGATGAAAAGTGCTGATTTATAAGATGAATAGCCTCGCAGAGGCAATCAATTTCCCGCAGGGTTTCGGTCCTGCCACCGCTGGTTACCAGACTGAAGCAGTGAATTCCCATCTCCTCAGCCTGCGCTGCTTTCTCCAGGATCTGGTTCGTACTGATGAGCGGATAGGCTACCACTTGTGTTTCGTGGTGCATAGACTGGGCACAAAAACCGCAATCTTCCGAGCAATAGCCGCTTTTGGCGTTGCTGATGGCGCAAATCCTGATCGACCTGCCGAAAAACTCCTCCCTGATCTGATTGCTCATTTCAAACAAGGAAGGAAGATCCTGAACACAGATGCGCTCATCAAGGCTGAGGGCTTCTTCCATACTGAGAGATCCTCCCTCAAGAACCTTTTCACCGAGTTTCCTGATGAGTATATGAGCTTTTTTATCCATTATGTAATATGTAACTGTAAAGTAAGAAAAGTCTGAATCCTTGACTTGTAAGTCAAGGAGTACGGAGTCAGGATAAACGCCGGTTTCTCTGCCCCTTACCGCTCAGAGTGTTGAATGCTTATTTCTCATTCCTTAATTATATTATTTTGAAGTGATATTATATGACAAACTAAAATGTATGTCAACCCTTATACTCTATCGGATCTCAAACATCCGGCTCCTTACCGTGACAACAGCCCATCTTGCCTGACTATAGATCCCTTTGCTTCACTCATCCTGTGATTAACGTCCAAATGCTCGCCTCCCCTGTTCAAGTAATACCGTCAGGTCTCTTCGGTTTATTTTCACCAGTGATAGAGGAGTCACCCGATGGTAACTGCAATGGAAATAGATCAGAAGGAACATTTCAAAGCTGTACGAGCCAGTGCTTGCCATCGAGCATCCAATCACGCCGAGCCAGGGAACCAACAAAAAGTTCAAAAGTATATTCACGGCGGCGGAGGCGGCAACAACGCTCGATAGGGTCGCCGGGCGGTTAATCCCGGCCATGCTTACTGTCAGGATGCGGCTTATTCCAAATGCCAGAGTGCCGGGCAAAATTGCCATCATCAGGATATAAGAACCCTTAAAATCCGGTCCAAACAGAACAGGAAATAACCACCACCCAACGGCCATCAGCAAAAAGGCAATCGGCAGCATCACGATCAAAGCTACCCGGCAGGCCTGAGCTGTCAGATCAGGCCTGCCCCTGACATCTGCCGAAATCCTGGGAAACACAGCCTGAGACATGGCATCGGGGAACATCCAGAGCTTTTCAGTAACGGCCACAGCCACGGCATATTGTCCAATCTGGGCGCTCTGGAGGAATAAAGGTGCGATCAGCATATCGATGCGGTTATTAGCCCAGTTTGACACCTTCCCCATGTACATCTTCAAACCATATATAGTGCTTGAGTAGATAACATTCCGGTTCAGCCGAAACTCTCCCGGACGTATGAGTATGGCCAGGGTAATCGCAAGCACAATGACGGAAGAAAGGTGCCAGCCGATATAAGCGGTTACAGCTCCCCACAGCTTCCATTTAAGGACCCAGACCAGGAGAACCAATAAAACCAGGTATGCCACCTGCGAGATCGTATCCAAAACGTTCATCAGGATGATCCGGTTCATACCCTGGATGATTCTTCCTCCCCAGGTTGAGATATACATCAGGGGAAGTGATGTCAGAATCAGTAAAACCAGCCGCTTGTCATCGATAGTGGACAGGCTTTTAAACTTTACCAACACCAGGACAAGCCCGGTCAGTATGGCCAGAGCGCCGAACCCGCAACCCAAAAGCAGAGTTGCAGCCCAGGCTTGCCCGGGAGTTTGCTTTTTCTGAGCTATATAATAAACATTGGCGAAGGAAATACCGGGTCCGCAGATATGGATAACCAAAGCCAGGAACGAAAGCATAACCGCCCATACACCCATTCCCGATGCACCAAGAAGCCGGGCCAGGAGGATATTTCCGACAAAGGCAAGAGCGGACGTGAACAGGCGGGTAAAGAGAGTTACCAGTGAGTCACGAGCTACCATATCATTACCATAATCAACGCCATAATCATGCTATAATCAATTCCATAGGTATTTTGAGACAGATTTCTGCCAGGGCACAAAGGATTGTCACTCTGTTTTTAGCATAAAAATATTTTTTATACCTTCTCGCGAATAATTTTTATACGGCTTATTTTTTTTGTAAATTTAAATATTGGGCGATCTTCAAGGCAGAAGCCGGCAATTGAACCGGACGGTTTTGCAGCTCACTGCGGGGGACGATTCCGTATTCTTCCGGGAATCGGTCTTCAAAATACATCTGCTGAAACCCCGAAAATTTAAGCTGGTGTGACGTAGAATCTATCACCACCTTCTGTCCGCTCTGAATAAATCCCTTTCTGAGAGCCTGTTTTACTCCTGCCAGGGATTCTCCTCCCTGGGTACAGATTATATGCCCGTGGCGATTTGCTTCCAGCATTTGCTCAATGATCTCCTGCTCGGTGGCTTCGACTGCGAAAAATCTATCCTGAAAATGCGCGGTCACCAGTTGAGAAACCTTGGGAAAAGACACCGGATCACCGATCATGGCAGCCTGGGCTACGCTCGGCTTCACCTTTACGGGATGGTAATGTTTCTCCTCATACCAGCGGAACACAGGATTCGCGTGCTGGCTCTGCACGCCGATAATCCGGGGAAGTTCCGGAATAATTTTCAGCCGGTATAGATCGAGAAACCCTTCCATAATGGCCGTAACATTTCCGGCATTTCCAATGGGGACCACTACCACCAGGTCCTTCGTGTCAAAATCCATCTGCTGTGCAAGCTCATAGGAGTAGGATTTTTGGCCCATAATGCGAACCGGATTTTTAGAATTGAGAAGAAATACCTCATAATTTTCGGAAAGTTCCTCGACAATTTTCATGCAGTCATCAAATACGCCGGGGACTTCTATAACTGTGGCCCCGCTTCCCAAAGGCTGCGATAACTGCTGAGGAGTCACCTTCCCCTGAGGGAGCAGAACTACGGAGCGAACAACGCCCTTTTTTAAATAGCTCAAGTACAAGGCCGCAGCAGCCGAAGTATCGCCGGTGGAGGCACAAATTCCCAGGAGTTGGGGAATATTCCGTTTCCTGATCGAATAATTGATGAAACTCACCGCGCTGGCCATACCCCGGTCCTTAAAGCTCGCTGAAGGGTTTAATCCATCGTATTTAATGAAAAACTCCGTACCGATAAGACCCGCCAAATCTTCGTTGGCCCGAACCAGGGGTGTATGTCCTTCACCAAGATAAATAATGTCTTTTAGCGGAATGCAGGGAAGGATCAGCTCATAAAAAAGAAAGATCCCCTTTAAGGCCTCTCGATTCAACATCTTGCGAGCATTGAAAATCCTCCGCCACTGCTCGCCCGACACTTTTCCAAGATGATCAAAATTCCTGTCCCTGATCTTCAAAAGGCTTTTACATTCTGGACAGGTATAAAGGAATTGATCGATATGATAGGTCCTTCCACATTCCAGACATTCAAAAACCATATCTGCCTGATGATTGGGCAATAACTCCCTTTCTCCTTCATCCGACACCTTTTCCCAGGACATATACTATCTCCCTTGCGTATCTGCCGTAGAGTTACATAGCTTAATCTTGATTATGTTAACCCTGATAATGTTAATCTCGATTATGTTAATCTTGGTGATATCAATCTTAATGATGTCAATCTTAACGATGTCAATCTTAACTTGTGGAATGATAACCCTGTTATCATAAGTTGACTTCCTTCCAATGTCAAGCAAGAGAGGATAAATATCGGCAAAAGCCATAGCTTCCCCCATGGTCTTCAGAAACGTAACCTGGCATATTGTTTGCTTTTAGGGAAAACATGATCAGGAACAAATGGTTTTAACCCTAAAAGGAGGAGGTGAAAGAGAAACAAAGCACGTATCGCTACCTTAAGGGTTCAAAGATATCGTAACCTTTAAGGATTCAATAGATCTCCAGGAAACAGGGGAATGGTTGCAGCAATCGTTACTGTCTCCTTTGTCTCTTTATCTAATGAAGAAAGTGAGGGGGATTTGTGCGTGCAGGGTAATTCCTGGAAATCTAATGAATGGTGGTTCAAGGAAGCGGGTTCTGAGTGAAGGTTAAGGAAGGGCAGATTCCAAGTGAAGGTTGAGGTGTGGAGATCTAACGCCAAGTGATGATTACTGTTTGCTAAAGGTTACCGTTGATTAAGGTTACTGTTGATTAAGGTTCATGCGACTAGTGAGGTATAGAAAATGATCAGTAAACTAAATAGAATGAGATCTATTAAGCTTTTCTGCACCACCGTTTTTATAACTGCAATCTGCCTGCTCTCATCAACACAGAGTGCCCAGGCCCAACTTGCCCCAATCATAGTTTCTCCCTCGATAACCAGTCTTAACATCAGCATATCGGCTCCAGGGACCGGTTCAATTGCAAAGCTGACGAGTATCGCACCACCTGCTACGCTTTATATCTACCCTACCGGTTATGTTGCGCCTGTACCAATAGTTCCGGTAGTGGCACCTCCGGTACCCGTGGTTCCAACAGCCGTTATTCCTACGGTACCTGTTGTTCCGTCAGTACCGGTTATTCCGACGGTACCAACAGTTATTGCTCCGACCCCCATCGTTCCAACGGTTATTGCACCAACGATTGTTGCTCCTCCTTCAGCAATTGCTCCAACAGTAGTTGCTCCAACCGTTGTTGCTCCAACAACCACAGCGGCGGCACCGGCAGCAGTTTCCGGTTTCTTATCACCATTTGTATCGCCTTTTATGTCTCCGTATATGTCGCTGTTCATGTCTCCGTATATGTCGCCTTTTCTGTCGCCTTTTATGTCTCCGTATATGTCGCTGTTCATGTCTCCGTATATGTCGCCTTTCATGTCGCCCTTTATATCGCCTTTTCTGTCCCTCTCCTCATGGTGGTGACAGGAACAACGTGGTGACAGGAACAACGCCGGCAGGAGCAATGTAAATGCTTGATACTCTGGGAGCCCATAATTCGAAAGTGTCGTGCTCTGATACCTGATGACATGCCCTTGCCACGGGTTAAAATATTTGCTGCATAAGCACACAAAGGGGGCAAACAAGAATTTGTTTGCCCCCTTTG
>JBFMGO010000168.1:0-7295 GCA_040752695.1 bacterium
TTTCACGCATACCTTTCAGAGCCTTTGAGCATCTCGGATTATAGTAATTAATAATTAGTAATTAATAATTTATAATTATAATGAATTCCGCTGAGATCCATTAATATGGAATAGATTTTTTATCATTATATCTGAAAATTATAAAATTAGTCAATAAATATTTTATACTTAATAGGATAAATATAAATATTTATGTATATATTAAACTAATAGACCCCTGTGGCAGGTGAGGGAGAAATGACCTGCTACGATGCAGATTCCAAAGAGGACTTTTCGAAAGGGCATTCAGGAGAAACTCTTGGCGGGATTCATGGAAAAGGCGTTATCTTTTGATAGAGATGAAACAGGTCATGGAAGGCGTGGGATGAAAAGAATGAGTACCGATACTACTACCGGGATACTATGAGGGTATTGCCGGAAGATTACCCTCATAGTATCTTTCTCATTGCCTGAATGAAGCAGCTTTTTGATAAGATCTGCCACCAGTCGAATGAACCGGTGTACCGATATAATCCAGTCATAATCGGGTTAAAATCAAATCATAATCTGGTCACAGTCCATCCACGATCATTATAAAGCAGCCGCCGCCTCCTCCGCTGCTATCGGTCTCATTATCTCCACTTCCGCTTCCACCGTTGGTACTTTCTGCAGGAACAAACTTCTGAAGACTGTGATTATTGCCGTCCGTCACATAAATATTACCACTGCTGTCTATGGCTATTTCATCAGGGAGAGTGAATTGCCCGGCTCCTGTACCAGCACATCCCCATTTCGTAATGAAATTTTTATCAGGGCTGAATTTCTGAATGCAGTAGTTGAAGACATCGGCCACATAGATATTGCCGCTGTTATCAATGGCTATTCCGGAAGGGAAAGAAAACTGCCCTGCTCTTGTGCCTTTTCTCCCCCATTGCGTGA
The DNA here is from genome assembly GCA_040752695.1 of bacterium. Classification (GTDB taxonomy): domain Bacteria; phylum SZUA-182; class SZUA-182; order DTGQ01; family DTGQ01; genus DTGQ01. Next base: position 919 of record JBFMGO010000168.1, read on the forward strand.
TATAATCTCCATCGGAGTTAAACTTCTGAACGCGATTATTACCGCTGTCAACCACATAGACATCACCGCTTTTATCCACAGCTATGCCGGAAGGGCAAAGGAACTGGCCGTTCTTTGAACCCTGACATCCCCATCTGCTAATAAAGTCTCCGCTGGAAGTGAATTTCTGAACGTAGCCGTCGACATCTGTCACATAGACATTGCCGCTGCCATCGATAGCTATGCCGGAAGGACAGGAAAATTGCTTTTCTTCTGCACCATAACTACCCCATTTAGCAATGAAACCGCCATCTGAGCTAAACTTCTGAATGCGGTAGTTGCCACTGTCGACCACATAGATGTTATCATTGTTATCCACAGTGATTCCGGCAGGGTGAGAAAATTGTCCATCTTCTGAGCCCTCACTTCCCCATGTGTCCAGAAGATCACCGGAAGGTGTAAGTTTTTGAATACAATTATTTTTAAAATCAGCCACATAGATAACACCACTGCTGTCAACCGCTACTCCAGCAGGATTGGAGAACGATGAAATCATCCAGGCAACCTTGGGAGATTCCACAGCATCTACTTTTGAACAAAACGATCCGCCAAACAAAAAAAGTAAAAAAGAAAAGGTGGGTAACAAACCACCGAACACTAAGAAAACCAGTCTCCTCATAACCACACCCGCTCCTACCCAGATATTCAGAAATGTATTTGCCCCATTCATCTTCTTCAGTAACAGGGACCAAGGTTCAGCACTATTTCCAGCAACAGCTTCCAGCAACAACTTAGAACAACTTGGAACAACAACTTGGAACAACAACTTCGAGCAACAACTTAGAACAGCAGCTTAGAATAAGAATACAATCTTCCTTTCATCACCTCCTCTCTTGACTTTTTGTAAGCGACTTTCAGGATGTTATGTCATTATTTATTGCACCGCATAATACCTATGCAGCATGGCTGCCATAGATTCCCGCCGCCTTAAAGCAATTGATCCTTCGAAACGGCAAAAGCCGATTAGAAATGGCACAAGTCAACCGGCTTGACTGAACAGCCGGCTACCCCGTATATTCAGTCAAATGTGCAATTATAATGCCTTAAATTGAAGCTGTTTTTTAAGGTGTCCTCAGTATCGTTGGCGGGCCGCTGTGAGGTCACTTCTGGTGCAAACCGTACTTTTTCATCCTTCGCCAGAGGGTGGGCCTGCTGATATTCAGTTTCTGCATGACCAGTCCGAGATTCCAGCCGAATTCCTCCAGGGTGTTCAGCAGGATATCTCTTTCGATTTCATCCTTGGAGAGGCCGTTCTTTATACCGGACCTGATAATAACACTGGCCTTGTATTCAGTTATATCGTGGGGCAGGTGTCTGGCGAGAATAGTGGTTTTATTGCATCTGACAAAGGCATGTTCGATGACATGTTCTAATTCCCGTATATTTCCCGGCCAGGGATAGCGGGAGAGGATATTCATGGCATCCCTGGATAAGGCGGTAATGCCCTTACCGGTCTGCCGGTTAAACTTCTCGATGAAGTGAGTTACCAAAAGGGGAAGGTCATCCATCCTCTCTCGCAAGGGTGGAAGTACGATCTCCACCACGTTCAGGCGATAAAAGAGGTCTTCACGAAATCTTCCTCCGGCCACTTCCTCTTTCAGGTTTTTATTCGTAGCCGTGATGATACGCACGTCCACCTTAATGGTCCTCTCTCCTCCTACCTTCTCGAATTCCCGCTCTTGCAGTACCCGCAGGAGCTTGGTTTGGATACCAAGGCTCATGTCGCCCACTTCATCCAGAAAGAGGGTGCCTCCGTCGGCCAGTTCAAACCGACCGGTTTTATCCCTGACAGCACCGGTGAAAGCTCCCTTGACGTGGCCGAACAGTTCACTTTCCAGAAGGTTTTCGGAAAGTACGGAGCAACTGATACCGATAAACGGCCCCCCCGCCAAAGGACCCTGATAGTGAATGGCCCTGGCTGCCATTTCCTTTCCTGTCCCGCTCTCACCCTGGATCAGGACAGTGGCTTTACTCTGGGATACAGCCTCGATCAGTTCGTAGATTTCCTGCATCTTCGAAGTTCGTCCGATGATCTCCCCGAAACTGAAGCGCTTGGTCAGGGAGAGCATGCGCAGCCGCTCGGATTCCAGCAACTGCTCCTCCAGCCGTTTTCTCTCGGTAATGTCCCGGTAGACTCCCATGATCTGCCGCTCCTGTCCCTCACGGTCAAATACCTCTGATTCATTGGCCTCCAGAAGGATCATATCTCCCCGCCTGGTTCTGCATTCGAGCAGGTGGGGCCGCAGGCGATTTTGCAGCTCTGCCTGATAGTGTATTCCCTTCCGCCAGGGATCATTGAGCGGATTTTCGGTCAGAAACTGCTGAAATGGCCGCTGGCACACCTCTTCCATCCGATATCCCAGGGTGTTCTCGACTGATTCACTCACCAGGAGAACGATGCCCTGAAAATCCTGCACCATAATCAAATCCTTGGTATGGTTCACCAAGGTGCGGTACTTTTTCTCCGAAGCGATCAGTTTTTCCTCCAGTTCCTTTTCTTTGGTGACGTCTCTGATAATTTCCACAATGGAACTGGTTTGGTTGTTTTTCATCAAAGGAGCTGCACTGACCTCATACCAGCGTTTTCTTGTGCTGTCGTGACAGTGAAAAAGGATCTTTTCCAGAGACATGCCGCCTGTCCGGTCCGATAACTGGCAGCAGGAGCAGGGGCGGTCGCAGCCACCCAACATTTGAAAACACCGGCTCCCGATCTGATCGCCGAAGCTGGAGATAGCGGTCCGGTTCATGAATTCAACCTGATAATCTTTATTGATGACCAGAACAGCGTCAGCCATGCTGTCAAAGAGATTATGAAGGTTGTCCCGCTCCTTTTTGATTTCTTCTTCGAGCTGCACCTGCTTTTTTAAAAATTCGGTTTCAGCCTCAAGGATGCTTCTCTTTTTATTCGAGTGATGGAGCAGATGTCCGGCCAGGCCCAGGATTCCGAATACGGGCAGGATGAAAAAGAGCACGTTTCGATGGCTGCTTTTGATTGGAGAACTCAGGCAAAGGAAAAGAACGATCAAGATAATCAAAAGGATAATAAAGACACCGGCGACCATGAATTGAAACATCGATCGAGACGGGCAGGTCTGGCATGAACCGGTCTGCGGCAGATTGAACTTCATGGTGTATCCTTTTGTTTTCGAAAGGCTGAAAAAAAATGTGTCTTTTCATCACGCTATTAATTTTTATCTCTCTATAATATAAGTATAAAGCACCATTCCTTTTGGGGTCAAGTTCATCAATCACAGGGTTCACAATGGAATAATGTTTCATAGTAAAGCTCTGGCACCCAAATTGCTATCTTTAATTATCTAAAGATTCAGATGAGACTCATGTATAAACACCCCATAGGTGAGATTCTCTTTGAAAATGTGCAAGTAACTGTTACCTACCGGCAGCGGTAGAAGCTGTCATCGGCCAAACGCTGCCCATAACCGGTATGTCATGAGGGGGTAAGGAATACGATGCCTATAATTCAGCTATGATGCCGAGAGTATTAATCATTCAGCCGGAAAAACAGACTGATAGAGACATTGGGAAACTCTTTGCAGAAAGAAACTGTCTGGTAGAGCAAGCCCACAGCCTTGACGAAGGAAGGCAGATGATCGAAGCATTGCCGTTCGATGCCGTGGTTCTTTATCCGCCTTCAGATGATGACCTTTCCCATGACAGCCCTGTTATCGGCAGTGACAGTTCCGACAATGAATATTTTTCCCGGTTCATGAAGGAACATGAAACAATGCCTCCTTTCATCCTGATTGGCAATTCCTCTCAAAAGTGGGCTCATGAAAAAAAACTCGAGCACAGGATTTATGGCTGCCTTTCCCTGCCGGTGTCAGACCTTGATTTAAGTAAAATAATCCAGGATCTCATTGATCGAAGACTTCTCCTTGAAGAAAACATGCTCCTGAAAGAGCGTCTCAAGAACCTGGAGAGGCATGTCAGCCAGTTTTTCACCAGCCTCGAAGACAAGGTTATGAGGAATACCAGAGAGATAGCTGAAAAGAAAGAGGTTTTACAGAAAATCTTCAACCAGATAGATGGAAAGATTATCCTCGTTGATAAAAATCATCATGTTGTCCATACCAGCAGAGGGCTGGTACCCGGTGATTACAATGACAGCGCAGAGGAATGTCCCGGCTGCCGGGCCATGAGAACAGGAAGGGCCGTAAGTGTTGAAAGGACTGTCCTTGAAAAAGACCGGATCAGGGCCATCCGGCAGACAGCTTTTCCCGTTTTTGACCGCAGGGTGGAGGAATCCTGGGGGTTTGTTCAATTCAATCAGGATATTACTGAAGAAAAAGCTGAGCGGGACAGACTGATTTGCCTGGAGAAAATGGAGACCGTTGAAAAGCTGGCTTCTTTTTCTTTAGGCATTCTTCAGTCTCTGGCAGTCACTGCCCGGGCGACTGCCGATGGAAAAAAGCTCAGGAAAAAGGACACCGGCTTCAAGGACTTCCTTAAGGTGCTTGATAATCAGATCGACAGGGTTGAGGATTACATTAAAGACCTGCTTTTGGTCTTGAACAAGGTGCCCGCCGGGGATATCACTTTGGTAAACGTGAATCACCTCCTTCAGGCAGTCCTCAGTGAGAATCGAAAAGCCGCAGGGTCTGAAAAGATCAAGATTGTCCTTGAGCCTGCACGGGATATCCCTCTGGTCAGAGTAACCCGGCCTCAATTGGCCAGGGTCTTTACCCACCTTATCGATAACGCCTTTGACAGCATGCAGACGGCCACTGGTGGTGTGATGAACGAGCTGAAGATTGTAACCAGGGTAGTTGATTCTGAAGTGGAGATTGAATTTTCCGATACCGGACCCGGAATACCTGATGAGATCAGGGATAGAATCTTTGAACCATTCTTTACGACCAAAGAAGAAAGGCTGGGACTCGGCCTTTCCGTATGTAGATCCATCCTTGAGAAATACCGCGGCAAACTTACGCTTCGTCAGAGCCAGCTAAAAGACCGGACGAATTCTTTTACCATAAGCATACCTTTACTGTAAGCATATCCTTACCATAAGCATATCTTTACCATAAGTATGTATTTCAGGAATGAAAATTTTTCATTCCTGAAATAAGGCTAACCTACGGTAAAATAATAGGGATTGCTGTATATTAACCGTAATGAATCAGAAAGAGGTATGCTCTCACCCGATAGCCCGTCAGCTGGGACTCATCCATCACCTTACCCTGCCGTTGTTTCAGGCCGCCGAACCTAAGCTCAAAGCGCTTCAGCCCATAAGCACTTCAATGATGACTTCTTGATCCATTTATGGCCTTTCGTACCAGGAATGGCATAAGAGTTGCTTGTCTCTTATGTATTGAGTAACTTTTTAACAAATTCATTTCTCAAACAAAAATCCGAAGATGCCCCTCAAGCGAGCGCATACGGCGGCAGATAAAACTCCGGGGGGAAGCATTATATCTTCGGGAATGTGGAAGGAGGTGAAGAGAGTTTACTGTCGTTGTTTCTGAGCTTGATAATGCCATCGATGCCCCTGGATATATCAAAGATGCAGAAGCTTTACTCTCCTCACCTCTTTAAGGGCAATGTCATTACACTATGATGATAAAGGGAAAGGAAATTGCTCTCATCTGAAAAATCCGCAAATATTTTCTCATTGAGCGTCATTGCCCTTTTTACGATGGGGAAAGAGTATCCGGGTAAAGAGGAAAGGTATGTGTCCTTTCATTGAGTATTACCACTCATGGAGCATTACCAAGCCTGTGTCTTGTCAATCTTTTTGATTATTCCAGATAATCCCGATCTCCAAGGGGAGAATCTTATTTCGATCAGGTGGTCAATCCGGCCCTGAAAAACAGGTGGCTGGAGAGGGACGCAAACCTGTCGTAAAATACTACTAGGGGGAACATCTGTGATAGCGAGCGGGAGAGAGTTATCATTCGGTAATGAGTACATCGGCATCCCCTCGATCGAAGGTTAACAGGACACAAGGAATATCCACTCGTACTGCATTATGAAAATTTCAATTTCTAAGGGGGCGACCCCAGGTGTGGTCGCCCCTGTCCTCCTTTTATGGCCGTCTGTGCAGGAGAGAGCGGTTTCATATATGCAAGCGATTATCCCACGTTTTTAAGGAACTGATCTTTTTCGAGCAATCCTACCCTGTAGCGGCTAACCATTCAGGTTTTATACATTTTATCAGATTTTTTGGATTATCTTTTTAGATTATCTTATTGTGAAGAGGGTAATGTGATGAGAAATTTAAAATTCAATCTGATAGTAAAGATGTCCATAGTGTTGGCAATCATCGGTTTTTCAACACTCAGTCCGAATTACGGCCATACTTATTATAGTGCTCTCTA
>JBFMGO010000169.1:0-7225 GCA_040752695.1 bacterium
GGGGGCACTGGCTGCTGATATTGATATCAAAAAGATGGCTGACCATTTTCTCGGTCATGTAAATCTGGGGGGCAGCTACATATGCATTCTGGATTCTGACGGGACGATTATAGAGCATCCCTGCCCTCAGTTTACCTCAAAAAATATCAAGGATATAGACATCAAGCGGATTGACGAAAAGAATAAAGTTTTTCCCTTTCAGAACAGCGAAGATCTTTTAGATGTGCTGCTTAAAAATGAAGAAGGGGTGCTTCGGGTTATCAGTCCAAACCTGGGACGGCTGGAATTATTCTCTTATGCGCCTATCCAGTTGCCGAAAAGGCACTGGATCATGGTTATGTGCACGCCCTACAGTGAGATATCGAGCCCTATCGGGAAGCTCCAGAAAAGATTCACTATTATTATGCTTGGACTCATAACCCTGATGGCTGCGGGGAGCTTTTTGTTTATCACTGCGAACAAGAAGCGGATTTGCACTGAGGCGAGGGTCGTCCACCTGACCAGAGAGATTCAACTGGAAGAAAAGATTAAAAAATCAGAGGCCAAGCTTCGAGCCGTTCTCCAGTCGATCAATGACCGGATCACGATCCTCAACTCTGAATTGCAGGTGATCTGGAGCAACGATAAAGAGAGAGGCGAGGAGACTATCGGTAAAAAGTGCTATGAGACTTACCGCGGATTACATCAGCCGTGCCCGAATTGTGTGGTGAAAGCCAGTTTTGCGGATGGGAATTTTCACCAGTCAGAGGTAGCGGTGGGAGAGAAGGATCAGAAATTTTTTTACGAAATGTGTTCCTCTCCGATTTTGGACAACGAGGGAAACGTTGCCAGTGTAGTCGAGATGACCAGAGACATCACCCAAGCCAGGAAAATGGATATACTGATCCGGGAGTCTGAGAACCGATACCGGAATCTGGTTGAGCAGATGAACGAAGGTCTCATGGTCATCGACCACGAAAACAGAATCACGTTCGTAAACCAAAAACTGTGCGAAGTCATTGGCTATAGACGGGAAGAGATGAGCGGCCAGGATTATGGGATTTTTCTTACTGCCGAGGGCCAGATTAAAATGAAAGAGGCTATTGAAGAGAGCAAGAAAAATCAGGCATTTTCATTCGAGTTGGAGTTGGACAGCCGCAAAGGCGAGCACTTGACCTTGATTTGCAGTCTCTCATCTCTCTTTAACGAAAGGGGAAAGTATCGCGGTGCATCAGTAGTTTTTACGGAAATTACCGAACGCAGGAAACTGGAGAAAGAAATTCAAATCAGCAGGGATAAGTTCGGTGCCATTTTGAAGAGTCTGAGTGACGGAGTAGTGATTATTGATAAAAATTATACGATTCAATACATGAATGAGAGCAGCCGGAAGATTTTTGGAGATCAGATACACAGGATATGCTATCAGGCCCTTTGGAACCGGTCCAGCCATTGCGATGCCTGCATGATGGAGGGCATTGTCGAAAGAAGGCAGAACCTGTATCTAACCAAAGACTCTATCCGGGGGCAAACCCTGGATATTTCCATCAGCCCTATCGTAATGGAAGATGGAACGATCTCCCTGCTCAAGGTTTTTCGGGATATTACCGAACGTAAGCGCCTGGAAAGCCAGCTTTTTGAGTTTGAGCAAAACCGGTTGCGGGATCTCAGGGAAAGGTACCGGTTCGGCAATATTATTGGGAAAAATCACAAAATGCAGGAAATTTACGAGCTCATCACCATCGTTTCTCAGGGCTTCACTACGGTTTTAATTCAGGGGGCAAGCGGTACAGGAAAAGAATTGATTGCCCGCGCTATCCACTACAACAGTCCTCAACACGACAAGCCATTTATCGGCGTAAGCTGTTCCGCTCTATCGGACGGACTCTTAGAGAGCGAATTGTTCGGACATGTACGGGGGGCCTTTACCGGTGCGATCAGGGATAAAATGGGGCGGTTTGAATTAGCGGATGGAGGGACTTTGTTTCTGGACGAGATCGGGGACATCTCTCCCCTGATTCAGGTAAAACTGCTGCGAGTACTGCAAGAGCGGCAATTTGAACGGGTAGGGTCCGTAAAGACCGTGAGCGTCAATGTACGAGTCATCGCGGCTACCAATAAGGATTTGAAGGCTGCCGTAGCCAAAGGAGAATTCCGGGAGGATCTGTATTACCGCCTGAATGTCGTCAATATTCATATCCCCTCACTGAGAGAACGGGTAGAGGATATCCCTCTTTTGATCAACCATTTCCTTGAACAATTTAACAAAAAGCTTACCAGGGATATTTCTTCTATCTCTTCCAGTGCCATGGATTGTCTCCTCGGCTATGAATGGCCCGGCAATATCCGCCAATTGGAGAACACCATTGAACATGCTTTTGTTTGCGCCAAGGGAAAGATCATCATGCCGGAAGATTTGCCCCCAGAGATTCAAAAAGTGAAAAAGAAAAAACAGACAGAAATACACAATGGTAATAATCATGACTCCGATCATGACCGGGAGAGAGAGAAGATTCGAACCCTTGATGAAATGGAGGCATGCATGGTTGTGAATGCCCTTCACGAAACAAACGGCCATCTTGGAAATGCAGCCCAGGTATTAGGGATTGCACGGTCAACCCTCTGGCGGTTAATGAAAAAGCACGGGATAAACAAAGAGTCCGCTAAAGAGACCAGCCAGGAAAATGTCGTTTCCTTAGAGGAGCGGGTTCTGAAGAAAAAGCACCTTTAATTGCCCCTTCCATTGCCCCTTTGGTTACTATGATTGCACCTTTCATTGTCCCTTTCATGAATGCAGGCCAAAGAATATGCCGCTTTTTTCTCAGGCCAAAAGTGCAGCCACAATTCCGCTCAAAAAGATACCGTCAAAAGTTCCTGCCCCCCCTATGGAGACCGTGGCTATGCCAAGACCGGCAATCCTTGGGAGATTGGCCAGATCTGCGCCGATCAGGGTGCCGATACTGCCTGCAATATAAGCGGTCTGTGCAGTTGCGCATCCCTCGATGAGAAGGGAACAAAGAGCTGCGCACAGGGAGGGGAGCACAGAAGGTACCGTGATCCCGGCACCTGGGACCGGACGGGCGAAGGCATGCACAACGAGTGAGACGATGAAAGTGACCAAGGTGGTCTTTAACGGGCTTGGGGCTTTGGTCATAAGCTTGAAAGAAATAAGTATCGGGATAATGGCTCCGCCTAGATTGATGGCCACCGTGGTCCCGGCAGGGAAAAAGGGCGGCGTAAACCAGGACCAGAAGGTCGATGACCCGACTGGCGAGCGATAAATAAAAGAAGGAGGGATTTCCCAGATGGGAATGTTCACATAGCTTCCCAATAAGGAAAAAAAGAGGAGCAGAAAAAGAGACCAATGGTGGATGCCGATTTTTTCAAAGGCATACTTGATAATCTGAATTTTGATAAGGAAAAAGAGAGTGATCAGGAGAAGAGCGGATAACAAGGGAAATGAAAAATGGAGCATGAGTCAATCCGGAACACGCCTTTTTAAAAGATGATGCCCTTTTTAGAATGACATTATTTAAAAGCGAGCAGGGAAATTTTTCTGCAAATAGCCCTTGAACTGCTCAGGAGACAAACAGGAAGCGGACCACCAATTAACGCCCCGAAAGCTGGCCCCCTGGAATTGCTGGATCTGGGAAATATTAGCGCCGGTCATGATGGAATAATCAAACAGAGCATTCTGGATTGATGCCCCTTGCAGGTTGCAGAACATCAGGTTGGCATCTTTCAGATTAGCGCCATCCAACTGTGCACCCGCAAGATGAGCACCGCTTAAGTCTGCGCCCTGAAAGTCCGCCTCTCGCAGGTCTTTGTTTTGGAAGGAGGCATTGGCAAAATTCATGAAGCGAAACTTTTTTACATTGAAGTTGGACTGGGAAAAGTTTGCCTGGTGAATATTGCTGACCTCATCCATATTTACCTGGTCGAGGGTAGCCCCGAAAAAATTGGCCTGACTGAGGTTAGAGCCCTTCAAACTGACATTGATCAGTTGAGCATGGGCAAAATTGCAAAGGTGCAGGTTAGCCCTTTCCAGGCTCGTATTCAAAAGAACAGCTCCCTCAAAGTTGGCCTGACTGAGGTTAGCCCCCTCAAGATCAGTATTGATGAGCTTCCCATGAGCGAGATTGCCGAAGTTGAGATTGACTGATCGCAATTTGGCCCATTCCAGATTGGCGTAGGACAGATTTGCCCCGTAAAGGAAGGAGCCGGACAATTGGGCGCCATGAAGGTCCGCCCCTTCCATGCAGGCTCTTTCCAGATTGGCATTTTGGACAACGGCCTCTCTCATACAAGCACCTTTAAAGCAGGCTTCCCGGCTGTAGGCATAATCGAGGGTTGCCTTCCAGAGGTTTGCCTGTTCGAGATTGGCCCTCTCCAGATTCGCCCTGCTCATAAGAGCCTGGCTGAGGTCAGCAAAGGCCAGATTTTGGCCTGGCCAGTAAATTCCCTCTAAATTTTTTTCCATGCTCCACTCCTGTAAATCCAAACAAATTTTTTTCTGCTGCTCCTTTCCACTCCAAGGATACTGTCCCTCCCGCGACAGCCGCGAATGACAAAGGGGATTGACAAAGGATACCCCCTTTGCGGCACTTTGAGACTCTTTCTCATAGTACCTCATAGTATCCGGCAAAAAAACCTTTATCAAGAGATAAAAGATATCCTAATACAATTTTACCTTTTTTGTCAAATCTAATCTTTATCCTATGAAATAGTAAAAGAGAAAGAGGGTTTAGGCTGCTTCTCTTTCTATCCCTATTCCAAAAAAGGGTAAACGAAATTCCCTTTGGCCCATTTATCGTAGATCCTTTTGATCTCTCCCGATTTAATAAGCTGTGGAAGCCGCTCGTCAAAGATCTGCTTCAGCCTTTTTCCTCTCTCGCTGTTGACAAAAGCAAGATAGAGATAGAGCTGTTTTACCGTTTCTGTCCTGTATTTCGTCTTATCGACATAGCCATCTTCAAGAGCTGTCAGTAAATCGCCCCGTGCGTCCAGAAAGAAATCGATCCGGTCTTTGTCGAGCACCCGCAGAGCATCTTTGCGCTCGTCGAACTCCATTTTTATTACGGGAACATCCAAATACTCATCATAGGCATAGCCTTTGATCCATGCTACTTTCTTATCCTTCAGTGTCTCCTGTCCCTTCCACACGATTGGTTTATCCTTTTTAAAAAGCGCCTGGACAATATCAACACCGAAATACCACTTAGGAAATAATGCGCCTTCAATCTCATCCAGGTAAGCAGCCACTACGGCGTCGGTTTTTTGGCGTTTCAAAAGTTCCACTGAGCCGGAATACGATCTGATGATAAAGTTTACCTTAATACCACAAGGTTCATAGACAGCCCGGAAAATGTCCCAATACAGCCCGGTGCCATCTGTATTTGTTGCCTCTTCCCACTCTTCGCTGGCAAAGTTGATTTCCGTTATCTTATCCTCGGATCCGGCAGATGAGGAAATAACGTTAAAACACAGAAACATCATTAAGGTAATGAGGGTAGTTTTTTTCATCCCTGGTACCTCCCATATCTTTTTCTCATTGTGAAATATGACAGTCAGTCAATATCCTCTGTTCATCTCCAGCCTTATTTTTCTCTCCGATTACCGTTTTCCTCCTGTCGATCAGAGCTATCAAACTGGCTACGATACCTTTCATGTGCATGGCCCGCTCATTCATTCCCTCTGATGTATAGACCGATTCTTCAGCTTTTTCCGCATGCTTATGCACAACCTTCTGGATTTCTTTCCATGATTGACTGAGTTGTTCAACTCCATGGGCCTGTTCATTGGAGGCCGATGCAATTTCACCGACCAATTCCTGTACCTTTTGATTACTGATAGCCAGATGGCCGAAGAGAGTGTTCGTTTCATCCATAAGTTCTGCTCCGTCCTTGATCCTTTTGACCATACTTTGTATTAACTCTGCCGTATTTTGGGCTGCATCCGCAGAACGCAGGGCAAGATTTCTCACCTCCCTGGATATCACACTGAAACCAGCCCCCGCCTCACCGGTCCGGGCGGATTCTACTGCAGCGTTCAGGGCCAGGATATTCGTCTGAAAGGCTATTTCGTCGATCGTTTTGACAATCTTGAAGGTTTCCTCACTGGCTTTTGAGAGCTCAGCTATGGAATGGGTCAATTTTTCCATCGAAACATTCGCATCGTTTACCATTCGGCTGGCCGACCTGGCAAGACTATCCGCCTGATTGGCATTACGTGCACTGTTCCCGGCCATGATCGAGATATTTTCCAGCGATGAGAAGGTTTCCCTGATCGCTGCGGCTTGTTGAGAGGCCCCACCGGCATGAACGCGGCTGACTGAAGACACCTGATGAGCGGCAGTGCTCACGTAGTCGGCGCATTCATTGAGACCGGCTGCTACACCTGACAAAGGGCGAATGATGATTTTTTTAATGAAGAAGAACATGGCCATGGCGATACATATGTCCAGCAAGAGAGTCTTGATGATAATTCCAAAGATTGCCCATTTGAGATCCTCATCCTTGAATTTTGTGCTGAGATAAAGCTCAACCGTCCCCAGTTTCTGGCCCTCTTTGACAATCTCCTTAAGACGTTTAATATATACGCCATCAATGCGCCCAGCGGACTTGACGATTTTCCAATCCGTATCTCTCTCCTGGCCGAGGAAAAGCACCTGATCGGCACTTTCTCGAACCTGGATGGCAAAAATATTTTTGTCCGCCATTTCACACAAGATTACACCGCAGCCTCCTTTCTCATCGATGTTCCACAGAGGCTCAACCAGACTGTTGGCCAACCGCTCGGAAATAATATCAGCCGAGTGGTTCAGTTCTGCGGTCAGGCTTTTATCGGTGGCAAAGTAATCATAGAAACCGAAAATTATCAATATACATGTTATCATGCCAATCAGAGTAATGTTGATTTTAAACTGAATAGTGCTTTTCATGTATAGTGACCCCAAGGCAAGACGATGCAAGAGAAAAATCTCAGGCCCCGGCCGCCAAAAAACGATGAATCAAAAAACGATATATATAGATACATCGATATTTTATGACCAATAAGCATTGCTGCAAATCTCTATAACGAGAGTATATATACTTTTCATTCAGGCACTTCTCAGGTATTCATTTTTATACGATCTCTTTCCTTATCGGCATTGGTTTACGGTCTATTTGTTCGGTATTGATCCTTAGCTGAGTTGTGAAAGACCGATTCAGTGCAGGCCCATCCACCGGGCTGGCGAATTTTCCCACCG
>JBFMGO010000170.1:0-7160 GCA_040752695.1 bacterium
GCCCAGGCTGCTATCGAGCTGGTGCGGTGGATTCAACTCAAGAACTATCGTGCCTATATTTCACACAAGAAAAGGAAAATGAAAATCTAGGAAAATTACTTACTATAGTGAAATAAGCGTTGTAGGGATAAAAATCAGGTCACAGACACTCAATTGGTGGGGGATTTTTTATTTAAAAGTCTTTATTTTTCAAAGAGATAGTTGGCAGCGCTACGGGGAGTCGAACCCCGGTTTGATGACTGAGAATCACCCGTCCTAACCACTAGACGATAGCGCCGCTTGGATTTTGTGTTTCTGATGTGGTTCTTTTGATCTTGTAAGAATTGGCTGCAGGACCAGGATTCGAACCTGGACTGGATGATCCAGAGTCATCTGGCCTACCATTAGCCGATCCTGCAGTGCATTTATCTATAAAATATCATATTCCTTTTAACCTGTAAAGCCCCTTTTTTCATCTGTAAGGTTCATTTCCTTCACGGGTTACGGAAAGTCTTTACCTGATGGGAAACTGCCGCAGGATATCATCAAGGCGCATCAGCACCCGGTTCCTTCCTAAAAGGGACATGGTGAGAAAAAGCCCGGGGCTTGAAGTCCTTCCCGTAATGGCACAGCGGACGAGCTGGGCCAGTTTGGCCAGCTTTATCTGTTTTTCCGCCACCATGTCCTGGAAAAGTCTTTCCAGCGAGGCTTCGTCAAACACCTCAAGAGCGGACAGTCGCTCGTGCAGTTCCTGAAGCAGGGAAAAATGATCTTCTCCGGCAAAAATCTGCTGCCGGGCATCTTCGGTCAGGCTGACTGAATCAACGAAGAAATATTCGACCTGGTCAGGCAATTCGGAAAATTTTTTGAACTTATCCCGAACACTCGACACAATGCGAACAAGAGAATCCGAAAGGGCGTCGCCCTCATCCAAAAGATGTGCCTTTTGCAAAAACGGCAAAGCCAAAGCAAGATATCGCCTATCGTCCAACTCCCGGATATACTTTCCATTCATCCAGTCAAGCTTGACGGGATCGAAGATGGCGGCCTTCTTGCTGACTTTGTTCAGGTCAAACTTCTCGATCAGTTCCGAAATGGGAAAAAGGGTTTTTTGGCCATCATAGCCCCAACCCAAAAGTGCCAGGTAATTGACCATGCAATCGGGAAGATAGCCCATTTCCCGGTATTGGCCAACAGCGACTGCTCCATGTCGTTTGCTCAGGCGGGTGTTATCCTGCCCCATGATCATCGGGATATGAGCGAACCGGGGGCAGGGAAAACCGAGGGCGCTAAAGAGCATGATCTGCTTCGGGGTATTGGAAATGTGGTCATCTCCCCTGATTACGTGCGTAATGCCCATCAGCGCATCATCGACCACCACAGCCAGGTTATAGGTAGATTCTGCATTGGAGCGAAGGATGATGAAGTCATCGAACTCCTTGTTTTCAAAGGAAACTTTTTTGCGAACCACATCGTCGAATTCCGTCCTGCCGCTTTCGGGCACACGAAAGCGGATGGCTGCCAGATCGCCGTTCAGAACCCGCTCTTGAGCTTCCGGAAAAGGGATCTCCCGGCAGCGGCCGTCATAGCGAAAAGCGATATTTTTTTTGGCCGCCTCCTCCCTTTGTCTTTCCAATTCAGAGGGTGAGCAGAAGCAATAATACGCCTTTTGATTCTGAACCAGCTCCCTGGCGTACCGGATGTAGAGCTCTTTTCTTTCATGCTGAAAGAACGGCCCCTGATCCCAATTCATTCCCAGCCATTTCAAGTCTTCGAGAATCTGCTTCCAGAATCTTTCTTCACTTCGCTCGACATCCGTATCTTCGATTCGCAGGATGAAGGTACCCTGCATTTTTCGGGCAAAAAGCCAGTTATACAGGGCGGTTCTGGCGCCACCCACGTGCAGAAATCCCGTCGGGCTGGGAGCAAAACGGACAACGGGTCTTCCTGAGCGGGACAATTCGCACTGATAATTTTTATTATCCATATGATTTTTCCTATCCATGGCCTTATTATAAAATTGCTCTTTCCGGCCAGTCAAGTATATTTTTTTCAAAGACAACAGGAGATAATCTGTTGACCTGCCTCTGGTTTTGTATTATCCTGTTGATATAGCTGACAAGAATTAGCTTGACAAAGTGGAGATTTTCTCCTTAAAATAAAGTCCCGATTTTTTAAGTGCGAGAGGGGAAATCCAAAATGAAAATCAACATGAAAGATATCGTTGCAGAAAAGACCGAATTCTCTTTCACTGTCCCCATTTCAGAGTTTCAATTCTCTGAGCAGGAGGCTGTCCTTAAGGAGGATGTACAGGTCGGGGTGACGCTTGAGAAGGTCCGCAGAGAGGTACTCCTTCGGGGAACCATGAAAACCCTGTTAGAACTCGAATGCAGCCGATGTCTGGAACACTTTTCCTTTCCGGTAAGCGAAGATTTTCAAACGATCCTTCAGCCCTTTTCTCCCTCAGTAACGGAAGAGGAAGTCGAGTTGGCGAAAGAGGATCTGGACATTATAATCTACCAGGACGACATCATAGACCTGACGGAAATCCTCAGGGAGCAGATTCTTTTATCAATTCCCATGATATCGGTGTGCGACCCATCCTGTCAGGGGTTGTGTCCACAGTGCGGGCAGAATTTGAACCAGAAAAAATGCTCCTGCGTTCAGAACACGATCGACCCTAGATGGCATAAGCTGCAGGATCTGGCCAAGAAAAAACAATGACGAATTAACCGACAACGAATCAACCGGGATGACGAATTAACCGAATTAACCGAAGAATTAACCAATTAACCGAAGAATTAACCATTGATGAGGAGGAATAAAGCATGGCTCTGCCAAAAAGGAAAATCTCAAAGTCGAGACGCGATAAGAGGCGCACTCATTTCAAATTGTTCCCGCCAACCTATACGACCTGTCCCCAATGTCAGGAAACGAAACTTCCTCATGCCGTATGTCTGAATTGTGGCCATTACAACGGGCAGAAAATTATCGAAGTGAAAGAGAAGATATAGGCATAGCAGTGAAAATTGCCATTGATATCATGGGAGGAGATCGGGGCCCCACGGTTATTGTCGAAGGGGCGATTCAGGCGGCACGGGAATTCGGAGTGCAAGTTTTCCTTGTCGGTGATCAAGATATCGTCAATCAGGAGTTATCCCATTTCGATCTGCATGGCCTTTCTATCTGCGTTAAGCATGCTTCAGAAGTCGTGGGCATGAATGAATCCCCTGCCACGGCGATCCGGAAGAAGCGGGATTCATCTATCCGGGTGGCCACGGAATTAGTGCGGACAGGCGAGGCTGAAGCGGTTGTCAGTGCCGGAAATACCGGCGCTGCCATGGCAACGGCCAAAATTCTGCTCGGTTCATTGAAAGGCGTGGAGCGCCCGGCTATCGCCACTATCCTGCCGACAGCCAGGGAAGTTGCCGTATTGCTGGACGTGGGAGCGAATGTCGATTGCAAGCCGCGGCATTTACTTCAATTTGCTATTATGGGGTACACCTACTCCAAAGACATCCTTGGAGTCAAGAATCCGAGAGTCGGATTATTGAATATCGGAGAAGAAGAATCCAAGGGAAACGAATTAACCAAGGAATCCTTCAAGACACTCAAGGATGGCGGGCTCAATTTTATCGGGAACGTAGAAGGTAAGGACTTGTATTCCGGAAATGTGGATGTGGTCGTCTGTGATGGATTCACGGGGAATGTGGCGTTAAAGATCAGCGAGAGTGTCGCTGAAATGATTGCGTCCTATTTCAAGCAGGAAATTCCCAAGCAATTTCTTTGGAAGCTCGGGTATTTTTTAATGAAGCCGTGCTTCAAGGGCTTCAAGAAAAAAGTCGATTATGATGAGTATGGAGGGGCTCCTCTCTTAGGGATTAATGGCGTCTGTATTATCTGCCACGGCAGGTCCGGAGCAAAAGCGATTAAAAATGCCGTTAAAGTGGCCATGGGGTTTATCCAGCAGAATGTAAACCGTCACATCCAAAATTCTCTGGCCCCTTCCCCATAAAGGGTAAACGATCACAGGAAAAGAGTAAATCAGCTCAAACAGAATACACCATCCCGCTATAATCCATTGGTAATGGTTTAACTCATTACTTTATGCATCAGGATTTTATATATCAAACGAAGAAGTGAAAGAGATGAAATCTGCCTATATTGCCGGAACAGGCTCGTATGTTCCTGAAGAAGTAATTTCGAATTTTGATCTGGAAAAGATGGTCGATACCACCGATGAGTGGATTCGCACCCGAACGGGTATTTCGGAGCGCCGCATTGCCGCAAAAAACGAACCCACCTCGGACCTGGCAGTCAAAGCAGCCCAGGCAGCTCTGGAAGATGCAGGGATGGAGCCTCAGGAACTGGATATGATTATTACCGCTACGGTAACACCCGACATGATCCTCCCTTCGGCCGGCTGCGTGATCCAGAAAAAAATCGGTGCTCCCAACGCTGCCGCCTTCGATGTCGCTGCGGCCTGTTCAGGATTCTTGTATGCACTCAGCATTGCAGACCAATTCGTTAAGAGCGGTCAGTATAAAAACATCCTGATCGTGGGGGCCGACACCCTTTCCAAAGTTACCGACTGGACAGATCGCAGCACCTGTATTCTTTTCGGGGACGGTGCGGGGGCTGTCATCTTAAAGCCCACGGACGAGACAAGGGGGATTCTTTCCACCCACCTGTATTCGGACGGAACTATCAGTGACCTTTTGGAGGTACCGGCAGGGGGATCGTTAATCCCGGCCTCCAGGGAATCACTTGAGGCCAGGCTGCATTATATCACGATGAAGGGAAATGGACTTTTCAAAATCGCAGTCAAGGCATTAAGTGATTCCATTCAGACTGCGATTACCCATCAGGGGGTTACCGCCGATGATATCGATCTTTTTATTTTTCACCAGGCCAACGCACGTATCATCCAGGCAGTGGGAGAGCGGCTGTCCATCCCTGAGTCTAAGATTCCCTTAACAATAGAAAAATACGGGAATACCTCTGCTGCCAGTATTCCCATTACGCTGGATGAATTGCACAAAGATGAAAAAATTCACCCGGGAAACCTTCTGTGTTTTGCCGCTTTCGGTGGAGGGTTGACGTGGGCTTCAAGTATGGTAAGATGGTGAAAATACAGGAATTGAACCATAAAGGGGTAAAAGTATGGATTATTTTCTGACAGAAGAACAAAAAGAGATCCGGGACCTGGCCCGCAGAATCGCCAGAGAGAAAGTTCTGCCGGTCAGGGCGGAGTTGGACGAATCAGAAGAATTCCCCTGGCCGGTCATGAAAAGCCTGGCCGAGGCGGACCTGTTCGGTGTGTATCTGCCTGAAGAATACGGCGGGATCGGCGGCGGATGCTTCGAACTGTGCCTGGCCGTGGAAGAGCTGAGCAGAGCCTGCGGAGGAGTGGCGGTTACCTATGCGGCCAGTGCCCTTGGGGCTTTCCCGATCCTTTTATTCGGCAACGGCCAGCAGAAGGAAAAGTATTTACCGCAGATCGCAGCGGGGAAAAAGCTGGCTGCCTTTGCACTCACTGAAGCCAATGCCGGAAGTGATGCAGGAGGAATTCAGACTGCCGCCCGCCCTGACAAAGATGAATATATTTTAAATGGAACCAAGCAATGGATCACCAACGGTGGAGAATCGGAAATTTATACGGTCATCGCCATGACAGACAAATCCAAAGGAAGCAGAGGCGCAAGTGCCTTTATCGTCGAAAAGGGTACGCCCGGCTTTGAATTTGGCAAAAAGGAAAAAAAGATGGGTATCCGTGCTTCCACCACTAGAGAGCTGGTATTTACCGATTGCAGAGTCCCGAAGGAAAATCTTCTCGGACGCGAGGGGATGGGATTTATGCTCGCCATGAGAACCCTGGACACCTCCCGTCCGGGCATTGGAGCCCAGGCTGTCGGGATCGCTCAGGGTGCCCTGGACGAGGCGATCGACTATGCCAGGGAGAGGGTGCAATTCGGAAAGCCGATTTCCTCCTTTCAGGCCATTCAGCACATGCTGGCTGATATGGCTACTCAGGTCGAAGCAGCCAGGGCCTTGACCTATGCCGCGGCCCGCTACATAGACTCGGGGGCCAAGGATGTCTCGAAGATTTCGGCCATGGCCAAGGTGTTTGCCTCGGATGTGGCCATGCAGGTTACCACCCAGGCGGTGCAGATCCTTGGAGGATATGGCTACATGCGGGATTATCCGATCGAAAAAATGATGAGGGATGCCAAGATCACCCAAATTTATGAGGGAACCAATCAAATTCAGCGCAATGTTATTGCCTTGCAGCTTATCAAAGAGAAGGCGCAGGGGAAATGAACATCATTGTCTGCATCAAACAGGTTCCCGAAACGGGAAATGTCAGGATTGACCCGCAAACCCATACCCTGATCCGCAGCGGCGTTCCCAGCATTATCAATCCGATGGATACCTATGCCATCGAAGAAGCGCTACGATGGAAGGAGAAGCTGGGGGCATCCACCACGGTATTGACCATGGGACCCCCTCAGGCTGAAGGTGCGCTGAAAGAGGCCATCTCCATGGGGATTGACCATGGGATACTGCTCAGCGATAAGAAATTTGCCGGCTCAGACACCTACGCTACGGCCTACACCCTGGCTCTGGCTGTCCGAAAGCTGGCCCCTTATGACCTGATCTTCTGCGGCAAGCAGGCCATTGACGGCGATACTGCCCAGGTCGGACCGGGTCTGGCCGAGCACCTGGGTATTGCGCACATTGCCTATGTGAAAAAGATCGAAGAAATTGACCGGGATGGGGCTTTGGTTCGTGCCGAACGCCTCATGGAGGATGGCTACGAGATTGTGAACATTCGGATGCCCTGCCTTCTGACTGTAGTGAAAGAAATCAATGAGCCAAGATTCCCCTCCTTGAAAGGGAAAATGAGGGCCAGGAAACTGGAAATTCCCACCTGGAGCGCTGAAGATCTTGAAGCAGGAGAAATGGAAAACTTTGGGCTGTCCGGCTCGCCAACGCAGGTGAGGACTATTTTCCCCCCGCCTGCCAGAGGAAAAGGGGAAATTTTCGGTGGAGAGGCCAGCGTAATGGCTCAGACATTGCTGGAACGATTAAAAGCACAAAAAGTTATTTAATTTAATATAACTAATAATAGCATAAAAAATTATCAAATTTGCCATGAGGTTTCGATGGGAATCTTAATC
>JBFMGO010000171.1:0-7027 GCA_040752695.1 bacterium
CAAAAGTATAACAGGATAGTAAAGAATACGCAGGGTAGTAAAGAGTACAAAAGGTGTAGGAGTAGGGCCCAGATTGAACATGATAAATATGCTATTGTTGAGGTATCCTGAGGATGAATACTCATAAACCTTTTCGTTTAGTAAAATAGTAGTTATGGATAAAAATAAGCTTCAGAAGATAATTTTTCGAAGGAATCTGAAGACAGTCTTGTTTCTTCTGCTTTCATATGTGCTGGCTGCATGCAGCCGTGGACATGTGCCTCAGAAAGTGTCCCAAGAGACAGCGTTAACCAAGATAAAACAGTCAGGCGCAATTACCCTCATCACTCAATACAACAGCTACTGTTACTATAAATACAGAGGGAAACCTATGGGGTTTGAATATGATCTGGCTAAAGCCTTCGCCCAATTCCTGGGAGTGAAGTTAAAGGTACAAGTCGCCAGAAATTGGGATGAAATGGTCAGCAGCATGGAGCAGGGACATTTTCTTGCAGCAAAGCTGAATCCTTCTCTCTCCCGCCTGAAAGTAGTTGATTTTTCTGATGGATACTTAACTATCCAGCGTCATATCATCTATCACAAGAATAACCGGGATATTCGAGCGATCGAAGATTTAGAGGGGCAAACCATTCATATCCGCAAAGGGAGCCTCTCTGAAGAGAGCCTCAATAACCTCATACAGACAGGAATACGTTTCACG
Organism: bacterium; assembly: GCA_040752695.1. Classification (GTDB taxonomy): domain Bacteria; phylum SZUA-182; class SZUA-182; order DTGQ01; family DTGQ01; genus DTGQ01. The sequence goes on from JBFMGO010000171.1 coordinate 701, forward strand.
ATCAATACCTGGGAAGATGCTACGATAGAGGACCTGCTTCAGGCTGTAACGCAAAAGAAAATCGGAATCACCATAGCAGATTGCGCTATCGCCCTCCACAGCCGCCGCTACTATCCCGATATCAAGATCGGGTTCTCCATCGAGGAGAAACAGTCTTTGGCCTGGGCAGTGCCGAAGGGAGAAAAAGATTTATTGGAAGAAATAAACCGGTTTTTTAAAACTATCTGGGAAGATGGAACCTTCCGCAAGATTTATACGAAGTACTACTCGGATGCCGAGGTTTTTGACTATCAGGATATCAAAAAATATCATAAAAGACTGGAAACCCGGCTGCCCAGGTATGAATATATTATCAAAAAAATGGCCCGAAAATATGGTTTCGACTGGCGGATGATTGCCGCTCTTATGTACCAGGAATCACATTTCAATCCTGAAACCCTGGATCCTTCGGATGTACAGGGTCTCATGCAACTCACCTTGGTCACAGCCAGGGAGATGGGCATCGACAATCGCCTCGATCCCAGTCAAAACATCATGGCCGGAGTCAAGTATCTGCGCTACCTTTACAACCTGTATAATAAGTCTCCTGAGCAGGACCGTCTTTTGATCTCCCTTGCCAGTTACAATGTGGGACGCAGACACATTCTGGATGCCCAGGAACTTGCCCGTCGGATGAACCTGAATCCTAATCTCTGGTCCTCAATCAAAAAAACCCTTCCCCTGCTGTCAAGGTCTAAATACTACAGGCAAAGCAGATATGGATACTGCCGGGGTTCCCTGGCTGTGCGTTATGTCCAGAGGATCATGGTCTACTACGACATTCTCAGGCGAAAAGCCGTCGATATGGCAAGAAATAATGAAATGAGGCCGGACCAGCAGCAGTATCTTATCGGTTCGGCATCCTCGCCCGGCCTGTCTACACCTTCCGAAGGGTAAAGATACGGGTTAAAGGGGGTTATGGTGGAGGCTCTATAACCTCTCTTAAGGTTCGAAGCAGTATATGAAGCTCATAAGGTTTTTGGAGAAACCGGAATCCTTTCTCATGTATTAGAAGCCATTGTGACTTTTGATCCGTATAGCCGCTCACCAGGAGAACCTTCAGTTTGGGCTGGCGCAAAAGAAGGTGGTCGACTAAGGCAGGACCTGTCTGGTCGGGCAACACCACATCACTTAATACCAGGTCGAACTTGCCTCCTTCCCGCTCGAAGGTATCCAATGCCTCTTGTCCGCTTGAAGCTTCTTGCACGATATAGTTATGTGTTTGAAGCATTCTCATCGTCAATCGGCGAACATCCTCTTCATCCTCCACCACTAAAATCCGCTCACCCTTGCCCTGAAGTTCCCGGAGAGAAACAGCCTCTTTTTTCTTTTCCTCCATCTTGACAAAAAAGGCTGGCAGAAAAATCCTGAATATTGATCCTTTCCCCTCTTCGCTCCAGACATTAATCCATCCCTCATGATGCTTAACGATGCCGTAGACCACCGACAGGCCAAGACCCGTGCCTTTGCCGACCCCCTTGGTGGTGAAAAAAGGCTCGAAGATTCGTTCAGTGGTCTTTGCATCCATGCCACAGCCGGTATCCTCAATCGCGAGGCAGACAAATTTGCCTGTTCGGCCGTCAGGAATAGCCCTGGCATTTTCTTCATTCAGGGTTATATTTTCAGTTTTGATGGTGAGGTATCCTCCCTGAGGCATTGCATCTTTCGCATTGACTATCAGGTTCATGATTACCTGCTCAATGGTTCCCTCATCAGCGAGGACCGGCCAAAGATCGGACTTCAGGTCAGTGGTAATGGTAATATCCTCACCAATGAGGCGATAGAACATCTTGAGCAGATCGTGAACCGTTTCGTTAAGATCAAGGGAAGACGGCTCCATCGGCTGCTTACGGCTGAAAAGGAGCAATTGGCGGGTAAGGTTGGCTGCCTTGCCAGCCGCTTGCCTCACCTGGTTAAGATCCCTCGATACAGGATCGGAATCGGGAATTCTCATCATAGCCAGGCTGATATATCCCTGTATGGTAGTCAAAAGGTTATTGAAATCATGGGCCACACCTCCGGCGAGGATGCCGATGGCTTCCATCTTCTGGGACTGATGGAGTTGGACCTGAATCCTGGCCCTTTCCTCTTCCGCCCGCTTGCGGCCGGTGATGTCCATCGAGGAGCCGACTATCCCTATTATATTGCCATCGTTATCTCTCAGAAATGAGAGCGAAAGGTGAACATGGATGTCTTCACCCGTTTTCCTTTTCGTTCTCGTTTCCAGCTCGTGGGTTCCCTTTTCCTTGAAAGGTGCAATCACCTGGTTCTGCAGAACGTCATCCTGATCATCTTCGGGATAAAGGAATGATATGTGTCTTTCCAGAGCTTCTTCTTTTGTGTATCCGTACAGCCTTTCCGCTCCCTTGTTCCAACTGGTTACATACCCATCCAGGTCAGTAGAGATCACCGCGTCGTGGACCTGATCCACTATTTGCGCTTGTGTCCGCATTGCATCCTCTGCCTTTTTGGCCTCTGTAATATCTTGAGAAAATCCGATGATCTTTAGCGGTTTGCCGCCAGCATCATCAAAAACAACCTCTCCCCTTCCCCGGACTACACGTACTGATCCATCCGGCCGGACAATCCGGTGCTGATACTCGAAAGGTTCCCTATCATGGCAGGCTTTCTCGAACAGGCCTTTTACATAGTTCCGGTCATCGGGATGGATAATCTTTGCCAGGCATTGATGAAAGGATAGATCTTTTTCTTGAGCCCTGACACCAAAAATTTCGCCGAGTTCCTCAGACCAGGACATCGTATCCGCAGCGATGTCCCACTCCCAGCTTCCCATATGGGCAAGCCTTTGGGCGTTGGCCATCTGCTTCTGGTTTTTGCTCAATTCCCCGGCACGGGAATCAACCAGCGCTTCCAGGTAGGAGCGGTATTGATTTAATTCCCCTTCCATCCTCTTTCGTTTCGTAATGTCATGTTCTATTATTACGGCACCGATGGTTTTGCCATTCTTATCTTTTATCGGGGATATCGTGAGGTTAATGTTAATCCGCGTCCCGTCTTTCCTGACACGCACTGTTTCATAATTACTGATACTCTCTCCGGCCTTGAGCTTCCTTGAGATTTCCGGCAACTCATCGAGCCGTTCAGGTGGAAACATAATCGAGATGGAGCGGCCCACGACCTCTTGGGCAGAATACCCGTATATTTTCTCAGCCCCATGATTCCAACTGGTAATGATGCCATCCAGAGTTTGGCTGCTGATACCATCGTCCGTAGATTCGACAAGAGTTGCCAATTGAGAGCGCATGTTTTCAGCCTGCCTGCGCTCGGTGATATCGGTGAAAACAACCACGGAGGCCGCGATATTGCTATCATCATCACGGACCGGAGCAGAGCGAACGCTGATGATACAACGGGTGCCGTCACCTCGAAGAATATCGATTTCCTCGTCAGTCACCGTCTCACCCTTAAGAAGGGAACGTACCCCCGGCCATTCTTCAAGCTGCAAAGGACATCTGTCTTCAGGATGGAATCCTTTCAATTTTGCATAATCCTTCATGCTGGATATTACCGGTGCAGGATGCCGGAAGATTTCAGATACCCGATCGTTGGCAAAGATAGGCTTTTCGGATGATGCCTCAATAATAACAACAGCGGAGGGCATCTGCTGAAGCACCGCTTCGAACTGTGCACTGAAAGCACGTTTTTCCGCTTCAAGCCTTTTCCGTTCCGAGATGTCAATTACTGCCGTTCGCATGCAGTTACCTTGACCCTGGAATTGACCATGTCTATCTTCTACCGGCGCGCTTTCCAGTTGAGCAAAGAATTCCGTTCCGTCCTTTCTCTTAAGTTTCAGTTCACAGGATTGCCGGGTTTTGCTTTCGAAAACCTGCCTCTGATACAAATAAAATGCATCTTGATCATCGCCTGCCAGAAAACGGTTAATATGTTGATTAATGAGATATTCTCTTCTAACGCCTAATTGCCGGGCACCCGTAAGATTTACTTCCCGGATTATCCCTCCGTTGTCGAAAGTAAAATAGCCAACTGGAGAAAAATCGTACAGGTCTGTATATCGGTCACGTGATTCCTGGATCTCGCTATAGGCCCTCTGGAGTTCTTCATTTTGCATTTCCAGTTGAATTTGATACACTCCAAGTTCATGAATCAGCTCCCCGATATCGTCAATTGCCAGCCTTTGTAAAGCTTCAGGCTGCATTTTTATAATTTTTTCCGCCTGCTCGCGGAGTTTGTCGAGCCTTTTGAACCGTCCTTCGTTTACCATGACTTTCCAACCTGCTATTTACCAAATATCAATTGCCTGAGCCAATTGCTAAAGTCGATTACCATTGTCACTCGGTTGTCACTTGGCAATTGACTTCAGTTTATATAACTGTTGGCATTTTACATTATAAATTTCACTATTCTCACTATCATCAGCTTTGCTTTGCATGATATGAGACGATGATACACGTGAAAAAAAGATGTAGGCCACCTTATTTCAAATAATTATACAACATTTACACCTGAAAGGAAATCTTTCCGGTAAATAAATATTGTACCCGTATAGTAAAAAGGTTGCTCAGGTATTTTTGTGTTTTTTTCGTTTGGTCAAGCGTAAATCGCTATAATTTAAGGTGAGAAGTCCGTCCGAGAATCAATTGATGTATAATATCTATGTCATTGACTCCATATTTTTTGAAAATCGCCAATCCATTCCCCCCACGGAATCAGTGGGGGGAATGGATAGCTTGAACTTGAGCGCATAACAGCGCGCAGCATTAAATAACCGGAGGCAGCAGCGTTAATTGAAACGATCCGGTTTCCTTGATTGAAGAACTATCTATCAGAGTGTAATTACCGGTCATTTCGGTTGTAGAGAGTAAAGTGCCGACAAGATCGATGGTAATTGAGGTGCCGCCGGCACCAAGGCCCTTACCGCTGGCGATTATTTGATTATTGATTATTTCTCCGGTTATGTCGGCCAGACCTAACAGCGTGGCATTCCCTACAAGTTGAACAGTACCAAAAATTGCCGTTGTAAGTATCGGATCCCGGGCAATATTCAAGGTCATGGGGCCGCTGTCAACAAAGTTAGACCACGTTCCAGACCAGGTACCAACTTGTTCAGCTAAACCATATCCTAAGCCGCCAAGGCCGGTCAGTCCGCCAAAAAGACCTCCTCCAAGGCCGTATAATCCTCCGAGTCCATAGAGGTTGCTGCCATAGCCAGCGCCATATAATCCTCCATAGAGTCCATAGGGGCCGCCGCCGTAAAGCCCGCCGAGCCCGGAGCCGTACAAGCCGCTATACAGGCCGCTGCCATAGAGTCCCAGGCCGTATGAGCCATAGAGGCCGCCGCCGTAGAGCCCGCCGAACCCGGAGCCGTACAAGCCGCCATACAGGCCGCTGCCATAGAGTCCCAGGCCGTATGAACCATACAGGCCGCCGCCATAGAGCCCCAAACCGTATAAACCACTAGTGAGACCGCCGTAGAGTCCATAGCCATAGCTATAATATGCCTGAGCATTTCCGGTAGGCATGACAGTGAAGAAAAATAGGAGGAACGAGCATAAGATAAAAGATTTAGGTTTGCTGAAACTATACATGATGATAACTCCTATCTAACAGTTTCTTCTATAACCGCGATTAAAATTTCACTCTACTAACCTTGTTCTTACTTTATAGAAACTCAATTACATAGCCCTGGTTGGTGGCGATCTGTACCTCCTTTCCTCATTATGTTTCGGTTAAGGGTTCTTCATAGTTGGTGACCAACTAGTCTTCGCTTTAAGCAATAATAATGCCAAATCTCAGATAATGTTCACGGAGTAAAATTGCCATTATGGCCCCGGCAATTTTCTGTTGAAAGCTTGCGTGTAATCTTCCCTGTCCAGCATAACGGTGACATCAGATCAAATTATTTCAAGCTACAGATTTTCCTGGATTCAATGCTATAATTTAATTAATTGCAAAATATTCATTACTTTTTCTTGATTTAATCATGTATTAAGGTAAATAATATATTCGCTCATATTTATAAGATAACACACCAAAGGCTTCAAATCCCGTCATTCCCGCGAAGGCTTAGAATCCAGTATACCAGGGCTTCTGGATTCTAAGCCTGCGCGGGAATGACAAAGAAAAGATGTGATGGCTCCTATATAAGAGCGAATATATTTGTAACTGAGAATTTACTCTAAATGTTACCTCCGATAGAGAATGGACCCGTCCATCGACGGAAACTGGACCCACCTGATCGTAATTTTTGATGGAACAAGCAACGATTTTCAGACCCACCTATATTGTCCGCAGGTTTGACTAAATCTA
>JBFMGO010000172.1:0-6963 GCA_040752695.1 bacterium
ACGGCAAAGGATTTCAAGGCTGGTGCGTGAAACCTTGTCATTCTCGAAAATAGAAGATAACCATTTTCGAGCTATCAAATACTTTATCTGGAATTTTAACTCAGCATTACTTGTTTAACACTACCCATATTTCTTTATCCCTATTGACTTTGTCGCGAATCGCATTTAAACTTCTGCACCAAAGCATAGTAAATTCTCTTGCATCACCACATAAAAAGGAAAAAGAGTTGGCTCAGTCAAACCAAATTCAGGTATCTTACCTGATCACTACGAAAGAAAATCCAGAAAAGATCGCTACTGAAATCGCCCTGGAACAAACGGTAGAGATGCCGATGCACCTGATATCGGACCCATATATCAGAGAAAGAATCGTAGGCCGGATTTTAGAGGTTCATGAAGGTGTCAGGGATCAATACCGGATAACCCTGGAGTATTCACCCGAAATCCTCACGGGCTCACTGGGGCAGTTACTGAATCTGGTTTTTGGGAATATTTCGCTGAAAAAAGGCATCAAACTTGTTGATTTAACCCTGCCCTCATGCTTTCTCCATGATTTTACCGGTCCTGCCTATGGAGTTAAGGGGCTGAGGAGCATGGCGGATGTCTGGAGGCGTCCCCTCACCTGTGCAGCTCTGAAACCGCTGGGGTGCAGTGCTGCGGAATTGGCCCGAATCTGCTACGAACTCTCCCTTGGAGGGATCGACATTATCAAGGAAGACCATAACCTCGGCGACCAATCCAGGTGCAGGTATCAGGAGCGGATTTCTCTATGCAGGAAAGCTCTCCTGAATGCCCAGGAAAAAAGCGGCAGGAGAACGCTGTATTTTGCCAATATCAATGACTGCCCCAGGGTCACGCAGCAGCAGATCGAGTATGCCCTGGAGTCGGGTGTAGACGGATTGCTGCTTCAGCCGATGATTATGGGACTGGATTTTTTTCACTCTATTGCTGAAAATGAACAGTATCCCCTTCTTCTCATGGCGCATCCATCATTAAGCGGAGCTTTCTTCACCGCTCATGGAGAAGGAATTGCACCGGAAATCCTTCTGGGGACATTCTTTCGCCTGGCGGGAGCGGATGCGGTGATTTTCCCTGATTTCAGCGGACGGTTTTCCTTTGATGAAATCACCTGCAAGAGAATCAGCCAAAACCTTCTGTCCCCTTTAGGCAATCTTTTGCCTTCTTTTCCAATCCCGGGTGGAGGCATAAATCTATCGACTTTGCATAAGGTCAGACAAAATTACCCTGAAGATACCATTTTTCTGGTTGGATCCAGCCTTTATGAATCAGGCCAAAACCTGCAGGAAAACGTCAGATATTTCCTGGATGCCTTGCCGGTCTAGGAGAAAATGTCAGATATTTCCTGGATGCTGCCTTACCGGTCCAGGAGCTGTCGGCAGCTATACGGTCAGGAGACTGCCGGCGCTGTTGAGTTATACGGTTTCACCGTATAGGAGGCTGCTGCCTGAAGCTCACCCTCGCCTGATCTTTCCCTATCGCATTTCAAAAAGCCCCACCTTAATCCATCCCGAAACCTCTCTATAACTTCAGAGAGCGGCTCAACATCCGATGACTGCAACGATAAAATTCAGTCCTGATGAGCCAGGTGCCTCTTTCCGGTCATCCACTAAAGACCTCAGCTCCAAGATGCCGAAAAAGGAATTGGAGTATGTTTTTAAGTAAGGACATCTGACCGGGGTAAATTTTAAGACCTGGTTAAGCCCAAGGGGTAAAAGACCGGCAATAACCAGGGCATTGGATTAGACCCGCAATGATCGCAAAACGAGAAAATAACCTTTCCCGCGTTATAGTGTCGGGAAAGAGATTGAGGAGAATAAAGGAGTATGAAAAATAAAATTCTCATATGTTTAGTGGCTGTAGCTGCTCTGGCTACGGCTGGGAAGACTGGCCCCATAATCGGGAAAATCTGCCCTGTGACCGGACAGGGAATGTTTATCAGCTTCGCAACTGCTGCGGATGTTTCTTCCTCTGCCACTGACGAGGATATGCCTGCCAAAGGGCAACTGAGCGGTGTAAGTAAGCCCGCCGCCGAAGTCCGGTGTCCGAATTGCCCTGTTTTCAGGCAGATTCAAGCGGGCAGCGGCAATATCGTTTCAAGAGAAGCAGCGGGAAACGAAATCACCGCCGTTCATGGAAAGGCTGTACACAAGAGCCAATTCGCTGACATCACTACTGACGAAAATACGGTTACCTATAATCCCCCTTCGCCCCAGGATGCTCCCGATGATATCAAAGATGCCGTAATGCTTGGCTATAATATCATCACGGATACACAGAGCCATGCGAGCCAATATGCAGGCAATAAACTCAACTGTACCAATTGCCATTTTGATGGTGGAATTACCCAGGGCGGCAAGAATGGCGGAATTTCCCTGGTTGGCGTGGCGTCGAAATACCCGGCGTACCGGCAAAGAGAGAATGCTGTAATAAGCCTGGCCACCAAGGTAAACGCCTGCTTTAGAAGGAGCATGAACGGACAGCCACTGCCGCCTGAAGGTGAGGAAATGACCGCTATTCTGACCTACCTTCAGTGGATAGCCAAAGACTTGCCTATCTATGCTGAAATACCATGGTTAGGGCTGAAGCAGCTTGAGAGTGACCATACGCCGGATCACGAAAAGGGAAAACAGATATTCTCTCTCATTTGCGCCGCTTGTCACGGCCTTGGAGGGCAGGGGCAGGTAGGCCCGCCTCTTTGGGGTAATGATTCGTTCAATGATGGAGCAAGCATAAATCAGGTGCAGAACATGGCCGCTTTTGTATATAACAACATGCCAAAGGGCAACCCGATATTAAGCGTTGAGGAAGCCCTTGATGCGGCCGCTTATGTTACCAGTCAGCCAAGACCTCATTATGAGGGGAGATAGAGGGAATCCTGCACTCTTGAGAGAGCGTTCCTTTCACAAGGCGGGGCATTTTTTGTCCCGCCTGTTTCTCTCAGTGGTCCTTTCGCTCGTTGTTATGCGTTGTTTATCTGAGCAGTTTCGACCAGGTGCATCTTGTGTATGGCTCTTTCCGGAATATTTTCAGATAGGATTCAGGTAATCCGCCAATCACTTCCTCAAACTGCATCTGGTCTTCCTCTCTCACGATTGTCGGAATGCGGTTTTTATTCTTTGCTCCACCAAAGTTTATGCTTCTTCCTTTTCGCTCTAATCCGAAAAAACGAAACATGTCCTCCAGGATCATACCATTGTTTAAATCTTCCGGAGCAAACAGCGTATAGCATTCATCATGCTTTTGATAAGTATCCAAAAACCTCATTGCTCTATTCTCTATCTCGATCCATTGGAGCACGAGGTATTGATAAGGCGTTAGGGAATCCACAGTGACCGCTCGGAAGATATCCTCTTTTCCGGTGAGCGTCCATTTGAAGTATTTTCTCCCATCATCACCCAGGTAAAACCGCCTTAAGGGAAAGTGCATTTTATTGAGCCTGATATGCCTGTTAAGCTGGCTTCTGGCCACTGTCAGAGGGTTTCTTATGATATGAATGAGTTTCAAATCAGGGAAAAACTCTACTGCCACATCAGAAAATGACTTCAGGAAGGCATTATTGGTTTCGATATAAACATCCGCCTTGCAGCGGGTGATTCTCTTTTTCTTTTTGATAAAAAGCTTTTTTATTTCTTCAATCTTTTTTGCCTGGTACCAATAAATAGGAATTCCAAACATAGTTGGGTAGGGTTCATGTTTACTGATGCAATTTTTGACATTATTTTTAAAGATGCTGGATAGATACTTGGTGCCTGACCTTCCGCTGGCCAGGACGAATATCTTGATCATAATCTCGCTTGTCCGTTATGCCTGTTTATCTGGTAAAGCCTCCGTCCTCCTTTTCAAAAGGGATAAGCTCTTAATAAGATCCAAGCATCACGAAGTTATCGATTTTTCGCCTGTATGCCCTTGGTAAAAGGGTCACACCAGATCGCAGTTTTCCAATGGCAATAATCATAGGCACGACCTTATCAGGAGGAATATCGAATTCTTTTTTAATACTGTCTTCATCAAATCCGTCCATCGGGTGGGTATCGAAACCCATGCCCTTTGCTGTAATCATAAGATTCATGGCAAATAGAGATGCATTTTTGATGGCAAAGAATTTTCTCTTAAGGCTGTTCTGCGAACCGTAAAGATTCTGAATCATATCAATATAGCCTTTTCTTGCTTCCGGCTTCATGTATCCCAGTTCTTCCCAATTATCCATTACCTTATCGAGATTTTCCTCAAGGCAGCCTGGATCAGCGATGATAATGAATACTGCTGTGGCCTCTTCAACCTTTCGCTGGTTGAAAGCACATCGTCTCAAGATTCGCTTCCTTTCGGGATTTCGCACTACGATTAATTTCCATGGCTGGAGATTGAAAGAGGAAGGTGCAAGGTTTGAGATCTCAAGCAGCTCTTTAATTTTCTCATCCGAGATTTCCTGCCCGATTTCGAAAAAATTGATCGAACGCCTTTCCTTGATAGCCTGAATCACGTCCATGATAAATTCTCCTAAACTTACCTTCTATTCTGTTTTTATTCTATTCTCCAAAAATTATGAACTATTCATCCAAACTTATTTATTATTAAATACGGGATAATATATCTGGTTTTGACCTATTCTGATTGGTAATATCGGACAGAAGAGCTGTCGATAGTGACAACGTTGATAGTAACAGCACAAAGTAGTACCCCTCCACGTTTGTGAGGAAGGGTGAAAGGGTAGTAGGGGGCTTTTTGATTCTAGAAAAGGCTGCATCAATCTATGTAATTATCTGGTATACTCTATTTGAGTATACCTTATGCCAGAGCGAATGCTTGATTGTCCTGCATAATCACAACCTGATGATTTCCACAAAATATGAGAGTTAACATTTTGAAATATAAATCTCTTTAGGTTTTCGCTCCGGACTCGGGTTTAATGATAATAACATTTTTACTGTCGAGCTCTGGGTAATCAGTCGAATTTTCTTTATCAGACAGATTGTTTAGTGTAAAATTTAAATATAAAATGAGTAAATACAAATATTTATTTTTAATATAATATAGGATATTATACTTTATTATCACCGATTATTAAATAAAGTTATACTGCGAACGGCTTAAAATTGTACCTTTTGGTCGTTCGGTGAAAATTGTCATTCCGAGGAGCGAAGTGACGAGGAATCTCGCTCTTAAGGTTTCTCGCTTCGCTCGGAATGACAAAAAAAATTCAGAACTCACCCGTTCGCAATATAATTTCTTAAGGTCAAGGTTATAGAGTCTGAAGTTTTAAGGGGGGAAACAATGAAAATAGAATTAGTGCAGCCACTTCACGCCGAGTATGGTAAACTTGGCAAGCGGGAACATTTCATCTTCAAACCTGCTCAGCTTACCATGCCTTATCTGGCAGCTCTGACGCCTGCTGATATTGAGGTGTCGATTTCAGACGAAATGGTCGAGCCCATAGATTTTCAGAAAGATACTGATCTGGTGGGCATTACCTTTGTCACACCTTTTGCCTACAAAGCATATGAGATTGCTTCTCGCTATCGAAAAAATGGCCGGACGGTTGTCATGGGGGGCCCTCATGCATCCTTACTCCCCGAAGAAGCCAAGGAGCATGCGGACGCTGTGGTGGTTGGCGAGGCAGAGGATACATGGCCTTTGCTTATTGAAGATTTGAAAAAAAACAGATTGAAACCCTTTTACCGATCAAATGCTCCAGATCTACGAGCTCTTCCCTTTGCCCGGCGGGACCTGCTCAAAAGGGAAAGGTACATCGTCCCGGACATTATACAGGCATCGAGGGGTTGTCCTTTCAGTTGCGATTTCTGCTCTCTGGCCTCTATCTATGGCCAGGGCCAAAGACACCGGCCGGTGGATGAGGTAATCCGGGAAATAGAGACCTTCGAAGGCGATACTTTTATTTTCTGGGACGATAATATCGTAGGTACTCCCTCTTATGCGAAGGAGTTGTTCAGGAAGCTTATCCCTTATAAAAAAAAATGGCTTGGTCAGGGGACCATAACCATAGCCAGGGACAGGGAACTTCTTGAACTTGCCTCCAGGAGCGGATGTATAGGACTGTTCGTAGGTGTAGAGTCCGTTTCTCAGGAGAGCCTGAAGACGGTAAACAAGGGATTCAATAAAGTTGATTCCCTGAAATGTGATATACAAAAGCTTCACGACGCAGGGATATTTTTTTGGGCCGGGATGATTTTCGGCTTTGATACTGATGACAAAAGCGTATTTGAAAGGACACTTGAGGTGGCGGTGAAGGCGGCCATAGACGGGATAAGTTTCAGTATCCTGACCCCGTACCCAGGCACGAGATTTTATAAAAAACTGGAGGCTGAAAGGAGAATAGCGCACTACGACTGGTCCAAGTACAATTCGGACCATGTGGTGTTTATTCCCAAACGAATGTCTCCTGAAGAACTTCAGGAGGGCCACGACTGGGCCAATAAAGCGTTCTATTCAGTTCCCTCCATAGTAAAGAGGCTTTTTAAGTCCCGTACACAGCTCGGCCTGAACATAAGACTCAACCTTACAGATAGAAAATACGTCCATACCAGATTCAAATAAGAGACCGGACAGTGGCGAAAATGAAAGGAGGGGAAAAGCAATGGAAACGATTCTCTTTTATTTCACCGGGACAGGAAACTCTCTGAAGGTGGCCAAAGATCTGGCTGAAAAGTTAGGTTCAGCACAGCTCAGGCCAATCGCCAGGTCAATGAGGGAAGGTTCTGGTATTCTAACGGCCGTCCGGGTCGGGATTATTTGCCCTGTATATGCCTGGGGATTACCGCTCATAGTCAGGCAGTTTATTCAGCAACTGGTTTTGGAGGAATCCGCCTATATCTTCGGATTGGTCACCTGTGGCGGATTTCCGGCAGCGACTCTGAAGCAGATGGATCATCTGCTCAAACAAAAAGGACTCGAACTATCCGCAGGATTTGGTATACGCATGCCAGG
>JBFMGO010000173.1:0-6825 GCA_040752695.1 bacterium
GGCCTGTATGGCGGCTACTATGGCACCAGCGGTCTGTATGGCGGCCTGTATGGCGGCTACTATGGTACCAGCGGCCTGTATGGCGGCTACTATGGCACCAGCGGTCTGTATGGCGGCCTGTATGGCGGCTACTATGGTACCAGCGGCCTGTATGGCGGCTACTATGGCGGTCCGTACGGCGTGGGCAGTCCTTTTGGAGTCAACAATTTATACTATACTATTGATACCGGTACCGGTCTCAATTATCAGGTTCCCTTCATGCAGATTGCTCCGCTGCTCGGAGTGGCTGGTCTTTACAACCAATTATTCCCCACGTTGTTTGATTCGACAACTCCCACAAGTGCTCCATCGACCGTTATCTACTAACAGCGCTCATTGTGCCTTCAGCATCAGAGGATTATGATAAGATACGAGCATTAAAAGGGCTGATGATTTCAAAGTGTAAAGGGGTGGCCAATCAAGTCCACCCCTTTACCTTTTACCTTTCAGGGGCGAGTTGCCATTTACTTTGGAAGTCGCTTTAATCATTATCAATACTAATCCTTACCCAATATACTCATACTTCCAATACCTATAATCCATTGCCCATTCTTTCAATACCTTATAATCCACAATCCATGCGTATAATCGAGTACTTTACCTGAAAACATGAAGAGGGGAATGAATACGATTTCCCTTGACTTTCAGGTCAAAGTGCCATATTATAACATATATTAAATAGATATTACGTTTCAATAAAACTTTATCATCTTGAATGAGGAGCTTTTAATTCGTGGATGACGCAGCAGAGTGGCGGAGGCAAACTTCGCGTGAAGTTGAAGCCTTGGGCTCAGAAGTCCAGAAATGGCAGATAGAATTAAAGAAAGAGGCGGTTTCCTGGCGGAATGAGATGCTTCGGGAGAAAAACTCCTGGAAATCGGAAACACACAAGGAGTATGATCGCCTGATTAAAGAAGAAATCAAACCCTGGAGACAGGGACTGGTTGAGGATGCCAGGGAATGGAAAAAATTAGTGATTGAGGAAATACAACAAATCAGGGGAGGAACAGGCTATGGAGATCAGGAATTTGCTGGAAAAGGTGCAGGCACTGAGGATATTTTGGGACCTGCAACTGGAGAGGGTGATCAAGCTAAAACCGACGACACTGCTGGACGAAAAGGACGTGGTCGCACTACAGGAGCTAAGTAGCGCCAGAGGCCAGAGCGTAGGGATTGCCGCTCCGGACGCCCAGCAGATGTGGAAAACATGGGGAGAAGCCTATATGAAGGTCTTGAAGCTCTACGATTCCGATCTGGATGACCATGCCAAAGACCTGCTTGGTGAGATATACGGTCTCAATGCCCCGCTCGCGGAAAAGAAAAGCGAGTAGTGAGTAACGGAAGTTGAGTAGTGGAGTAGTGGAATAAAGCGCATGGAATACCGGATTCAGGAACAGAATTGTGATTCAGGCACCGAATAATGAATACGCGAATAATGAGTAAGCCGGGTAGAGACGAAAAGAATGATGACGAAATGATGACGAAAAGAGTGATTCATAAAATATGAATAACCGTGATCATTGCCGCGTTACTCAGCTTTTCTTGGGGGTGAAGCCGCATCCGGAGCTGCACCGGTTTATGGACGGCTATACACACGGGATGGGTTGGAGTCCCAAGAAAGGCAGACGGGATTATAAGATTGTCAAATTTATGGAAGACCTCTATGGTGAGGAGGCTGGCCTGGAAGCAGCCCTGCACATCGCCTGTGACCTCAAGCTGATCTCCAGACAGGATGTGGAGCTTTGGGCCGGGATCACTATTCAACCATCTCCAAGAAAGAAGGTCAAATCAAGAGCTTATCTCGCCTGAGTGTTTCAGTGTGCCTGAATGTTCCAATGTGTATGATTGCTTTCCTCGTCTTGGGCTGTAGTGCCAGCCGGGTGGTCTGCTTCACTTCGGAGCCGCCTGGGGCGTTGGTGAGTGTTTCATCAGGGATCGAGGGAAGAACCCCGTGTCTTCTCGATGTACCCGCCAGGGAGCACAGAGCCGTACTCTCCCTGCCGACGGGAGAGCGGCGGGAGGTATGCCTGCCGGGGAAATCGGGCCACGATGCTCAGCCACGCTTCATGTTCGGGAGGGCAGCCTCCAAAACCTGCCGCATTCTGGCTGCACCCTTGCTTTTTGCTGGCGCTGCCGGTCTATGGTATGTTGAGCGCAGCAGTGAGGATGAGGATGATCAGGACCACAAGGGCTCAAGTAATCACCAAAAACGGGAAGTATGTCTTTTCAGTATCGGCTCTTTTCTGGCTGGCAGCATTTTTTACTATACCGGACAGAACCTCGATAATGTAGTGCCCTCAAAAGAACCAACGCCTCAGATCCACGTTATTTTTTCTGGTCCCGAAAGCCTCGATTTCCGATAACACCGACTTCGGTAAAGACCGAAGTACTGATTGCCTTAATTCCGCGACCAGTTAGTGTGTAATAATCCTTCGTCATTCTGAGCGTAGGCTCAGAATGACGGGTAGACAGACAGACTTTTTCATAAAGGTGTCCGCTAAAAACAGGATCAACCGGTTGCGTAATTCCCGCTAAGTGCTAACTCCTGTGCTAACATGTGCGGTAATCCCTGTGCTGACGCTTGTAGTAACAGCTCCTTTGGCAGTCATTCCCCTGGCAGCTCTTTTTAAGGAGTTTACCCTGGTAAACGCCGGCTCTTTTATCCCTCGTGAATGAGATTTTCCATATTTGTTCGAAATGATAAAATAACAGACAATGTTTTTACAACAAAAGGGGGATAATAAACATGTGGCTTACCTGGCTGCCCTGGAAATACATTGTTCGACGCGCGGCCCGCACGCACGGATTCGTTGACCCTATCGCCATCGCTTCACATCTGCAACGCTTTGCCCAGCCGTCTGAGGTGTCTGAACCGATCGAGCTTCTGCGTGCCGGAATGATCTTCCATGCCCGTGGCCTCATCAATACCAGAGCCATTCAACATAACCTCGACTGGATTTGGCCGTACTGGGTTCAGCGCCAGTTCGATCCCCTGGATCACTCCTTTATCCCACGGGCCTTTTCCCTGACGCATGTCAACCTGACCCACCGAAACTGGACGGCCGTCGGGATTCCTGACTGCCGGGCCATTGCGATTGTTGATCCGAGGGGACTGGTTACTCCTTTTTTCGATGGGTGGTCAATCGATGGATGGATACTGACTGAGGCAGGGGATCCACTGCTCCCCTCGAAGGAGGAGTTCGCTTCGCAGCGTTTGGTTCTCGACCGGGATAACCTTTCGGTCGTAACCGAGACAGAGAAAGGGTCTATATTGCTCCGAGTCGAGGTCTGCACTAAAGACGGAAGAGACCAGGATTCTCCCGTATGCAGGATTCATTTTCAGGCACTGACAACAGGTGAGGTAAGTGCGTCAGGGGCAGAGGGAGCAGGCTCAGACAGGAGAGCAGCAGGCATAGATGCCGGAGCAGCAGGCAAAGATGCCGGAGCAGCAGCAAGAGACCAAGGCGTTGAAGGTATAGGCATAAGAGCCGCTGATACAGGTGCCAGAGCAGCAGGCCCAGGCATTAAAGCGGCATTTGCAGGGGGCAGGCCGCCGAGAAGATGGCTGGTGATTGCTTTGCGGCCTTATAATCCGGAAGGCATCAGTTTTATCCATCATATAGCTCTCACCAGCGACCGCAAGGGATGGATCATCAATAAAAAGCATTGTGTCACGTTCAACACCCAGGTTGATCTGCATGCGGCGTCCCATTATCGGAGCGGTGATGTCTATTTGAGCCTTTTAGGGCTTCCCAATCTGCAGGAAACGGAGTCGATCGAATGTGATGTGGGTCTTGCCACTGCCGCTGCCCTTTTTGAGCTCCAACAGCATCAAGAATCCGAAAAGCGGGAGGTCAGTATGGATATACGGCTTATTGAGGATAAGGAAAGCGCTCCATTATTTGCGTCGGACGCTTCCCGCCAGAGCTGGTCAGATGCCATGGACGGGCTTTGCAGGCTGCGTTTACCCGATCAGCGCCTTCGGTTTCTCTATGATGCTGCCCTTCGCACCCTGATCCTGCATTCACCCGGCGAAGTTTATCCAGGGCCATATACCTATAAGCGCTTTTGGTTCAGGGATGCGGCCTTTATCCTTCAGGCCATGCTGAGTGCAGGTATGCAGGAGCGGGCCATGCGTGCAGTAAAGCGTTTTCCATCGAGGCAAACAGGGGCCGGATTTTTCCGTTCACAGGCCGGAGAGTGGGATTCAAACGGTGAGGCACTCTGGATCATGCATCGGCTCTTGGAATCTACCGGCGTTCCTCCTAAAGCGGCCTGGGTCCAGAGCATCATAAAAGGGGCCAGGTGGATAAAACAGAAGCGTTTAGCCGATGGTAACAGGAGCCTTCAGGCGGGACTTCTTCCTGCTGGCTTCAGCGCTGAACATCTTGGCCCGAATGACTATTACTATTGGGATGACTTCTGGAGTGTGGCTGGCCTGCGGGCAGCCGCATCCATGATCAGGTCCATAGGGAAATCAAAAGCAGCCAATGACTTTGACCGGGAGGCAGATGCACTCATGCAGGCAATTGAGCGGAGCCTGGAGCGATCCTTGAGCATCAGGGGTCATCGCGGCATACCGGCATCACCCTATCGCCGGATGGACGCAGGCGCCATCGGCAGCATCGTCGTAAGCTACCCCTTACGATTGTGGCCACCGGACGATGAGCGGGTGTTACAGACGGCGGATTACCTAATCAATACCTGCTTTGTGGATGGAGCTTTTTTTCAGGATATGATCCATTCGGGGCTCAATTCCTACCTGACCCTGCATCTGGCACAGGTTCTCCTGCGGGCAGGGGACAGCCGCTTCTATGATCTGGTTAAGACCATAGCAGATCTGGCTTCGCCAACCGGCCAGTGGCCTGAGGCGAGCCATCCGCTGACGCTCGGCGGCTGTATGGGAGATGGCCAGCACGTCTGGGCAGCGGCTGAGTGGATTATGATGATGCGCAATATGTTCGTCCGTGAGGAAGGCGAGCGGCTGATTCTCGCTTCCGGAATCGCCCGAGAGTGGCTTGACCAAGAGCAGGCGCTGGAGTTTGGCCCTACTCTGACACCCTGGGGCGGAATTTCTCTCAAGGTTGAGCCGCACCCTCAAAAAGTCGTGCTCACCTGGCAGGCGTCCTGGCGGCAGCAGGCACCCGTGCTTGAAGTGAGATTACCAGGACTTCAGCCCCGGATTGTCGATGCTGCGTCAAAGACCGCCGTGGAGATAATGCGGGCATGAAGAGCGCAGCAAAAAATACCTATCCCATGACCATGAAGATTGCTGCACGATGGCTGACGCACGCACAGCAGGTTGTTGCTGCGTAATGGCCTGACAACGGGGACGAGGATTATTGCTGCGCGATGGTTGACGCACGTACAAGAAGGTTGCTGCTGCATGATGGCTGATGCAGGTGCAGGTACACGAAGGTTGTTTCTGCACGAAAGTTGATACATGGAGGTTGATCTATAAAACTGTCCTATGAATATTGCAATGTTCACCAATACATTCATTCCACATGTGGGCGGTGTAGCCAATTCCGTGAAGGTTTTTACGGATGAATATCGCCGCAGGGGTCACTGCGTCATGGTGGTAGCGCCGGTCTTTGAGCATATGCCGCAGGATGAACAGGATGTGATTCGGATCCCGGCCATTCAAAACTTCAATGGGAGTGACTTTTCAGCCAGCCTGACCATACCGCTGGGCCTGTCACGGAAGCTTGAGCAGTTTCAGGTGGATATCATTCATTCGCATCACCCCTACCTGCTCGGAGATACCGCCCTTCGGACAGCGGCATCGCTCGATGTCCCTTTGGTCTTCACTCATCATACCATGTATGAGCAGTACACCCACTACGTGCCGGGAGACTCGCCCAGACTTCAGCATTTCGTGGTTGAGCTGTCCACAGGTTACGCCAATCTATGCGACCACGTTATTGCCCCAAGTGAAAGTGTGGCCGCAATTCTCCATAACCGGGGAGTAAAGACACCGGTGACCGTTATACCGACGGGAGTTGACGTTGACCGGTTCAGCAAAGGAAACGGTTCGGCACTTCGGGCCGAGTCGGGGATTCCTGCCGATGCCCTGGTCATTGGTTATGTGGGGCGGCTTGCTCCGGAAAAAAACCTTGAATTCTGGGCTGCCGCCGTAGCCGGATTCATCGGACGATCCAAGAAAAACCACGCCTTGATTGTCGGCTCCGGCCACTCTCAGGGGAAGATGGAAGATATATTCATCAAGGCAGATGTTATTGACCAGCTTCATTTTGCCGGGATCTTAACCGGTGATAAACTCATAAGTGCCTACCAGGCAATGGATGTTTTTGTCTTTACCTCCAAGAGCGAAACCCAGGGCATGGTACTGGTGGAGGCAATGGCTGCGGGCGTTCCGGTCGTGGCCTTGAATGCTCCGGGAGTGCGCGAGGTAATCAGGGATACTGAAAATGGGCGGCTGCTTGGGGAAGAAAGAATAGACCTGTTCGTTTCAGCCCTCTCCTCAATCGCTCTCATGGATGAGAAGGATCGTCAGTCCCTGAAAGATGCGGCAAGACGCACTGCAAGGGAATTTTCAACAGCAGGGAGTGCAGATAAGGCTCTGGGACTCTACCAGCAACTCCTGGACAGGGACCATACTGCCGTCAACCTGGAACATGGCGCTTTGTCCTCGATCCTGCGTCGCATCGAAGAAGAGTGGAGTATATGGAGCAACCGCCTGTCCGCAGCAGGTAAGGCAGTTTTGGGCAGCAGCGCAGGGAAAGATGCTGAGGCGAAAGAAAGCGGTTGAGGTAACACAGATCA
>JBFMGO010000174.1:0-6815 GCA_040752695.1 bacterium
AAAGGAGAAATTGGAGGAACCAAGGCATGGCAAAAGAGAAGTATGAGAGGACGAAACCGCATGTAAATATAGGGACCATAGGGCATGTTGATCATGGGAAGACGACCCTGACATCTGCGATTACGAGAGTATTGGCCAACAGAGGGTTTGCAGAGTATCGGGCATTTGATCAGATCGACAACGCACCTGAGGAAAGAGAGCGAGGCATAACGATTGCTACCGCGCATGTGGAGTATCAGACCGAGAGCCGTCACTATGCACATGTGGACTGTCCCGGACATGCAGACTATGTCAAGAACATGATCACCGGTGCAGCGCAGATGGATGGAGCAATCCTGGTAGTGTCAGCAGCCGATGGACCCATGCCGCAAACCAGAGAGCATATCCTGTTGGCCAGACAGGTAGGGGTGCCCTACATCGTGGTATTTTTGAACAAGGTGGATATGGTCGATGATGAGGAGCTGCTGGAGCTGGTGGAGCTTGAGGTCAGAGAACTGTTGAGCCAGTACGAATTTCCCGGAGATGATATACCGGTAGTGAGAGGCTCAGCGCTGAAAGCGGGAGAGTGCGGCTGCGGAAAGCCTGATTGCGCAAACTGCAAGGTGATCTACGATCTCATGAGTGCAGTCGATGGCTATGTGCCCATTCCCAAACGAGATGTCGATAAACCCTTCCTGATGCCGGTAGAGGATGTGTTCAGTATTTCGGGCCGGGGTACGGTGGCTACGGGCAGAGTCGAACGAGGCATTATCAAGGTGGGCGACGAAGTGGAGATCGTGGGGATCAAGGACACGCAAAAGACCGTGGCAACGGGAATCGAAATGTTCCGCAAACTTCTGGATGAAGGCCAGGCAGGGGACAACATCGGAGTTCTTTTGAGGGGAAAGAAGCGTGAGGAAATAGAGAGGGGAATGGTTCTGGCAAAACCGGCCAGCATCACCCCCCATACGAAATTCAAAGCGGAAGTGTATGTTCTGACCAAAGAAGAAGGTGGGCGGCATACTCCGTTCTTTAATGGCTACCGGCCCCAGTTCTTTGTACGGACTACCGATGTGACCGGAACCGTCCAATTGCCAGAGGGCATGGAAATGGTCATGCCGGGTGACCGGGTGAGTATTGTCGGTGAGCTGATTACCCCGATAGCACTGGAAAAGGAAATGCGCTTCGCTATCCGTGAAGGCGGCCGTACGGTCGGCGCTGGTGTGGTCAGCGAGATCGTTGCATAAATACGCGTGATCTTTTCAAGAGCATTTTGTTTACCACCCTCATCAAAAGCGGTGAAAGTTATGAGCAGGACAACCCTAAAGGCGGTTAATCCAGCGAGGAAATGATGGAAGGTCAAAGGATAAGAATTAAACTTTGTGCATATGATCATCAGATTTTAGACCAGTCGGCCGGTGAGATTGTAGAAACGGTAAAGCGTACGGGAGCCAAGGTGTCGGGACCGATACCCTTTCCAACTCGGAAAAACCGCTACACGGTTCTCAGATCTCCGCATATTGATAAAAAATCCAGAGAGCAGTTTGAAATCCGTACGCATAAGCGGATCTTGGATATTCTGGAACCAACACCACAGACGGTGGATGCTCTCATGCGTTTGGATCTTCCCTCCGGCGTTGATGTTGAGATTAAACTATAACTAACGAAGTTATACGATACAAGAAAAAGTTGTGTGAAAAGATGATAAGCTTAGATATCTATAACATTAATAACGAGAAAGTCGAAGAGATAGAAGTTCCTGAATCCGTGTTTGATGTTGAGGTCAAGGAGCATCTTCTGCACGATGTGGTCTGTTATCAATTAGCCAAAAAAAGGAAAGGGACTGCCAGTACCAAAACCCGCGCCGTTGTATCCGGAAGTGGGACCAAGCCCTGGAGGCAAAAGGGAACAGGCCGTGCACGGGCAGGATGCAAGAGATCCCCATTATGGATAGGAGGAGGAGTTGTCTTTGGTCCTCATCCGAGAAGCTATGAGTATAAACTGAATAAAAAAGTTCTCAGTTATGCTCTTCGATCTGCAATATCCATGAAGAGAAAGGAAGGGGATTTGCTGGTGCTCAAGGAATTCGAACTTGAGCAGGTAAAGACACGGCTCGTAAAAGAAATTTTTGACCGGTTAGGGATCAGAGAAAAATCCTTATTAGTGGTCGATGGTGAGCATCACTCCAATATAAAGTTAGCTGCGAGGAATCTTTCCTTTGTAAAGGTAATTGACACCGAAGGGTTAAACGTATATGATATTCTCTTGAACAAAAAATTAATATTTTTGAGTTCAGCAGCTAAGAAGATTGAAGAGAGGCTAAACAAATGAAGTCTGCATATGAGATCATTAAAGGGCCCATAATAACGGAAAAGAGCACTTCGCAGAAGAAGGCGTTCAATAAAATTTTTTTCGAGGTAGACAAGCAGGCCAACAAGATCGAAATCAAGCAGGCTATCCAGGATATCTTTAACGTTAAGGTAAGCAAGGTATCTACCGTTAACATGAGCGGCAAAAAGAAACGGCTTGGTGTACATCAGGGCAGAAGACCAGACCGGAAAAAAGCAGTCGTGACATTGTTAGAGGGAGAAACCATTGAACTCTTGGAAGGTCCTTGATATTAAGCTCTGCGTGAAAGAATAATAACTGCAAAGGAATCAAGGGATTATTGTTATGGGTATAAAGGATTATAAGCCAGTTACGCCTAGTTTAAGAAGTAAAACGGTATCCACGTTCGAAGAGATTACCAAAGAAGAGCCTGAGAAATCTCTCCTGCGGAAACTTACGAAAACTGGCGGTCGGAATAATGTCGGGCGGTTGACTTCCCGGCATCGTGGCGGCGGCCATAAGAGGCGATATAGAGTCATCGACTTTAAAAGGGATAAATTTGCGATTCCCGCAAAAGTAGTAAGCATTGAATATGATCCCAATAGAAGTGCACGTATCGCCCTGTTGCACTATGCGGATGGAGAGAAGCGTTATATTCTCGCTCCAAATACCTTGGAAGTCGGAGCAAAAGTCATGTCAGGGCCCGAAGCTGAAATTCAGGTGGGAAATGCCCTTCCTCTGAAAAATATCCCGGTTGGAAGCGTTATCCATAATATAGAATTAAAAAAGGGAAAAGGTGGGCAATTAGTCCGAAGTGCAGGAGGGAGCGCACAACTGTTGGCCAAAGAGGGAACCTATGGACATGTGCGATTAACATCAGGTGAGGTGAGACTTATCCATCTTGAATGTTTGGCCACTATCGGGCAGATTGGAAATATGGATCATGAAAACATATCCATCGGCAAGGCTGGTCGTACCATGTGGCTCGGCAGGAGGAGCAAGGTTCGAGGAGTTGCCATGAATCCTATTGATCATCCCATGGGTGGTGGTGAGGGTAAATCTTCCGGAGGAAGACACCCATGTACTCCGTGGGGGATACCCACGAAGGGATACAAGACGAGGAAAAATAAATCAACCACCAAGTATATTATTAAAGGAAGAAAGAAGGGGAAATAGGAGGAAATCGTGGCACGGTCAATAAAAAAAGGGCCATACATTGACCACAATTTATGGGAAAAGATTGACAAGATGAATCGGGCCATGGAGAAGAAGGTTGTCAAAACATGGGCACGAAATTCAACAATTTTTCCCGAGATGGTTGGGCACACTGTGGTGGTTCACAATGGAAGAAAGTTTATACCGGTATATATAACGGAAAATATGGTTGGCCATAAGCTGGGAGAATTTGCACCTACTCGGACATTTCGAGGCCATGGGTCTAAAAGTGAAAAATCAACTAGGGTAAAGTAGAATGACGAAAGTAAAATCTGTTGCCAAATATCTGCCAATGACCTCAAGAAAGGCCAAATTAGTGGTGGATCTTATACGAGGGAAGGATCTGGAGGAGGCAATTAACCTGTTAAAATTTACCCCAAGAGCTGCGTCTCCTCTCATTGAGAAGGCCTTACGGTCGGCCATGGCAAACGCCAGGCAGAATAGCGAGATAAAAGACGTCGATAGATTATACGTTTCAGAGGTGAGCGCTCAACAAGGGCCGACACTTAAGCGTTTTCAGCCGAGGGCTCGTGGTCGGGCCTTTCGTATTAGAAAAAGAACAAGTCATGTTTCGATTGTGCTGCAAGAGAGATCGTAGGAGGAAAGGTATTGGGACATAAAGTACACCCTCTTGGATTCAGATTAGGATATACCAAAACGTGGGAATCAAAATGGTACGCTAAGAAAGAATATCGAAGGAATTTACTTGAGGACTTGCGTATAAGGGCATTTGTAAAAGAAAAATTAAAAAATGCAGGGGTTTCCCGAGTCGAAATCGAAAGAGCCTCTGACAGGGTCAAGATCAACATCCATACGGCCAGGCCGGGTATCATCATCGGCAAGAAAGGGACGGAAGTTGACAAATTAAAAGATGAGATTCAGACCCTTACACTTAAGCAAGTCTACATCAATATCCATGAAATTCGAAAGGCAGAAATTGATGCTCAACTCATAGCTGAAAATGTAGCCATGCAGTTGGAGCGAAGAGTTGCCTTTCGAAGAGCGATGAAAAAGAGGGTTACAGCCGCCTTGCGATTTGGAGCTGAAGGGATCCGTATTTCCTGTTCAGGGAGATTAGGTGGCGCTGAAATGGCGCGGCGAGAGTGGTATCGGGAAGGAAGAGTTCCACTTCACACCTTGCGTGCCGATATCGATTATGGAAGCACCATAGCCAGAACTACCTATGGCGTTATCGGGGTAAAGGTGTGGGTTTTTAAGGGTGAAGTTCTTTCAAAAGAGCAAGTGTCAAAAGAACAACTGGATAGTGTTACTTATAACGTTTGAGAAAGCAGATCCGGAGTAATGAGTCATGTTAATTCCGAAGAAAGTGAGGTACCGGAAAGTCCATAGAGGGAGGATGACCGGGAAAGCTCAACGTGGTTCGAGATTGGTGTTTGGTGATTATGGTCTCAAGGCTCTTGAGCCAGGTTGGATTACCAACCGGCAGATTGAAGCTGCTCGAATTGCCATTACCAGGTATATAAAAAGAGGCGGAAAAATCTGGATTAAGATCTTTCCCGATAAACCCGTTAGCCAAAAACCGGCTGAGACAAGAATGGGAAAAGGAAAAGGAGCTCCGGAGTTTTGGGTTGCCGTTATAAAGCCTGGGAAGATCCTCTATGAAATGGAAGGTGTTTCACCTGAAATAGCACGAGAAGCTATGAGATTGGCTGCGCATAAGCTACCGATAAGAACTCGATTTGTAAGCAGACAGGTAGGATGAGGCCATGAAAGTAAAAGAGTTGAGAGAATATAGCGATGAGGAGTTAGGACAAAAAGAAGCGGACTTGCGAGAAGAGCTTTTTAAACTTCGGTTCCAGGCTGCTTCCGGTCAACTGGAAAACTTTATGAGAATTCGCCATGTCAGAAAGGATATTGCCAAGGTCTTAACGGTATATCGTGAAAGATTGGCCGGAAGGGAGAACAGGGGGTAAGGTACGAATTTCATGAAGAGCAGAGGACAAAGAAAAAAAAGAACCGGTACGGTAGTCAGTGACAAGATGGACAAGACTGTTGTGGTCGAGGTCAAGAGGACAGTGAAGGACCCTACTTACAAAAAAATTGTACAAAGAAGAAAACGGTATAAAGCACATGATGAGGAAAACAAGTATAAGGTAGGTGACAAGGTCATCATCATGGAAACGAGGCCATTGAGTAAAGATAAGCGATGGCGAGTCGTATCTGCGTTATCCTCGAATTGAGAGACTGGAAGATTGAGGGTATAAAATCATGGTTCAAGTTCAAACAATGCTTGATGTGGCGGATAATACCGGAGCCAAGAGGGTAATGTGTATCAAGGTATTAGGTGGATCTCGGAAAAGATACGCTACTATCGGGGATATTATTATCGTGTCAGTAAAAGAGGCTGCACCGAACTCTGCTGTAAAAAAAGGAACAGTCAATAAGGCTGTTTTAGTTCGCACGGCCAAGGAGGTCCGCCGACCGGACGGCTCTTATATCAAGTTCGACAGGAATGCTGCGGTACTGATCAATAATCAGGGGGAGCCGATTGGAACACGAATTTTTGGACCCGTGGGAAGAGAACTAAGAGGTAAAAATTTTTCAAAAATTGTTTCTCTGGCTCCAGAAGTTCTATAAGGAAGCAAGACTTATGAATCAGAAAATGAATAAGGTGAAAAGGCAGGCCAATAAAATTAGAAAAGATGACCTGGTTTATGTTATTGCTGGCAAGGCAAAAGGTAAATCAGGAAGGGTGTTGAGTGTTTTGCCTGAAAAAAACCGGGTTATTGTTGAAAAGATCATGATCGTTAAAAGGCATACCAGGCCGACCCAGCAGCAGCAACAGGGTGGAATCATTGAAAAAGAAGGGACTATCCATATCAGTAATGTTATGTTAAAATGTGGAAAGTGTAACCGTCCCACCCGAGTTGGATTTATTCAACTGGAGAACGGTGAAAAGGCAAGGTTATGCAAAAAGTGCAAGGAACTCATTAGCTGACGTTTTTTGCATTTTTTGTTGGACAAATGAGGAAAGGGCTATGGTTCGTTTAAAAGAAAAGTATAAAGAAGAAATCATTCCTGCTTTATGTCAGGAATATAAATATAAAAACGTGTTGCAGGCTCCCAAGATTGTCAAAATCGTTGTCAATATGGGTGTGGGAGAAGCGATTCAGAATGCCAAGGCCCTCGACTTTGCCTGTGAAGACCTCACTCAAATTACCGGACAAAGGCCGATGGTAACCCGTGCGAAGAAGTCTATTGCCGGCTTTAAATTGCGGGAGGGAATGGCCATTGGCTGTCGGGTGACATTGAGGGGCTCTCGGATGTATGAA
>JBFMGO010000175.1:0-6700 GCA_040752695.1 bacterium
CTATACCACTCCTGTGATCCAATAAAGTGTTTCTTCCCCATGACTGCCAAGGCAGGCATAATCCCTTCGCCTTCTAATGATACCATCTCTTGATCTGTTTTTCGTGCAAGCTTGCCGGAAGGACACTAACAAGGGCAAGGGAACCTTTATGAATGGGGGAGCGTATAGATCGTATCCTCTGGCCTCTTCACTTTCCATCGGAGATTTAAATCAGGATAAGTATCCTGACCTTATAATCATTAAATACGGTGTTATATATACATCCGGTTATAGTCCGTTTGGTGATGGCAGCATGTCGGTGTTTATCAATAAAGGGAATGGGATATTTGACGAACCAGTGGAGTATAGTACAGATAAATGGCCTAAGTCGATTGGCCTTGGAGATTTCAACAACGATGAATATATTGATGTTGCTATAGGCAATTCTTCCAGCAGAACCGTTTCCATTTTTATGAATGAAGGGAATGGCTCCTTTGGAGAAAAGATAAAACATACTACTAAAAATGACGCTCGCAGCATTGCCGTAGGAAAGCTTGACCATGACGGGTACGATGACCTTGTTGTAACTAACTATTATGATAATACCCTTTCAGTTTTCATAAATAAAGGGGCCTTTGAAGACAGTACTGATTATGCAGTCGCACATGGGCCCCGTTGCGTGCTCATAGAAGATTTTAATCAGGATGGATATAATGATCTGGCTGTGATCAAAAGTGATGACACTCTTTCGGTATTGTTGAACACTGGTAGTCCGGCGATGTTGAATACTGATAGCTATGAAGATAGTGGAATGAAAACCGATCTATCAACTGTTCAAGTACCTTTGTGGTATTTTCAACCTTGGTGGTGGTATCAATGGGGAACTGTTCAGGACACATTTCCGTCATTATACCAGGATCCAGGGTTAAAAAATGGCTGGTTTACGGACGAAAACTTTATTATTCCCTTCTACTGCTTTCCCTATTTTATGGAAATCACGGGACACATGTTATATGAAGATCAATTTGCCCGGGAGTGGCCTTTTGGGGACTTTGGAAAAACTTACCTCTTCAGTAAAAAAGGGTTTTTTGATTTAATTACCGTTTGGAAATATTATAATTAAAAATTTACCTTTTAAAACCGAGACTTAGTTTGTACTTTCCTTTTATGATCTTGGGCAGGCATTCTCATCTGTCAGGATTATGACCTTACCGGACCGGGGTACAATAATTGCTCGAAATCTAATGGCAGCCTGTCGGAGAGATAATTCACTCCGACAGGCTGTGCTGGATTTTAAAAGTCGTCTCCTTTGTAAGGGCAAACGTCGGCTATTGTTTAGAAGTACCGTTTCCTTCCTTAATCTGCAGGATTTCATTCTGCAAAGTCTGATTTTCGGTTTTCAGTAGTTCGATCTCCTTTTTCAATTCCTTGACCGCCTCGATAAGTAAAGGCGTAAATTTGGAATAGTCTACCGCTTTGTACCCTTCTTCGTCTTCTGTAACCACTTCTGGTAAGACTTCTTCTACTTCCTGGGCGATAACTCCGACTTCACGTTTATCCATCTTTTTGTCTTCGCCATACTTTTCGTCTTTGCCATTCGATATTTCTGGCTTTGATATGTTATTAAAGTAAATACCGTTAATAGAAGAAATCTTTTCGATTGCGTTCGTAAGTGGTACGATATTTTCCTTTAACCGTTTGTCAGAGATATCATAACACCCTCCAGTATACGCAATGTCACCACCGACCATTAATGAGTAGGATGGATACATAAAGCCTATGCCTATATTCCCGTTCTGTCTAACAGCAATCTTCGCGTAGTTAGAAGAATTCACCAGTAAAAACTGGTCTTCTCCATAACTATAGTTAAGCATATACCACTTGCGGGAATTACTTTCTTTAAATTCGACACCTGATTCGTAATTAACTCCTGAATCCAAAGTAAGTGTGGCATTCTGGGTGGATGATTTTATTTGAACCTGGGATAATCCCGAATCATACACGTCTAAATCTGCGACCGGAGATGTAGTGCCAATACCAACATTGCCATTATCGAAGATTCCACCGGTAATCAATTGTGAGCCATTCCATTTAGGTATAAAATTGGTCGATATAGTGCCTACTTGAGGATCGCTTTCTGAAGTCAATACATTTTGGCCATTTATTTTAATCCCCCCAGAGGCATTAATTATGCCAGCTACATCCAGTTTGTAGGCAGGATTTGACGTGCCAATACCAACATTGCCATTATCGAAGATTCCACCGGTAATCAATTGTGAGCCATTCCATTTAGGTATAAAATTGGTCGATATAGTGCCTACTTGAGGATCGCTTTCTGAAGTCAATACATCCTGGCCATTTATCTTAATACCCCCAGAGGCATTAATTATACCAACTACATCCAGTTTGTAGGCAGGATTTGACGTGTCAATACCAACATTTCCCGACATCCTATAAATATTTTCTCCGCTTTCCGTCCAACCGCTGGGGATTGGTTCATCAACCGGATTTCCAACTCCTACGGCTGCCCATGCATTCTGAACGGAGTCAGCCCAATCAGCCATGTTTGGATCATTTTGTGCCTGAGCAATACAATCATTTCTGGCCTGTAGAAAATCCGTATAAGGATCCCAGCGATTTGTACTTGTTTCATATATCAGTTTAGCTGCATTCAGTATTCCAATGCCGGAGACTGGAATTCTATTATGTATTCCTCCTTCCGAAAGAAGGTAAAACATCTTGTTTGGTACGCCTGAATTTTTATGGACTCCACCAGCGTCGCTGGGGTCAGAATAAGGGTGCCAATAACCTAAATAACTATTATATGGGTCTGCCGGATAGGTACGGTTGAGAGCATGATGGGGGATTGCTATATCGACACCGTGCTGTAGGCAAAGAAACAGGACAAACATGTCGTATTGAAGGTACCAATTGTACCTTACGACAAAGGAGTTCGAGGCTGGTGCGTGAAACCTTGTCATTATCGAAAATAGAAGATAACCATTTTCGAGCTATCAAATATTTTATCTGGAATTTTAACTCAGCATTACTTGTTTAACACTACCAGTAAAGTTTTGGGAAAGGCTATGAGTATACTTTGACACTTTTAGTCATGGTAAAATTATCACAATATCAAATAATTGCTATAAATATAAAAGTATATTGAATAGATATAATCTATCCTAGTTAAGGCAGTCTGTCAAGGTAGATGTGAATCCATCCCAAAATAAGGAGATTTATCCAGAACATACAAAGAGCAAACAGGATGAATCCTTGCCGGTATCGATCTCGACGTTCCCATCGAACAACTCATCTTCTGAATTTTCAAGGGACACTTTGCTCTCTCTCACTTTTGGGCAGATCCAGTTTATCCGGTCCTGTATTGAGCGCGGTATGTACTGTGCCAAGGAAGGATGGAACGTTTACGGCTTCATAAGCTTTTTCGCGACCTGGTACTCTCCGTCGGTATGATCGCAGGTGATATGGATGATTTTTCACTACACGCATCACTATTAAGAATGGGGGGATATTTGCTGAAGCAATAACCGGGCATCGATATAGTCAGGGCGAACCTGAAGGCATTTTCTTAAATAGTACAGTGCGCGATCGGTTTTATTTACAGTCAGCAGTATCTGAGCGGTTTTATAGCAGGATAGATAGTCATCAGGCCAAAGCTCCACAATCTTTTCCCATTCATATATGGATTGTTCCTTATTATCAAGGCGGAAGTAAATATCGGCAAGGCTGATATGAGCATCGCGGTTCAATGGGTTGAACCCAAGGGAACGTTTAAATTTTTCCGCTGCTTTTTCTAAATCGCCACGTCTTGTATAAATCTCGCCAAGACTGGCAAGAGCCAGCGAGGAAAGAACCTGGTCGGGCTGAAGAGCAAGCACTTTTTTAAATTCTTCTTTCGCTCGGTCCAGGGCATTCATCTTGAGATACACGATGCCAAGATGATTATGAATAGCGGCATGTGACGGGTCTATTTCGAGTGCCTGTTCATATGCCTGGATTGCGTTCTCCGGCATGGCGAGTTGATCATACAATGTCCCTAAAAGATCCAGGCAATTATAATATTCGGGGTCCATTTCAGCCACTTTTCGGATTTCAGGTACTGCCATATCGGGTTTTCCTAAACTTCGATAAGCCAATCCAAGACAGTGATGAGCCATAATATTATTTGGATCCTGGCTTATAACTTCCTTATACACTTTAATGGCCTTATCAGGTTGTCCCGTCGCATCGAATTCTCTGGCTCTGTCAATCTGAACAAGCACCTGAACCATGTCTTTCGGATCAGGTAACGAAGAGGCGGATTGTTCCCCGGTTTGTGTTATTGCCTTATTCCTGACCCCACTGAAATACCCGAGGGCTCTCAGTTTTTCTCCAGTTTCAGGTGATAGCACGGTTTGCCTTGCAGTACAAAGAGGATCTGACTTTCCTGACAAATCTTTTTTAAGGCTGAGCAATTCCTTCTGCAAATGGTTTGCCTTTTGAAGATGTTTTGCGTACAGGTTGGTTTTCTCCTCTGGATCATCTTTCAGATTGTAAATTTCCGGGTTGGGAGCCTGTATGTATTTCCATCCATCGGAGGTAATAATCCCTTCCAGGGATGACCAATTGAAATTTAACTGAGGATAAAGAGATTGACAGTAGAGTATCGGTCGAATAGTTTTCTTTTCACCGGTGATAAGTGGAACGAGACTCCTGCCCTGGATGCTGGTTTCTTTCGATCTGATTTTCAGAGATTCCACTATGGTTGGCATAATATCGATAGTGCTCACCAGGGAAGTAACTTTTTTCCCCCGCTGGAACAGTTTCGGATAGCGCATGATAAGGGGAACTTTCAAAGTAGTGTCGTAGATGAAAAGGCCATGACCCTGTTCATTATGTTCCCAGAGACCTTCTCCGTGATCACCGGCCAGGATAATGAGCGTATTATCCATAATGCCTTGTTCTTGCATCTTTGCAAAGAGATGACCTAAGCATTGATCAGTAAATGCAATTTCCCCATCGTAGGGCAGATTTTTGTAAAGGGTATCGAAAGGTGCAGGAGCGTCGTATGGAAAGTGGGGATCAAAGTAATGCACCCATAAAAAGAAAGGCTTTTTATGGTTTTGAAGTAGCCATTTTTCAGCAAGGTCAGTAATAACTTCTCCTGTCCTGGATAACTGATCATGTTGCTTTCCCATTTTGCCTGCATTATCGCCGATGTTGTCATCGTAGGAGCCAAATCCCTGGTTCAATCCACAATAAGAGGCCAGTACCCATGAGGCTATAATCGCTCCGGTAGCATACCCATTGCTTTGGAGGATTTCAGACAATGTGTTTGCCGGCTCTGGGAGGGAAAAATTTCCATTATTATGTATTCCGTGCCGTATGGGATATTGTCCTGTCAT
This sequence comes from bacterium, assembly GCA_040752695.1. Classification (GTDB taxonomy): domain Bacteria; phylum SZUA-182; class SZUA-182; order DTGQ01; family DTGQ01; genus DTGQ01. Next base: position 5,382 of record JBFMGO010000175.1, read on the forward strand.
AATACTCGCATGAGAGGGAAGCGTAAGGGGTACAGGTGAAAAGGCATTCGTAAATAAAACACCATTCCTGGCCAGATCGTCGATATGAGGGGTTTTTATCGCTTCATACCCATAACATCTTACATGATCGGCTCTTAAGGTGTCTATGGTAATAAGAAGGATGTTCGGTGAATGTGCAGCAGGGCTAAGAGCCGCTCCGCAAGCTCCCGAAATTGAACTAAACCAAAAGAGAGTGATGAAGATTGATAATAAAGCTATTATTTTTTCACAATTACCAACAGACATAGTTTTCTCATTCTTCCGGCATTGGTTTTTGTTTTACAGGGAAATTTTGACCTGCAAATTATAAGAGCAAAAGGCTACTCACCGAGAAGCTCTGTGAGAGTTAGCAGTATCAGAAAGTGACCTTATGCATAGTTTTATTGAAGGAAAAGCCCATCCGAAAAGACCTTAAGAGAACTGCTTGCTCCTTCCCCCCGTTTTCCGGATAGGCTCTGAGATTTACAACTCTTTTAACTCAATTTTTATGCCAAAGAGAGAGAATTATCTAAGGACTTTAAAAATAAAAAGTTAATGAGGGACAGGAGGAAAAAGCCTTTTGCGGAATTCGACCATATGGATGATAAGGCGACCGAATGGGCGGATTGAGAAAGGACATTCACCTTCCCCCTCTTTGTCAGGTGTGTCCACTCCGCAAGACAAATGATCCAAAGAGGCAAAGGGATATCCTTCTCCCAGCCCAGGGCCCCTAAGCCTCAGCCCCCAGAGGCCCAATGGAATGATTATTCGCACTCTATGAGAATGACCGAAATATTGTCCAGACCTCCTTTACGGTTAGCCGCATCGATCAGCGCCTGAGCGCCCTCTTGAATCCGGCCCTGGTGCATGCTGATCACCTGATAGATTTCGCTGTCAGTAAGCATGGTATTTAAACCGTCAGAGCAAAGCAGGAGGATGTCGAACGGCTCGAGTTTTAAAAGGTTGGTCTCCGGCATCAGGCTCTCTGAAGCGCCCACGGCCTGCGTAAGGACATGCCATTGAAACGATGGAACATCTTCCGGCTTCATGAGCTTTTGCGCAACCAGGTAATCTCCCACGGTATGATCGCGGGTGACCTGAGTAATCTTACTATCACCTGCACCACCCGCATCACCTGCATCATTACCATCACCTGCATCACCGGCATTGTCGGCATCACTCCTGTTGTCCCCGGCCTTGGGGCTGACATTGTCTCTGCCCTTGTCCTCTGCACCGTCTCTGACCCTGATATGGTATACCCTTGAGTCCCCCACGTGGCAAATAGATGCCATATTCTCTCT
>JBFMGO010000176.1:0-6400 GCA_040752695.1 bacterium
TACTACTCCTATCACTACTACCAGTACGGCACTACCCTTGGCCAAAAAGAGGAAAAAATAACCACACCCACTTAAAAAAACGTCTGATGAGTTAAACTGACAGGATATATGATAAAAATTTTATATTCAGGGACTTTACGGTTATGAGTAAACAGATAAGCGCAGGTGAATTATTACTATACAGCCTCGGCATGGGGGAATGCGGAGCAGCAACGGAACTTGCCCACAGGGAGCTCGAGCAGTTGACCTCCTCCGGTTGGGATGAGGTCATACGGGGGGCGATGGCATGTAATGTTGCACCTTTGCTCTACCATAGGTTAAAGGCATTCAATCTGGATGGGGTCATGCCCATGGATGCCGGCCGGAAGCTGCGGGAGAGCTACCTGTGCAATGCGGTAAAGAATATGAAACTCTATCAGGATCTTTCAAGGGTGGCGAGAGCGTTTCAGAGCAATGGCCTTCCCGTCATGGTACTCAAAGGTGCACACCTGGCGAAAGTTGTTTACGGTAATATAGCCCTTCGAAAGATGTGTGATCTGGACCTTCTGGTCAAAGAGAGTGACTTGCCGGGAGCCATAAGGATATTGCTGGATATGGGCTATAGCCCGGTCGATCCTTTTACTGATGAAGATATCGCACTCTTGCGTCTGCCTGTCTTTATCAGGGAAAATGCAACCCCGATCGAGATTCACTGGCACATCAAGTATGCCAATACTCCCTTCTTCATAGACATTGACGGCCTGTGGGAGAGGGCCAGGCCAGTTGTCATCAATGATGTTCAGATGCTGGTGTTATCTCCGGAAGATTTAATCCTGCACCTATGCCTGCACGCTGCCCATCATATCCTGAAAATCGGGCTCAGGCCCTTTTGCGACCTCTTCGAAGCCATCAGCCATTATCGGAATGAAATAGATTGGGAACAGGTGCGGCTTCGTTCCAGGAAGTGGAAAATGGACAGGCCCCTTTCTCTTATGTTTCATCTTCTCGGGGAGTTTTCAGGCAAGCCTGAGCTTAAGGAACTTATCAATGTCCTGGAAGTGAATCCTGTCGGTGCGGATCTGGTGCCTGGGCTCCGGGAGCATATCATTATGAAACTGAACAGCCCCTCACTACCAACCTTCCATCTTACGAATTTTTGGACATCCAGAGGGCTCAAGGGAAAGGCTGCTTTTTTACAGAAAAGCATCTTCCCTTCCCGGCAATATATGGCGAAACGGTATCACCTGCGATCAGACTCTAAACGCGTCTACTTTTACTATCTGGTGCGTCTTCATGATGCCTTTCTTCGTTATAGGCCCGTAGTATGGCGGCTATGTCTTCGTGATAGAGAAATGACGGCCTTAATCAAGGTCGATAGCAGGCAGATCGCTACCCAAAAATGGCTTATGTCTGTCTAAAAGACTAAGAGCTATCCAGCAAGAGTCAATCGAGCACTTTTTGCTGCTCCTAAATAGTCCTCTCCCGGTAGCTGTGGAGCGCTTTCATGTAATTGGCCCGCTCGAAGGCAGCCGGATTTTCCACGGATTTTTGGCTCATACTCCCTTTCAATTGACTGACGGATGTGTAGTCCTTTTGCTCCATCCAGATTTCCATACCTTTGAGGATGGTCGCAAGGTGAGAAATGCCGTTTTTCAGCAGGCTGGAGCAGAGCATAGCCACATCCGCGCCTGCCAGGAGCACCTTGAGGGCATCCTCTGCGGTATGGACCCCGCTGGTAGCAGCCAGACTGCACGAAATCCGGCCGGAGAGAATGGCTATCCACCGCAGAGGCAGCCGCAGGTCCTCCGAGGTGCTTAAGGTCACTTCCGGAACGACCTCCAGGTTTTCCAGGTCGAAATCCGGCTGATAAAACCGGTTGAAGAGCACCAGTCCATCCGCACCTGCCTCGACCAGGTTTTTGGCCATAGCTGCTGTTGAGCTGAAATAAGGGCTGAGTTTCACGGCGACCGGCAGCGTGACCTTCTCTTTGATTGTCCTTAAGATATCCAGATAAATCCCCTCCACCTTGGCTCCCGCAAGGCTTGCATCCGTGGGTATGTAATAGGTATTCAGCTCCAGAGCATCGGCGCCCGCTTGTTGCATCTTTTCGGCATACCTCAGCCATCCGCCAGTCGTGACGCCGTTCAGGCTGGCAATAACAGGGATATCAACCGCCTCTTTAGCCTTTCGGATGTGCTCCAGGTATTCTTCCGGCCCCAGATGGTATTCTTTGGGTTCGGGGAAATAGGAGAGTGCCTCAGGGAACCATTCGTAATGGTAAGAGGTATAGTAGTTGAGTTCGAGCGTATCGTGGGTTATCTGTTCCTCAAAGAGCGAGTGAAGAACGATGGCTGCTGCCCCGGCATCCTCCATCGCTCTGATCTTATCGATCTGTGCGGACAGCGGAGAGGCTGAAGGAACCAGAGGATGTTTTAAGGCTAATCCCAAATAGTTGGTTGAAAGATCCATAATCCTTATTCCTCATTCAGGTAATATTTCAAGTCGGGCCAGTTGTTCGTAAATATGAAAACGGCGCGTTACATCCTTCTGAGCCAGTTCCAAAAGCCGCCTGGCCTCTTCGGGTTTGCTCTTGGTCAGCATTTTGTAGCGGTTTTCCAGATAGGCATACTCTTCCAAAGGTATCTTGGGTGGTTTGGAGTCAAGAGTCAGGGGGTTCTTTCCCTCTTTGATGCGATCGGGATGAAAGCGGAACAGGATCCAGTGGCCGCTGTCAACCGCCGCTTTCTGGTTGGTCAGGGCCAGCCCGGTATTAATCCCCTGGCCAATGCAGTGGCTGTAAGCAATGATTAACGAGGGGCCGTCATACTGCTCGGCTTCAATCAGTGCCTTGACCGTTTGCTCGCCATCGGCTCCGAAGGCTACCTTGGCTACAAAGATGTAGCCATAAGTCATGGCTATCATACCCAAATCCTTTTTGGGCAGGGACTTCCCGCCTGCTGCGAATTTGGCCACTGCCGCCCTGGGTGTGGCTTTGGACATCTGACCGCCGGTATTGGAATACACCTCGCTGTCAAGGACCAGGACATTAACGTTCCGGTTTGCGGCCAGGACATGATCCAGTCCGTCAAAGCCGATATCATAGGCCCAGCCGTCGCCTCCGATGATCCAGACGCTCTTTTTGACCAGGTAATCCAAAAGACTCTCAAGGTGTCTAGCCTGGTCCGATTGAAACGGTTTCAGCTTATCCTTCAGGATCTTGATCCGCTCCCTTTGCTCATTTATCTCTTTCTCGTTGGTTTGCGGTGCTTCAAGGATAGCCGAGGCAAGATCATCTCCCACTTTCCCGGCCATGTGCTGGAGGAGTTGTCTGGCCTGCCGGATATGCTGGTCTATGGCCAGTCGCAGGCCGAAACCAAACTCGGCATTGTCTTCAAACAGCGAGTTGTTCCAGGCAGGTCCTCTTCCCTCCCTGTTTTTGGTCCAGGGCGTGGTAGGCAGATTTCCTCCATAGATGGAAGAGCAGCCCGTGGCATTGCCGATGACCGCCCGGTCCCCGAATAACTGGCTGATGAGCCGTACATACGGAGTTTCCCCGCAGCCTGCGCAGGCGCCGGAGTACTCGAATAGAGGCAGAAGGAACTGTGCGCCTTTCACTGTGGCGGTATTCAGCCGGGTTCTGTCGGGGTCGGGGATGCTCAGGAAAAACTCGTAGGATCTTTTCTCCTCCTCCCGCCGGGACGCCTGCGGATACATGTTAATGGCCTTCAGCCGGGTCTCTTTTTTATTTTTGGCCGGGCAGGCCTGCACGCACAGCCCGCAGCCGGTGCAATCCTCGGGTGCCACCTGCACGGTGAACTTTGAACCCTGAAAATCCCTCCCCTTATAGTCAGCGGACTTGAATCCCGGTGGTGCATCGATCAGGTATTGGGGATCATAGACCTTGGCTCTGATGGTGGCATGGGGGCAGACAAATGAGCACCGGTTGCATTGAATACAGACCTCAGGATCCCAGATCGGGATCTCGAGGGCGATGTTTCGCTTCTCATACCGGGTGGTACCTGTGGGAAAGGTCCCATCTGCGGGCATGGCACTGACCGGCAGTTCGTCTCCACGGCCAGCCATAATCTGGGCAGTGACCTTGCGCACAAAGAGAGGGGCTTCCCCTGGCATCGATTGACTTCGATCCATGCCCTGACCGCCTGTTTTCTGGACAGCACTGCCGGGTCCGCGTAATACGGCTTCTTCAGAGAAAATCGGTTTACGCTCGAAGGTGCTGGTGACCTTATCCGGCACCGCTACTTCGTGGAGATTGGCCAGAGCGTGGTCCACGGCCCTGAAATTCATCTGGACGATCTGTTCGCCCTTCTTGCCATACGTTTCCTCAATCGCCTCTTTGATCTTGGCTATGGCCTCCTCTTTCGGGAGGATGCCGGAAATGGCAAAGAAGCAGGTTTGCATGATGGTGTTGATGCGCACCCCTAACCTGGCCTCTTTCGCTACCCGAAAGGCATCGATGGTGTAAAATTTCATTTTCTTTTCTATTATTCGCCGCTGATCGGACCGAGGAAGGGTGTCCCAGACCTTTTCCGGCCCGGCCGGGCTGTTTAACAAAAAGATACACCTTGTAGCAGCACAGGAGAGCATATCGTACCGTTCCAGAAACACCGGCTGATGGCAGGCAATAAAATTGGCCTGCCGGATCAGATAGGGAGAGTGGATCGGTTTTTTGCCAAAGCGAAGATGAGAGACGGTTACCGAGCCAGCCTTTTTAGAGTCATAGACAAAGTACCCTTGAGCGTAATTATCGGTCCCCTCACCGATGATCTTGATCGAATTTTTATTGGCACCTACGGTGCCATCAGAACCAAGACCATAGAAGACGGCCCGGATCGTATCCTCTCCCTCCGTGCTGAAGGAGGGATCGTAATCGATGCTGGTATGGGTAAGGTCATCGTTGATACCGATGGTAAAATGGTTCTTGGGCCTGTCTTTTCCCATCTCCTGAAAGAGGCCGTTGATCATGGCAGGAGTGAACTCTTTTGAAGAGAGCCCATATCTGCCGCCGATAATTTTGGGCGAAGTTGCAAAGGGGCTCTTGCCTTCAGCCGCACTCTCGCTTATGGCTGCCATCACATCGAGGTAGAGCGGCTCACCCGTACTGCCCGGCTCTTTGGTCCGGTCAAGCGCGGCAATGACTTTTACGGTGTCCGGCAGGGCCTGGACAAAATGCCCTATCGAGAAGGGGCGGTAAAGATGCACTCTGATCATACCGACCTTTTCCCCCCTCGCCACCAGATACTCCACGGTTTCCTGGGCAGCTTCGGCTCCTGAGCCCATTAAAACGATAACCTTTTCGGCATCAGGCGCGCCAAGGTAATCGAACAGGTGGTACTGCCTCCCTGTCAGTTTCCCGAACTGGTCCATCTGTTTTTGGACAATATCCGGGCAGGCCAGGTAGTAAGGATTAACCGTCTCCCGTCCCTGGAAATAAACATCAGGATTCTGGGATGTTCCTCTGATGACGGGATTATCCGGTGTCAGTGCCCTCTTGCGGTGGGCCAGGATCAGATCGTCATCGATCATGGCAGAAAGATCATCCCTTGTGAGCTGCTCGATTTTATTCAACTCATGCGAAGTGCGAAAGCCATCAAAGAAGTGTAAAAACGGTACCCTTGCCTCCATGGTCGCGGCCTGAGCTATGAGGGCCAGGTCCATGGCCTCCTGGACCGAACCTGAAGCCAGGAGAGCAAATCCTGTGGCCCTGGCAGCCATGACATCGCTATGATCACCGAAGATGGAGAGTGCCTGGCAAGCCAGGGAGCGGGCAGATACATGGAAGACCGCAGGTGTTAATTCTCCGGCAATTTTGTACATATCAGGGATCATGAGAAGCAACCCCTGAGAGGCAGTAAAGGTAGTACATAAAGCTCCTGCCTGCAAGGCACCATGGAGTGCACCTGCTGCTCCTTTTTCACTTTGCATTTCGTTCACTGCCGGGACAGTCCCCCAGATATTGGTTTGTCCTGCACAAGACCACTCATCCGCCCACTCAGCCATGGGAGAGGAGGGCGTTATCGGATAGATGGCGATTACTTCATTCGTTTGATGGGCTACGTAGGCCGCAGCCTCATTGCCGTCAATAGTTACCATTCGCCTGATCATACTGATTCTCCACTTTTTTGCCTTTCCCCCAAAAGGGATTGTATTAACCCACACCATGTTTCTGGCGACGACTACTATTCGGCTGTTGCAAAAAAAGTTTGGGCGGGAAAAAAGGCTTGTTCCCCTTTTCCCGCCCCAAAAATGGCAGTGATACTACGTGGCAGTAAATGGTTACAGTGACCACCAGGGTTGGACCTCGATCGGGAATTCCGATTGTGTCCATCCGCCGCGCTGGTCAAAGGCGGTGATTTGTACAAAGTACATGCCCGGCAAATTGGTCTGGAATGTCCAGTAGGCC
>JBFMGO010000177.1:0-6330 GCA_040752695.1 bacterium
CTATAGCGAGGTAGTAAGCTTTGCAAAAAAAATCACCCAGTACGGGGCGGCACAGGATCCTAAGAAGTACGGATTTGCCCTGCCCTTAGCTGTGAGCGATGTATGGGAGTACTATGCCGACATGCCCTTATCACAAGCCGGTATCTATCATTTTAACTATGACACGCTTAAATACGAGTTCTACAAACAGAAGCCGATCCTGGAGATGTACATCCAGCTTGATAAAGACGGCAGTATTTTTCCGGGCGCGCTGCAACTCGATAACGATCCGGCCAGGGCCCAATTCTCCGAAGGAAACATCGGCATGATGATGGCAGCCAGCTGGGATGTAGGTGTATTTAATGATCAGTTTCCGGCCAAAATCGATTGGGGTGTAGCTCGTTTTCCGACGCCGGACGGCAAGCTCAGCGGCAAATCTGTCCTTGATGCTGCTTACGACTCTCTCTACGTTAACGGTATGTCCAGTCCGGAAGTCCAGAAAGCTGCGGTACGTTTCCTCGAATTCATTACGAGCGTAGAGGAGCAGGTTAAATATTACGAAGGCGGTTACGGGATTGCTACAATGTCTGATATTGTGGCGGCCTCCAAGAACCCGTCTCAGAAAAAGGGAATCAAAGAGTTTACCGATCTGAGCAACGATGATATCTATCCGCGGTGGCCGCCCGAAGTGGAGCTTGAAGGGGACGATCGTTATACCGTATACAATGCCATCCTTGCCGGCCGCCTTGATCTCGACGAAGGTCTTAAGGATCTGGATAAACGGTTAAACGATGCTCTAAAACAGGCAGCCGAGCAGGGGAAATTCAAACTGGAGGATTATCGGATTGCAGGTTGGACTCCCACGAAACCAAACCCCAACGCGTATAAGAAGTAACCGAATCAAAAAGTACAGAACGGAGGGCGATAAGATTTTCGCCCTCTTGTAATTTTTGCCGCTGACTTAAAAGGAACATTGAAAAGTGGCCGCACTAACTCAAAAACCTCTCTGGTACAGAATCAAGAAGCAGAAAGCCGCTTATTTCATGATTACTCCGATCGTGATTTGTTACTTGATCTTCACTTTATATCCCCAGATTTGGGTAATCGTAATCGGGTTTTATAATTATGATGGAATTCGAAAACCTGAATTTACCGGGCTCTTCAATTTTATCCGCTTATTCCAGAGGGACCCTGTCTTCTGGCGTTCGGTGTGGACCACTTTTGTATTTGCTTTTGGCAAGCTTGCCATAGAAATCCCTTTGGCGCTGTTGCTGGCGGTCATTTTGAATACTAAGATAATAGGGCGGGGATTATTCCGGGCTGTTTATTTTCTTCCCCATGTTACAAGCCTGGCCGTTATGAGTCTTGTATTCTATTTCATCTTCTCACCCTACCAGGGAATTTTAAACGGGATTCTGATGGCGATAGGTTTTATAAAGGAACCGATCGCGTGGCTCGACCACGGAGGACTGGCACTGTTCGTGGGTATGATTATTTCTGTATGGCAAAACTTTGGTATCAATATGATTCTAATCCTGGCCGGCCTGCAGAGTATTCCACTGGAGCTGTATGAATGCTCCAGGATCGACGGTGCCAACTCGGTCCAGCAATTTTTCCACTTAACTATACCGCTCCTGGGGAAGATGCTCCAGATCATTGTTATGCTTGCGATTATCGGTAGTCTGAAGATCTTCGAACTTTTCTGGGTTCTGACAAAAGGCGGCCCTCATCACGACACTGAGGTGATGATGCTCTATGTATTTAAAAGATTTTTCAGCGCCGGGGAAGGCGCCGGGGCCACCCTTGTGCCTCAGATCGGCTACGCCAGTGCGGTAGGTTTCATTGCATCGATAATCGTTGCTATAATAACTGCGATTTATCTTTTTATATCGAAGAAACTAGAACAGGAAGGTTGAAACATTATGACAGCGCATCCAATCAATTTTGGAAGAGTAAGTCAATACATACTCCTGTACATCTTTTTGATCTGTCTGGTGGTATTCTCCCTGTTTCCGATCATCTATGCATTTTTCGGTTCCTTTAAACCAAATCAGGAATTTTTATTAGGCGGTCCGCGGCTTTTACCTAAAGTCTGGAGGTTTGATAATTACAAAGATGCCTGGAGGCTTGCCAATTTCGCCCGCTACACCTGGAACAGCGTATTTGTTACCGTCTTCACCGTCGTGGGTGTCTTACTGATCTCTTCGATAGGAGGGTATGTTCTGGCCCGCTTCCGGTTTCCTGGGAAAGGAATTATAATAACTGGTTTGCTGGCAACGCTTTTTTTTACCGGTGGAACTATAACCATCTATCCTCTTTTCAGGATTGCCAAATTTTTTCATATTCATACCAGTCTTTGGGGTATCATTACCGTAGAAGTATTGCGGATCGATGTGGCTAAAATATTCCTCTTTATGGGTTACATGCGGGGGATCACCAGAGACATCGATCAGGCCGCTACTATCGACGGTTGCGGTCCCTTCAGGATCTATTGGCAAATCCTGATGCCTTTATCCGTCCCAATCATCGCAACGATCATCCTGCTTACTTTCAAGGAATCGTGGAATGCCTACCTTCTGCCACTTGTATTCACTATGGCTAATCCCAAGTTGCGGACACTTACAGTGGGTGTAATCTCCTTGCGCGAGACTCATGACGCTGCTGCTGCCTGGAACTTGATGCTGGCCGGTTCAGCAATTTCTCTAGTGCCTATTATTCTCATATACGGTGCAGCTAACCGTTTCTTTATTCGGGGCATTACCGCCGGTGCTGTAAAGGGATAATTACAATCCGGCTTATGCTTAAAATATAACAGGCTGATTTCTGTGCTGTAATGGTGATAATCGGTAGATATTGCCATCGAAACGCTAATCAGTGCAGGAATTTGTTACATAAAGAGGATTTAAGAAAATGAACGGAAGAGAAAGGTTTTTGCAGATTGCTCATTTTAAAAGTGGGAACGAAGTCATGATGCCTTCGAGGTGGCAGAAATACTGGCCAGAGACGCTTGAGAGGTGGAAGGGTGAAGGGATGCCGCAGGATGTTCATGCAGAGGAGTTCTTCGGGCTTGACCGCGTGGAAGGACTGCTGGACACCAATGTTTGCGAGCCGGTGGTTCCTCTCTTTGATCAGGAAGTATTAGAGGAAGAGGAGAGAACCAAAGTCATTATCGATATAGACGGCGTGAAAAAAAGGGTATTGAAAAATAACCGGGAATCATCTATGGACCAGTGGTTGGAGTATCCTGTAAAAGACAGAACAACCTGGCAGGAGTACAAAAGAAGGCTGGATCCCCATTCTCCGGCCCGTTATCCGAAGTGGTGGCAGCAGGAGAAGGAACGCTTAAGGAACAGGGAATACCCGTTAGGTATATATATAGGAAGCTTTTTTGGCTGGATGAGACACTGGATAGGTATCGAAAACTTAAGCTATCTGCTGGTGGATGATCAGGCATTAATCGAAGAAATTATGGAATATACCGAATATTTTATCATTGAAACGATTAAGCCGGCAATTGAGGATTTAACCTTTGATTTTGCTTATTTTTGGGAGGACATGGCCTGGAAAAATGGTTCCCTGATCTCCCTTGAGTTTGTCAACGAACATATGGTGCCTCGGTATGAGAAGGTAACAGACCTGCTCCATACCCGCGGGATCGATGTGATCGCCCTCGATTCGGATGGAAACATAAATGGGTTAATCCCGCTGTGGCTTGAAGCCGGAATAAATTGTGTTTTTCCGAATGAAGTGGCTGCGGGTATGGATATTGTTGCAATGAGAAAAAAGTACGGGAGGGACCTGATCATTATCGGCGGGATTGATAAACGGGCGCTGGCGGGGACGGTAAAAGATATTGAGGAAGAGGTTATGAAAAAAGTACCCTGTCTCTTATCCACTGGCGGTTATTTTCCTCTTGTTGACCACGATGTGCCGCCGGACGTTCCCCTGAAAAATTATCAATATTTTCTCGATTTAATCAGAAAGTTGTAGGCTTATATTAAACATACAGAGGGAAAAAATAAATGCGCAAGATCGTTGTATTTGAAAGTGTAAGAAAAGTTGGTTTTCAAGAGTTCGATGAGGAGCAACTCGGCGAAGGGCAGGTTAGAGTAAAGACCTTGTATTCAGGAATAAGCGCAGGCACCGAACTGACTAATTACAGAGGTCAAAACGCCAAACTCCAGAAACAATGGGACTCCGAATCCAGACTATATCTTGACAGTCCAGCAACCTCGAAAAGCTTCCCATTTATGTCAGAAGGATACGAAGAGGTTGGCGAGATCGTGGAGTTGGGGAAGAAGGCCGACAAGTTGAAGGTTGGCGATCTTGTCTGTGGTGGTTGGGGGCACTGGACTACGGCGGTGCTGTCTCAAGATGAAGCGGAGACAGGTAGATTGCCGGAAGGAGTCGAGCCCATTACCGGTATCTTCGTTTCCATCGCCCGGGTGGCACTAAACGGTATCCTGGATGCCCAGATAAACCTAGGCGAAACTGTGGCGGTGTTCGGTCTTGGTGTGGTCGGCCAGATAACGGCACAACTGGCAAAGCTTTCGGGTGCAACTGTAATCGGGGTAGATATGATCGAGTCCAGACTCAGGCTCTGCCATGAAGTGGGGGGTGTTGATGTCCTGATCAATGCAAGTGAGTTAAAGGCGGGGGAAAAGATAAAAGAGCTTACCGGTAAGAAGGGAGCGGATATTTGTATAGAATGCACCGGTGCAGCCGGGGCTCTTCATGAAGCGATTCGCGCCTGCACCTATTCGTCAAAAGTGATCGCCATGGGACTCATTCCAGTCGAGGGCAAAGGACTTTTTCTAGGCGAAGAGTTTCACCAGAACCGGATTAATATAGTCTGTTCACAGATTTTCGGTATAAATCCAGGTTTGAGGCACCGGTGGAATGATACGCGCCTTTGGAGAACGGTATTGACTTTAATGAGTCAGAAGAAACTGCGTTTAAATAAGCTCATCTCTCACAGGTTTAAGTTCGAAGAAGCTGCAAAAGCATTTGAGTTGATTGATAAAAAACCCGCTGAAACCATGGAGGTTGTATTAACATTTTAATCTGCTTTGTATAGGAGAGAGTATGATTCGATTAGCTTTTCTAGGCTGTGGTTATAATTTGGACCATATGGAAGTAGTAAGAGACCGTCCTGATGTTGAGATTGTGGCCGTGTTCAGCCGTGAGCTTACGAAGGCAAAAAAAATAGCTGACAAGTTTGGTGGAAAACCATACAACGACTATAGAGAGATGCTTGCCAATGAGAAAATTGATGCCGCCTATCTAGGCCTTCCGCCGCATACCCGCGGTGAACCGGAGTTATGTTGTATCGAACGGAAAATCCATCTGTTCATTGAAAAACCGGTGGCACTGGACATTGCAACGGCGGAGACCATTCAGAGGAAGGCCGAAGAAAATGGTGTTTTTCTCTTTGCCGGCTACAAATACAGGTACAGCCATCTGGTGCAAGAGCTAGCCGAAAAGCTAAAGCAGGAAAAGATTGTTTTTTTCAATGGATATTACAACATAACTGGTGCGCCGCAAAAAGAGTGGTGGCGCAGAAAGGAAATGTCGGGCGGCCAGCTGGTAGAGCAGGCGACCCATATCGTCGACCTGGTCAGGCTCTTCTTCGGTGAGATTGTTGAAAGAAACCTTGTGGTAAATACGGTCAGTTACAAAGAGTTAAATATTCCGGACTCATCCGCTATGCTGATCAAGTGCTCGCAGGGTACGATCGGCTGCATTCATGCCAGTTTCGCTGATTCGGTATCTGAAGCCGGACTTATGATCAGCAGCAGTACAAAAAGATTTGTTCTGACCACCGAATGGCCGGAAGTAAAATTACTTATCAGGGATGAAAGCGGCGAACAGACATTTCAGGAAGATGAGAGAGTATGCCGGATGAACGAGTCGAATATCTTCCTGGATGCTGTGAAAAACGGAAGTAACGACGCTATTAAACACTCGTACCGGGAAGCGATTCTTACCCTGAAAGCCACACTCTAAATAAATGAAACATGGACTTTTCAGTTAACGACAAACCGGCAAGCAATATTTTTTCATTTCCATTACAACATGTTCTCAAGCGGCTGAATTCTCATGGGATGATGGTTATATTTTACCTCTGAACTGCGGCAGCCAATCTCGGTTGGCCTCAAACATCTCATCAACCATATTTCGGATCTCCTCCAGGCACAAAACCGCCGAGGTTAAAGGATCCATGATAATCGCGTGAAAGACCTTACGCGGGTCGCCTTGCAGTGCACCCAGGACAGCCAGATCTTCGCAGCGGGCATTGATGTTGTTCAGAATTGCCAGGTGGTCCGGGAGGGATCCCACCTGAATCGGTTC
>JBFMGO010000178.1:0-6219 GCA_040752695.1 bacterium
CGGAATAAGTGGTCGGATTAAATCGGAATAGGTGGTCGGCATTCGCCGGAATGGGTGGTCGAATTACACCGGAATCAGTGGTCGGCTAACTCCGGAATCGGTGGTCGAATTACACCGGAATACGCAAATAATGTCCTTATCACCGTCATAATCAATATCCCCCGCATCGATATCGAGAACTGCGCCGTTTCCTCTCAGGGCAGGCAATGTAGTACTTTTTCGAGTACTATAATATCCGGTACTATCTCCCCATAATATCAGGGTTGGTAAAGCATTATTTACGTGACCCGCATAAAGCACGTACTCATTTCCTGCAACAATCAGATCGACATAGCCGTCTTTGTCTATATCAATAAGCTCGGCACTAAACATGGGGCCTAAAGTGAAGTTTACAAGATCAGAAGATAACCTGTCTGTACTGACTTCAAAGTGTCCGCTTCCATCATTTATTAAGAAGAAAGGTGGAGTGCGTGGGGCCGCACCGCCAGATGCTACAAAAACGTCAATATCACCATCAGAATCTATGTCAGCCGAAGCGCCCCCATGATGAAATCCCACCAGATTATTCGGGCTATCTGGAAGAGGGGTATTAATGTATCCCGAAGGGCTCGATAATATCAGAAGTGGCGCTTCACCAGGCCAAGGAGGAGCGTCGTGCCCATGACCGACCACAAATATATCTATTTTCCCGTCACCATTAAAATCTCCTGTTAAAGCTTTCCGTGGATGGATCATACCTGGGGGATTCCCGCTACAAAAGGTTGTATCCAATATAAAATTACCAGCACCATCATTTAGGTAAAGTTCCACAGGCGTTGGATCTTGGCTAGTGCCTGAAGACATAAAAACATCAGTGTCACCATCTTGGTCAAAATCCGCGTAGCTTACTGCATGAACAAATGTTCCTGGATTTGCTTGCCTTATGCCTTGGCGATTTATATACAACGCACTCTTTTGAAATAATGTGTAAGAACTTGTGTCATCAACCATAAAATTAGGCAGTATATTTAAATTGAGACCGCTTCTATTATCTCCCTTATTTGTCCCATTACCACAAGCGGCAATAAAGAATGATGCCATCACAATGAAAGATAAGAGTTTTATAAATTTCATTACTTTATTCCTCCGTATTATATATTTCCCCTCTATTGTTTGTCTATCTTGTATTATATTTTTACTCATTATTTTTTCAATACTTTTGTTCCTAATACTAACTTCATAGCTACATAATGACTAGGAATTAGTAAAAAGTAAAAATTAAACCCAAATGTTCTTTTTATAGTATAGCCGAAAAAATCTTTAAAATATTCTCATCGGTTTGCAAAGATGGGTTAGACCAAAAAATATTCAGCCTATCCCATAGCCACACAGCTTCAATCACTGTTACCTGGTGCGATTTGAGCTCCAGCTTTTGGAAGTCGAATGAATATTTTTCCGCAATATTGGAATTGGACTGCGCATCTGCCAGATTTAACGAAAGAATTTGAGGCAATAGCCTCACCCTTTCCGGTTCGATAGATGTTCCTCGCATAACTTCGCATACGGCCTTAATTTCCGCCAAGGTGAATCGTCCCTGCATGCTCTTTTGGACTTCACCCAAAACAGCATAAAACATGGTCAGGTTACTGCAAACCTGTTCAGAAAATTTCTGGGATTTTTCCCCCACCCTTTTTTCAATTTCCTGGATAAGACCGACAGGCATATTTATTGATTTTCTTTCACTTCCGCTTGGGACTGGCATGGAAAATCTCTCCTTCTGGTTATGTTATTCAATTGTGGCCGGTATTTTCTGGCTATATCGAATCTGAAGATATTAGTATATAAATCATCCTCACCATAAACTAATGCTTCAAGTAAGCAATAGTAAAATACATCCTGTAAATCCTTTTGCATGATTTTATACCTCAGATTCTGTATCAGCCAATGTAGAGATTTTTCTCCTCTATTTAATCCATTATATTCTGGGTCATTACAGTATTGGCTGAGCTTTTCAAACCTTTCCAATACCAATGGATTATGCTTATTACACCACAGGTAAAGAGTTTTCAGAGTATGCAGCATCGGCGTTTCCCTCCTGTGAAAAATCCAAGACGGAGAAAGGGGAGAAAATTCCCCCATCCTCCCTCGTGGTTGTAAAGGTAAATCATGACATTTCAATGACTTCCCCAAAAGAAGGTGTTTGTCTGACAGGGATGGTTGACACCCAAAGGACTGGAAAGTCAGGTTCAGAAGGGAACGAACAGCATTTCATATCCGTTAAGTAAATCAGGCAGGCTGGCATGATTCCATTTTCCTGTACCCATTCAAATGGCGGGATAAAGCTTGTTCCACCGCCGCCTTTACTCTCTAGGGTAATCGGGAGGTCTTCACTGCTGAAGGTTTGTGAGCCTTGAAATCTGGCATCGCAATATACCACATGGATTGTGGTTTGATACCCTGCCAGGATGGAAGATATCTCGGCAGCAAATTGTGCCAGTTCGTCATTGCGAATGCTCATAGAAGTGTCTACGGCGATGATCATTTCCGGTAATTCACTTGAAATAATGGATGGCAGGTATAACCCCTGCATTATGTACCTTCGATTGGGGGCCATCCAGGAATAATCGTTCCGGGAGGAGGTCTCTACGAATTGCCTTAAAACCGCTTTCCAATCCACCTTGGGGTGGACTATTTCCTTGACCATTCGGTCAATGCCTGCGGGCAATTTCCCGGCTGCTCGTGCCTGCTGGGCCGCCTGCGTAATAGCCACCTTCCATTCCTGCTCCTGCTGTGCCATATCCGAAGGGGATGGTTTCTTTCCATCCTGACTTGCCGCATCTCTTACCTCTCCAAACCCTGCACCTGATGCCCCGCCACTTCCGCTTTCCTGCTGCGGGATCATGGTGTAAATAACCTCTGTGGCCTTGTCTTTATACTGTGCGTCCAGGAGGGCTCCTTTGGGCAGAACCACGTTGCTGGCAGCCAGGATCAGGTTAATGGCCATGTCTCCCGCGATGTTCCATCGTACCGCATCCCGTGTCCCTCTCCTGACATGGTGGGCGCATGCGCAATGCATCACTTCGTGCGCCCACAGGCCTTTGATTTCAGGCAGGCTCAAGCTGTCGATAAATTGGGGGTTGAATCCCAGGCTGGTTCCGTCTGTCCACGCGGTTTCACAGGTTGTGTCCTCGATCAGCTTCAGCCTCGTTGCCAATGATCCAAAAAAGGGATGGTCCTAAAATCAAACCGGCCCGTGCTCTTATCATCTGTGCCATCGCTTTTGGTTTCATCCTCTTGCTCCTTTTTACTCCGTCTCTCGACTATTTTTCTACCATGTCCCTGGTAGATGGTTTTAGTACACATCTCCTAACTACTTCATACCCATACATTAACAGCTTAGGAATTAAACGTCAAATAAAACTGCAAAGGAGGAGGTCTATTCCCTCCCCCTTTATCCTGATATAGTTACGCCCCGATATAACCGGCCATCACATCTAAAACGCCCTGGGCCTCGATGGCTCCCAAAATGTTCTTGGCTGCCTCCGCTGTCTCCTGGCGCTCTTTGGAGTCCTCCCGGAGCACTTGAGGATTCTTGGAGCACAGTTTTTCAATGACTTCGTTCCTGATTTTATCCATACCCGGATCGTCGATCAATTTTAACCGTGGCAGCAACTCGCATAAATCCACCATGTTCCCCACCAGGGTATTTCTAAAGATTGCGTCTGTGTCGGAAAGTTTGTCGGCCATGTGGGAAACCGTATCGTAAAGCCTCTGCCAAAGATCCTGGTGGGCTCGATCTACGGCCTTGCTAACCCTGGTTTCAATCTCTTCCTGAATCCTGTTGACCTCCTCGGACTGCAAATCGACCCTGAAATCATGGCCATCCGGAATGGGATTTATAACGGTCTCGACTTTATATTTCAGGCCAATCTTTGACGGGTCCGGGTAGTCCTTCGGATCGAACATCCCGTTCAGCCTTCGTTTCGCCTCCTCGATCAATACCGGATAATTTTCGCAGAATCTGTCTACGGCGGCATCGAATTTGTCCTTATATTCGCCCATCTTCCTGGTATAGTAGAGGTAATTGGTATTGGGTAAAATCCTCTCGCCGTTATCGCCCCAGGGCAAGGTCTGCTCATAATGAAAGAGCCTGATTTCAGTCGCTATGGCCTGGATCTTCTTGATTTCATCCCTGGCAATCAACACTTTGTTATACCTGCCCGCATCCTCCGACGTTTCATACCGCTCTGCCACCTCTTTACTGATTTTCTTATCATATTTACGGGCAAACCACTGGGAAATGTGAAGGGTTATTAACATGGCTTTTTCCTGGATGTCTCTTCTGGTACTCATTTTTGTTCTCCTCTTCTAGCATGTACCTGATAGATGGTTAATAAGGTAAGGACAATTATTTAATACCTATAGGTTACCTCGATATGAAAAACCTGTCAACTCCATTTATCACATTGTTTATATATGCTTTTAAGCCATTCACAGGCAAAAAAATGGCAGCAAAAAAACATAGCCGCCATTCTTTCCACTAATCTGACTTTTCCATTAATTTAATACATTGTTATTTTTCGCTGCCCAGGCGATATATTCTCTGTGGTTAACTATTTGAGGATAAATCTGCATGCAGTCTCTCATCAAGAGAACCGAAAATTCAGCAGGCATCCGGCAGGCATAGCGGCAGATTCTATCTGCGGTTTGATCGGAAACCCTCCTTGCCAGGGCCCCGCAGGTGGCATACAAGGTGGCTGGATCTTCCGCTACCGGGGCGGTGTCGGGATTCATCAAAATGACGTCCGGGTGGGTAAGGTTTCGGTAAATCTTCAAAAACCCCATAAGCTCTGCGGCAAACCCATCTCCTGCCGCTCCTGAGTAAATCTCGTATTCGGTGTTTGCCGGAAGGCCCATTTTCATCAATCTGCCGACGTTGGCGACCGTCCTTGGGCATGGGCTATTGGTAATATCTGCGGTTGGCTTGAAATCGAAAAGAAGATTCGGCCTGAATCGCATAAAGGCGATCAATTCGACAGGCATTTTTTCTTCCAGGGCCCAGGGAACCCAATCTTCCAGTTCAGGGGTCAACTCCAAGATAGTGATAAACCGACTCTTGACAGGCTCTATCACTCCCATGACACCCGCTCTGTCCTGCTTACGGTTGGTGGCGGCGATAAAGGTAACACAAGGGCTTACCTCATGGCCGTTTATTTTCCTTTCAAGGATCAATTGCATGGCTGCCGCCTGTACCGCGGCTGGGGCCTGTCCCAGATCGTCCAGGAAAAATACGGTCAATTCCCTGGCCTCGATCAAAGCCCGCAGATCCCCGAAAGGTAAAAAATCCGCATGGCCATTTTGTACAAATGGCATCCCCTTATAATCGATTGGCTCATTTACAACCGGATGGGAAATAATCAACTTTGCCCCGCATATACTGCACGCTCTTTTCACGATCGCCGTTTTTCCAACTCCCGGGGCGCCCTTCAACAATACAGGTTCATGGGCAGGAAACATTACACTTAAGGTGTCAATTAAATTTGATGGTCTCATGGTGCTCTCCTTTTTTGCCATGTACTTGGCAAGTAGTGTGAATGTTTGTGAATGTTCTGGTTTTGGTCAGTCGCTACTTACTAATTAATTAATACTTGTAGGTTACCAGGTACATAAAAGGATATCAACTGGAAATGAAGAAGAAAATTAATATGTTTCCAGGTCAGGATAAGCCTATAGTATTATTTTTTTATTCATGTTTATATGATTAGCTTAATTAATAATGAACGCAAGTGATGAACATGAAGCATTTTGCTGTTTCTTTCCTATAGTAATTTTCCAAATTTTTGCCTATCTATGTCAGTAAAAAAGTATTCATAGTATTCATAGGAGTATTTAACCTATAGATTTATAAAGGCTTATTCCTCCATGAACACTTTTTTCAAGTGTTCATAATTATTCACCAAGTGTTCATCGAGATTTTTTGTCCTGAACACAAGTGATGAACATGAAGCATTTTGCTGTATCTTTCCTATAGTAATTTCTCAAATTTTTGCCTATCTATGTCAGTAAAAAAGTATTCATAGTATTCATAAGGGTATTTAACCTATAGATTTATAATGACTTATTCCTCAATGAATACTTTTTTTAAGTGTTCATAATTATTCACCAAGTGTTCATCGGGGTTTTTTATCCTGAACACAAGTGATGAACATGAAGTAATTTGCTATATCTTTCCTATAGTAA
>JBFMGO010000179.1:0-6200 GCA_040752695.1 bacterium
TTTCTAAAAATCCAAGGCCAAAAGGAGAAAAAACTGCTCTGGTGTTCACGCTTGGGGTAAATCTCATGGAGACAGTCCATTTTTCGATAGGTGACCGGGTAGACGTGCTTTATGATTCCGCGACCAGAATGGGAATGATTAAAAAGGTGCAGACAGGAGGATATCTCCTGAGCAATAAGCAAGGTGGCAAAAAAGCGAGTAAAAGCAGGGTTCGTTTTTCCATTGTGTGGAAAGAAGGTATGCCGATTGTCGATGACACCCTCGTCATCGACAAGGTGACCACCATCGACGATGGCTTTATGTTCCAATTCCCTCCCAGTCAACGCCCTACCATTCAACTTTCTGACAGGCAATTCTCCAGCAGTGAATTCCCTGTCAGTCAACCCCTATCAGTAGGAGAGTAAAACGTGGGCGAAATCAAACGAGTAAAATTGCTCGATCTCGGAGATGCCATTGCCCGGATAAAACTGGAGCGAAAAATGGTCCCCGGCAGAAAATGGGTAACCAGGGTAAGTCTCCTCCTCATGTGTCCATCCTCCGTCATTAAGGATGAATGCCTCTATTTAGGTCCTGTTGATATCGAGATTACGGATAGAGAACACATTATAGCGCTGCGGGACGGCATCAACGAGGTATTGTTCGATCTTCAGGAGATCGACACAACAGAAGCCACCACATCCGTCCTCAGCCAAGAGTGAAAAATGAACCTTTATCCGCAGGAATCCTGTCCGTATTGTGGAAGTGTCCATGTAGTCATTTATATTCATAGACTTTCGAGATTTTGCAGATCCTGTCGAAGGTATTTTGACACATCGTTAATCATATTCGACGTGACACACCTAATCGCTATGAAAGCTTCAACCATGTGGAGATATTCACGTAATTGATAGACTCCGGGCGGCTTACCAGGCAGATCCATGAAATCAAAGCTTATAAGCTCAATCTTATCGAGCGGGCAGGACTACCTCTGTCAGGGCTGGCTATTGAGGACGGAGCTGTAACCTATAAGGGCCTGCCCATCTTCCAGGTCAGCGGCAGAGAACAGATCGAGATCTCCTGTGCCATCTGCCTGGCCAGCATTCCAGAATCGGTATTATAACCATCAATGTTGGCTGGAGAGAATTGGATAAGGACGGCAGGACGTGCTCAGAGAGTTCGCCAGAAGGACCACGGCTCAAATCTGGGTGATCCAGGTGTTGGAGGAACTCGGCCAGGAATGCTTCCAAATCGTCGATGGCGAGCTGATGGTGGTGGCTATAGATGGGATGCCAGTTTGTGAGGACACTCCTGAAAATATCCCTATGAGCAGCCAACTGATTCATTGAGTAAAAGATATTCGGCAGACTCATTGATAATCCACACCCCATAGAACGGTTGAAGAGAATCATGGAAAAAAGAAATGCACCATTCAGATATTGACATTTATCCCCTAAAAAACGATATACTAACTCTTGAGGAGGTTGCCCAATATCTGCGAAAAAGCAAAAGCTGGGTATACAAGAATTGGCAGATATTAGGTGGTAGGAAACTCAGGGGTTCTCTGTTCTTTCCGAGCAAGGAGGAACTCTATGAGCGTATTTTTCATAAAAGGGAAGGGATGGAGATACGAATTCATCCTGAACGGAGTGAAGTACTCAAAAGCATGGTTCAAGACAAAGTCGGAAGCAACTCGATCCAGCATAAAAAGAAAGGAGGAAGTAAAGAATCCAAAACCTGTATTAGTGCAGACTCCGACAGACATAACCTTCTTTGAGCTGGTCAATAAGCGGTTAGATCATGTAAAGGCGTATTATTCTTCGTCCTATTATGCCAGTTACAGGTCTATGGCCCGTAGGTGGGCATCAAAATGGCGTAATTTAAAATGTAGCGACATATCGATTGACATGGTTCAAGGTTTCCTATTCAACCGGAAAAAAGTTTCTGCTTATGCCGCTAATTATGATTTACGATGTCTGCGGTCATTATTTAATTTTGGGATGAAAAGAGGCTGGATCACGAATGATCCAACTCGTGGGATTTCATTTCTCCCATTGGACAAAAAAGTGAAATATATTCCTCCAAAAGAGGATGTCCTGAAAGTCATTATGGCTGCTGACAGCGATACCCAGGATTATTTATTTGTCGTTAAAGAGACAATGGGCAGAATAAGCGAGATTAATCGACTTACTTGGGAAGATATTAATTTCAGCGAGCGATGCGTTATCCTCTCTACTCGCAAGAAAAAGGGAGGTCACTTAACTCCACGAAAAGTGCCAATGACCAAAAGGGTTTATGAAATTCTCTCTCGTAGATATGCCCATAGAGATAAGAGCAAGCCTTGGGTATTCTGGCATACTTACTGGAGCAGTAAAACCGGTGAAAAGAAAGAGGGGCCATTTCGAGACCGGAAAAGGATTATGAAAGCCCTGTGTGAAAAGGCAGGGGTAAAATACTTTCGATTTCATGCCTTAAGGCATTTCGGAGCCTCGATAATGGATAACGCCAAGGTCCAGATAGGATCTATCCAGCGCATTTTAGGTCACGAGAACAGACGTACAACTGAAATTTATTTACACAGTATTGGAGAAGCAGAGCGAGAAGCAATGGCAGTCTATGAGGATGCGTGTGGAAATAAAAATCCACTCACGGATTCACTCACAGAAAAAGAAAAGGGATTACGCTGATTCCGTAACCCCTTGATATTAATGGTGGAGCTGATGGGATTCGAACCCACGGCCTTTTGACTGCCAGTCAAACGCGCTCCCAACTGCGCCACAGCCCCAATTTATGACTTTGGAATGGAATTTTAGTATACATTCCAGAAATGATATTGTCAACTCTTTTGATAGGTTTTTAATAGGTCGAGTTACACAAAATCCATTTGCGAGCCATAGGTAAAAATCATTATAGGTGATTACGGTGAATCATTTTCTATTACCAAGGGTTCCGTTCGATTTGTCGATATTATAGAATAACAGAGGGAAATAAGTCCAGGAACTAGCGGATAAGTCCAGGATATTAGGTATTCCGATTAAAACAGTCTCAATCCCGCCTTTTCCCTGAAAAACATTGAATCCGGGAGTATTTAGAGGCTCTATCTCAAAGCCTCTGGCAACAGGTGAGATCATTCATCTGAAAATCGGGTTTTGGGATAGGCCCTTATTATCATAAAGACCGGATACCCTTTATTGGATACCCTTCACTAGTTCCTCTTATGCTGGATTCTCTTTGCTGGATTCTTTTCGCTGGTTGCCAGCACAAGAGGTTCAGCGAGGAATAACATAGAATACCCACTTGGAAACGAAGGCGTGAGAGAGCACCGTATCAGAAAGAGATGGAGTCTGTCCTATGAACTTGTTTTCTTCCAAGAAGCACCGTCTGATGGAAATGATCAATTCCTATCTCCAAAAAGCATCAGAGTGCATAGATACCTTTCTGAAAGCGTTCCTGATCTATTTGGAGAATGAAGATTGCATCGTGTTTCATGAGCTTGTAGACCGGATCAACCAGTCTGAAGCCGAAGCTGACGAGTTGCGCAGGGAAATAGAGATTATGCTCTATGAAAAGGCACTGATACCGGAATCACGCAGTGACATATTGGATGTCCTGGAGTCTGTGGATAAGATCCCCAATAAGGCTCAATCGGTGATTCTTCAACTGGATACGGAATGTTTACATATCCCTGAACAATTTAAGGAGCAATTTCGCCAACTTGCCGAGGTCAATGCCCAGACCTTTATGGATATTGCTCACGCGGTCCAGGCTACCTTTGATAATATCAAGAAAGTTCGCTATCTCACCGCCGCGATCGGTGTTAAGGAAAGATCATCCGATTCCATAGAGCGGGGGTTGATCCGAAAGGTCTTTCAAAGCTCGATTCCGATCGGGGAAAAAATCCTGCTGAAGGAGCTGATTATCGAGACGGGAAATATCTCGGACCGGGCGGAGGATGCAGGAGACCGGTTAAATGTCATTGCTGCAAAAAGAATTATTTAAGCGACTAGTGGGTCTTCACATCTGAATTTGTGGATACAGAAGACAATATTTCATCGTTATACCTGGCATCTACACTTACAATTTCAAGTGTGAAGACCCACTAGTGGATCTTCACACTTGAAATTGTGGGGACAAGCGTTTAAATGAGGGGCAAAAACAACCTCTCTCCTTCACAAATTCAGCCGTGAAGACCCACTAGTGCACTGTCAATCGAATATTGATGGGCAACTGGATTTCCGCCTCCGCGGGAATGACGTGGGATGGTCCCGACAGTCATTACTTGATCCATCAACGAGGGCTTGAAAGGGCACTAGTTCCTGTTCAAGGAAGATTATAGTAGTTGTGAATTATTGCCGATCTATCCATAAAAGGAAACCTTTCTTGGAGGACCGATATGAACAAAAAGTATATCGTCAGGCTCACGGATGGAGAACGTCAGCAGTTGAAGGAACTTATTTCTAAAGGCAAAACAGCCACGCAGAAGATAAAGCATGCGAATATCCTTCTCAAGATTGATGCCGATGGTGAAGCATGGACTGATGAGAAAGCTGCGGATGCATTTTCTGTTCATGTAAATACCGTTTGTAGTATCCGGCACCGTTTTGTAGAGAAGGGTTTAGATGCGGCTCTTGAGCGCAAAAAGCAGTGTCATCCCTCCCGCAAGCGGCGGTTGTTGGATGGTGAAAAGGAAGCCAAGCTTATCGCCTTGAGCTGTAGTAAGGCACCAGAAGGTTGCGAGCGGTGGACTTTGCATCTTTTGGCTGACAAGTTAGTGGAACTCAATATCGTAGAAAGTATCTCTCATGAAACAGTTCGGCAGGCATTAAAAAAACGAACTCAAGCTGCACCTAAGGAAATGCTGGTGCATTCCACCTGAGCAAAACGCTGAGCTTATGGCCAATATGGAAGATATTCTTGATCTGTCTGTTTACCGTATGATCCGGATATCTACCTGATTTGCATGAATGAGCAGCCACGGCAGATAGTAAAAGAGGTACGAAAGACCATTCTTCAATAAAGAGGGCAGACCTGCTTGTGTAGATTATGAGTATGAGCGCATATGAGGCATTTGAACTATAAGAGGCTCGACGTCTCGCTAAAAAGACCTGAGATCCGCTATACTCCAAAACATGGAAGTCGGCTCGATAGTGCCGAAATCCAGCTCCGCGCATTGACACTGCAACGCCTGGATCGGGGGATTCCAGATAGAGAAACAGGGATTCCAGATAGAGAAACAGCAGGACAAACAAGCGAAGCAGCCAGGCTGCAAGCAGCCACCTCGGCAGATAGGCAGATAATGAAGTGATCAGACTTGTGGCAGGAATTTTCCTGGGCTGGGCTCTTGGAGCCAATGATACAGCCAAAACACTCGGAGCAGCGGTATCGACCCAGATGCTCTCCTACCGGACTGCCGCTTTATTTTCCGCAGTTTTTGCCATTATCGGAGCCCTGGTGGATGGCGGACCCGGAATAAGGACCTTAGGCAGTCTTACCAGTCAGACGGCCAGCAGTGCCTTTATAGCCTGTCTGGCCGCGGCCATTACCGTAGCATCTATGACCGCTCTGTACCTGCCGGTATCCACATCCCATGCCATGGGGGGAGCAATTGTGGGTATCGGCCTTCTTTATGGACAGGTAGATTGGCAGGCATTGGAAAAGGTAGTGGTTTGCTGGCTCCTGACTCCGGTTGGCGGTGCACTCATCGGGAGTGTCTCTTTTGTGATTCTCGGCCGGATACTTTTCCTGCTGAATCCCCACTTCCTCCAGTATGACCGGCTTATGCGCTCATCGCTCTTTCTGATAGGATGCTACAGCGCTTACTCCATGGGAGCGAACAATGCGGCCAATGTAACCGGCTTATTCTTCAAGGCTGGAATGCTGACTTTCTATCAGGCCACGCTGATCGCTGGAGCGAGTATTGCTCTGGGCGCGCTCACCTTCAGCCGGGGAGTCATGCAGACCATGTTCAGCCAGATACTCCTTTTGGATGCCTTTTCCGCCTTTATCCTGCTCCTGTCAGAAGCCCTGACTCTGCATATCTTCGCCCTGATCGGGGTGCCGGTTTCCATATCTCAGGCTGCTATCGGGGCAGTTATGGGAATAGCCCTGGTGCGAAACTTCAGACTGGTCAGCCTGAGCACCCTTTATCAGGTCCTGCTGAGCTGGCTGCTCACCCCCAGCCTGGCCTTTGTGCTCTCCCTTTCCCTCGGGCGGTGGGTGCTGGC
>JBFMGO010000180.1:0-6134 GCA_040752695.1 bacterium
TCACTGTTAGTCGTAGCTATTGTCGTAGCTATACATTTTCCCCTGGTTCCTGCGATCGGAGCTGAGCAGGATGAGAGTGATCAATCCAAGGGAAAAGCGGAGGATACAATGAAGTGGAGCAGTTACAAAGTAGAAGATGATTGGCGGGTGATACAACTGGGCAGCACAGGCGGTTTATGGGGACAGCAGGGCCCGATCACGAGTTATGGAGTCCCGGGTTCTTCCGGAACAGTGCCACTGATAATGACGGCTGATCCGTTACACTATACGGGTACAGGCGGTGCTTACTGGAGTGCTGTTCCTCAGATGAGCTACCCGACTGTGATGGGGAATAGCTCTGGACTGTATCAGGCTTCTGGCAGTTGGGTGCCCATGGGTAGTTACGGTGCAATCATTGGCAGTAGTACGGCTCCTGTCTTATCCTACGGTAGTATGGGTGTTCCAACCTATGGTTCATATGGCTCAGCCGGCTATGGTTCGAGCTATGGTCCCGGCTACGGTTCAGCCATATATAGTCCAGCCAGCTATAATCCCTATAGCCCAGCCGGCTATTATAACACCGCCAGCAGCTATAGTCCAGCCAGCACGGCGTATGGTTATACTTCAGGCATTATGCCAGGCGGTGTGGGTTATCTTCCGGCCAGTGCAGGCGGGATATCCTCTTCTGTTTACGGCTATGGCTATGGTCCGGTTGTCAGCCCGGTCCCGGTTACGGGTTATACAGCGATGGGGTATGGTGTAAGCAGCGGCGGTATGGGTTCGGTATACGCTCCTGTTGGCTATGGCTATGGCGCGAGCGGTGCAGGTATGGGTTATGGCGGTCATGGCATGTCCGGTGCAGGCAGAAATCCAGTTCCGGCCTACTACGGTCCTATGGTATGAGTACCCCCTTTTGTATGGGCAGCCCATACGATTATGAGCAACCCATATGAACAGACTCGAAGATACGGCCATCACACTAAACTAAAAATGAATCTGCAGAAAATCAGCACGAATGGCTAATCCTTCGCCATGCCGGGCAGACGATGTGGTGATGGATGGGATATGAAGGGAAATCCCGGTTCCTGTCAATTCGGCGAACCCTCTATTATATTCATAGAATACGCCATAACCCAACCCAAGGATTCCCCCTACGGCAGCACCAGCTCCAAGGTTCTGACCCCAGTCGCTGCTGTCGGCATCACCTCTGGCGGCAGTAATGGCGGCACCGAGCACGAAACCTGTGGCCATGCCGTAAAGGGTATCGACAAAGATATTTTGAACCGATTCTGCATTGTCACGAGAGACTGCTTCGGCCTTTGAAACTGAAAAAAGAACCCCGCCAAGCAATAATGAGAGCACGAGCCATGAAATTACTGTCTCCTTCATACCAGCTATCTCCTTTCAATGTTCCACATAAGGTTTTCCTATTGATATTTCCAATGTTTGCCCAATGAATAATACTATATCGATGCATAATAGCAGATTAATTTACCATCGTCAAAAAATTTTTCCGGCTTCTTTTACTTTTGAAAAAGGCTTGTTAAGGGATGAATTTTGTGAAATAATAGCTCCCGTTTTTTCTATCGCCAGGTGACGACGGGTTGGATCATCAAACAGTGATAGGTGAAGCAGCAGGGTGACCGGCAAGGGGTGAACAAAGATGAAAAGGATGGAGCCGATGAAGGAGGGAACTTTCGCACGTTGAGCGGCAGAGAGAACCATGGGCTTTTAATCATTTTCGAGGGTATTGATGGCGCTGGAAAAACAACCCAGGCCATACGAGTGACCGACTGGCTCAAACAAAAAGGGTTGGCAGCAGTTTCTTTCAGTGAACCCACCCGCGGGGTCTATGGGCAAAAGCTGCGGGAGATCATTCTCCATGGCAGAGGAAAGATGAGCCCGCAGGAGGAAATGGACCTTTTCCTTAAAGACCGGGAGGAAGATGTTCAAAAGAACATTTTGCCTGCCTTAAGGCAAAATTACATTGTTATCATGGATAGATATTATCATTCCAATATGGCTTATCAAGGAGCGCTGGGAATCGATAGTGACTATATCCGGGCGTTAAATGAGAAAATCGCTCCGAAACCGGATATGGTTATTATCCTGGATCTTGATGTCCGGACCGGACTGCATCGGATCAACACTTTCCGTCGGGAGAAAGAGAACTATTTCGAAAAAGAGGATTACCTTAAGAAGGTAAGCCGAATCTTCAGCGATATGCAAGGTGACTATATTCATCATATCCCGGCCTCCTTACCCCTGGAAGAAGTTAACGCCAGGATAGATCGAAAGATCATGAATCTATTGCATAAGAGCTCTTCCCGAATCAAATTTTCCTCCCCGGATAAGGCCCTCGGATAATTTTTTGCATCTGATTAAACATTTGATACCATTCCACGAACAGGTATGGTATAGTAAGCCCCTGGCCGGGGTTGATTTATGTCCTGATTATCAGGCGGTAGAAGGTTCCTTGTCTTAAGCTCCTTTTTGTTTTTCAGGTTCCTTTTACTTTTCGGACTTCATTGTTCTATCAGGCTCATTTGTTGCTCTATCAGGCTCAGTTGTTGTCTCTGGTTTTTATATCGCAGGCGCTTTTTGGGGTAAATATGACGAGAGCAGGAAATCATTGCATTGGTGTGGGAGTAAAGATATGGAAAAAACAGGGTTAAACACAGTGGCTATCAAGGGTAAGATAAGAAGGTTCCTTTTACCAAAGTTAAAGCCTGACTATGTCAAGAAGCAGTTGGATGTCCGGCAGGGTAAATGCCTGCAATGCGGTAAATGCTGCGTTATGCTCTATCGGTGTCCATTTCTCAAAGGATCGGGGGACAATATCCGCTGCCTGATTTATAATTCTTTTCGCCCCCGGCAATGTAAGCTCTTTCCTCTCGATGAAAAGGACCTTCAGGAGATCGGCGGGCCGTGCGGATATTTTTTCCCTCACGAGGATGCATAAGCTTTTATTATAGCTCCTCCCTTCGTTTTCTCACAGTGGACAAAACCATGAGCTATCCTTGAAGGAAACTGCCTCTTTATGGTATTATTCTCTTATGATGATTGAAAAAGCAGATAAAATCGAAGAGATCGTCAAAAAGAGAAAGAAATCCTCCCAACAAAGACGCAGGCAGCGGGCTGATCACCACGGCAGTCGGTTCCATAGCCGCCCTGGCCGGATGGAAGACAGGCAAGACAGGGAAGAGGTGCCCCTTGTCTTTGGGATGGTCACTTATCCGGATGGGCTGCCGATTGTAGAAAAGCGTTCTGCCATTATCCAGGCCGTCCGGGACAGCCAGGTAGTGGTCATCACCGGAGATACGGGATCGGGGAAGACCACCCAGATTCCGAAGATGTGTCTGGAAGCCGGGCGGGGGCGAAGCGGAAAAATCGGCTGTACGCAGCCGCGCCGGGTGGCGGCAGTTTCCGTGGCCCGCCGGGTGGCGGAAGAGCTGCAAGATGCAGGCGGGAATCTGGTAGGGTATCAGATCAGGTTTCAGGACCGCACCTCCCCTAAAACCCGCATCAAATTCATGACCGACGGCATCCTTCTGGCTGAAACTCAAGGGGACCCCCTGCTTCGCAGCTATGATACTCTCATTATCGATGAGGCCCACGAACGGAGCCTGAATATCGATTTTCTCCTGGGCATCCTGAGGCAGTTGCTCCCCAAACGACCTGACTTAAAAGTAATTATTACTTCAGCCACGATCGATACGGAAAAATTTTCCGAAAGCTTCAACCATGCCCCCATTATCGAGGTTTCAGGCCGCATGTACCCGGTCGATGTCTGGTACCGGCCCATTGATCATGAGCTGGAAGATTTCGGAGAGATTACCTACATCGATCAGGCCGCAAGCGCAGTGGACGAATTGAAGAAGCAGCGGCGCCAGGGCGATATCCTCATCTTCATGCCCACGGAAAGAGACATCAGAGAGACCCAGCAGCGGCTCGATGGGAGGCAATACCCGCGCACCGTCATCATGCCCCTTTTCGGGCGGTTGACTGCCGAAGAGCAAAACCGGGTGTTTCAGTCCCTGCCGGAACAAAAGATCGTGATTGCCACCAATGTGGCCGAAACCTCCATCACCATTCCGGGGATCAAGTACGTGATCGATACCGGCCTGGCCCGAGTTTCCCAGTACAATGCCCGCACCCGCACACAAAGCCTGCCCATTCAGTTCATTTCCCGCAGCAGCGCGGACCAGCGCAAGGGGCGCTGCGGCAGGGTGGAGGCAGGTATCTGCATCCGCCTCTATGCAGAGGAGGAATACCTGGAGTGGCCCCTGTTTACTCTGCCGGAGATCAAACGGTCCAATCTGGCCAGGGTCATTTTACAGATGGTTTTTCTCAAGCTGGGCAATGTGGCCGTATTCCCCTTTATCGATCCTCCTGCTCCGGCAGCCATCAAGGACGGATATGCAGCACTGCGGGAGCTTGGGGCCCTCAATGCTCAAAATCAGTTGACGCAGGTAGGCATGATGATGGCCCGCCTGCCCCTTGACCCCCGCATCGCCCGGATGCTGATCGAAGCCAGAAAGGAGGGCGCTCTTCGGGAGGTGGCGATTATTGCCGCTGCCCTGAGCGTCCAGGACCCACGGGAGCGGCCCATGGAGCAGGAGTCCAAGGCGGACGAGATGCATGCCGGATTCAGGGAACCGCACTCGGACTTTCTCACCTTTCTCTCGATCTGGAACCGGTATCACGAAACCCTGGAAAAGTTCAAGACCCAGAACCAGATGCGAAAATTTTGCAAAACGCACTTTCTCTCCTATAACCGCATGCGGGAGTGGCAGGATATCCACGAGCAGATCCTGACCATTCTCGATGAGCTGGGAGGATACGCCCTGAACCGTCAGGCGGCCAGCTTCGAGGCCATCCACCGCTCTGTCCTGAGCGGGCTGCTCAGCCATGCGGCCCAGCGCATCGAGGATAATCCCAGGGAGAAAAACCTCTACCGGACTTCCCGTGGCAGAGAAGTCATGATCTTTCCCGGCTCCGGCCAGTTCGGCCAGGCAGGGCAGTGGATTGTGGCAGCGGAACTGGTTCGCACCTCCCGGTTGTTTGCCAGAGTGGTGGCCACGATTCAGCCCGAGTGGCTCGAGTCCCTGGCTGCCGGTTTATGCAAACGCTCCTTTTTCGATCCCCATTGGGAAAAAGGCCGCGGTCAGGTAGTGGCGCTCGAGCGGGTCAGCCTCTATGGCCTGATCATCGTTGCCGGCCGCAAAGTCAATTACGGCCCGATCCGGCCTGAGGAAGCACGCGAAATTTTTATCCGCTCGGCCCTGGTGGAGGGCGAAATCAAAGAAAAATTTTCCTTCCTGGAGCACAATCAGCACCTCATCGCCAGTATCGAAGAGTGGGAAGACAAGACCCGGCGCAGGGATATGCTGGTTGATGACGAAACGCTCTACCAGTTTTATGCCGAGCGGATCACAGAGCCCATAAGCGATGTGCGGACCTTCATCCGGTGGCTGAAAGACCGGGGAGGAGATGCATTTTTGCAGATGAGGCCGGAAGATCTCCTGCGGATAACTCCAGATGAGGAGGCTATCAACCAGTTTCCCGATACCCTCAAGGTAGGAAATATCACCCTTAGCCTGACCTATAAATTCGAGCCCGGCCATGAGGAGGATGGAGCGACCCTGCACGTCCCTGCCCACCTCCTTGTGCATATTCTTCCGCAGGCACTGGAATGGCTCGTGCCCGGCCTTTTACCGGAGAAGATCACCTTTCTTTTGAAGGGACTGCCAAAAAGCTACCGGAAGCAACTGATTCCCATTCAGCAAACCGCCCAAAGGCTGTGCGAACAGCTCACTGCCCGGCCAAAAGACGCGCACTCTGTGCACTCCGCAGATGCCGTACCTGTACATACCGCATACTCCGCGCATACTGTACCTGCACATACCGCTCATGACGCCCATTCGTCCTCATCTTCCGCCGCCACCTTATCTTTTTCCTCATCATCTTTTTCCGCTTCCCCGATGTATCAGGGCTCTTTGTACGAGGCACTGGAGCGGGCTATCCGGCAGGAATACGGATTGCATATTCCCCGCAGTGCCTGGCCTGAGGCGGACCTGCCTGCGCACCTCCGCCTTCGGCTTGAGGTGGTGGACACCCAGGGGAAAGTGCTCGGACAGGGCAGGGACCTGGCC
>JBFMGO010000181.1:0-6116 GCA_040752695.1 bacterium
AAATTTCCTTAATTGTGTAAAGGTTATTCTTCCATCCCGTCCACCAGGAATAGATGATATTTCTTATATAATCGACTGTTGTTTTTTGCCCTTCCAGCTTGTCTTTTTGATCTGTGAGCCCCCTGGTGAATTCTTTCCCCAAAGAGACGATATCACTATAAACAGGCTCGAAAATACTGCGCATAATCCTGGTGGAGATCGTCTCCATGGTTGATTTGACAGCAGTCCAGGTCTTTGAAATGTCTTCTGTCCCCTGGGTAAATCCGGAAAGCTGCTTACCGACATTTTCAATCAGGGTTCCTTCCTGCTTCCAGAGCTCGATATGCTCTTTCAGCTTCCCGCCCAGCTTTTGATCGAGCATCCTGGCCAATTGATCTCCGGGTCTGACCACACCCTCCAAGAGAGCCCTGGCTTCAGACCGTATTTGTGCGGCCGCATTCGGATATTGGGCAGTCAGGATCTTGATAGTATTGGCTATGGCGATAAACCCTTCTTCCTGCTTTTTATTGTTGACATCGATAAGAACGCCGGCCTGGACCAATGTCTCGACAATGGCCATCAGGTCTTGAGCATTCGTAAGGGTTTTCCCATCCCATTCTTCCATCTTCTGTACCAGGAGCTGTGCATATCCATATGACTCCTTGTACAGACTGGCCAGATCATCTCCAGGCTTTGACGCAAAGGTGGTAATCATGCTGGCCAGGCCGGCTGTAGAAAGCTTGACTGATTCAACCGCATCGAATGCCTTTTGAAACTCGCTCTGCAGCTTCCTGACCAGCAAAATTACTGATGTAACCCCAAGGCCGGCCGCAATCAGAGACCTGAGCTTATTGACCGTGCCATGCACCTGATTGATTTCATTGCTGGCTTTATCGACAGCCCTGATGATTAAACTGATAACGCCCTGGCTTCCTGACATTGGATTAATCTCCTTACTTCACTTACTTTCCTTGTTTCCCTTACCCTACCGTACTGTACATTACCTACCGTACGTACATCTTACGACATGCCCTTGCATGCCGCACACATTTGCGGGTTATCCCTCCCGGAGCAGACCGCTTTAACCTCCGGGGGGCAATCGCTGGTATATCCCTGTTGCTGCTCTGCCCTGAACTCGATATACATTTTGGCCTGCTTCCAGGTTACAGACCAGATAATAGGTTCTCTCTTAAGTATGTCTCCGCCTGCGAGCGTGTAGACGAGTCGCTCGATTTCCCTGGCTGGATCCCCGTTATCTCTTTCACCAGCAGTGTCTTGAAGTTTTTGAGTTTGTCTTGGAACGAAGAGATCGGGTTGAGAGATAAAAAATCGTCGAGTATCTCCAGGATGACATCAGCCGGGCAAAAAAACATATCATCTTCTATTGCCTTCAAGTCGCGGTCCTTTACCGTCGATTCTTCAGGAATCAGAAGTACCGCCAGAGCGGCCGGAATTTTAGCCCCTAAACTGATCAAAATGCTCTGGGGAGTGATATTCGTTATGGGAATGTCATTCAGAACAGACAAAAGCTGGTTAATCTGTCCCAGCACCAATTGGCGCTGGACATAGGTTTTGCCGTTTATACTGTATCTTTTCTCTTCTTCTCGATCCATAATCTTTTCTTCCTCCTTTGGCCTTTTGGACTTTCGTCCTTTCGGCCGCACTGTTGTTCTTTGTCATTCCCGCCTTCGCGGGAATGACGGAACTTGAGCCCTTGATGTGTTGTCTTATAAATATGAGCGAATCATTTTATGTAAAGGTAATGCTCAACTCGTCATCTCCGGCATTGGCTTTGAGATCGAACGGTATGGACAGGGCCACGGTCCCGCCCTTGTCACTGTAGCCGACATCGGTGTACTGGCACTTGGGAGCGGCGATGGTAACAATATTACCGGCAGTATCACCCACCATACAGTTCAGTGCCTGAAGGGTACCGGCAAGCCATTCGCTCCAGAAGTCCTTGGTGGCTATGGTTACCGCCTCAGGGTCGATCGACCCGGCAGGCTTTCTGCCGATAATCTCGATCGACGCCACACCAGTAGACTGAGTAATATCCTGTCTGACCACAACTTCGTTTTTGAGGCCCAGTTCCACCTTCGTTGCTACGGGAGTGTATCCTCCGATAGTCAAGGTAGCTCCCAATACAACGGGAGGAAGAGTCGAATTATACGTCACGGAGCTTGGAATGTTCGTATCTATCGGGCTGGCATAAATTCCCTTCATGGCAAATTTCAGCACGCCATATTTTCCGCAGACCAATTCGAGATCGACCGTCCCCCGGCATCCTATAACCTTGTTCAGCAGATTGTGCTTATGGTAATAGATGGTGCATGATTCAAAGCTGGCCGAGGCAGGTGAATACGCCACACTTACCCCTGCCTCGATCGTTTCTGCCAGGCCGCATGCCCGAAGCAGCGGCCCGAAAGGGGGAGGTGTCCCCGCTGCTCCGCTTCCTTTCAGCTCCACATCGAACGATATCTCGACATTCCGTGCTCCCACGACATGAGACATGGGCGATAATGTCTGCCGGACGAAATCTCGCTCATGCTTCTCTGCGATGAACTTGATATCAGGGACAGAGGTCAGAACAGCATTCGAAGCCGGTACCGGAGTAGGGTCAACCCCGTAGTTCGATTCTATTTTACTCAGGACTACTGCCCGCCTGGTGTACATCCTCTTGGCCTCCTATCCTTTTCTTACGTTTTCTGGAAATTCCCCGAACAGCGGAAACTTCCGTCGCAGGCATCGAGGCATTATCGTTTTCGCTGCCGGAGCCTAATGTAACAGAGCCGGCAGCTACTGACCGCGATACCTGGGTTATTGGCAAACTTTGCTTATCCATAATAAAGTATCCTCGATATACATCATCAACTGAACGGTGCCAGAAACGCCTGGAACGTTCGATAGTGAGCTACATATATAGATGTGCCATCGACAAATCCCACGACCTCTTCCCTGCTTAAAACGAACGGAGCAATTTCCAGCCCGAGACTGCGGTTGATGAGAAGTTCACGTACTCCTTTCAGCATGGCATACGTACCCGGATTATGTAATCCACCCCTACGGGACTCTTCCTCAGTACGCAGGTTGCTGTCGAGAACGAAAATGTAAAAAGTCGGATGCTCTATCTGCCGAATCTCATGGTCTTCGATGCCGCTTCCGCCATAGGCAACGTAAATTGCCGGAAGAGGATCGAGCATCTTTTTGAAATCAGTCTTCTCCAGCTCTCCGGAATACGTTTTAATGGTACGTACCCCCAAAGAGGTTTTGAGGGGACCCAGCGCGGTTATGATGGCATCTTCTATTTCGTCTATCGAATACATGGGTTATGGTCTTTTCCGGTACCGTTTAGAAAGTTGATAAAATTCGTTTAACACCGTTTAACTATAGTTTAAATAAGACTTTTCTCTAATTCTGTAACATACTGAAAACATTAACTATTGATAATGACCCGTTTAATAGCCGTTTAATTTCATTTTTCATGGGTATGGTCCTTATGATTTTACCTCCGGAAAAAACGGTCGCCTAATGAGCCTCTCAGGGCCGTTAAACGGGATGCGTGAATTACAGAATTTTGGTCAGATCGACCCCCCTCGTATCGACCTCGATGCCAAGCTGCCGGGCAATCTTCATACCCATATTCACCATTTCTCTTACGGTAATGACCCCGTCAGAAGATACCTCGACAAGCTCATTGCCCAGCGTACTGACCAGTGCCAACACCTGTAAAGGAGTAATCTTAATCCTTTCCTTCAGAGCTTCCACCTTTTTTCCCCTTTCTGTGCTTCCTGGATGGTTTTGCTTTCTCTCCTGATTCCGCCTTTTCCTTTTCCTCCGTCACATCAGATGCCGCCTCATCTTCAGCAGATGGAGCAGCAGGAGATTTCGAATCCGCATTCTCCGGAGATCCGGGAGGGGCAGGAGAAGCGGAAGAATCGTCCAGAGATGTCGAATCAGTGACTACTGGATAGCCTGTAATATCTGGAGAAGCGGAAACAGCAGGAGAATCTGAAATCTCTTCTGCCACTTTCAAGTTGATGAGCCTGGATGCCTCATCATCCGGCATTTTGATGATCGAGCCGGATGGATAATATTTTCCGTTATACTTCACACACCCTGTTGTCTTTATTCGTATCACCGTATTCTCCCTTCCTTAAATCAAAACTACGCCCTTACAGTTGCGTATACAACGCTTCCAACCCGGTGCATGACCGGCAGCGGCCTGCCTTCGCCCTTGACCCACCATCCGGACGGGTCTTTCTCAAGCCAGGCTTTGGAGAAAAAGAGCTGACCGACACCGCTGTTACCGACTCCACCAGGGGCTTCGTCATCCACAACGGGTGCGTAATATTCCTCGAATCCGTCTGCCGTATATCCGACCAGGACGAAAACGTTAGCAGGAATAAACCGCTGAGTAGTGCCGGAATTATCCTGATAGGTTGCGTTGTACTCTTCGATATCGACTCCGGCCAGTCTGGCCACCCGCCCTTCCTCAGCGATCTGGGCCCCTTTGTTGTATTGCAAAAGGGTTGTAGCCTTGAGGTTGTTAATCAAAGAATCCATGGCGCTGTATCCGCAAAAAGCCACCCATCGATCAACCGCACCTACGGCTTCCTCGATCAGTCGCTGCCATCCCCTGATATCATTGACCGGATCTGAGGCGTCGTCGGTCCACACGTCGTTTCCTGCCAGGACCGGTTTATAATCTGCCGGCACGTTAAAATCGACCAGAACGGTCCCGGTTATATCCACAATTTGCCCTGATAGCAATTTCGACGCCCAGAATTCGCGTGTCCTGTCGAACTTCCGGCGCATTTCCGCCTGCCCCTTCGCTATCTCGGTCTGCATGCTCGTGGTGGCGAACTGGCTGCCGAATGCCCGGAGAGAATTGATTCTGGCAGAAGATATAAAAAACTTTTCCGCCAATCGCGGAGCTTCCAGGGTAACAACCTTTCTTGATCCGTAATCAGCCACGACAGCAGGGGCAGAAACACTGATATTTTTCATAACCCCCTGGCTGCCGGTGTAAATATCAACCGCATATTGGTCTGATGGCTGACCGCGCCTGGAGCTTTCCGGGAACAGTGTGTCAGTTATCTTCATCCTTCCAGGCTTGATGATATTGATGCTGGTGGTCAGAGTCCTTACTTTGAAAAGATCGTCTAACATTCATGTATCTCCTTGTGATAAAAGCTGAAATCTGAAAGTGAAAAGACCGTCAATCTTTGATCTTTGTCAGCATATCAGCAGGCTAAATGAGGTATATCCCCTTGTCAGCCATGGCCAGTTTGGCCCTTGCTTTATTGGCCGCCGTTATGCTGCTTGGCCAGGTTAAATTTGCATCGCGGTAAACACCTGCCTTACATACCAGGGCAGAAACATCGGCCAAAGCTGCATCTGCATCCTCGGCCAGGATTCCCCTGGGGATATGCAGTTCATCCGCATCACCATAACTGTAATCAGCGGTAATGGCCGTACCGCCTGCCGGAGCCTGGGCAAAGGTAACAGAGAGTTCTCCTGTGTTATAGTCGATAGTGCCGGTGATTCCTGTTCCCGAAATCGTGCCGAATCCGTTGTCAGTTCCTGATACCGCGCCGGCTGCCACCGTGACCGTACGGGGAATGACCGGGCTGTGAGCCAGGGTTTCGGTGAACGTTTCAGTATTATCGTCCCCTGCACCAACGCTCTCATCTTCTACGGCCGTTTCCTTGACCAGTTGCTTGAACTTGCCGTCACTGGCATCGCGGGCCAGAATCGTTCCACGATCCAGATCGGCACCGCTGATAGATTCACTCACCATAGGGTGAGGGCCTGAATCCCCATACAATTGTGATAATTCTGTTAAATCGGTACTGACCGTACCTAACGTTCCTGACATTATTTACCTCCGTGTTCCGTATAAAGGAAAAACCAGTCTTTCAAGGAAAACCAGTCTTTCAAGGAAAACTCGTCTTTCAAGGAAAAGCTCGTCTTTCGTCATTCCCGCGACGGCGGGAATCCTGGTTTTTCCTGGTCTTCTGGATTCCCGCCTTCGCGGGAATGACGTTTGGTTGCCGCATACTAATTAGCTACGTATTTAACATGCAGTTTACTTAGCGCCGCAACCGATGCTTGCAGCGATCTGCTTTCCAAGCTCT
>JBFMGO010000182.1:0-6028 GCA_040752695.1 bacterium
ACACACGACATAATACTGCAAGACACTCTACAGTCAGGTAATCACCAGAATAATGAATCCTGTCCTCTTGGCAGGCTGGGGCTTCTTGTCCCCTTCCCTGCTTTGGACAGGATTGGAGCACCTGATCCTGACCAAAATCGGACGACTGTCTGACACGCAGTATACTGACTGGACCTTTGTGATTGATGCTTTTATTTTGACGGCTTAATATGCCACTATTAAGCGATTGAGATTAACAGGGAACTCATCTTAATCCAGCTTAACACACTGCGCATTTCCCCGGCCAGATATTGGAATAGGACTGTCTTCTCGAAAATCCCCCTTACCCCCTCTTTACGAAAGGGGGATAAAAACCCTTATCGCAGGGGGAAGGTCAATAACCGTCCGCCTATTTCATGCGCAATGTAGTTAAGAACTAGCTCTCGCTTCGGATTTTAGATTATCGGGCCATTACCTTGAGAATTCTTGAAACTCCATTGTAGCGTATCCGCAAGGTAATACTCGTATCCCCGGATTGCTTTAGTAGGAAAATAGTTTCTGATTCATTCATTGTTAACACTAATAATACCATGAGAAGATAGTTTGGTCAAGAGAAGATAGTTTGGTCAAAAGAAGATGGTTCGGTCAAGAGAAGATGGTTTGGTCAAGGCATAGCCGGTATTTTTTATGTTCATGCCTCTTCAGGAATGATAATGCATAACGTACTGTAAATATGAATAAAACGTTCTTAACTCCCTTCAAGAAAAGAGGGAGAACGAAGTGGAGGAAGGAGGTATTTTTCAGAAGTATTTTTCAGAAAAACTCTCCAGTATCTCACTACCGGACACTTTTTGCTGTCATTCCCGCGAAAGCGGGAATCCATGCATGGTTGCAGCAAACCCCTGGATTCTAAGCCTACGCGGGAATGACCTGAAATACCTGCACTTACAGGTGCATACAGAGCCGGAAATAAAAAGTGTCCGGTAGTGAGTCCAGTATTCAATTCATGGCATGAAATGGAGGTAAACAGTATTGCATTGAACTGCTCAGGTATCAGGTTCAAGGTAATACACGATCCGCAGCCAGTGATAGCTCTATAAAATATTGGATAATTAATTATGAAAATATTATTTGACTAATAGTCATTATATTAGTATTATTTTAGAAATAACATGATTATTTTCTCTTGACCTTATAATAAATTTATTGTAAAATTTTATTTAAAATAAATAGCATTATTTAATATTAAAATTTTATTAATTAAGACTAAGATGATGGATGAAGATAAGGTACTAACAACAAAACAAGCGGCTCAATACCTGCAAACCAGTCTGACCACCATTTTCAAGATGATACGGGAAGGGGAATTAAGAGCTAAAAAGGTCGGTCGTGGTTACCGGTTTTTAAGGTCTGAATTGGATAAGTTTTTGAGAGGAGAAGTTGAGAGAATAAGGTAACGCTATTCAAGGCGATATCGGAAAGACTCTCGTTTGTAAGCCCTCCTTCCAGAACTAGCCAATTGAGGAGAGCCTCATGGCGTCCATATGTTCTGCTCTCTTTTTTATTTCTGCTTTTTTGGACTTGCTCCCTGCGATCTTGCGGGTTTCTTATCTGGGCATGCGTGAAGAAGCGTGACCGGTTAAGTGTGATACTCTGCACAGTAACAGCCGCCATAAATGCGCACCAGATGAAGAGCATCGCACCGACCGATCACTCACGTAAAGAGCGCGGCCCGACCGGCTCCCGCCCAAAAGAGACAGATAAGGATTCATGTGTGTCTCTTTTGGGCCTCACAGAGATCACCGGCGTGGTAATGAACGTGGCCTGTTCCGAGCCTTCGAAAGGTCAAAGCGAAGCATGACTTCCGCTACTTGATCCTCTGGCTCGACAGCCCTCACCAGATAGCTGCGAGTTATTGCACTACCTTCCAGTAAGGCCTGATTCCTGGTTAGGAGGATTCGGTTGCTTTTTTCAGCAATCTTGATAATTAAGTCCTGCCTGTCATCAGGCTGGCGGATAACATCAAATCCGAGCACTTGCAGGCGGTGAGCCAATTGGCCAAGGTGACTGTCGAGGATGAATCTCAGCTCTCGCAATGGCCGGGACCTCAGTCGTGTCACTCCTGATATATCAAAAGACTCAAAGACCGGATAGATGGAAATCCGGTCACCATTTTTTACCCGGTAAGAAAAGTCAACCGATTCACCATCAACCAGAACCAAATCCACATAAACAGGATCTACCCCAAGACAGGAAATAAGATCCCTCACCTGCATAGAGCTGTCAAGGCAGTATTCAATCCAGACTTTTCTCATATGTAATGGTAAAAAGTCATTTAACTCTTCATAGAAGCGTATTCGGACAGTATTTTTCTCCACCATAGACGGCACTTTCTCCTTCACAGACGGCATCTTCTCCTACATAGATGGCCCTTTCCCAATCCCAGACGGCACTTTCTCCACCCCAGACGGCACTTTTCACTCGTAAAAGTATCTATCATCCCCTAAAGGCACCTATCCCCCTTTTGTAAAGGGAACGGGGGGATTGTAACCCCAATGCCAGTTTCCCACCCATAAGTGAAAGCGCCTACAGACTGGATTGACAAGCGCACCATCAGGGGGGGAGGATGCGCGGTGTTTTCTTCAACTCATGTCCGGAGGATGGATATTGCCACCATTATACCACATATTCTGATAATATATGCAATTCAATTCATAGTTACTGCAAAAAAGGTAATAAGCATAGATTTTTATTCAGGTAACGGACCTAACATTTTGAAAAATATTATAAATTTTATTTCATTAATTATTTAAAATTATAAATCTATATTTGGTATATTTATTGCATTCTTTCACTTTCCGTATAGCGTTAATAGCTTAACGACTCCGTATAGCGCTAATGGCTTAACGACTCCTTAGTTTCTCATCTTTGTAGCCGAGAGGCATCTTAAGATCAAGAACCTGCCTCTCTTTCTGCTT
This sequence comes from bacterium, assembly GCA_040752695.1. Classification (GTDB taxonomy): domain Bacteria; phylum SZUA-182; class SZUA-182; order DTGQ01; family DTGQ01; genus DTGQ01. The sequence continues at coordinate 2,958 of JBFMGO010000182.1, forward strand.
GGGAGAAAGTATAATTTTTATGCTTTTGCAGAAAACGTGCTTGAATAATACTTCGGCCATTTTAAAGCCAAGTATTCTCAAAGAGATAAGGAGAATAATCATGACTGCGTTCAGCAAGAATACAGAAGAAGCAGAAACCAGGGGCTCTGGTAATTTTCCCGGGACTCCTTTGGAATCAAATACAGTGCAATCAGGTACAGTGCAATCAGGCAGTCAAACCAAAAGGCCCGACCAGTGCAGCACCTGGGGTGATACTACTCAACTCACTGGCTGCATCAACTCTGCCCGAGCCAAGCGGATACCAGGCTATGATGGCCATAATGGGCATAATAATGAACATCATAACCACGATGGTCGGATCATCGGCCATTGCTGTGGGTATTGCAGTGGGCAGAGCGATAATCATACTGTTCATATTACCATTAATAATGCATTTTTGATCGGTACTATTTTCCTGCGTTACCGTAACAACAGCCCTCGACATGTCCCTGGCGGTGGACATATCATCAGCCTTTACGAGGCCGATACCAATTGCCGATATCGATTGCCAATGTCTTGGCCTGATTCAGCATAAGCTTTTTCAAGGGCTCCTGAATGCAGTGAGTTCAAAGGAAAGCGAGCCGATGCCTGATATAACCGAAGTGAACAATGATGTACTGAAAGCCTGATTGAACAGCGGTTCACTAGCTACGCTTAAACGATGGATGCCAAAAATGTTTGATGGCAGAATATTGAGTAACCTTGATCAAATGTACCTGTCCAGGTAGACAGATTGTAGTTACTGAGACTGTAAGTATTGAGATTGTAATAAGTATTGAGATTGTAGGCATTGAGACTGTTGGAGGAGACAATGCGTCCGGAAGACCTCAATGAAAGGCTTTTAGACAGACAGCCTTCAGCTTACTGCTTACTGTTAACTGACTGCAAGCCTTACAGCCTCAACAACCTGAGCAGATACGATTGAGTAACCTTGCATGATAGATAAGGAAAAATGTGAAGCCTTCCTCCTGCGGCGATCCGATCAATGGCTTAAAGAGAAGAACGGGTTGGAAGGCGCTATTGATGGTAAAGGAGATGGGCCGTTGAAGGGAGGCTATCTCCTTCACGATGCCCTTCTTCGCGCTACGTTCGATGTCCCCCCGGATGATACTCAACGCCGCCGCGCCTCTCTATGCCTGGATGGCACTCCGATTGTATATTCACATAAATTAAAACCACAGGCTGATCAGTTGAGGCTTAAGGCCGATGAGCTACCCTTTCGTATGCTTGTCGAGCCCGGCGGCTTGGGTATCACGGTTGCTGAGCAGATTGACCGCTCACTGCGCACGGTTGACGCACTTTTGTATGAATTGGGTTGGGAGTCCACGGTGGAGGACCTTAATGCAGTCGTCCGCCGTGTATTTCCACGCCGCGCATCGGAGCTGAGTCATTGGTTGGGTGGCATCTGGCTGGGTTTGGATTTTACTCCCCAGGGGAGAGAACTACGGATCTATCTCAATATGAGGTACGGCTGCGAACTGGCCCGATGGCAGCGGCTGGCCGATGTTCTATCCTGGTTCAGTGACCCGTCGCTCACCCCGCCGCTGGCCGGATCACTCAAATCACTGATCGAACACGTCTCACCATACGCCATTCCTGTCGGATTGGGCCTGGTGGTGTCGCAAAGGCTCCGGAATTTCCGCCTCTATACGGGAATACAAGAGCCGAGCCTGTCAACTATCATGCAAGCCTGGCCGAACCAGCCAAAAGATGCAACCCGCACATTTGGTCATTTCTGCAACGCCTTCACCAGAGCGTGCGGCCCGTTTGCCCGGCAATCCGTAACCTTTGGATTCGACTTTGCCCTTAATCAGGAAGGCTTCCTGCATCCAGGAATCAGCCGGACCAAGCTCGATGTGTCCTGCCAGGTCATCTCACACGGGACCGCATCTGTCCTGCTTCCCGTACTGCGAGATCTTTTCGACACCTGGCATATGGATTCGGGAAGTCTCGACACCTTCATCGAAGACCTCTGGATCTGCTTTGGCGGATCATCCCTCGAGCATGTGAGTCTGGGATTCGGCGATCAATTGGAACATGCCACTATCTACACCAAACCCCACGGATTCGATCAGATATAATAATCAAGACAAATATAACAATCAAGACAAAATGAGGGCAGTAATCAATGGATAGGGGAACGATCCGTGTACTACCGACCGGAAACAGGAATGGAAATTCGACATAAGCCATCTGACATAAGCGCATCTGACATAAAAGTCCTCAAACATAAGTCCTCTATCATAAGTCCTCAAAAAAACGGGCCATCAGCGCTATGCTGATGGCCTGAAAAATGAAGGAGAGGGTCTATTCACTTATATGCCAAGTAAAAGTAAGGTCGTGGTTGAAACTCCTCCACCACCAAGCAACAAAGCCGTTGTCGTTCCAATGGCCGGTGTCGTGGATACCGTGGGTACAGGGCTCGTAACCGTGGGCAGAGTGGAAACCGTAGGAGTAGTTATAGGGGTAGTTGCTGCCAGCAGGGCCAGAGTCGTGGTCGAAACCCCTCCTCCGAGAAGCAGCGCTGTGGTGAGGCCGATACTGGTAGTAGGCACGGTGGTCGTAGGAGTCAGGAGCGCGGTGGTAGTCGGTAAAAGCGTGCTCGTTGAGAGCAGGGCCGAAGCGGTCCTGGCCGGATAACCATAGAAAAGCGGTGTCGGCGGTAGCGGCGCTATGAATGGGCTGCCATATAGGTAACCGGAAAAAAATGGCGGATAAGGCGCGATCTGTGCGTTTGCCTGCTGTGTAAAAGCTACTGAACAAAGAGTGAAAATACCGAGAACAGAAAGAACTCTTTTCAATGTGTTGATTTTTCCTCTGGAAAACATGGATAGACCTCCTTTGTTAAAGGTTTGATACCCCCTCCTTCAAGAGTATTGGATAACCGCTCTTGCAATTCATTCCCTGCAATGCACTTTTTACAAATTCACCTCTCACAGATGCATTTCCTACGAGATGCGTTTCCTGCAATTCTTTTCCTGCAATTCTTTTCCTGTAGATGCATTTTCTATAAAATACACTTCCTGCAAATG
>JBFMGO010000183.1:0-3120 GCA_040752695.1 bacterium
CCTGAATGACCTGCTCCTCGTTATGGGCCACCACCACAAAAGAGACGAAGGGGAAAAAGCTCTCATCGACCTCGTGGCCCTTTTTGCTTAAGACGATGTTTAAGATCCAGATAATCAATGGGTAAAGGAGATAGGTGTAGAAGATTAAAAATAGGCTGAAGAACAAGAGAATCTTAATCATGGGATGTACCACCACCTACCTTGCACCCTGGGCCGTGAGTACGGCCCAGATAGTTTTGATCACAATGACCATATCCAGGTAAAAAGAGTAGTTATTAATGTAGAAAATGTCATGATAGATTTTATCATTCAGGGTTGACTCATAACGGCCGTTGATTTGAGCAAGTCCGGTCAATCCCGGTTTAATGCGAAGTCTTAACCCCTGGAAGTCCTTATACTTATGTACAAAGTGCGGCCTTTCCGGCCGGGGTCCGACAACGCTGAGTTTCCCGAACAACACGAGAAAGAGCTGGGGCAGCTCATCCAGACTGGTTTTGCGCAGGAACCTGCCCAAAGGGGTAATCCGGGGATCATTGTCCTCGGCCCAGACCGGCCCTGAAACCTGCTCGGCATTATCGATCATCGAGCGGAACTTGTAGATCACAAAGGGGCGGTTATCTTTCCCGATACGGATCTGCTTGAAAAAGACCGGGCCCTTCGAACTCAGTTTAACCGCCAGGGCAACGGTAATCATGACAGGAGTGAAAAAAACGATCGCTCCCAGAGAAAAAAGAATATCAAAAAGCCGTTTCAAGGCCCGGTGGAAGCCGTCAATCGGTTCCAGAATCAGCTCGAAGACGGGCATGGGGCCTATGGGCTGCAGCTTGACTTTCCTGGCGAACATCTCATACAGGCCGGGGAGAACGAAAAACCTGATTCCCAGGGCATCACAATGGGCAACCAGTTCATCTATCTGATCCGAAGGGAACTCGTTACTCGCCAAAATAACATTCGTGATCCTGTATTTGTTCACAACCTCTAAAAAATTGCTGATATTGTCCAGGTATTGTACTTTTGAATCGTGATAAGCTGAATAATCCTCTTTTCCCTTCGAAGTCAGATATCCCACTACGTTCCAGTGCTCGTAAGGAATCTTCTCCAGTTCCTCAAAGGAGCGCAGGCCTTCGGCACTTTCCCCAAGGACCAGGGTATCGTGCTGTTCACGCTCTTGGTGTAATATGGCCGTAAACAGGTGAAAGTAAAGAGTCCTCCAGCCAAAGAGAAAGAGAATGTTCAGTGTCCATTCAAGGAAACAAATGTACCGGGATAAGCCGATATCGACGAAATAGTAACTTCTGAGACTATGGATGAATGCAAAGATGATGAGCGTGCTTAAGGTTGTAGCCTTAAAAACTTTTTCTATGACTTCATAAGCAGGGATGCTGTCTCGTGACTCATAGATACCGAAAAAGAAGAGAAAGAACAAACGAACGACGGTGGTGATCGGAGCAAAGGTCAGGTAAAAACTCGACAGGGGGCCGATCAATACCAGCACGCTGCTGTCTTCCCAGGCGTAGATAAGATACCCTCCAACCAGCGCCAGGTTGATAAAAAGGATATCAACCAGAACGGGCAGGATTTTCCTTCGGTTATTTTTCAGCGAATGACTGCTCACTACTCTGCTCTCCATTCCTTGCATAAAGGGAAATTCCCTCAATGGGTCACGATGTTTTCCCCGTTAGCGACCATCGCGGAAGAATCCTGTACCCTGGAGGCTCCTTCCATGAGGGATTCCACCAGCGATGTTTCCGCTTTGTGCAGTGCCTGCGGGATGCACTCGATAATCTTGTCGACCTGGGTAGCCGGGGTCGGTTTGGCCAGGCTGCCTGCTTCACGGTTGGCTCTGGCTGCAATCATACATGCCTCTATCAGGTCTCCTCCCCGGTAAGCCAGGGCGGTCAGCATACCGGTAATCGTATCTCCGGTGCCGCCGATGGCTTCCAATTCGGGCACGGAAGGCTGGCTGATGCTGGTGAGGACCTGTCCGGAGCGGCAGATATAGTCTGTGCTTCCTTTCACGAACAGGATATTGGCAGCGTTTTTCCAGTGGTAGGCCCGGTGAACCAGTTCATGCACTTCCTGATTCATGTGCCAGATAAATCCGCGTGTATAGGCGGGATGGTCGGCTTTTTCATCCGCTAAAAAGGCCAGCTCTCCCATATCCGGGGTAAAAATGTCATAATAGGGTGCATGACCGCCGGCTTTGGCTACATACATCGAGCCCGCATCGGCAATGAGCAGCGGCTTTCGCTCAAGGCGCTTGATCGCCTTGACGAGCCGGTTATTCCGTACGATATCCGGCATAATGTAATGAAAAGCCATAACCTCAGGATGCAATTCCTCAAGGTGTTCGGTGAGGTAGGCATACACCTTGCTGCTGCCATCGCGCTTGCCGGTGTCTCCGGCCACCACGCACAGGGGGGGGCGCAGGCCATATTTTTTGCAGACCACGGCTACCGTGGTCATCATGGCGGCAGTCCCCCGGTTCTTGTCTAAAACATGATCGTTTATCACTAACCCTTCAGGAGTGAGCACCCCCTGACCGGCCAGGAGCGGCAGCCCCTGGATGGGTATCGTACCAGCGAGAACTAACATGATTGTTCCTCCATCACTCTGTGCGCTTCATCGAACGCTACATTCAGGGAATAGGCGCAGAGCGTATAACCCAGCTTTCTTGGGCTTGGCGCCTCGGAAAGGCGTTTTCCGATCATCTCCGATGCCAGGTAGGGCACATCCGGACAGCCTCCGCCCGAAATATTGACAATCTTCCTGCTTATCTTATGGACCGTAATCTTCATGTTGGCAGCCTTGATCATCAGGTAATCCCCAAAATCGGTTACCCGGCAGATCTTCAAAGGCTCAAGACGCTCCTCGGAAAGCGGCAGGATATCCAGAGGAATAATCTCCTCCTCCTTCAGACACCGTACGATCCCGAACTGCTCCACCAGGGGGAAATCGATGGCCAGATCACAGCCCGTCCTGTACTGCGCCGGAGGACTCATGACCCGGATCGAGTAACCGGCAGTTTTGAGTACCCCCTCGGCCTTGATGACATCGCTCGTATTGGAAAATATCATCAGACCCCTCGCCTGCTGCTCCTGCTGAGGATCTTCTTTTTGG
>JBFMGO010000183.1:3220-5879 GCA_040752695.1 bacterium
TCATCTCCTTCGAAAGCCGTCACCTTCCCAAAGACACTTCACAGAGGTCGTCGCTCATAGTCCGGCAATGCTGATCTTCAGCCATATCTTTGGCGACTTCCTGCATTTTTGTCAGGAAGGTATGTATATCGTGAGGGGTATGGGCTAAAGAGAGCGCTCCGCCGCCATGCATGACGTGCACCCCTTTATTCAGGAGTCGTATTTTCAGATCCTTTTCGCGTTTTTCCAGGTCGCAGTCTACGGCCAGGGTATGGGAATCTTTCACGTTTGCAAGAGCGATCTTGGGAAAATGGGTCATGAACAGGGAGCCGATCCCGGTGCATCTGGCCGCGATTCCGTGCTGAGCGAAAGCCTGCTCGATGCCTTCTCGTACCTGTGCTCCTTTGGCATTCAAAGAGGGGTAGATTTCGCGGGCATTTTTTTCCAGCCAGCCAAGCATGGCGATGCCAGCAGCCATACACAGGGGAGCGCAGGAGAAGGTTCCTCCGCCGATGAGGGTCTTCTTGGATTCGGGCACCCTGGCTGTCGGGCTGCACAGTTCCATGATATCCGCCCGCCCGGCTACGGCGCCGATGGGCATACCGCCGCCCAGGATCTTGCCGAGGGTGGTAAGGTCAGGGATCACGTTATAGAGCCCCTGCGCTCCTCCAAGACCAACGCGAAAGCCGGTGATGATTTCGTCGAAGATGAGCAGGGCGCCGGCTTTTTGCGTCTCCTCGCGAACTGCCTGCAAAAATTCCCGCTCGGCAGGGATGAAGCCGCCTTCACCCAGGATCGGCTCCATCATGACCGCAGCCAGAGTGTCGGCATGTTCCCTGATCTGGTCGACAGCCATCTGCGTATCGTTGAATCTGACCAGGATGGTATTCTGGACAGCATCGTCACACGATCCGCCCTTTTTCTCCTTGTTCAGGTCCGGGTTATCGATGGTGGCCGAATGCGTGCCTGCACCGTGCCATGATCCTTCCATCTTGATGAATTTCTGCCTGCCGGTATACGAGCGGGCCAGGCGGCGGGCATAAATGACCGCCTCGGACCCTGAGCAGCAAAACCGCACCTTTTCGGCACAAAGGATAAGCCGGTTTACGATCTCGGCCAGTTCGATCTGCAGCTCATGGACGGTCCCCCACTGCACCCCGCCCCACACGTGCTTTTCCAGGGCGGACAAGACCGGCTCAGGGGTGTGCCCAAGGATGTTCAGGTAATGACCCATCCAGAAGTCGAGGTATTCGTTGCCATCCGCGTCCCAGAACCGCGGCCCTTCAGCCCTGGCCAGGTAGCAGGGATAGGGGGCGAAAAAGCGCAGGTTGTGACTCACCCCCCCGGCCATGACCCGCGAGGCACGGTTATACAATTCCAGCGATTTCCTGGTGCGACTTTTGTACTTTTGGTATTCTTGTTCCAGCGTGCTCATGATTTCTCCTACTCCATTTCTGCCTGCAGCTCCGGAACGTCAAGCCTCAGCCTGCCCGTGCAGCCGATGACTACCGTTTGATCCGGCCGGATCATTCCCTTCTTGGCCAGTTTCTCGACTCCGGCCAGGGCTGCCAGGGACTCAAGCCCCGCCTTCCCTCTGGGAATGCCATCGGCGTAGAACAGTTCCAAAAGCCGTGGAAATTCTTTGATTTCAGTTTTCTTGCCACCTTCAAATACATCCTCGAAGGTAACCCCTATCCTGCACAGGTGAGGATACGATTCAAATATCTTGGGTATGCCGATCCCGATCACATAGGTGTCCAGAACCGGTACCACCCTCTTTCCGACTGTCCCTTCCACCAGACCCCGCGAGGCCAACACCATGGGAGCACACCCTGCGGGCTGTATCCCTCCGAAGTTCGGGCTCTTGCTGAATACTTCCATGCACCCTTTCCAGAAGGAAAAAATCCCCGTACCACTGCCCAGCCCCTGCACGTACCAGTCAGGAGCACGGCCCAGATCCTCCAGCACTTCAAGACCCAGGGTCTTCATCCCCTCGATCCGTATCTGATTGTAAAACCAGTACTCGATCGGAAGATCCATCTTCTGGGCAAACGCATAGGCATTGGCAATGGCCTCATCAAAGGTGATCCCGCTGTAGTGGATCTGAACACAATCATAGTTATAATCCCCATCCTGCGATACCATCCGGTCGTACAGCTCCTCCCACCGCTCACGGGCGTTGTTCGGAACAAACATATGCAGCCCCATCCCGGCCATGGCCGCACCCCGGCAGTGCGAAATGCCACTGTCTCCCGTACTGGCTCCCACCAGCTCCTTATATCCCATCTCCCTCAGACGCGACAGGGTCATGAACGCCTCCCGGTCCTTGAACGTCTCGGTGGGCTGCATCGAATCAAGCTTCACGTACACTTCACTCAACCCAAACTGCTCGGCTATGTGATTGCAGCGAATGAGGGGTATCTTCTTGACTCCAAGATCAATCGCATACTCAAGGTTGTGCAAAGGCAGAATCTCGTGGAAGCGCCATACCGAATCCTTGTAGCGTGGGTCCGGATAATTGTCCCAGTTAACCTCCGGATAATGAAACGGCAACAACCCCTCTTGAGAGCATTCACAGTTACGGATGTGTTTATTGATATCGTAGATCTTGCCACACTTGACACACTTGCGATAAAAACGGCGGGCCATAAAAGGATCCTCCTTCCTTGGCGCCCCCTTC
>JBFMGO010000184.1:0-5802 GCA_040752695.1 bacterium
CCATGACCAAAGCTCCCTTGGGTGGTGAAGCAACAGGGCATAACCCAACTGATCGAAGCAAGAGTGGTACCAAGCGCAGTATGCATACTGAAGGCAATGGTATCCCTCTGGGCGTGGCTGTAGATGGGGCCAATCGACATGATAAGAAAATGATGGTCAAAACCCTGGATGCTGATGTTATTGAGCGTCCACAGCCCACAGAAGATAACCCACAACATATGGCTCTTGACAAAGCATATGATTCACAAGATATACGGGATATCCTGATCGCCAAAGGATATATACCCCATGTGCGGGCTCGGGGGGAGGAATCAAAACAAAAGAGAGAAATCCCTCACTATCGGGCAAGACGATGGGTAGTTGAGCGTACCCACTCATGGCTCAATCGCTTTCGGCGGTTACTTATCAGGTGGGAGAAAAAAGTTAAAAACTATTCAGCTCTGATAGACTTCGCTTGTGCTTGGATTGTCTTCCATGCAGCAGGACTTTTCGGATAGCCTCTATGAAAATGTGTCCGGTCTATATCGCTCAGTAAAATTGACCCGTCTGTGCTCAGATAAATTGACCCACCTGTAGTAGGTTTTACCCTTAATAGCTATCATTGGTAAAAATTAAGCCCATCAACAAAAAACCCCATCCTACTCATCGAAATTGATGTGGTAGAATGGGGCATGTCGAAATTCATTAGTATTATAAGTCAAAACCTGGCTTTTTTATAGTAAAAATTCAATTGTCCTACCAATTTCTTCCCAGATGGTACCGAGAGAAGGATATTCGGGACATGGTATTACAGTACTACTATGTCCTTCGTTCAGTTCTTCGGGCCAGTCCGCATTTACGGCAGTGCTTAACCAGGTGTAGGCATTGTCGGATTTTTTTCCTCACCCACCCCCGAAATGCCGGTCGAAGTGATCTGATGTGTCCATTTGGCTGTAGGCAGGCTCATCGCAAAGAGTGTTCAACGAAACGGAGCATCGAATACTACCGCACCGATGAGGGCAAAGCTAAGAAGAAGGCCATCAATGAGCAGCGACGAAGCAGTCAAGAGCAGCAGGCGTGTAATGTAGACCAAGCTGGCAATGCTGGCAGTAATGACGGTGATAGCAGTGACACCAATAATGAGAAACCATCGGGCCAGGCTTCTGAAGCTGCCCATGCTCCTGAACCAGTCTATGATGAGGTCACGGTTCATTACCTTCAGATGATTATTGGTTTAATTGAGGGTCGCTGGGTAAGTATGGATGAGATCCTGGCCATGTTGAAAAAGATCGTGAGACAACACAGCATGGGAAAACGCAAAAGGTTCAGGTATGATTTTGCTTACCCAAGGGCAGAGGTACCTTGAGGAGGAAAGATGGTGCCATAAGGAGGGAAAAAAGGTGGAGAAGGTGGAGCGGGTAGAGGTATCGAGTTTGGATTTGCGATATGAAAGCTACCGGATGAGGCATGAGGGGGCCGAGAAGGCGCTTTTGTGCTCAATTTCAGATTGTGGCATCCGAGATCCGCTGGAGGGGGTTGACACAAGGGTTGACACAGAGGGTGGCGCAGAAGATAAGCGGATTTTGCTCAATGGATTCAAGCGCCTGCGCTGTGCCAGGAAGCTGGGTATCGGGATGGTGCCTTATTGCTCGTTTGGAACTGATGAGGCTATGGGGATTATCCACCTGATACGCATCTCGAATGCCAAAAGTTTAACTATCCTGGAGCAGGCCAGGCTGATTGATGATCTTGTGCAGGTACACAAGATGAGTCTTTTGGAAATAGCCCAAAGCCTGGAGAGGAGCAGGGGATGGGTAGGTATGCGGCTTGGAATCATAGAAAAGATAAGCGATAGCGTGATGGAGAAGCTCTTCAAGGGGGAATTTCCGGTTTATTCCTACATGTACACTCTTCGCCAGTTCATACGTATGAACAAAAACTCTGGCCAGGGCAGTGAGATTGACGAATTTGTAAATTTGACGGCAGGCAAGAATTTGAGCATCAGGGATATAGAAAGACTTGCGCATGGCTATTTCAATGGCCCCGATCATTTCAGGGAGCAAATCAAAAGCGGCCATATCCTCTGGGCCTTGGAGCAGTTGCGGCAGATGCCCCAGGAGGGAGGCAATTTGAGCGAACCTGAGTGCAGTATGCTCAAGTGTCTTGAGATCGTTCAAAAATATATGCGCAAGATTATTTACCAGGGGAAGGACGAACGGTTTAAAGACAATTCCTTCTTTGCCCAGGCCAACCTTCTGGCAGGAGGAATTTTAAGTAAACTGCCCGTTTTCTTGAAGTCATTGAAGGAGTTCTATGATCGATCAGGACAAGCGTAAGGCTATTTTTCTCCTCCACAGGGAAGGCATGAAAATACGGGACATCAGTTTCAGGCTGAAGGTAAGCCGCAATACGGTGCGCTCTATCATCAAACAAAACGGCAGGGCACCTGACTCCCCACGAGGGGACAAGATCATGATCGATCAAGAGCTTCTCTCTCGGCTCTACGATGAGTGTGCAGGCAGAATCCAGCGAATACACGAAAAACTGGACGAAGAGGAGGGGGTGAAAATCGGCTACTCCACCGTGAGCCGCCTCATACGAGAGCTTGGCCTTGGCGGGTCTGCCAAGAGCCGCTGCTGTCGTGTGCCGGATGAGCCTGGGGCAGAAATGCAGCACGATACCTCGCCTTATACTTTGTCCATTGGCGGCAAAAGTATCAAGGTCATAGGCAGCATCCTGTACTTTCGCTACTCCAAGATGCGCTATCTGAAATTCTACCGCTCATTCGACCGGTTCAAGATGAAATGTTTTTTCCATGAGGCGCTTACCTTTTTCGGCTACAGCGCCAGGGTGTGCATCATTGATAATACAAACCTGGCCCGCCTTCGGGGCAGCGGGAAAAACGCCGTGATTACACTTGAGATGGAGCAGTTTGCCAGACAATTCGGCTTCTCATTCCTCTGCCATGAGCTGAATCACCCAAACAGGAAAGCCGGTAATGAACGCAGTTTCTATACGGTCGAGACCAATTTCTTCCCAGGCCGCAGCTTTGAGAGCATGGAGGATTTAAACCAAAAAGCCCTTGAGTGGGCAACGGTGAGAATGGCCAACCGGCCAGTAAGCAAAAGCGGCCTTATTCCGGCCAAAGCCTTTGAGCATGAAAAATTGTATCTGGTAAAACTGCCCCCCTTTGTTCCCCCGCCCTACCTTATCCATAAAAGAGACATCGACCAGTACGGGTATGTATCCTTTGATGGCAACTTTTACTGGGTACCAGGCACCTCACGGGGTGATGCCCTTGTTCTGCAATACAGCAGTGATCTTAAAGTTTACCTGGCTCAAGGGTTGCTGGCCGAATATCACCTGCCTCCCTGGGGAGTGAAAAACCAACTCTTCACTCCCTGCGGGGTGCCAAAACCCGAACATAAACCAAAGAACCGTAAAGAGCCAACTGCCCAGGAAGAAAAAAACTTGAGGGCACTGGATGGGGAGGTAGATGCCTACCTTGAGTTTGTTCTCAAACTCAAGGTAGGCAAAGAAAAACATAAAGTTATCAGAGAACTGTTCGGGCTGTATCAAAAGATCACCCTGCCCTTGTTTATCAAAACCATCAAACGTGCTCTATGCTACCGCATCACTGATCTGCGCTGTGTTGAGAGGATTGCTCTTTTGTACCTGACCGAGGGCGAGGGGGAAATCGGACCTGTCCACATTGACGAGGAATTCCAAAAAAGACCAGCCTATCTTGAGGGCCGCCTGAGCGATGAGGCGGACCTATCCGTCTATGAGAAGCTGCTGGAAGATGTGGCGGCGGCGGCGGTGGAGCCGGAAGTGAAGGAGGATAAGTCATGATCGATGAGGAACTGGCCAAGATGATAAAGTTCCTCCGCCTTCAGGGATTGCTGGCCAATTGGGACAGGTTCCTGGCTATGGCTCAGGAGGAAAACCTCTCCCATCCACGCCTTCTCAAATATATCATCGAAGAGGAATATAAAACCAGGAAGGAAAATTCGAGAAAGATGAGGCTCAAAAGGGCGCAAATCCCTGAACAACTGGTTATGGAAACCTTCCCTTTCCAAAGACAACCTAATCTGGACAGAAAGAAGATCATGGCCATCTATGACTCCTTTGATTATATGGCCAAAACACAGAACATAATCTGGATCGGCCCAACAGGCACCGGCAAATCAGGACTGGCCACAGCATGTCTCATCAAGGCCATCAATCATGGCTACAGCGGGCGATTCATCCTGTTCCCTGACCTCATCGAGGCGCTCTATAAATCAAGAGCCGACATGTCCGAACACAGGCTGATTAAACAATTTGCCTCTTATGATTGCCTGCTCATTGATGAACTTGGCTATGTCGAAATTGAACCTGTTCAGGTGGGTCTGTTTTTTACCCTGATGCAAAAAAGGCACAAGCAAAAGACGACTCTGATTACTTCCAATCTTGGCTTTGAGCAATGGATTTCATTTCTCAAAAATGACCAATTGACAGCAGCACTGATCGATCGCCTGACGGAAAACAGTCATGTTATCAATATGAAAAACTGTCTCAGCCTGCGGCCTCGCCTCGTCCAGAGTTAATTACCTTTTGCCCGATGGCAAAGAGAGTCTGAAGAAAAGGCAGGTGCATCCCCTCGTGTCCGATACCTTCAATGAGATAAAAAATAAGGCCAACCTTGTTCGCCAAATTGACCTGGTATCGGTCTTAAAGCTGACCGAAGCTGTCCAGGATAAATTCGATAAGCATAAGTGGCATACTTCACAAGGTGTTATCTCTGTCTCAGGCACCAAATTTATCAACTGGAATAAAGGTATTGGAGGTGGCGGTGCCATTGATCTGGCTATCCATTTAAACAACTTTGATTTCAAAACCGCTGTTTTTTGGCTGGCCAGAACATTCCTCTCCAGTCTCTCCAGTGATGTGCAAAGACCTTGCGATAGTAAATTCAACGAAATTAAACCTATCCCAAAGCCCACCTTCCCAAAATCTACCTTCCAATTACCCAAAAAGGATGATACCAGACTGCCACAGGTAGTAAATTACCTCCAAAATACTCGATCCATTCCCCTCTCCCTGATAAAATCTCTTATCCATTCAGGCAAACTCTATGCTGATATAAAAGGCAACGCAGTTTTTTTACTCCTTGGAAAAGAAAAAAGGGTGGTGGGTGCTGAACTTCGAGGAACCACTCAGATGCGGTGGCGAGGTATGGCTCCTGGATCGAGAAAGGATCTGGGCTACTTCTGTGCCGAAAATCCACTTGCCAAAAACATGGTACTTTGCGAATCTGCCATTGATGCTATCTCCTTTTGTGCCCTTTGTCCCACTTTCCTGGCTGTGTCAACATCGGGTGCCAATCCAAATCCTCTCTGGCTGGCATCGTTTATCAATAGCGAATATGAGATTTACTGCGGGTTTGATTCTGATGAAGCCGGAGATCGGCTAGCTCACAAGATGATCGCCCTGTACCCAACTGTCAAAAGGCTCCGGCCATCAAAACATGATTGGAATGATGTCTTGATCGCCTTGTTAAAAAAATAATCTCCCTTTCTCAAGCACTGACCCCTTAGATACCCCACCAGCTTAACTGCAAAAGTAACACGGCCTTATTGCCCCGCTCTTCTATCCATGTTCCTGCCTCTATACCTATATCGTTTTGTGGTGTGGATGAACAGGTCAATTTATCTGAGCAAAAGTGGGTCAATTTATCTGAGCGCCATAGCTCAGGGACTGAATTCATGATGGAGTAGCTTTTGCCTGAAAATTTTTCTCAATTCATCTCTAAAGCTGAGGGAGAGAACTGCTCCCTTTTCC
>JBFMGO010000185.1:0-5737 GCA_040752695.1 bacterium
GCCCCTCAAGCCTCTCAGGGCTAAACGCTTAAAGATGTAAAAGATGTAGTGCCCATAAAATGGCTACTATACCCTTAACTACCTGATATAACGATACTTTATTTTTTTGCGTGGTAAACTTGGGTTAACGAATCAGACAAAGGGAAATCCAGCATGAAAAAGGGTGAGAACTCCAACCGACCGGCCCAGGGATCAAAGATCAAGGTGGAGCCAATCCGAAAACTGAAGGATGTCAAGACCATCAAGAAGCTTCTGGCACATAAACCCCTCGACCTGGCCCTCTTCACCGTGGGGATCAATACCAACCTGCGGGCAAGTGATTTATTGCAGATCAGGGTGAAGCAGGTGAGGGGGCTAAAACCTGGGGAGAACATCGAATTGCGGGAAAAGAAGACGGATAAGATCCGGCAGATCACGCTAAATGGTGCTTGCATAGAGACTATCCAGAACCTGTTACGATCCAGGAAGTACAAGAGCGATGAGGATTCCCTGTTTACCGGCAAACGAGGCCCATTGACGGTTCCTGCCATCCACCTTAAGGTCAAGAACTGGTGCAGGCAGATTAATCTCAAGGGCAACTATGGGAGCCATACACTGAGAAAGACGTGGGGGTACCACCAGTATCACACCTTCAAACAGCCCCTGCCCTTGCTGATGGAATGTTTCAACCATTCTAACCAATGGTGCTACTTTTTTAAAGGCTAAATTCAGCGATAGACAAAGGAACAAAGCCGTTTTCATCGGATTGGAGTCCACCCCATTGGACGAGAATGTTGAAAGCAGCCATAGCAAAAGCCAGATGTGCTTGAAAATATTCCCAAACCCGATGAGCTATCTTCTTAAAATGGGATACGGTGGTCAACATGGAAAGTATCCGTCGATCAGCATTCTGTCGTTCCATTCACCACGCTCACAGAGTTTCAAATTGGGAGGGTCTCCTGCCTTGGAATGGAAAGAACCATCTGAGAGAACAATCATTTGGTCTTTAACCTCTTCCACAAGGGGATAGAATCGTGCACATTAGCTGTATCGCAACACCATCCAACGATCAACCCGAATTTATTCAACAGCATACACAGCTTTCCTCCGACAATCCAGCGATGGTTGGAGACTCCCTTTTTGCCAATTTGCTTTGGGCTTCTGCCTTCTCGAACAGGATGAATAAATTCAATCCCATAGCTGTCTATCACCCCCAAGAGAGTGGGATCAGCCAAGAACCGGTTAGCCCACTCCCCATGCTTTTTGAAAAGACGAAAAAGACGGCTCCTCTCAGGCAACCGAGGGAAAAGATACAGCCAGTTGTTGCCGATCCATCTATAGAAGGCTCTGTTTCCAACTCCCTTGACAGCAAACAAGATAGCTATCGTGACAATCTCACTGGGATGCATCTTCAATTGAGGATGCTTCTCAACTCCGGCCATAGCGTCGTCTACCTTAGAAAACAGTGTGATAATGAAATCTTCATGGGACATGGGATTCTCCTTCTCGATAGTTTTGACTCTCTATCGATCCTATCGAAGAGAATCCCTTTTCCCTTCAAACTAGCACCATTGGTTTCTACACAGAAGCAGACCTTGGCCTATCTCTGTATCCAGGCAGAGGAGATCCAGAGCGTGTACATGAATGAGTTGTGAGGGGAAATAGTGACTATAGCATTAGTCCCTGTCGCCATTTTTAGTCGCCGAATGCAGACGCACGCTTTTTGAGCTTCTCAATCAATAAAATATGATCTCTCCCCCTATCGGTTATGCTATAAAACTCCTTCAAATTAAAGGGAGTATCACCTTTATCTTTCATCTGCCAAGTCGATCCAGGGCGAGATTCTTTCACAAACTCATGCTGACATAGTCGTACCATTTCATGGGGAAGAAAATCGTTATATGTATAATATTCAGAATTTCCAGACTGTAAATTAACGAGATGATTATACTCATAAGTAGTTAAGTTATGCTGGGCTGCCTGATATAAAGTAGTGATCAACTCCTTTTGGCGTAGTATCTGCTCTCCCTGGGCTCTGGTTTTGCTCTCCAAGAAGTCGACTTTCGTGCCAAGGATGTCTATGCTCTTGATGTTTGTATTCTTCAGGAATACACTGAGGAAAGGAACCAACCACGGCACTGCTACTAACACCAGCAAGGCTAAACTGACGTTGTCAAGTTTTGTGTTTGAAAATAGCTGCATAGTCAAGAAACATCCAGCAACTATTGTTACTATTACCTTAAATAAGATAATTTCCTTATTGCCGGTGCCTTTGCATGGATTACATTCATTAACGTTTGGCGACTGGGTGTCCATATAATGTCCCCTTTCTAAAAAAAATGCTTATCAAAGCGCCCCTAACAATAGCTAAAGTCCATAAATTACGCAATGTTTACCATATAATTTTGATCTTGTAAATAGGTAAATAGAATTATTAAATATTACAAAATGTGAAAATATAAGAGCCAAATAGTGTAAACCTCGTCAAGACGAGCTTTACACTCCATCCTTGTCGGTCTTGGTATTTATAGGCACACACTTCTCTTTCTCTCTAACTTAAGTAATCAAAGCCTTTGTGGAGATCCCTCAACAGAAGGCAGATCCGGTGGAGAAGTAAGGGAGTAGCCTTTTCTAAAGATAGTAGAGGGAAACTCAAAGTATATTAACTACTACCATCCTTGGTGATCCACAGAGAAGCAATTTAGCTATAAGGAGGCAGTTCCTCAACTACTGCTGCAGGCAGGAAGCAGGAATTAGAGGAAGAAGGAGGCGGAAAATGATCCTTATTGAAAAAACTGGTCAAGGACAGGCAGGGCTACACACCGACATTGATAATCCTGTCCAGGGTGGTATTTTTCCCCTTTGCTCCCCACTGCCGGAGGGTCATCCCAGGAGAACTTTTGCCCATCGACAGCAGCGTGCTTGGGCCGGACCCGCTCATCCTTGGAGGTGCTCCAGATGTACTCGGTAACACCGACATCTTTTTGCCGCAGTTCCGTCATTTTTCCCAGGTACTTGGCGATCTGGTCCCTGGCGATCAGGTGAGCTCTGTTCCTGGCCAGCCCGAATTCATCGACGATATTTTGAATTAATGCCTCCGTGGAGACTCCTCTTTCAACCGTGTGACGTACCATATCTTCGACCTTTTTGAGGGAATCGGCGGGGATGCTTTTGATGAGGGTGACGTTTTTTTCAACGAAGGAGGAAACTAAAGGTTCGAGCCATTTTTCTGTGCTGAGGACTTTCAGGCCAAGGACGGTTTCGAACTGTCGATCCACCTGGGCTTTGTGAAAGGCATTGGCTCTGCGGGCAAAAAGGTCACTCGTGGCCTGGACATTGACGTCCTTGATTCGCAAGGTGAGACCTATTCTTATGTTAGAAAAGATCCGTGTTATAAGCTCTCCTACGAATCTATCTACCCTTGTCTCTAAAGCACTATCAGTGACCATTTCCTCCTGATATTGCTTTAAGATTTCAGGAACCCGTGGAATAAGGAGTTCATTTACTTCTTCAAAATAAGGATCTATCAATTTCAATATGGCTGAGTAGTATTCCCGTTCAAGAGTGGTGGGGTATACAGGCCGAGGAGGCTTTCGCCGACGGGGCAGCCTTTGGCCAGAGGCTTTCAATGCTGCTCTTCGACTCTTTATCAGATCAATGGTTCGCTTTTGGGATTGGTTGTGAGTAATCATTAAATTCGATTTTGACCACTTCCCCCTCGTGGAGGGATGGGGTTTTCTTTCCCTCGAAGGGGCTGATACCCACGGGTGGGTCTGTACCCGGTAATATGATTAACAAAACACATACTTAAATACAGTACCGTAGCGATAACCCAGATCATTATGCATATCATAATACCAAAAATATGAGCAATGGTTTCCATTTGTGGGCTCTTTTTCTTTATTCTGGATTCCGGGGTTGGGAAGGTTCGGTTGCGCTTTGTTTTTCCTGATTCTCCATCTGGATCGCTTTTTGCTCTTCAAGGGATTGTGCTGCAAAATCAGCCCGGGTGTCGAAATCAATGGTGGTCTCGATGCTGTAGCCATCCGGAGGGAACCGACTCGATGCGACCTCTTCCGGGGTGGTGACACCGGTTTCGATGTAAATTTTGTCCATGTCGGCCACCAGTTTCCTCAGTTCTGCCGTTTCCTTATCGGTAAGCTGCCAAAGAGGGCAAAAGTCAAAAGACCATTCTTTGGGTTCCTTCCCTTTGGTCTTTGACTTTTTGGATTTGAAAAGGAGCCGAATCAGCTTTTCGATTTGGCGTCTCATGTGCTTGTTTTGGTATGCTTTAATCATATCGTAATACGTCCTGGTGGTCTCGGATGCACCGGCCAGGACGCCCAGGGATTGGCCGAAAAGTCTGGCTCGCGGGATCTCCGAAGCAGCAGAGATGAGCTCGATGTAGGTGTTCAGTAAGTCCACCAGGCCGGCGATGGGGGTTTGGATTTTATTGAACTCCTCGTTTTCCCCGATCAAGGTAATGCCCAGGGAAGAAGAGTTCGATATGGCGTACTGGACTCTGGTCATAAGGCTTTTCTGGCCTTCGGGATTCGACAGTAAATCCGGCAGATCGGGTATTTTCAAAACCTTGGTGATAAAATCCTGCATCAAGATTGCACCTGCTTGAACAGACACGCCGTGACGCTTCAATTCTTCGTTGATGCTCGTTAAGACAGAGTCATACCAGCCATTATTTTGTATCCTGGAAATATCCGGCAGATAATTCCCATCGAACCGGATGAGCCTTGATTCGTGAATTCTCTGGTTCTGCTGATGGGCAGTGTTTGACGACAGGGCCTGGAGGCGGTAAAATTCGGGCTGGCCAAAGTTAGGCTTCATGGCATCGTCATAGGTTTTTTCAATCCAAATCTGGTATCTGTCCAGGACATTAATGAAGCGCACCTCATCAATTTTCTCTTCATCCAAGGGGACATCAGGAGGGTTTCCGTCCAGTGCTCCGATGACCATTACCGAACCACCATAGAGCCTGGCCTGGATGAGGGCCTCCTCCATTTTGGTTTGAATCTCCAGGGTTTCCATCTGCCCGGTGATATCGGTGACCAGCTCCGGGTCGTCTGTTTTAATGCTGATCCACTGCCTGGTGGCATCCTGCGGAATTATCTGCACGATATGGCGGGACACCCAATCAAACCGGAAAAGGTTTTCCAGCTCGGGTTGTGTCAGTATGATTCCTACCCCATAGATGATCCGGTTCATCGGGTCTTTGACACCGCCAAACCCGTTATACGCATTCATGAATATATCAACCCGTGACTGGTCACGACGTTTGGCTGTCATTTTTGCCTGTTCGATCTCTCTCATATCGAATCCTTCTTCTTGGGATTTATATGCCTTGGACTTATATGCCCTTGATTATTTTAACCTTGACATATCCCCATACCAGCCCGTTTGGATGGTCACTGTCGAAAAGAATAATGTACATATTTTCCGTATCATAAAAGTTGAGTTTGGAAAAATAATCTCCCACTCTGATTTGGATTTCTCCCCGGACACCGAGACTGGTCCATTTTATTGGCCATTCCGTAGACACCTTATTGGTAATTTCAACGGCACCTATTTTTAACGTGATTTGTGTGACTGTGGACAAATCCTGTGCCACATTATCCGATAATAGGCCCTTACAGCCCACACAATGAAAATTTTGTTCAAACTTTAGGGCAAGAAGAGCCAGGAATCAGGAGTTGGGAGCTGGAAGAAAATTAAATGATTAGATTGGTATTTAATTTTATTAATT
>JBFMGO010000186.1:0-5639 GCA_040752695.1 bacterium
CGTGTCAGAAGAAATTTATCAACATCTATTAAATGGAAAAATTATAATATTGGATCTTTCGGTCGGTGATCCTGAACATCGTGAGAGATTAAGCAAAGTAATCGCTAAGCATATTTTTAATCGTTCCATGGGTATTTTTAATGAGGGTGCATTTTCTCCCAATATAGTCATTTATGTCGAGGAGGCTCACAACTTAATGGGGAAGAAAGACGATATCACTGATGTTTGGCCGCGGATAGCCAAAGAAGGAGCTAAATGCAGAATTGCCACAGTGTATTCAACACAAGAAGTGTCTTCGATACATCCGAACATTCTTTCGAATACAGAAAATATATTTGTATCGCATTTAAATAATGAAGGTGAAGTGAACGAATTGTCGAAGTTTTATGACTTTTCTGATTTTAGCAAGTCATTGATCCGTGCTCAAGATGTCGGGTTCGATAGGATAAAAACATTGTCGAGTCCTTTTGTGATTCCAGTGCAAATTCACAAGTTCGATCCTGAAGCAGAAAAAGCAAGAGCTAAAAAATAGTCGAGGCTACAATGCCATACGAAAATCAATTTGGAAGTAAGACGGCGCACGGGGAGATTGTTAAGAATCCTGATGTACAGGCATTCCTCAAGAAGTGCAAGCCCATTCAAAGACCGTCTGATGACGGTAAGGGGTCTTTGGTAGATTGTTTCATCACGCCGCCGGATTATGAAAAATCATCATTGCCTAAGCATGTGATCGCTTCTGATGGCAGTTTTTATGTGTCCAGCATAGATGATCGACTCCCCAGCATAAAAGCGGCTTATTTAAAATTCAGCACAATATTAATTGAAATGTCGGAATTTAATGGTTTGCAGGATCCGCAAACGAATCTTATAGACCCCTTTAAGGTGGCGGCTTTAAGAAGGAATCGTGATGCGCTATCGGTCGTGTTGCCTCTATCCAACTTAAAATTAGAAGAAGACAACGGAGTTAGGGAAACCTTCCGACGTCAGACGGAAGAGTTCTTATCGTCCAAAGCAACTCGTTTTCGCGCGGATGATGCGAATACGAGCCTGCTAAGCACATTAACTGAATTAGCATTATTAAGACCAGACGATGGTCAGCACAAGGGAATGATAAAGATCCATAAGTGTCCGCAAGAAGATTGTGAGCAGGAAAACATTTATATTGATCCTAAGAGAGACAATCAAGTTTGTCCTTCATGTGAGAGGAAACTTTACGTAAGCGACTGTCTTCGAGTATGGGAAGCTGTTAATGATTTTTATCCGGACCAAGAGCCAGCGTCTCGGCTCATGAGCTATATTGAACATTTGATACCAGTTCACTATTTGCGCTTTCTGAGAGATTTCTCTCCGGAAAGACTAAATGATGTTGCTGTGCTCATTGACGGGCCCTTGGCTGTCTTTGGAAACGCGGCATGGTTGCATAGAAGCATTATGCAGTTTATGTATGGACTAAACAAAGACAAGCGGGATCCGGTTGTTATCGGTCTTCAAAAGAGCGGCTATGTGTCTGAATATATGAACATGTTACAAAACCTTATACCTGAAAATCGATTGTTCAGTATTACAGATGAATTTCGTTACAAGTATTTGGGGACCGAACCGTCCGCAAACGGTTTTGGGTCAGAAACATATTATGGGCATGACTTTGCATTTAAGACGCCCAGCGGAAAATTATTTATTTTTGCGTTGCCCTATCCTTTTTCAAGCAAAGCCGTAAATGACTTTGTAACAGAAAAAGCAAAGGTTGAAAGATATTCTTCTTTGGCACGCGCGTTGCGCCTAATAACTGAAGTTGAAACGGACCTTTATAAGAATGCGTTAGCTCCTATTGCACTTGCTCATCGGTATACTGCTATTAGCCTGCGTCCGGGCGGCCGCGTTCTTGACCTGCTTGGTCGCGCGGCAGTTCGATAAAATCATCCATTTCTGCAGAGACCTATTCAAAACCCCTTCCTCGAATTATTACCAATTTGTAGTAACGACCCCCTTGAGAAAGATTCCAGATGTTTTATGATGGAATCGTAAGATCGAATTATTCCATATATTGGTAACGACCATCTTGTCGAAGATTGTAGTTGCGGTAAGATTGGAATAGAAAGAAACGACCAGCTCAAGGCGGCCACCTTTGCTGGATCGGAAAGCCCGTTCTCGTATACGAGCGAGAGCGGGCTTTTTCTTTTTTTAGGTTCGACACTTTGAAAAATATTGCGTGTACATAGGTGAGGGCTTCGACATTTTCGGGATTTTCCTGTAATCACCTATGGGAGGGCATAAGGGGTGTTACACTTTTCGATTTTTTGCGTGTTCATATGTGAGGGGTGGGACACTTTGGCAAAAAAGGTTGTATATACGCCTTGGGAAGGAAAGTTGAAGGATTATGCGAAATTTTGACCCTGAAAACGTAATAACTACGGTAGAGGGCCCCGACACTTTTGAAAATTTTGCGTAATCACCTATGAGGGAGCAGAAAGTTCCGACACTTTCCGGAAAAATCCGGAATATACGCTTAGGGAATGAAAAAAAATGAAAATATTTCCGTCAGTTTTCCAAATCTTTGCGTATGTAGCTAGTAGGAGGCATTGAAACCATGAAAAACAAGCATTTTGAAGCGGGGAATCTCTATTTAGCTACGTATTTACTGTATTGCGGGTTTGCCATGCGGGGTATTGAGGGATCGGGGAGGCTTAAGCGGGTCTTGTTTGACGACATCCCGGCTGTTCATAAGGCCTGCGAGGACTTTTATGCCGATTCGGAGGCGCGCAAGTTGTTTGATTGTTACCGAAGGGTTAAAGATTATCTATTTCAAAACGGAGTGTAACGATGGAAGACGAGAGAAGAAAAGAGAAGAGAAAGATCGAAGAGGTTATTCCTCAGGAATTGCTCAAATTGCCTTGCTGGGTCGGGTATCAACTTAGGCGCAATAAAGACCGCACCGACAAGGTTCCGATGAACGTCCTGACCGGACGTCCTGCCAAGACAAACGATCCAAGCACATGGACGGATTATACGACCGCAAGCGATCTTGCGCTTCAGCGCGGGTATGCGGGCGTCGGTTTTGTATTCCAGCCGCCGTATGTGGGCGTGGATATTGACCACTGCGTTAAAGATGGAGCCATCGCGCCACATGCGGTTGAGATTCTTAAGGCGCTTAATTCATATTCCGAGTATTCGCCCAGCGGCACCGGTATTCATATCCTTTGTAAAGGCAAGATTGCCCGGGCCTGCAAGATTTCAAAGATCGGTTTGGAAATTTATACCAAGGGCCGATTCTTTACCGTTACCGGTAATCGCCTTGAAAATTATCCGGCTGACCTGAACGAGTGCACTGATGCGCTTAAAGGCATATTTAGCCGGTTTGTGGATAAAGGGCCCACGGATGACATTCTTTCCTTGATCGCCAAGAGCAAAGACGCTGAGAGGTTTCAGCGGCTTTATTCCGGCCAATGGCAGAACGATTATCCCTCTCAAAGCGAAGCGGATCTCGCGCTCTGCAATAAGCTGGCCTTTTGGACGGGCAAGGACGCAGGGCAGATGGACGCGTTGTTCCGGCAGTCCGGGCTTATGCGGCCAAAATGGGATGAGAAGCATTTTGGCGACGGCCGAACCTATGGACAGTCAGTTATCGAAAAGGCTATTGCGGATTGCCGGGAAGTTTATGCCTCGTCGCGGCCAAGCCTGCTTATAGCCAGAAAGGTTAACGCCAATGAGGTCGCTGACGAAATTCTCAAGCATCATCGGCTGATTAACTTCGCTGACACCTATTATGAATACAAAGGCGGTTGTTACCGGCCACTCTTTGTCGAGGAGGTGCAGAAGTGGATCAAGGATGCCTGCGGGGCCGGGTTTTCGGCGAGCAAGCTTCGCAATGTCTTAGTCGCGCTTAAGACTGAGACCTTCATCAAGCCGGACATCATTAATGGCATCACGCTCTTTAATGTTAAAAACGGGCTTTATGACATCGACAAGATGAAACTCCTGCCGCATTCAGCGGATGTCTATTCCATCAACCAGCTTAATGTGACATACCGCGAGAACGCCGAGTGTTTGTTGTGGCAAAAAAGTCTGGATCAGATCTTCGAGAGCGACGCGGCACGGATCATGCTTTTGCAGGAGTACTTCGGGTATTGTCTCACCCGGGATAATGATTATGAAAAGGCGCTTTTTCTCTTTGGCGAGGGGGCCAATGGGAAAAGCGTTGTTTTGTATGTGCTTGAGGAGCTTATCGGCAAGGACAATTGTTCATCCATCCCTCTTGAGAAGTTTAACGATTCCCATTACATCGCCCGGCTTCGGGACAAGCTGGTCAATATCAGTCTTGAAACCAATGCCAAGACCAATGTTTATGACAACATGTTCAAGGCGATCGTGACCGGCGATACGATCTCCGCTGATGAAAAATACGGCCAGCCGTTTCAGTTCAAACCATACTGCAAGCTTCTTTTCTCAACCAATAACATGCCGCGCGTGGGAGATAAGACCGAGGGGTATTACCGGCGGCTTCTAATCCTTCCGTTTAACCGGCAGTTTTCCATAGAGGAGCGTGATCCAAAGTTAAAGCACAAGATCGTGGCCAGTGAGCTGGACGGGATCTTCTTGTGGTCGCTTAACGGCCTTACGCGTTTAAGGAAGCGCGGGTATTTCGAGGAGAGCGCCTCGATGCAGACCGTGAAGGACGCCTATCGCAAGGAGAACAATAACGTGATCATCTTTGTGGAGGAGCAGTGTGTATTGGATGCTCAGGCGGACGTAGGCAGTGACGCTTTGTATGTGGCTTATCGGGACTGGTGTTTGGAAAGCGAATACCGGCCGCTTAGCAAGATCCTATTTGGCCGGGAGCTTTTGCGTCAATATCCCGCTATCAATAAGGGACGTTGCGGTGCGTCTCGCCGGTGGGACGGCATACGCGTCCGCAGGGAGGGTGAGGTTGATTATTCGGAGCGGCCGTTTTAGTGACGGCTATGACGATTATGACAGGATTTTTAATTAATTGTGTTCGTAGGTTAGGAGTAAGGGGGATTGAGCGTGGTAAGTAAAAGTTTAAGTGCGGAAAAAAATGTCATTGCTGTCACTGGTAGCTTGATGTTGGTCTACCCCGCTGAGAGGCGCGGGGCAGGCGGGTCCTTGGAAGGGGGTGTCGGCCGAGGGTCGGGCGAGGCGCGGTCTGTCAGTGATACAAAATTTCAAAAATCGATGTCATGTCATATGGGGCTGTCGGGAGAACGTCAAAATCGGGTCTGCGGAGTTCAAAATAGGTGTTTTTTGCGGAAAAAGCGTCAATTTTCGGGTATTTCGAGGGTTTTGAGGGGTGTTTTGACTGACATTCACTGACACGAGTCATGTCAGTATGTCAGTGAAACCGGACATCATACGACACGAAAAATGTCCTAATGTCCTATTGGGAAGCGAAAGATGAGTAGGGATGTAAGCACAAATAAGGATCAGCCAGTTACCTCACGCGGCTGGGAGGCTTTAGAGATAAAGCTAAAAAGCCGCGGTCTGTCTTGTGCTGAAATCCAAGAAGCGCATAAATCGTTTGATGAGGGGATAGAGCTGTTGTCGCGGATGTTCTTAAATTGCTATGACCTTGAGAAGAAACCGCTTGTATAGGGTTGTATAATACGGTATACTGAAGCCCAATC
>JBFMGO010000187.1:0-5550 GCA_040752695.1 bacterium
CGGACACTCTTGATCGGAGCGATATTCATAACCTCAATTACATCCCTTTCTTGCTGACTCCTGTATGCCGAAAAAACGGGAAAGATGAAGATTCCCCAACTCATATATCACAAGGGGGAGACGAAAACCTGCCCCGTACTTCATGCACGGTGTACAAAGTTAAAGATCGGTCATAAGGAGCATAAGGAATGACCATACGATAAGCTGCACAATAGACTTAATAATTTCGAGTGCCTTTCCTATGCTTCAAGGTCCATAAAACAACTTTTAATATCATTTTTGAATAATTATAAAAATTAGTTGAATTTAATCTTATATTCTTAGTATTATATTGATATAAGGGGTGCTATCACCGTATTGTATCTATCATGTGCTGAAAGCCTATGATCTCTCCCGACTTTTCGCTGCCGCGCACACTGATAAGAAAAAGGATCGATCCTCGTTCCCGGCTGTTGTGGGAATAAAAAGTGTCTGGTGATTAACTAAATGTATAAACTTTCAGAGGTATGAAGGTATAAAGGAGGTTATTGCTTATGCTTGCAATGTTTAAGAAAAGAGTATTCATCATTCTTGTAACCTTCGGGTTATTGATTTATGGTGCAGGCGTTAGAAAAACATCGGCCTATTATGGCGGTTTCGGTGGACTGGGATCGTACAGTAATTTTGGCTTCAACAGCGTTGTCGGCAGTTTTGGCGGATCCAGCAGCCTCTATGGCAGTGCGTACAGTGGCGGCTTATACACCAGCGGCCTGTCCAGTGGATTTTTGGGGGGATCATATGGCACGTCATATGGCACATCGTATGGCACATCAGCCTACGCGGGCTTGTATAGCGGCTCAACGGGCTTTGGCATTTGGGGCAGTTCTGGCAGCAGCTTTGGCGGTTTGACCGGCAGCTATGGATTGACCGGCAGCTCTCTTGTTCCAGGCAGCAGTTATGGCAGCATGGGGACCAGCTACAGTAATGGCTTTATCTATGGCAGCCCAGGCAGCAGTTTCGGTAACATGGGCAGCAATTTCGGCAGTTTGAGCTCCGGGGGTTTGAGTGGATCAGGGAGTTCTGGATTCTTGGGCAGCAGCGGCAGTTCGTACGGCTCTGATAGATCGGCAAGCTGGGTCAGCTCAAACAATTCCTATCTGTACGGAAGTAGCTCTTACACGTATGGAAATAATCCTTATTCTTCCGGGACCGGTAATTATGGGTCGGGTAACTACAAATACGGCTGTACCGATCCCAAGGCAACCAATTATGATCCCACTGCAAACCAGGATAATGGAAGCTGCCAGTATCCTGACCATTACGGATCTTCGCCGTCTGATTCTGCAAAACCATCTGGTTCTGCACAGCCCCCGGCTGACGCTGAGCAGCCGTCTGATCAGCAAAAATTACTTCATACCTTAATAAATGAGTATCGAGCTACCGCTGGTCTGCCTGCTGTTCCGCTTTCAAAGTCACTCACCATTGTTGCTCAAACGCATGCCAGGGATCTCGATATTCATACCCCGCAAGGCTCCTGCAATATGCATAGCTGGTCGGATGACGGGCCATGGACCTCCTGCTGCTATACGCCGGATCATGCCCAGGCAGAGTGTATGTGGGACAAACCGGCCGAATTGACCAATTATTCGGGAAACGGTTATGAAATCTCATATATGCATAGTTGGAGAGCTACTGCGCAGGATGCACTTGAGGGATGGAAAAGCAGTTCAGGACACAACGGTGTTATCATGAATCTGGGGCAGTGGGCTTCCGTTTCCTGGAAAAGTATGGGAGTGGGGATAGATGGAAGTTACGCCGTGGTCTGGTTTGGTGAAGAAACAGATCCCGACGGATATTGGAAATAGCCTTGCTTTTACCTATCTCAGAGATAGCCGCTCTTTTGGGCAAGACGCTGAGAATAAACATGAGAGGCTGAGAATAAACATGAGAGATCGTTATTATGTGCAAAAGATAATGATAGTGGTTAATCCGAAGGGAAGAAAGCGTGAGGGCTTATGAGCCACACCTCATTTTTCTCTTTACATTCATTCCTCAAGACCTTAATATAATCCGGAATGTTACCTTAAGTTCATTTCAAAAAGGAAAGGAGGGAGATCGAAACGTAGTTACCTGTCCATCACTCTATCAGCAATAGTGAACTATAAGAGTAATAATGAATAGTGAACTATATTTTCGAGGGGAAGGGAATGTAGCATGACAACCTTAAATGGAACAACAAACGTAAGGACAGATGGAAAAATGACCGTATACGCTGACTTGAAAGAATTGCTGGATAGTATTAAAGATGGGGTATCTATTTCGACCGGAGCACTGAAGATTACCAATAAGGAATTATTCCGGGATCAATTGATTGATGAACTGGCCCTCAATGCAAGCCTTAACGAGAACCAGTCCGTCAAGCAGGCCTGCCAGTGGATTATCTGGGAATCCAGCCGTGAATTGGGTATTTTCTCCTCTTCCATTCAGGAGTTTTACGAGGCCAGAGGAAGAGATGAATTTGAGGGAATTACCGTACCGGCGATCAATATCCGCGGACTTACATATTATGTTGCCCAGGCGATTATTAAGACCGCAATGAAAAATAAATCCAAATCCTTTATTTTCGAAATCGCCAAATCGGAAATCGGCTATACCTTTCAACCACCAGCAGAATATACGTCTCAGTGCCTGGCAGCGGCAATCAAGACCGGATACATCGGCCCGGTCTTTATCCAGGGAGATCACTTCCAGGTTAATGCCAAAAAATTCAAAGCTGACCCCAAGGCCGAAATCACCGGGCTCAAGAACCTGATCCGCGAAGCTATTGAGAATGGCTTTTACAATATCGATATCGACAGCTCTACCCTGGTGGATCTGAGCAAACCCACCATCAAGGAGCAGCAAAAAGATAACTATAGCGTAGCTGCCCAGCTCACCGCTTACATCCGGGAAATCGAACCAAAAGGGATCACGGTTTCCGTGGGTGGAGAAATCGGTGAGGTCGGGGGGAAAAACAGCACTCCGGAAGAGCTGACCGCTTTCATGGATGGCTACCGGGAAACCCTTGGCACTATTAATTCAGACCTTGAGGGAATCAGTAAGATCAGTGTGCAGACCGGTACGGCCCATGGAGGCGTGGTTTTGCCCGATGGAAGTATAGCCGAGGTGAAATTGGATTTCAACACCCTGGAAACTCTCTCCAGGATAGCCAGAGAGCAATACGGTCTGTCCGGAGCTGTCCAGCATGGAGCCTCAACCCTGCCGGATGAGGCATTCCATCGGTTCCCGGATACCGAGACCGCCGAGGTCCATCTGGCCACCGGC
Organism: bacterium; assembly: GCA_040752695.1. Taxonomy (GTDB): domain Bacteria; phylum SZUA-182; class SZUA-182; order DTGQ01; family DTGQ01; genus DTGQ01. The sequence continues at coordinate 3,304 of JBFMGO010000187.1, forward strand.
TTCCAGAACATCGTATATGAAAGCAAATCCCTCCCCTCGGAACTCAGGAGCAAGATCTACGAGTGGCTTAAGACCAATTGCGCCGCAGAATGGAAAGAAGGGCAGACCGAGGAGCAATTCATCTATAAGACCAGAAAAAAAGGGTTTGGCCCGTTCAAGAAAGAACTCTGGATGCTTTCACCTGAAGTCAAAGAGGCCATAAGCCAGGAACTGGAAGCTCAATTTGACTTTCTCTTCAAGAAATTGAATGCACACAATACCCAGTTGCTTATCGAAAAGTATATCAACATGCAGGCAATTCCGAAAAAGATCCCCGAAGGACTTCTCGCTCTGATCAATCCTTCCACCAAGACTGGCGGCGGCGGCTGCCGCTGCTGTCATTAAGAGCTTATCCGCACAATTCTGGGAGGCCGCATCCCGGTAAGTACGGTAAGTGCCGAGCCCGCTTTTCGGACAGGTACTTAAGGAGCGGTTACCGTTTGGAGAGGGAATCGGGATGCGGAATGGGGATTCGGCATGCAGAATTGGCTTAAGAAAGAAGTATAAGGAATTACGGCAAAATAACGAGGCGGGATGGGAAAGATCCCGCCTCGTAAAAATATTCCGCATCAGGAAAGAATACCTGACTATCTGCATCAGGGAAGAATACCTGTAATGATTCAATCCTCCACCATGGGATTTCCCATGGCGGCAAAAGGAATGCATACGAGATGGAGGATAATTCCCGGTAAAATATACAGCGAGTACCCTGCAGCTACCAGGAAGAGCCACAAGAAGCCTTTCACCGGCTTACCTCGATAGATGTGCCCCCCGCCCGGAACCAGAAGTGACAAAGCTGCTGCTATAGACGGGTTCCATTTTTGTTGAGATAGGCTTGACGCCGATGCCCTTAATTCCGGATCAAGAAATTCCCCACAGTATCTGCACTTTTGCGCATCCATAAGAATTGCTTCGGAGCAAAATGGGCATTTTTTTAGCAGGTTTTGGACCTCTGGCTGTACATCGATTGACGTGGCTGCGCTTGCGTTCATGAGGTACCTCCCTCTCTTGCTGGGGTTACATTGTGGCTCTTTACACGGGGCTGCTTGTTATTTGAGCCCTCTTTTTGCCTACCCTTATGCCTAACCCCGTCCTCTGCCTTGTTTTTAGTGCATAAAATGAGCCAACCTACTGGACGGTTGATGGTTGAGATCCCTCCTGCCTGCCTTCATGAGATCCCTCCTGCCTACCTTCAATACTGAAGAAATAGATTCCAGCAAACTGGCGATGCCAGTCATATTCCCTATGCTCCAGGTACCTGACCGATGGAGCGGCGGGGGCAGGAGTTGAAGCGTTGAGGGAGGATGAAGCGCCGGGAGCGGAGGAAGGGGTAAAATATATTCCCGCGTCATAAAAAGGCGTCGGATATGCTGGTCCCATCCCTGCGGAAGGGCCGGAGAACCGCTGATATGATAAACATTTCCCCCCAAAGAGGCCGGGTGCGTAGAAATCTCCCATACTGGCTCTTCTGAATAGACCATGCCCGATGGGGTATTATACAGAAGCCAGGGATATGTCCGGTTAACCGGGTTATTGTAAAAGCGGAAATCACCCAGAGAGGAGAAAACCTCCGATTTGTTGTCACCAATATCCAGGATGATCAGCCATAACAGACCTATGACATTATTTTAGGCAGTATGAATCTTCAAAACTTCGCCCAAAAGGGAGCGGTATGTCTAAAAATGGCTTAACCGTGGTAAAAACACTCTAAAAACAAAGGGAAATTGGCAAACGGAAGAGAAAAGCTCCTCCTCAAAAGGGAGTTTCCTCATCCTTGGTAAGATTCCTGCTAAAAAGGGGAGTTTTTGTTGGCCATGAGAACTTATGAATAATTCGGGATGGGACAAAGGGTAAATCTTGCATTCTTTTTCATACTGTGAAATGATAGTATATAATTAATTAAATTATTATCTTAATAATTAACTAAATATATAATTAATAATAATTAATTAATATTTAAAAAAAATATAAATATTATAAGCATAATTTTTGCATGCAATTCCTATCATACCTTACCGTTTGCTGCTCTACCAGATCAAGTTATAGAAAAGATATTACTGATTACTCATTTCTTAGCTTCAACCTTTTATGATTTCCCAGCAGAGCACTGGAGGCATATTCGTACCACTAACCCCATTGAGTCAACCTTTGCTACAGTGCGGCTGAGAACGGCCAAGGTACGCAACTGCTTCTCTAGCAAAACCGCAG
>JBFMGO010000188.1:0-5542 GCA_040752695.1 bacterium
GATCTCTCATCGAAACGGTGAATGATGAGTTAAAAAATATATGTCAAATAGAACATACAAGACACAGAAGTTCAGCTAACTTTTTGGTTAACCTAATCTCTGGGCTCATAGCTTACACCTACTTGCCCAAGAAACCATCATTAAACCTTCATTGGGATGACCAAAACTTGCCAATGGTGGCAATTTAGTTATGTCGAACTCACGTTACTTACTTAGCGATAGGACCACTAAGGGATCATAAAAATTCCCCATGTTCGGCCTTGTCTTTGCCCCACCCTTGTTTCATGTATTCCAGCAACTGGTTATAATGATCATAGCGCAGGTAGGAGGTGAGGCCAAGACACCTATCACTGCACTCATTCCGGGCGATTTTGTCCAGCACGGCCCTGCGCCTCTCTCCGTACCAGATATTCTGGAAGGTCTCCCGGTAGATGGAGCCATAGGAATAATCCGCTTCGCCCCGAAGGGTACGGCATGGATAAAGGCTGCCGTCTGAACCCAGGATTCCGATCAGATGGTGAGCCAGGCACAGTGGGTAGGGGGTGTCGGTATATTCCTGATCAAAGGAGTGGAGCCGGGGGGGCAGGATCTGAAAATTGGCATTGGCTTCCTTCCATTGAAGGCTTGCCACAAGCTCTTTGATTTTCCTCAACATTTGTGGAGTAAATCGCCTGGCTTCCTCACCAATAACCCGTTTAAAGGTAATGGAGTGACATCCCACATCCTTGGCAAGATTGGTTGCGGCAACCAACTCGTGATAGTTATCCGGATGGATGGTAAAAATGATACCCGTAAATACGGAAGTGGATATCTGATACAGATTATCGACAATAGTATCGAATACTTTCGCCTTAAAGGGATTATGAAGCTTTTGATGTGTTTCGGCACTTGCTGCATCCAAACCCACCTGCACCCACGTCAGGTGGGGAATGGCATCTATGTGCCGGTCAATGGCCTCACCATTGGTGATCAGGCCCAGGCTCAGGCCCTTGCTTCGAAAGTGGTGGGCCACTTTGCCGAATGAGTAATAGAGAAGGGGCTCTCCCCCTCCCTTAAAGATCACACTCTGCACCCTCTGGCTGGCAATTTCAGGAGCGAAATTCAACAGGGGAACCTCTTTGAGGGTAGCATTGACCCGTATGTTGTAGGACTGATCTATGCACCAGATACAACGGTGGTTGCAGGCATTGGTCAGGTCAATTTCAATGGTAACAGGCGGCGGTAATTCACCCCGGCAAATGGCTTCAAGGCGATCAAGATAGTGAATGACTTTAAATTCGCTGAATTCATACATAGGTTATGTGCTTTTCTTGGCTTAGGGGATAACAAACCTTGACAGAGGAAAAGATGTACTCCTACTTCTACTTCTACTCCTTTTCGTAGTAGTCCTTCAGCAGATGCTCTCTTGCCTCTGCCTGATGGTTGGGATCCAGTTCAAAAACATGACCCATTGAATCTTCCAGCCAGGGTACGATCAGTTTCCCTTGCTCATCATGATGTGGCAGTAAACGAATTACGGCACCATCCGGTTTCCTGTCTATCAATACAAAGGATTTATCCGGGAGAGACTGGAAGTAGTTGTCGCCTTTCTGATTATAATCCTCAGCCGGACAGGTGTCAGGCAAAAGGATTACCAAAAAGAGAGCAGCCAGGCATAGAATGGCTTTCTGGTGAAGACTTGATTTTATTAAATGAACTGAGTCATATGGAAACATAGTTTTTTTCCCTTCCTCGTTGAGATGCTCTACACAGCACGCTCCTGCTAATTAGATCGGAGGGAAATCAGCTCAACTTCGCCACCAATGTGAAGTCGATGTGTACTCTTGAAAGGTCTATGTGAGATACCCGGACCTTGACCCTGTCTCCGATATGGAAAGTATTTCCGGTTCTGATCCCTTCAAGCCGATGTTTGCGTTCATCGAACTGGTAGTAATCATCCGCCAGGTTTCGTATGTGGATCAGTCCTTCGACGAAAATTTCGTCAAGCTCCACAAAAAAGCCAAAAGCGGTAACCGTGCTGATAATGCCGGTATATTCTTCGCCAATCTTCTCCTGCATGTACCTGACTCGCTTGAGAGCAACGATCCTTCGCTCGGCATCTTCAGCAACCCGCTCCCGCAGTGAGGAATGGTTGGCTATGGTGGAAAGTCTTTCAGGCAGACTCTGGTCGTTCAGCAGTGTTTCGGTCCTTTTGGCCAGTACCTGTTTCAAGAGCCGGTGGACCACCAGGTCCGGATACCGGCGAATGGGTGAGGTAAAATGGGTGTACTCTTTCATAGCCAGGCCAAAATGCCCTGCATTCTGGATCGAGTATCTGGCCCGCTTCATAGTGCGCAGCAAGAGATAGTTGATGACAGCTTCTTCGGGCTTTCCCCGAAACCGATTGAGGATCTTTTGTAAATCCGCATGCTCCAGCTTTGTTTTGACACTTTCCCTGAGCTTTTTTCGCCTTTTTTTCTCCGGTTTCAGTATCTCCCTCTTCCCTCTGCGGGAGTGACCGGCGTAAAGGGGATAAAGCTTTTCGCCTTCACCTGCCCCTTCCCCTTCCTTATCCCCTTCCCTTTCACCTTCCCCTTCATCTTCACCTTCCTCCCATCCCAGCTCATGGATGAATTCCATGAATCCGATCACATCGGCCTCCTCAGGCTCCTCGTGGATGCGGTAGATAAAGGGAATCTTCAATCTGCTCATATGCCCGGCCACGGCCAGGTTGGCCACAAGCATGAACTCTTCGATCAGGATATGGGCCAGGTTTCTTTCCGCCCGAATGATGGATTGGACATCACCACGTAAATTCAGAATTACTTCAGGCTCAGGGAGGTCGAAATCTAGGCTACCCGCCTTCATTCGATTCCGGCGAAGCCGTACCGTAAGATCTCCCATGGCCTTGATGGTTGGCTCCAGATAATGGAATTCCTGTGGCGTTTGCGCCTCCCGGGATAAAATATCGCGCACCTGAGTGTAGGTCATACGCTCATTGCTGTTGATTACGCTGGGAACGATCTCATAGTCCAAAAGGTTCCCGCCTGCATCAAAGTCCATCCGCACGGATACGGTCAGCCGGTCCACTCTGGGCTTCAGGCTGCAAAGCTCGTTGGAAAGCTCCTGGGGCAGCATGGGAATGGCCCGCTCAGGAAAATAGACACTGGTGCCGCGCGAAAATGCCTCTTCATCCAGGGCCGATCCTTCAGGAACATAGTGACTGACGTCAGCAATATGGACCCACAAGCGCTCCCTGCCTTGTGTTCCTTCTGCCCTGTTTGCCCCTTTTGCCCCTTTTAATTCTTTTAATCCTTTTGCTTTTTTTAGTTCTTCTCGTTCTTCTGATTCTTCTGATTTTTTTGATTCTTTTAATCCCTTTGATTCGTCGGAAAGGGACTGCCAGGAGATAGCGTCATCGAAATCCCTCGCTGTCTCTCCATCAATGGTAATAGTCAATAGATCTCGCAGGTCTATCCGGCCTTCCAGATCCTGTTCAGTCAATTGCGGGCTGAAGGCTTTAGCCTCCTTTTGTACATTTTCAGGAAAGGCGTCCGGCAGTTGGCTGTCGCGAATGACTACTTCCACATCAATGCCCGGATCATCAGGCCAGCCCAGCACCTCAGTAATCCGGCCGGTCGGATTACGATATCTGGTGGGGTATTCCAGGATTTCCACTACTACCAATTGCCCTTTTTTGGGCTTTAATCCCTTGTTATCCTTGGGGATAAGGATATCCTGGATCAAGGATGGATCGTTCGGTACAACAAAGCAGGTATGTTTGGTTTTCTCGAAGCGGCCGATCAGCGTCTTATGGGCCCGCTCCAGAATGCGGACAATGCTCCCCGACCTTCTGCCGGTCCGGTCAATCCGTTCCGACCGGGCCATAACCCGGTCCCCGTCAAGAGCCTCCCGCATCCCCTCAGGGGGAATAAAAATATCGGCCTGGCTCTCATCGTCCGGAATGACAAAACCGTAGCCGGAAGGGTGTGCCTTGATATGGCCGGGCACCAGATTCATCTTCCGGGAAATCCCGTACTTTCCCCCTTTGATCCGGATCATCTGCCCCGACTCGATCAGTTCCCGGAGGAGTTGTTTCACCTCCTGCCTGGACTTCCCATCCACCCTCAAAGCTGAAAACAGCCGACGAAGGGTTATCGGCCCCTGCTCGGTCTGTTCCAGGAACTGTATTATTCCTTCTTTGGTAATTTTGAGGCTCTCTTTACCCTTCATTCAGGATCTCTCTCTTTCTCTCTTTCGCTCTTTCTCTGTTTTTTCTCTTTTTTTCCTCTCTCGTTACTCCTACTTTCTGTCTTTCCATCTGTTTTTCCCGCTGTCTCCCCTCAACATGCCGCTATCTTTCAAGGAGCATTAACTTCCCCAGAGCGCTCGCCACCAGGCCCCCATCGCTGTTCGCAGCAGAAGCCTTGGCATGGATAACTCTTCCTTCGGTGCGCACGATTTCAGCCTCGATCGATAGCGGCTCTCCAACCCAGGCAGGCTTTTTAAACCGGATCTCCAGTTTAGCGGTAACAGCCTGTAATCCAAGGCGGCAGGCAAGATTAACCATGGCTTCATCCAGCACCGTGCTGATAATCCCGCCATGGACGATATTGACATACCCCTGGTATTTTTTCTGTGGGATGAATCTTGTCCGAATCCTTTTCTCTGACTCAAGCAATTCAAAGGCAAGCTGTAAACCCTCATCATTTTTCAGGCCACAGACAAAACACATTCCATCATCTGCCAGATCCATCATCGTCAACCTCCTTCTCCCCTTTTTTGCTGCCTATTAAATCCTGATGGCGGTCAGGAACGTGACTGGGAGGCTCATGGCTGCCGGGGACATGCATACCCTTCATGTCCTGATGGAGCCGATCCGTGTTCGGGGACCGAAAAGGCATTTCGACCTCCACGATTCCGCCGGGAAGATACCGCTCCATGGCCGGGCCATCATATTCCAGTTCATGCATCTTCATAAAGTCCACGATTCTGCCATAGATCTTGAACGGTGCGATCATAGGGTGGGCCTTGACCGTGGCTAGGATCACACCTCGACTTGGAATCTGCCTCTGCCCAAAGGGATGTTCCAGCGAGAGCTGCTGGTTTACCAGATAGCCTCCCTCGCTTTTTAAATTTTCCAGGGGTACATCCTTGGGGTCGTCGTAAAAAACAGCACAGGGAATCGTCTTCTGAATTTTCCGCTCATCCAGCAGCTTGCCCACCTTTTCGATAGTATTCGATACCTGATGGTACGCTCCCCGGTGAAGCATATATACCATCAGATAAGGACCACGTATTTGCGTGGAAATCTTGACTGGGCTGAATACTCCAAGAGAATATCCAATCCCTCCTGCAAGCAGGGCCAAAATGATCAATAATACGAAAACAACGGCCCCAAACCTTCTTATTCGAGAAGCCATACCCTCTATCTCCGGTAGTGTTAAACAAGTAATGCTGAGTTAAAATTCCAGATAAAGTATTTGATAGCTCGAAAATGGTTATCTTCTATTTTCGAGAATGACAAGGTTTCACGCACCAGCCTTGAAATCCTTTGCCGTAA
>JBFMGO010000189.1:0-5383 GCA_040752695.1 bacterium
CTATACCACTCCTGTGATCCAATAAAGTGTTTCTTCCCCATGACTGCCAAGGCAGGCATAATCCCTTCGCCTTCTAATGATACCATCTCTTGATCTGTTTTTCGTGCAAGCTTGCCGGAAGGACACAGAAGATTCACCTTTGTTGATCCTGATAATTTCAATCTGGTATTGGAATATCCACGTCTTCTCACCGATAATGACACCATTCATGGTGAGGAAATCCAGCGGAATAAATTTGTTTTTTTCCGCCATAAAGCGCGGTCAGGGATCGTCACCAGGCTCGGGCTTTTGAGGGTATGCGGGTTTATTTACCTTTTTAAGAATTACACACTCAAGGATTGGCTTATCGGCAACGAGAGGTTTTCCCAGCCCATGAGGCTCGGAAAATACAAGCCGGGAGCAGGAGAAAACGACATCGCCATCCTTAAGCAGGCCGTAGCTGCCCTTGGGGTTGATGCGGCCGCTGTCATTTCCGATAACACCATGATCGAGCTGGTAGAGAGTAATTTCTCCGGGAAGGCAACTTACGAAGCTCTTGCCAATTACTGCGACCGGCAGTATTCGAAGGGGGTCCTGGGCCAGACACTGACCACTGAATCAGGGTCAACCGGATCACTGGCCCTCGGTCGTGTGCAAAACGAGGTGAGGCATGACCTTTTGAAATTCGATGCCAAGGCCCTGGCCAGAGCGATCAGGTTTCAGGTCATGGCTCCCCTGGTGGAATTCAATTACGGGCCTGAGGCACCGGTACCAGATTTTGTTTTTAAAGTAGAAGCCTCGGAAGACCTGGAAAAGGTAGTCAGGGTTTATGCAACCCTTAAAAACGATTTAGGGCTTCCCATATCGCAAGCCCATATCTACGATAGATTCGGGGTCCCGGTACCCGAAGAAGGAGCGAAGCTGCTCCCGGCAGCTCAAGCTGCCTTTCAGCCCGTCCAGGGAGGGGCGCGTGCCCTGCCCCTCCCTGCCTCACTTTTGTTGGCAGCCAAGGATACAGGAGTACAGCAGACGATGGCCACCGGCAGCCAGGCTGCTCGGTCATCACAGGAACTGGAAAAACTGAAATCACTGATGGGAGATGGCTGGCAGGAGATTATGGCGCCGCTCGTCGATCCCATTCTCCAGATGGCTGCACTGTCTCATTCCATCGAAGAATTACGCGGACGGATAATGTCCGCGTTTTCTGACATGGATGAATCCGTACTTCAGGGCGTAGTAACCAGGGGTATGTTCCTGGCCGAAGCCCTGGGGTACATGGAGGATCCCGGTGCCTGACCTTGCCCTGACTCCTGCCCAGTCATCCAGCCAGTCATCATCCGATATCGGCTTTGTCTTTCATCTGCCTCCGGAAGAGGCGATTGAATACTTTACGCAGAAAGGGCAAAAGCTCACCTGGGACTGGTGGGAAATGTGGGAAGCTGCACATGCTAAAGCGTTCACTGTAGCAAAAGCTACATCACTTGACATTTTGAGCGATATCAGGGCTTCTCTTGACATGGCCATGACCGAAGGGATCACCTTCGATCAGTTCAGAAAAGAGCTTCAGCCGAAACTCGAAGCCAGGGGATGGTGGGGAGAGCGGATCATCGTCGATGAGTCAGGGACAGCCAGAAAGGTTAAATACGGTACTCCCTGGAGGCTGAAGACAATCTTCAATTGCAACGTCCAGTCGAGTTACATGGCCGGCAGGTACAAGCAGATGATGGAAGTGGTTGATACCATGCCGTACTGGCAATATCTGGCCGTGCTCGATGAAAAGACCAGGCCGGAACACAGGAGGTGGCACGGACGGGTTGTCAGGTATGACGATCCCTGGTGGAATTACTATTACCCTCCGAACGGATGGGGATGCCGCTGCCGGGTGCGGGCTCTCACCGAGGCCCAGGTGAAGCGGATGGGGTTAGAGCCGACGAGTCCTGAGATCAAGTTCTACGAGTGGACGAACAAGGCCACCGGCGAAATCAAAGAGGTGCCTGTCGGCGTAGATCCAGGATGGGGATATAACGTCGGGGAGGCCGCCTGGTATCCTGATCCTGGCGGATACCAGCCGGAAATCAGTGATCTGTGGGATGCTCCGAAGGGCCTGCCGGTCAAAAAATACGACGATATCGAGCCTGTAATCCGCGATCGGCTGGAAGGATATTTCAAGCGCGGATTCAAGGGTATAGAGTATAACCGCAAGAGTTATTTCCTGGCCACCGATTGCAACGGGAAAATCAGTGTTTCCGGGAAGACCTGGGAAGCGAAGGATTTTAACCCCAAACAGGAACTTTTATCAGCCATGAAAAAGCTTGGCCGCGAAGATCTTACGTTCAACGAAGAATACGCCCTGGAAGGATTATGGCATGAGATAACCCATAATCAGGAAATATTGGGCGTGCCTCCTTCTTATAAATACAGTCCAAGAGCTGTGCTCATGGAGACCATGACCCAGTTCGTAGCCAGACACACTTACCCTGAAATGCTGAAAACTTTGGCTAATGCGGATGCCATTCATCAGGCTGAAATCATTTCTTCCGGGTATGGGTATGCAGGGTGGGTAGCACGGTTCAGAGAATTGGTGAAAAGCATTGGTCTGGATGAAACCGGCATTGTGAATGATATTCGCAGGATTATTCAGAATACCCCAATGTATGATTATCTGGAGCCGGTATCCAGGTTATTGGCTGATAAATCAGGTGGGAGCGTCAATGCTATCAGGAATGCTCTTTTGAACTTAATGGGATAGCGCCTTCAATGGGATCGAAAATCATGGGTTTTTCAATCATTCTCAAAGCATCCGATTTCAATTCATCATCTGAGATGGACTGCGCATACTGCATAGCCGTATCGGTATCTCTGCGCAGTGCATACAGGCAGGCGATGGCACTGGCATTCCAATCGTGTGCTTTTTCTCCCGTTGCAAGCGGTTCTCGCCAGACTGGTAGACAGTCTCCCCATATATCTACGGCTTCATCTTCGGTTGGATTGTGTGCCCAAAAGTCAAAATTCATATTCATGGTTTCACCTCACTATGATTTTATGAGGTTTCAGCGGATATGTCAAACGATTTGGTCAAAATTGACGTTGAGGACGGGCAGGTTAAAGATCTGCTGACCAGGCTGAAGGCCAAGATGGGTGATATGACTCCGGTCATGCGGGCCATCGCGGAATTCATGGTCACCTCGATCGAACAGAACTTCCTGGTTGGAGGCCGGTACTCGGTTCCCGGATCATGGATGGGAGGCCCGAACAAGTGGAAGGAATTATCCAAGGTGACTATCGCCCGGAGAACAGCCAGGGGTTATTGGCCCGGAGATATCCTCGTCCAGCGCGGGCGTTTTGCAGCTTCCATCCACCGCAGGGCAACCAAATTCACGGCAGAGGCGGGCACCAATGTCAAATACGCCACTACCATGCACTTTGGTGCCCAAAAAGGTGAATTCGGAGAAAAAACCTTTGTCCAGAGGGTGAAGGAGCATGTCAGAAAATCCAAAACCGGGAAAACATCCACAGTCAAGGCGCACGAGCGCACGGTTACGCTCAAGCTCCCCTGGGGAGACATTCCGGCCAGGCCGGTAATGGTGCTTCAGCCTGAGGATATCGTTGACATTTCTGACCTGATTAATGGGTATCTGACGCAATGAAAAGATGGGGAAAGGAAGAGGTTAAGGATTTCGCCTGGCATGTCAGGGACATGTTCGGCATAACTGTCAGTGGCCTGGGCACAAAACCGGTTAGGTTGCGGGCCTGGCCAAGGGGAACGAATTGGCAGGGATGGTATGCTGTAGGAAAAACGAAGGAAGAAGCATACGAGAACCTGGTGCGTGTTCTCTGCAACATACCGGCATCGCACCTACAGGGGCAGGCTGATTACCTTATTGCCAAGGCCAGGCAAAAGGCTGCGGAAAGTGCCGGGGAGACGGGAAACAAGGGAAACAAGGAGAAGACATGCTGCAAACCAAGGCAGTTCACTTTGCACGAGAACTGATAAGCCAGGGCAAGGTAGACCTCGATTCTCCCTGGTCGATGAGTCCTGAGGATGAAAACAAACTGCTCGGTAATCCTCCTGACTGGGAAAAGTATTCCCTCTGGTTTTTTATTCAAGACAGCTTCAGGCAAAGCGTTCAGACCAAGGAAGCGTACAAATATCCCTACGGCAAGAATGGCAAGGTGTACCGTAGCGCCCTGATCGCCATCAGGCAGCGTGCAGGCCAGGAGGAATTACAGAAGGTGTTCGATGTGGCCGGAGAACTGCTCGATTTGATAGACCGGAACAATCAGGCGAACAGAGTGGAAGGAAAGTTGATCCTGGTCGATGCCAGGGAAGGCGTGGTTCCTGTCGAAATACAACTTCTCCCCTGGGGTGAGCAGCATACGGAGAAGGGTGATTGGGTCGTGGACGATGCCTCCCTGAGGCTGATCATTGCCGATTTTGCCGGGCGGAAAAACGATCCGGTTATCGATTACGAGCATCAAAGTCTGGGAGAAGGAATCGCTCCGGCAGCCGGATGGATAAAAAAATTAATCAATAAAGGAACTCTCGGCCTCTGGGCAGCGGTAGAATGGACCCAAAGGGCCGCTGAATTCATAAAGAACAAAGAATACCGGTATCTGTCACCGGTCTTTTTCCGTGATCCGGAAACGCTCCGGGTGACCAGGCTGGTAAATGCAGGGCTGACGAATGTGCCGCTGATTGACGGCATGGTTCCCCTGGTTAATAAACAACCCGTAATTTTTAACCATTCTATCCCAAAGGAGGATGCAATGAAGAAAAAGCTCGCTGCTTTACTTGGGCTCAAAGAGGATGCTCCGGATGAGGAATTTATTCAGGTCATATCGGCCAGGATGGAGGCAGCCAAGGCACAGGGAGCACAGGGAGCGCAGGGAAATTCTCTCACATCGCATGAGAAAATTCCTGCGGAAATTACCGGCCTGCTCGGTCTCGAACCAGGCGCAAAGACGGCTGATGTGGCTGCCAGGATCCAGTCTTTGAAACAGAGTGCAGATCAGACCACGGCACTGGCAGCTAAAGTCACCACACTGGAAGAGGGTGCCAAAAAACGGGAGGCAGGAGAACTGGTCGAGGCTGCCATGAAGGAAGGGAAAGTCACTCCGGCCCAGAGAGAGTGGGCTGACGCCTACGCCTTGCGTGATCCGGAAGGGTTCAAATTGTTTGTGGCGAAAGCCCCGCAGATTGTTCCCTTCGACCAGATAGCGGCCAAAGGTGTTACCCAGGCTGATGCTGATAGAGAAGTAGAGCTTGGAAAGCAGATCGCTGCAAGCATCGGTTGCGGCGCTAAGTAAACTGCATGTTAAATACGTAGCTAATTAGTATGCGGCAACCAAACGTCATTCCCGCGAAGGCGGGAATCCAGAAGACCTGGAAAAACCTGGATTCCCG
>JBFMGO010000190.1:0-5375 GCA_040752695.1 bacterium
TTATTACCTACTACATCCCGGAAACGTTCGGCATTACCTGTATCTGTGAGGTTATAATTGACAAGTCTTTCGATGATACCAAAGTTATCAAGAGTAAAAAATTCTTGATATTGTAAGTTAACCTTGTCAACTAATTGATTTTCCATTTTACTTAGTTTTACGTCATCATCCACCTCTGCGGCCCTGCCTTCTACTTAACTGCTGTCTGTTCTTCCATTAATGGTTCAAAACATTCCCCCTTAAATTTTATGGCTTTAGATATCCGCTTTACCCTTTGGTCATTCCGCTTTAAAAGGACCGCCTGGTTCACGATTTGCGAAATAAATGATGGGTGAACATTGACCTTTGCCGCCAATAAATATTTTTTTTCCGGGAAATCTCGAAGGGCAACAGCAAATTTTTCCGACACTAAAACTTTTTTTTCGTACATTTCTCGCTCCTTTGGTTATTGGTTAGTGGTCAAATAATGTTATTTTTGATGACAAACTATAACATGTGCTTTTTAACCTAAATGTACTTTAAGCCATGAATGGCTTACTTTGTGTTAAGAATGGTTTACTTTAGGTCAAAATAACATCACAAAAAGTCTTGACACGTTTTTTGGGGGCATATCATCTTTCATTTTTTTTCCGATTGTGGTATAAATAAAAAAGGCTTGAATAGAGCCAAAAAGCGAAGAGCCTGCTGGAATAAAAAATCCGGCAGTGTATGGTGAGGGTTTAAATCAGTATCACTTTGCGAGGGAGACTGATTTAAGCCCTTTTCGCTTTTTACATCTTAATTTGCATTGTGTAAACAAAGTTTACTTTATACTACATCATACCAACAAGTCAATACAAAATACCAAATTCTTTCTTTTTCTGTTATACGTCTCGTATTACTTAAACCATCTTTTCCAAAATGGTAATTTTAACCTCTCCACTTCGGCCCGGATCTCGGATAACTCCCTTTCCTTCCGCTCAATCCTTGCTTCCTGATCAAGGATCACCCGCGTCTTAGCTTCGGCATCCTGCTGAACAGTCAAAAGCCCCTGCAATTCGCTCCGAGCCTTGGCAATCGTGGCCTTAGCTTCGGCAATCTCCTGCTGCTGATCGGCCAGGGTCCGCCCTCTGGCCTCTGCTTCGGCCCGGATCTCGGCCAGGGCTTTGTCCTTGGCTGTCAATTCCTGCTCTTTTGCCTCGATAGTACCTTTATATTCAAGTAAATTCCTTGTCTGTCCCTCGATTAAGCCCTTGTAATGTCCTACCTCCTGCAATAAGCCCTTATATTCCGTAAGCTTTATGGTGATAGTGTCGCTGTCCCTGTCCTTATGCTCTGTCCGGACACTGTTTTTTTGTCCCTCTGCCTGTCCCTGTCTCAGTGTCCTTATCTCATCAATCAAGATATAGGTTCGGTTTCCATCTTTGATCTTTGATAGAGTCCCATTTGACAGGTATCTTTGTATAGTTTTCGTGGTAACACCAAGGGCTTTAGCTGCTGCCTGAATAGTAGTTTTTTCCTGCTCCATGTCCCTGTCCTACTGTCCCTATGAAAGAATAAGCCCCCAGGGAGTAAACCTTACCTCCCCAGGGTAATCAATCAACCTTTGTACTCATATTGATCCTGACACTTCCGCCTAAACCCTGCCTGCACCATTGCAGCATGAGGGGAGAGCTTGCGGTTGATAACAAGCTCATGCAGGTCTGGACGATCCTTCCTTAAACGCCTGAGAGCACTTTGACGACTTGTTCCGTCTGGGTTCTTATCTTTGACTTGGTTGATATTATCAACTAAGTCATTACGAATCCCTTGGCTTTGTCCAACCACCTTATCAATCGCATCCAGCGCCTTCGGATCATCACGGCAGAGGCGCTTAATTGAATCCATGTCCTCACCGAGTCCTTATCTCTAAGCTCATCAATACCATGCTCCCGGATGGTTTCAACCTTGTGGACGGTATCATGGGAGACACCTGCGGCTTTGGCTAATTCTTTTTTGGTGTCGATAGCTTTGTCAGAATTCTGACAAAGCTGTTCATTTTCCTTACCCTTTCCGAAATTCGTTCCAGCCTTGCTTTGATTCTCCTTCGCCCTCACCCTCAGCTTATCCTTCAGCTTCAATGCCAATTCAACCCGCTGGTAGTCACCAAAATTGTTGAGCTAATCCCCCGGCCAGGAGAGAACCTCCACGTAATCCCCCGGCCAGGGGAAAAATAGGGGGAACTTTTGATCCCCCTATCTCAATTCTTCCTGCTGCATCTGTTGTTCATAGTACTGGATCGCGCTATATTCACTATCCGTCTTGCTCAAGTCCTCTTCCAGCCGGTCAATAACTGGCTGATTGCTTTTCCTTCGCTCCTTTTGTTTCCTCAATTCCCGCGCCTTGTTTCCAACATTCTTAAGGGAAAAATCTTTCAATCTGGCCTGAAAATCCTCAATGATAGTGGAAATCGCGTGGTGGTAGCAGCCCAGATGCTCTAAATTTTCGAGTACATCATTATCAAAAATATCTTCTGCTGCATCTTTGTGAGGGGAATATTTTTCCCGAAGGAATGGCACAAGGCCAGGTATGCTGATGGTATCCGGACCAACCGTTGATTCGATGGAAAAAGAAACAGGAGAACCAGCCCCGTAGTCATACAACTTGGCATTACAGGCGGAATTATCGAGCGCCCATTCGCTGTCCTTTGTCAGGATAAATTTCTCTTTTGATGGGTACTTGCGCCTGAATACCAACCGCACATCAGCACAAGTCCTTTCTCTGGCATCAACCATGAATTTTGCAAGGTCAAGAGGAGTTTCATTTTCCATTCCAAGTGGTCTTCCATCGTTGATTTCAACCTCAGATAGCTGCCAGTGTGTCAAAAAGTGCTCAAGTGCCTTCATAGCCTCGTCGTTGACTTTTGGTGGTTTTCTATCCCTGCTCATTTTTCACCCCCTTCTATCTGCTCAATCCGAGCCTTGGCAGCCTCAATCACCTTCGCCTTTTCCGCTTCCAGATTCCGCCAGGTAGATATTAAGCCACCCCGCGTATTTTCGATATTTGCTATCTGCATCAACTCTTTTGGTGTCATTTGTCCCATGATATCGAAATCAACAGCCATTGAAATAGGTGTCACCGTTGGGTCAATCTCCTGGATGCAGCCGATAATCACCGTGGCTACCTCCCGGATCTGCAAGGACAGTGTAGTGGCAAGATTGCTGATACCGAATAACTTCTCGATACTGTTGGTAAGCATAGTGCTGGAAACATCTGAAGGATGATCCATCTTTTTGCCCTCCCTTTGGAGGGTCCCTTTGTGGTAAAATCAATCAACCGCGTATGGAAAGGGACACCGTAAAAACCATGTGCGGCCAGCTTCCGGATAGGTGTGGCAACACCTTCCGGGAGCGACTAACTTTCTTTTTGTTTTGACATGACAAGCTGAAGTATGGTTTGATTTAACTGGGCAAACTGAGTATCTATCTTCTGGGAGAGGTTATCAATCCTCTGGTTCACCTGAGTAAATTGAGCATCCGTTTTCTGTGACAGGTTATCAATCCTCTGGTTTAATTGAGTCCCAAGGTTATCAATTCGCTGGTTCATCTGTCCAATTTCCTGCCTTACCTGCCCTATTTCAGTATCAATCTTCTGCCCAAGGGTATCAATTCGCTGGTTTAGATATCGGAAATCTTGCTCCTGCCTATCCTTAACCTGTCCTATGGCATCGTAGATATCTGACAGGGTTATTTCTTTGATTGCCTTAGCTGTGGCTTTAGCCAGGTTTTCTTTCATCTTGATATCACCTCCTCTAAAAACCGTAATCAGTGAGTAATCACTGGTAGAAAATTTTATCTATTTTCAATACGTTATCTGACAATATGCAGTAATCGAATCGGTAATCAATACCCTCACCTATACACTCGAAAAACCGCGACCGTGGATATGTTATTTTGCATAACTTACCATTTTCCAATGAGTTAGCTAGGCATCAGGCTAAGGTGACAGTTTCTCTCAAGGGAATTAGAAAGAAAAAGAATGACTCCCTGAAACTATCTCCCCGTCTTTGGTAAAACATACGTAAATCACTTAAACACCCTATCTATGGTATGGCTATACTATAGTACGCATACGAAAACATATGTTGAAAACTTATAAATATGCTTTCTGTGGATTTTAGCCATATCTAATTGATTACCTTTCCGTTTATCACCAAAATCTTGAGTACGTTTTCGTATGTTGAAAAAATCTCTCAACATACGTTTTCGTATGTTGACCAACATACGTTTTCGTATGTTATTTTTATTCTCTCAACATTCATTTCCGTATGTTGACCTATCTATTTTACGTTTGGGTTTACAAAATCCCATAGTTTGCTTCCTGCCAGGTCTCTGAGCCTCTTTAAATTGAGCTGTCCCATACTTACGCCATCTATCTGAGAGACCATATAAAGTTGCTTCCTTAAAAAGTCCACCGGCACTCTTAACAACATCAATAAAGCCCTTTCCGATCAAATCATCAATCGCCCTGCTAAATCTGGGCTGTGTTATTCCATATTTCTCTTTTGCCTCAGTATAGGTAAATACAAGCTCTTGACTATTAATACATTCTTTTCTGTCGTGTCCTTTTTTTCTATTGTGAATCGTTACTACTCGCTTTAAGAGAAAAATCGTGTATACCTGTGGAGCTATCCCGGATAAAGATAGCCAAGCACTAGATTTAAATAATTCTTTTTCCACATAGGTATAGGGAGAAGATTTTTTCTTCCTCTCCTCTTTTTTTAGGTCGACAATATTGTTAATTTGTCCAATATCATCTGGCATTAATTATCTACCTACATTTGAAATTATCTTTTCTTTTTCAGCTTTTTGAGAATTAATCCATTGATCTATTTCTTCTCTCCTAAAAAATCTTTTTCTTCCGAGTTTGAAAGATGGAATTTTCCCCTCGTTCATTCTTCTCCTTACCCACATTTCAGAAACATGAAGTAATTGAGCTACCTCTTTGATTGTATAGAATTTACTCTCTATTGCCATTTATTTTTCCTCCATTCATTGTATTAACATGAGCTAACATAGCGTAACATGATTATAGATTGCCTGTCAAGGGAATTTTTTCACCATTTCACATTGGCAAGCAATTTTTCCTATTTACACAAATTTTGCAGCGATTCAGCATACATCCAGCATAAACCGCCCCGGCAAGTGCAAATCTCTGGCAGAGCGCCCGGCAGGTCAGGAAGGAAAAGAACGTCTGATAATAGGCGATATGTTAACTTGGCTCATTGCTGTCCATAGTTTGGCAGGTATCAGCTATGCGACAAACCACCACTCACCTGGTGGGTAATCTTTTCGCCTGATTCGGCAAGCTCAAGTGCTTCTTCTCTGGCTGATTCGGGAGTGGAGGGGAGGCAAGGA
>JBFMGO010000191.1:0-5322 GCA_040752695.1 bacterium
TCCTGAGAAATTTACACACAATCAATGCCCATGCGATTTATACTTTAATTCGTTCCAGACAATCGCAGCCTTGCGACTTTCAGCAACTTAAACGGGCTGCTTGAGATAAAACTTTTAACTGTCGAGTCTATTATATTAGGCAATTTTTGTTTATGTTCTTATTTATTAGATATTTTATATAAAAACATGTCTTTTTATGTAGATCCAGCGTTGGGAATTGCCCCCGGAAAAAAGGCAAAGCAATGTAAAAGCAATGTAAAAGCAATGTAAAATAAAATCAATGATATATAGACAGGCTCTTGAGGAAAGGGATTCTTCTATGAACAAGAGATGGTTAGCGGGTTTTATGTATCCTCTCATGATTTTCCTTGTATTTTTCATGCGGCATCCGGCGGAGGTTTCTGCCAAAGATGTATGTGCCGTGGTCAAGATAGAGATCCTGCAGGAGATGACCTTTGAGCGGCAGGCTTTTGAGGCGCGCATGAAGATAACCAATGGCCTTGATCATGCGGCGCTGGAAAATGTGCGCATTGACCTCTACCTGCAGGATGAAGCAGGAGAGGATAAAACCAGCCTCTTTTTCATTTCCCTGACCAGCAAGACCGGCCTCAGCGGCGATCCTGACGGATCGGGCCGCGTAAGTGCGGGGAGTGCTGCCGAAATCTACTGGCTGCTCATTCCCGCCAAGGAAGCTGCCGGAGACACGCCTCTTGGAAAGCGCCACTTTGCAGGGGCCACCCTGGGTTATACCAGCATGGGTGAGCAAAAGACCGTCAACGTCGATCCTGACATGATTCAGGTTCTTCCCCAGCCCTACCTCAAGCTCGATTATTTCCTTCCCGGCCAGGTCTATGGAGATGATCCCTTTACCGTAGAGACCGAAAGTGCGGTTCCCTTTAACCTGGGTGTGCGGGTTCACAACATCGGTCTTGGGCCTGCCAACAAGCTCAAGATCGATTCCGGCCAGCCAAAGATTGTGCAAAATGAGCTTGGCCTTCTGATTGATTTTAAGATTATTGGCTCATCGATCAATGACCAGCAGGCGACCAACAGCCTTCTGATTAATTTCGGAGACATCGAGTCACAGCATTGTGCCATAGGCAGGTGGCAGATGATTTCCACCCTGACCGGCAACTTTATCGAGTTCGATGCCACCTTGACGCATGCCGATTATCTTGGCGGAGAGATGACCTCGCTGGTTGACTATAACATCGGCACGCATTTCCTTCTCCATGATGTGTTGATAGATCTTCCGGGATGTGACCGGATCAGGGATTTTCTCACCCGGGATTTTAAGCTCTATCCTTCAGAGCCCTACTGTGATGGAAATTCGCGGGAGGTCATCAAAAGTGCTGATGATCTTTCC
This sequence comes from bacterium, assembly GCA_040752695.1. GTDB lineage: Bacteria > SZUA-182 > SZUA-182 > DTGQ01 > DTGQ01 > DTGQ01. The sequence continues at coordinate 1,367 of JBFMGO010000191.1, forward strand.
TCTTCCTTTGCCTATACCGGAAGTGTCAGTGACGACGACCTGTGCCTTGCCATGGCCGGAAGCTCTTTTAGCATCAACCCTTACCTGTACCTCAAAAAGGAAGAACTCACGCAAGGGGCCATGCGGATCAGCCGTGTGCTTCGCAGCGATGGCAAAAACCTGCCTGAGGACAATTACTGGGTCTCGCAGGAATCCTCCGACAATGGCCACACATGGACCTGGTATCTGAACATCTTCGATACTTCGGTGTATCCCATCCAGGATGTATCGTACTGCCTCTTCTATGAGAATATCGTCGATACCGCACCTCCCCGCACCACCGTCATCATTGGGAACCCCAGGGTCGGCGATAATCCTGTCTACGTAAGCCGGGTACGCAGTTTACCTTCCGTGCCGATGATACCCCTGATACCTCCACTGGTGCAGATGGCGGTGCGCAGGAGGACAGCTCATCCGGCATCAAAGGGATAAGGTTCGCTCTCGATGCCGAGGAAGACAGACCTGCGCCCAATCCGTTCATGTTCAGCCAGAGGATGGATGTACCGGGAGGTCCGCACAGCCTCTCGTATTACAGTATCGATAACATGGACAACACGGAAAGCCCGGCGAACAGGCTGGATGCAGTCCTTGACCTTACGGCACCGGTCATAGGCAATGTCTCCCTCTTGCCCCAGACCATCAGGCCGGGAGCACCTCCCGATGTTGCCGTTGTCCGTGAAACTGCGATTTCCCTTAATGTCATTGATAACAGCGGCCTGGTTGATGTGCAGATTGACATCGCTCAAGGGACAGGGGCAGCGTTCGATAGCCCGCTTGAAGCGGATCAAAGAGCGTTTTGCCTCCAGCCAGAGAAGCATCATCTGGGATGGAAAGGACAATAGCCAGCAAATCCTTCCCCCAGGGGTATACAACCTGCGGATCAAGGCCGCGGATCTTCTGGGAAATGTCACTGTCATGAATGGCCCTGCCATAACCATCGCCTCTTATCTGGGTGAAGGGCCAATGCCTGAGGAAGTGTCATCCTCTCTGTCCAGAATGAGGCTCTTTCGGGTTGCGCCTACCGAAAGCTCCGATCCCAAGAACCAGATCAACCCTGCCATAGATCTCTTTGGCACCATCGTCTGGCAGGATTACCGGAACGGTAACTGGGATATCTATCAGTGCTCAGGTTCACGGGTAATACGGATTACTACTGACCCAGCGCCTCAGGAAAATCCTGCCGTGTACGGTGACACGGTCGTGTGGCAGGATTATCGGAGCGGTGACTGGGACATCTACTACAAAGTCGGCATCCAGGCGGAAGTGGGTATTGTGCTGCCGCAGGACCAGATAAACCCCTGCATCAGCGGCAACCGGATCGTATTCGAAAGCGATGGCAACATCTATCTCTATACTATTGGCACTATTGGCGGGCAGATCCGGCAAATCACCAGCCATGTCCGGGATCAGGGCCTGCCCCGCATAGACGGCGATATCATTGTCTGGCAGGACAGCCGATTTGGCGATCCATTGATTTATGCCTACGATATCGCCCATTCCACCGAGATGCAGATCACCCCGATCGATGAGGAAAATCACACCCGCCACATCAACCCTTGCGTATCCGGCGGCTACATCATGTGGGCGGATAACCGCAGCGGCAACTATGACATCTGCCAATACAGGATCTCTGATGGAAGCACGCAAAGATTAACTTTCGGCCCCACAGATCAAACCAGGCCCTATATCTTTGGCTCTCACTTTGTCTACAGCGACCACAATGCAGGCAGTGATGATGATGCGGGTGATGATGGTGGTGAAGGCAATGATGATAGTGCAGGCAATGGCAATGAAGATATTGCTTTCGGGAGCACCATCTCCTTCATTTCAGAGCGGGTGGTTATCGATTCCGCTCAGCAGCAAAACCCCTGCCTCTCTGGAACCGGGCCATACACCATTGTCTGGCAGGATAACCGCTCCGGCCATTGGGAGATTTATCGCGGTCTCCTTGACCACAGGCCCAGGACAGCCTGACTATCGCCGTCAATGAGGGGCTCAACCTCGTTTCTCTGCCTGTGGAGAAACTTCCCCCATCGGAAAAGGCCAGCGATCTTTTTGCCACGATCAATAATGGAGATGATTGGATTGACCGGCTTGGCCAGTGGATGTCGGGAACGGAAAGCTACAGCTTTATCGGTCAGGCTGGCGAAGATTTCAAGATCGACAGCAAGGCTGCCTTTGTTCTCTATGGAAAGAAAAAGAACCTTATTTCCACGCCCAATATGGGAGAGCAAGGTGCAGTGGACCTGAAGACCGGATTTAATCAAATCGGTCTGGCATCCATCCCTGCTGGCTTTACCGCCTATGACCTGCTCGAATCTCTCGGCAGCTTAAAAATCAAAATAGTGCAAAAATTCTCCGCAGAGGATCAAAGATACCTCACGGTGAATATATCGAGCGAGGGCCGGATTACAGGGAGCAATTTCCCCATCTATCCAGGCGATGGGCTGACCATCATCATGCGCCTGCCGGTGAGCGGCTGGAAACCGGGGAGATTGTAGGATAAATAAAGAGGAAAGGAAAAATTAACCACGAAGCACACGAAGAAAAGAAAGCGGGACAGTTTTTCCTGTGTATTCCATGGTTGGAATGGATGGAGAAATGCCAAACTGATGTTTCGCTTGACTTATTGAGTGGGTCAGCCTTCTGAAATGGCTTGATATGCCTGCCGGAGGGTAGGCAGGGGAAGGAATAATTCTAACGGATTATCAGGCAAGGGGATAAAACCAAATTGCTCGTAATACGCTTTTACATTTTCATCTTTTGCATCAACGAAGAAGCCTATGATACCGAGGTTTTCGGAAATGGTAATCACCCGCTTGATGGCATTCATGATCATGAGTGTTCCCAAACCCTGGCGCTGTCGGTCACTGGACACTGCCAGACGGGCCAGTTTGGCAGCGGGAGCCGTCGCAGGATATTTTTTAGCGTACTTCGAAGGCAGTTTTTCAACCCGGATTTCGCAGGAAGCCAGGGTGAAAAAGCCCAGTATTTCTATCGGGTTGGTTGTATCGACGAGGACAAATGTCCGGGATATCCCCTTGGTGAGATGCTGGCGGGCAATATTTTTTAGATAGTGATTGAGTTCGGCAACGCCACAGTCGAAGGTTGATCTGTCGTGGTTTTGGTTAAGCGTTTCGATCTTCAGCATTTTCAGCATCTTCAGTATGTGAGAATGAGCTTTCATACTTTTTCATAGCGGCGATTAACCTGTCATTAGGAGGAGGTGGATTTTCAATGGCATCAAAAAATGCTTCTGCGGATTTCATGCTCATATGGATGAGGTGTTCCTTTTCAATAACTTCCTGCGCTTTTTCAAGAGCAGACTGGATAAGAAACTGGTTGAGTGTGGCACCGGAAAGTTCGGCAGCCTGGGTGAGTGTTTCATAAACATGACTGGGAACACGTGCGGTAACACGTTCATTTTTCCTGGACACTGACATATTGTGCTCCTTTCTGTTTTAGAGAAATAGGTAGATTAAGTAATGCTTACATTATAGCAAGCTGGTGGCAAAATGTCACCATAAAAAGCACGTTTTCACCACACAGGAAAAGAAGAAAAAAAGGAAGAAAATAGAAAATTTATGAATTATTCAATAAAAAGCAACAGATTAGCTATTGGGGGTTACAAGCATGGTGTCAGAAGGGATCTTTATACCCTGAAATCTTCTTGCTCTTCGTGTGCTTCATGGTTCAATAAGTCTTTGTGGTTCAATATACAAATCTGGTTGATGCTGGCGCTATTTACCCTGACAGCCTTGGCTGCCGGAGTGATGCAGGTTAGGGTGTCTGTTACCTCCGATAGAGAATGGACCCGTCCATCGACGGAAACTGGACCCACCTGATCGTAATTTTTGATGGAACAAGCAACGATTTTCAGACCCACCTATATTGTCCGCAGGTTTGACTAAATCTAT
>JBFMGO010000192.1:0-5217 GCA_040752695.1 bacterium
CTATGGCTGGGTCAAGATTCAGGCTCACCATGATGAGGAACTCTCTCTTGTGTTCTTGCCAAAAATTACAAAATGATTTATTTTCTGAATGGGCAGTAGCGGATTTGATGAGATTTTCCCGATAAGCCGAATGGAGCATAAGGGGTTAACACCTCCTTTCTATAGTGGAGATCACCTGTTATGCAAAATACGCTTTTGCATAACAGGTGTGTTAACCTCTCTTTATCGGCCTTTTGAATTTCCGAGAGCCACTTCAGGCACCTTAAAAAAGGGTTGAAAGCTGTTACCCCCGCCTAAAATGACCTGACAAAACAATAGCTTTTATTTCCGAGAAAGCTCATGAAGAAGGGATTGTGACTTACCGTGGTCCGACCCGATAGCACAAAAACCGTCATTCCCGCCCTCGCGGGAATGACGGTTGGATGGACTTTTTTAAAAGTGTCCGCTAAAAGGACAGGCTCAACTGGATGCGTAATTCCGAGGCCTGTACAACAAAAATATCTCAATTTTACCCGTTAAATTTATAGATCAGCAAAACTTCTTCTTCACACCTACCATACCAAGCAAACCAGAAAGAAGAAGTAACCAGGCTCCAGGAATGGGAACAGCGGCAAGATCCACATCCAATCGTGGCGTACTGATGCCTGCGACCCCAGTCTCACTAGATTCGAAGTGAGTAGGGTATTCATGTGTGGTAGTCCGGGTTACGATGAGTGTCACAAGTCCATTCGTGTCAGCATGCAAAAAGTCGATCAATGCATTACTCGATATGGATAACTGTGAACCTACAGCCGCTGCGTTGTCGAAGAATGAGAAACTACCCAAGTAGGTGGTTTGCGATGGATCAACGCTGTGGAATGTTGAATTGTTGCCAGGCGCGTTATTCCAGGTCAGTGTGTCTTCGCTCCAGTAGTCACCTGCTTCGTTAGTCAACCCGAATACATTGAACGAAAGCACTTTCTTCGTATAATGTCCTCCATTACTCGCTTCGGTTATCAGAAATGAGGCGGCATCAACCGACCTATGTTCATCGGTTAAACCCAATGAACTGATGTCGAACGATATCCATGCCTTCCGGGCTGGAGATATTGTATACTTATCTCTTTTGACTGCCAAAATAGCCGTTGATGATTGAACGGTATTTGGTTGGGTATGTATAACGAAATTATCGTCTATAGCTTCAATGATCGATGCCGAGGCGGGTACACTCGACAGAGAGAGAAGAATACTAAAGGCGACTATATTAAGGACTATAAATCTTCTTTTCATGACAACATCTCCCAACGGTTGATAAGGTTATAGTAGAATATAGTTTTAGCTAGTTATAAATAGAATAAAATATATTGGGCTTGGTTGTCAAGGCAAAAATTACAATAATCCGCTATAACACTAACTGAGACAGGTAAGGTTGTAAGTTTTCTCCCGCAATAAGAATTTTCAAGTTAGCGCCTTTCGGCGGACTTTTAGTCAGGCTCAACACACTTTATGGTGTAGTTATTACACCCAGGGCATCCGACTTCCATCCCAATCTCACCGATGGCCTCATTAACAAGAAGCTCCGTTCCATACACCGAACAGCGGTAGTTGTACTCTTTTGGGGGAGGGCCGAATGGTTCCTCCCCCGCTATTTGTGGTGGCAGCGGCATTTTTGGCCTTTGTTTCGTATTTTTCATACTTACCTTACTATTTTATGATGAATTTTCATATTATTCCAATTTAGTATTGACAAGGCAGAATGAAATTGACTATATTTAATATATAGTTTAATAGTTTAATTGTTGTCTCTATCTATCGGCGTCCCCCCATGAGATTACCTTCCCTGCACGATCATCTGCGCAGGTAAAGTATCAAATTTCACTGTAAAAAAAGTTAAACAGGAAGAAAGGAGAAAAACAACGAAAAAGGTTTTCGTTGTCGGTATTGTTTTTGGCCTTATCGGAGCACTCTCAACGATTTCTATCCCTCGAGCGGGGCAGCCCGGGCTCTTCCCGGCGATCTTAACGAAGACGGGAAGATTACTCCCCAGGACGCCCTGATCGTTTTCGAGTGTTATCTTGGAACAAACACCTGTTTGCCACAAGCCGACGTGAATGCGGATGGAAATGTCACTCCCGATGACGCACTCTGTATATTCCGGAAATTCCTGGGTCAGACCTCCTGTATGGATGGAGCAGGCACAGGTGCAGGATCGGGAACAAGCGCAAGTACAGGCCCGGGAATTACCAAAGTTGACGATTGGCAGGCTGCTCTTGTGGCCGGGTCTTATGGAGGTACTTACTCTGCTGCTACGATGTCGCCAACCTCCCGGATTTTGATGGCACCTGCCTCCGGTATTATCGTGCCATCTATCTCTACCCCTGCGATATTATCTGCCCCTGCCTCTTTCGGGTTTGCTTCCGCTATGGCCGCTCCGACCACTATCGGGTACTCAACGGGTGGAGCCAAGGATATCAATAACTTCCGCACCAACATTGAAAACGGCTATTTGCCTATCCCTACCGATGTAACCTACGAAGGGTTATTTTACGATTATTACTTTGACACCGGCAGGCAGGAGGAATGCCAGCAGCTCTTCTGCCCTTCCTATAGTTTAGCTGTTTCCCGGGATGTTTTCTCTCAGGAAACGGAATACTACCTGTCAGTGGGATTAAATTCGGGAATCAAGGAAAGCGATTTTCAAAGAAAAAAGCTGAACCTGGTTATCGTTCTGGATATTTCAGGCTCGATGAGATCGGTTTTCGACAAATACTATTATGATCAATTCGGCGTCAGGAATGAACTGGAGGTGAGCGAAGACAGCAGCAAAACCAAGATCCAGGTAGCCGCAGAGTCCATCGTGGGTCTTATCGACCATCTCGAGGCCGATGACCGCTTCGATATGGTTCTGTTCGATGACACTGCCTATGTAGCCAAGCCGCTGCGGCTGGTTGGAGAAACGGATATGGAGGCCATCAAAAGCCATGTCCTGGAGCTGAGAAGCCACGGAGGAACCAATATGTCTTCCGGTATGAGAAAAGGTACCGAACTTTTCGATAATTACCGCAACATAGACTACACCCGATATGAGAACAGAATCATATTCCTGACCGATGCCATGCCCAACAGGGGTGAGACGAGTGAAACGGGGCTCCTGGGGATAATAGAGAAAAATGCCAATAACAAGATCTACAGTACCTTCATCGGCATCGGGATCGACTTTAATTCCGAACTGGCCGAGGCCATAACCAAGGTGCGGGGCGCCAATTACTATTCGGTCAATTCAGCGGCCCAGTTCAAAGAACAGATGGATGAAAACTTCGAGTACATGGTTACTCCGCTCGTCTTCAACCTGCAACTGAAACTCGATGCCTCCGGTTACCAGATCGAAAAGGTGTATGGATCGCCCGAAGCGAGCGAAGCGACCGGTGAAATCATGAAAATCAATACCCTGTTCCCATCCCGTCAGAATGCGGAAGGAACGAGAGGAGGCATCGTCCTGCTTAAGCTTAAGAAATTATCGGAAGATGCCTGCATGAACCTGACCGTCTCCTACGAAGACAGGCAGGGAACAGCCAACAGCAGTACCAAAGAGGTCGAATTCGGTCATCTTACACCGGAATACTTCGCCAATACCGGAATCCGGAAAGCCGTTTTACTCTCCCGTTATGCGGATCTTTTAAAAAACTGGATTATCGATGAACGAAAAAGCCTGGCCTTGAAGGTACCGGTCGAACCTTCCATTACCTACAGGGGTAGTGCTAAACAGGTAATGCTGGAATCAACATAATATAATCAATCGGTTATGGTTTGAGGCGTGTTGAAGTCTAATCTTGTGTAATTGATATGCAGATCCTAATAACCTCAATTTTAATACATAAATTATAATATATGCCTTTTTTGGGGCTCCTTACAGGCAATTTCGCTATGATTACTTGCATGATAACCTGAGGGGGTTAACGTCATTAACATACAGATATTATGTGCTTTTCAAACAGCATTACTTGTTTAGCACTACCAAATTTTTTACTCTCTCGCAGGATCGGCGGATAGAGCCGTGGGTCAGCATCGGACTTAATGTAGACCAGGGGGCCGATGGGACTATCAGGGGCACAGTCCTGTTTTCTGGGACATTCCTCAAGATGAGTGATATAGGAGCATTTCCCATCCCGGTGAGTATTTCGCTTAGCCGGGCAGTTATAGATATGGGTCTGTTTCTTCTTGTCATAGGCGTGGTGGCGCATTTTCACTCCTGCGGGGCACAGGGGAGTGCCATCAGTATCCAGGCGGACAGGTGAATCAGGCTGAGTCTTGGCATCTGAATCAGCCTGAGCTTTAGCAGGTGAATCAGCCTGAACCTTAGCGGGTGAATCAGTCCGAGCCTTCTGAGTCTCAGGAAGATGAGGAATGACTTTTTTGCTCTTTTGCGCAAGAGGGATAATGGGAATTACCTGTTTGGCTGCAAAGTATTCATAATGAGCATAGGAGTCATGGTGGCCATCACCGCAGAACATATCAATGTGCATCTTCAGATTGTTTTCCCGGCCAGCTTTGAGAAAGCGGTCAAAGTCTTTGATCGAGAGAGTGTAATCGCTCTCATTTCCGCCAGGCATAATAGTCATGAGAGGGAAGTCATGTCCATTTTGATGGGTGATCAGATGATAGTAGCGGTCACCGAACAGAAAACAGTCCCGATAGGCATCGTAGCACCAGGTGGCGGTAGGACTCGAATAGATGCGGTCGTGCTGACAGTCATAGATACTTTCGGATCTACAGGAGCAGGTTGGTTTGCCGTGCGAAGAGGCAGCAGTTGCCAGAATAGAGCCATCGCCACTGACGATGAGATGTTCAAGGTCTGTGATCAGGCCCTGTTCGATCGAGGGAATCACCCCGACCTGGATGAGCAGATCTTCCAGAATTTTTCGGAAATCATCGGGCCTGGGCTGCTCGGTCTGAGGCAGAAGTTCTTGCACTAACCTTTCTGACTGTGACTGATGAGGGTTTTGGTCATCCTTTTTGAGCTTGCTTTCTGGCTTCCTTCTCGCTTTTGATGTTTCTTTTGTGCTGTCCTGTGTTGCTTTGGCTTCGCCTGACAATGTGCGGGCAGGGCTTGTGGTATGGACCATTGATAATGCGGCGCAGAAAATCGTAGCAGGTTCCCACTCCCGGAGTATCACCGGGGGAAAAGCCAGCCAGAACAGCTAAAAAAGGCACCGAGCGTACCTGTTTGATCCACTGCGT
>JBFMGO010000193.1:0-5185 GCA_040752695.1 bacterium
AGTGTCTCCCTGTGGGGGACCTATGATTCAGCTACTGGTCAGCCCGCTGTGCTGATTACGTTTGGTTATAATAAGGACCATCGGCCAGATCTGAAGCAAGTGGTAGTAGGAGCTGCGGTGAGTGGAGATGGTGGAGTGCCGCTTATCTCCAAGACCCATGATGGCAATAGCAGCGATTCTGTTTTGCCTATCTCCTACTGGGAGAGGCTGAGAAAGTTGGCGGGTAAGAATCCTTTCTGTTTCATTGGAGACTGCAAGATAGCCAGCAAAGAGACGCTGGGTGAATTATGCAGTAGTCAGGAGGGATTGTTCTTAGCCCCTATGGCTATGACCCCAGCGGAGCAGGCAATGCTGATTAAGAAGATGAAAGAGGGGGAACTGAACCTGAAGCCGGTAGAGCTGAAAGCTGAGGAGAAGGAGCTAAAACCTATCTACGAGAGGCTGAGTGATCGGGAAGGTAATCGGCACAAGAAGAAAGAGGGGCAGGAGGATGAGGCAGAGCAGGGTACTGACAGTTATAAAGTTTATAAAGATCAATGGGTCATTAAGGATAAGGCAGGCCAACCCCATACAGTGCGCAAACTTATTATCTGGAGTGAACAATTGGCCCATCTTAATGCCAAGGCCCGTGAGCGTCGGTTAGAGAAAGCCCAGGAACAACTGCAAGCCTTGCAAGGCAAGCTCAACAAGCGCACCTTAACAAGCCCGCAGGCCATCGAAGCTGCTAAGAACAAGATATTGAATAGCTGCAAGGTTAATGGCCTTATGGATGCCAGCATTGAGGAGAAGTCAGAGAGTGTGCGCAAGAAAATAGGGCGAGGAAGACCAGGACCAGACAGTCAATATGTAACTGAAGATAAGCTCAGGTATAATCTTGTCGTGTACCGCCATCAGGAGGCGATAGAAGATGAGGCTGTGCTTGATGGTATTTTCCTCATGGTCAGTAATCATGATCCTCAGCAATGGCCAGCCTCTCGCCTATTGGCTCTCTATAAACGTCAGTACAAGGTAGAGCGGCTCTTTCATGTTATGAAAGGTCCTCTGGCTGTCTCTCCCATGCTGCTGGAGAAGCCTGAGAGGATCTGTTCGATGATGTTCATTATGACTCTCACCCTCCAGCTCTATACCCTCATCCAACGCCAGGCAGCCCAAGAGCTTTTTCATCGAAACTCTCCTCTCGCTGGCCTTATGCCTAACAGGATTAAAACCTGGCGGCCTCAAGCTGACAAACTTCTGACTGCCTTTGATAATATTTATCTCGTACAGATAAGCGGCCATAAAACTTCATCATTGAGTGTCACAAGCTTGAACTCTCTTCAACTTGAAATATTACAGCTATTGGGCGTCCCAGTGAAAAAATATGCACTCGACGCTTTCAACATGAAATCCTGAAAACTATGAAAGGACTGTCGAAATCTGCGTTAGAAGGCCATTTTCGAGGGATAAAAAATGGACAGCACACCGTCCTGCTATTCGGGCTAAAATGACATAACCTCATCGGCGTCCAATAGCTGAGAATATTGGACATTGAGGATCTTACCAGGGTGAGCGAATCCTATTGTTAATACCTTCGGCTCAGGTCTTCCTCACAAATCCTTCCCAAAGTACCAGCACTCCTTAACTACTTGAAATTATAAAATTTAATATTCGATGTAAACGAAATTCCGCATTTAGTCGAATTATTATTCTGATCAGCCCGACTGATCATCGAGGTTGGATAACGATAGAGGAGAATAAAATATGGCCGATAGAGAGAGAAAAGTTGCAGAAAATGTAGATGGACCTTTTTATGTGGACGAAAGCTGCATTCAGTGCGGTAATTGTGCTGACGTTGCGCCGGAGAATTTTACCCAGGGAGAGGAATTTTATTATGTCTATAAGCAGCCTGAGGATGACGAGGAATTGGAAAACTGCCAGCAGGCCCTGGAGGAATGCCCGGTAGATGCCATAGGAGATGACGGGGAGACAGGAGGAGAAGAGGAAGGGGAATAGTCCACAGTAACCAAAAGGAAGCATGAGTTGAATCAATCAATCGAGCAAGTGAAAAAGTTTGTTCAGCACCATCCGAGTCTGGTGCTCATTGGCACTGCTGACCGGAGAGGGTTTCCTCATCTGGCTATGGAAATGGGGGTCCAATGGGTCAAAGAGAGGACAATGCGGTTTGAGAGCTGGTTCTGTCTGTCCACCATCAAAAACCTGAAGGAAAACCCCAAGGTTGCCGTGGCTATCTTTGACCAGCAGACCCAAAAAGGTTATCAAATGCTGGGCCGGATCGAGTCCATCCACGAGGCTGCAATTCTGAATGGCTATATTCCAGGGGAAAAGCCCGACGAACACGGTATTCCTCCCCAGGCTTATCGGATTGATATAGCTATTGAGGAGGTTTTATTCTTTTCCAGCGGCCCCCATTCTGATGGCCCTTTGCCATAAGGTATTGGCTAAAGTACTGGCTGCCGTGATTATCAGGGCAGTTAGCTTTGCTGAGTGCAATTGTGACAGTCAGTACTCGGACATCAAGCTGTTTCTCGAGATAGTGAGAGCATTGGTGTTTGGCCAAACCGTCATTTCGATATTTTGAAGGTGCATCCGGATGGAGCAGGAGACCATGCCTTGGAGATCTCCTACCGCTTCATTGAGTATGGTCTCTCGTCTGTTTTGGTGATTACTGAAGAATAAGTCCATTGAATTGGTGAAAACCTGACCTCCCGCTCCACGCGATTTGTCGAAGGCCTCTGATCTTTTTGAAATATTTCATCAGCATCACTGGCGTAAATGACAATAAACAAAGCTATCATGGCAACTGCGAAAAAGGTAAGACTGAAAATAATAAAGGTATAGATAAGCTTTTTATCTGAGCTATTCGGTAATAATAGACGCATACTGTATCCTTAAAATAAAGAGTTAGGAGATTTCACCGGGTTAACAAAAAAGATTTCGAAAATGAGAGATTATTTCAGGATAAGATGATCGTGGTTGAAAGAAAGGCAGGAAAGTAGATCCGATCAGGAGTTTCAAAATAACGACTACAGAGGAGCGAATATACGAGCCTGTTCATGAACCGGAGAATAGCTATGGCGCGAATCACGATTTTAGGTATCGCCAATTTACCGAGCGGTTCCTGACCCCGTTTCTTTAAAGTCAGACTGAAGTCCAGGACCTCGTCAGGCATAAGGTGCTGGCAGCTCATATAGCTGACAATACTAAAGGAAAAGAAGAGAAGTACTATGAAAAGTAAAGACAAGATTATAAACGAGGCTGCTTTTCTCATAACAAATGCTCTATTATACATCTCCAAACTACCAGGAATTCTTGTTCCCGAGAGGTTATGAAATGCTTTGACTGGCTAATAGCGGGTTGTATTTACCAATAGCCCAAATATCCGTATCCGCAATTTAAGCAATCTCGATGCCAGCCATTCTGGAGTGGCCAAGGCCCTCAAAACCTGATGGTTACGCAGAATGGGAATAAATTAAGTCATGATAGCCTGTGAAAAATGATGCATATACGTGCAACAAAATACAACAGCCTCTTGTACCTTACGTCAGGAAGGTAATTTTCCCGGTATCACCGACGCTTACGTGCAGTGTCTTACTGGCGCTTGCCCGGTTGGCAAAGATCTCCAGATTGCCGGTACTTCCGAAAATGGCGCCGATCCGGGAGCTTTGATCCAGAGCGGCATAATGAGTTTGCAGGCAGGTGATAGTCTGAGAGGCAAGCTCCAGAGAGAATCGCTCTCCTTTGCCCTGAGACAGCGTCCGGGAGAAAAAATCCTGCCCGATGCTGGTAATCAGATTACCAAAAGCATCGATATGGATGATCTGGAACTCGTAAATATGAGGAGCCAGGCACCGGGGCTCTGGAATCTCAAGCTCCAGATAATCGTTGATTCCGGGGCCAAAGAGATGGGGTGCAAGGCCCGTGGAAAGCCAGGCAGATACCGGAGCAAAAATGTCACGGCCGTGGAAGGTCTGGCTGACATGCGGCTGGAAATACTCCTTGCGGGTCAGGTGAAATACCTGAAGGTCAGCCCGCTCCTCCCGATATGGATACGATAAGACTCCATTATCCGGAGCTACAAAATAACAGTTTTTTCCCTGGGCCAGAATGGGCCTTCTTTGACTGCCGACACCGGGATCAACGACCACAACATGAATTGTCCCCGCCGGAAAGAATCGATAGGAGCTGCCAAGAAGAAACGATGCTTCGAGGATCCGATGGGCCGGGACGTAATGGCAAAGGTCTATAATCCGTACGTTGGGATTGATGCTGAGGATGACTCCCTTCATGATGCCGACAAAAGGATCATGAACACCAAAGTCTGTGGTCAGGGTGATGATTGGCTCATGGCTGCTACCGGGTAAGAGTCTGTCTGACAAGGTCTCTTGCCCTGCCTTTCAGGTCTTTGGCTGGATAATCTCAGTATAGATCTCCGGACGGCGGCTCTTCAGGAAGGACCACCCCTTTCGGATATCCTCGATCAGGCTCAAGTCGATTTCGGCCATAATGATGCCATCATGGTGGCTGCTGGGTTTCATCATCTGATTCCCGTCAGGATCGATACAGAAGGTGCGGCCATAAAAGCTCTGCTCCCCTTCCTGACCGACCCGGTTGACCCGGAAGCAGAAAACCCCGTTGGCAATAGCATTGCCCGAGATCATTCTTTCCCACTTCTGAAAGGAGGCAAAAGCGCAGGCCGTAGGGCAAAAGATAATCTGAGCCCCTTTGAGGGCCAGTATTCTGGACCCTTCGGGGAAAAAATTATCCCAGCACATCTGGATACCGATAGTGGCCAGTTGCGTACGGAACACCGGGAACCCCAGATTGCCGGGGGAAAAATAATACGTCTCTTCCCACAGAGGTATCTGAGGAAGGTGATTTTTCCGGTATACGCCGAGAAGAACACCGTTTTGGTCAATAACCGCACAGCTATTGTAATAGGTGTCGTTTTCCTTCTCGAAAATCGGGGCGATAATGACCATTTGCAGCTCTTTGGCCTTATGTTTCAGCGTCTTGATGAGAGGGCCATGAATATCTTCGGCCAGTTGAAAGCTTTCCGGACCTTTTTTCTGCGGGAACCAGTGAGTATGAAACAGCTCCTGAAAACAAGCCATTACGGCTCCCCCCTCCGCTGCCATGTGAAGCATGGACAGAGCTTTCTGAATATTTTGCTCCGCATCAGCGTGGC
>JBFMGO010000194.1:0-5121 GCA_040752695.1 bacterium
TCTTGTTGAGCATGGGGGGATTGTTTATTCTGAGCATACAGGACCGGTATATCAGTCATGACGGTAAAGATGATGGTAAGGCAAAGTGATATCAGTGCGCAGGTGAGGAGAGGGACCCTTTTCCCTGCTCCGGTGCTTTTTGGTAACTCATTCATGTTCTTAATAGTGGCTGTATTTTTCATGATATTCTCTATGTATCTATTTGTTATCATGTACGTATTTGTTACCATAAGTTAGGTAATTTTACCATGGTATGCAGTTGTTACCATGAGGCATTCATAACGAGTGCCTCATGCCGGTTAATAGTAGTAGGAATGCTCCTTCAGCGGAGGGTATTTGTTCAAAACCGTCCCGATCAGATTCTTCCCCTGGATAAGGCGAAGCGCTTTTTCGAGTTGGTACTGTTGTGTTTTTCCATACTCAACGACAAAGATAATCCCGTCGACATATTCGGAAAGGACCAGCGAATCCGCACAGGCAAGGAGGGGGGGAGAATCGAATATGATGTAGCGGTCCTGGTAGCGATGCTTTACCTCCTGTACCAGATCTCTCATCCGGGAAGAGCCGATAACCTCCGTAGAGTTAATGATCCTTTTATGGCCAAGGAGGATGGTCAGTTTATTGATGCCCGGTGAGATGAGAAGGTCGGTAAGCGGCGTTTGATGGATGAGATAATCGGACAACCCTGAAGATGGATGCAGGCCAAAGAGAGCGTGCAGGGAGGGCCTTCTTAAATCGGCATCTACCAAGAGCACTGTCTGTTGCAGCTCCTTGGCCAGGCTGATGGCAAGGTTGGCTGCCGTGATGCTCTTCCCCTCACTCTCTACGGAGCTGGTAACCAGCAAGGTATTGAGACCCTCTTGCATGGTTTTTTGCAGGATATTGGTTTTTAACAGCTTATATTGATCGGAGACAGGGGTATCATCGAAAAATGCCATGAGCCTGTGTTCGCGCAAAGTGGCCTCACTTACATGCACGGTTTTGGTTTGCCTGTACTTTATTGACGTACCTGATGTACCTGTTTCCCCGTTCTTGTAGGTTTTATTGTCGACAGGCCCACGGGGAGTACCCTCCTTTTGCCTTGCGTCCACCTTTGGGGGATCTGCTACCTCGGTCATTTTCATTTCCTTATCGAGAACGTTCAGTATTATTGAGATTGCTCAGAATTGAGCATGCTCCAGCATCGAGGATATTCATAGAGAAATTACGGAAATCAGGCGAGATCCATATCGCAGCGCCTTAAACCACAGGATGTCCAGAGGCATGACGAATAAATGGACCGCAAGAGTACCAAGGAGAAGAGTGACCAAGACCGCACCAGCGAACGCGATGCGCCTGGTGCGCCTTTTCCTTCTGTCCGCCGCAGCCTCTATATAAGAAATGATGGCCAGAGCCGGTTTATGAGTAATAGCGGCCAGGCTGGACTCCGAGTAAATGGCCCGATCCGTGAATTCCTTCATAGCGGCACACCCTGCTCCCGTCCCCAGGGCCAGGATGAAGCCCACCAGAATAATGGCCAGTCTGTTCGGCTTAAAGGGCTTTTCCGGGTAAAAGGCAGCGTCGAGGATAGTAAATTTTTCTGCTTTTTGATCCCGTTCCAGGGTTTCCGCAGCCCGGGCTTTCATGAGGTTATCCAGGGATTCCTGATACCGGGCGCGGGCAGCATCGTAGTCGCGTGTGAGCAACTTATACTCCAGTTCCACCTGTGGTGCCATCTCCAGTCGCTTTTGATAGTCGAGGATCTTTTCCTGTAAGGCGATCTTATCTTTTTTCAGGGATGCCAGTTCCATCTGCGTCGTCTCAACCTGAGTGGCGATCGTGATATAGGCTGGATTTTTCTGGTCTTGGATTATTTTTTGAGGAGCATCCGTTTCTTTTATTGTCTGAGTAATATCGTCCTGCAAAAGAGCTATCGCCTTTTTGAGCCTCGATATATCCTTTTGATTAGACTTTTGATCTGAGGAAAGGGAATCCTTCTTGGCTGTCAGTTCGGCTTGGAGCTCTTTGAGCTTGCGCTGTTTAAGCTCCAGACTATCCTTGAAACTGACTTTCTCTTCCAGGGCCTGGATTTGCTTCTTCATTCTGATCATGTCCGGGTGCTTCTCCGAAAGAGTTCCCTCCATAGTCAGATAGTCGGCATAGAGGGCAGCCAGTTTTTGCTTCGTTGTGGCTACAGCGCTGTCAGGCGTGCCTGAGGTACCAGCCAGATAGGGATCAACAGTGGCCAGAAGTCCTTGCAGGTAAATATTCCGCTCTTCCACGCTTTGTATCTGCTGCTCGACGTGGTCTAACTCACGCTCTAAACTTTGCATCATCTGCATATTGGTCTGCTTCATTTCCGGCAGATCCAAGAGATGCTTCTCCTTGAATTGAGCTATTTTTGTTTCCAGTTGAGTGACGCTTTCATTCGCATTTTTTAACTCCGCCTCGATAAATGCGGAAATGGTTTTAACCTTCTCTTCTCTGACCCTCAGGTTTTCTTCCATATAGAGGGAAGAGAGGATATTGGTCACCCTCTGGACTTTTTCCGGATCTTTGCCCTCGTAAGAGAGGCTGAACGCTATGGCAGCACTGGCAGATTTGTCATTCTGGCTGCCAGCCATCTTGGTGCTGATCATCTTGAGTCCGATGCTGTTTCGCATTTTTTCAATAATCTCTTCTACGGTTTTCTTCCCCCGGATGTCAGCATAGAGATTCAACTGATTGATAATCTCCAGAAGCTTATTCCGGCTCTGGATCTGCTGGGTAATTAACTGTATGGTCTGCTCCGCAAAAGAGGTAACGGTACTGCGAACAAAATCGGGCGGGATCTGCTGCCCTTCGACCAGAATAGTGCAACTCGATTTATAAACAGGAGGAAGAGTAAAAGCCACAACGGTGAAGATTAAAAAAATGACAATAAACGGTATCAGTACGTAATTTTTTCGGCGCTTGATAATGCCTGCATAATCAACTATATTGTTCTCTTTTGGATTCATGGCATATGATTCTTTATGTATTCCTGCCCATTGGCTTGTGATATGTTTGAAAGAAGGATCCTAACAGGGAATACTACCCCTTTTAAGTACATCTTAAGAAGCTTGCCTCTTTGATTTTTACCTATAGCTTCGCCCTCTCAGTTACATGCTCATATTCTTTATGGTTCAAAGAATGATGAGCACATTTCTTGCGGATTAAATCGTTGCAAAAGACATCGTAGTAGAAAGTATCCTTCTCTATCCTCATGGTCTTACATTTATCCTTTAGCCATGCACCCTTTAACCATACCCAGCCATGTGCTCTGGATGTATTCTTTATCGCTGCTTTCCGTTTTGGACTTCGTAGTGCTCTATCCTTTATCCGGATCAGGGAGATCAGTCAAATCAGGGAAGTTATGAAAAATTCGGTCCGTATCCAATCCGCCTTATCGATATGATGTTCTGGAATGTTTTTTCCGATATAGATAATAGGATTTTCAGCAGAATGGGCCTTTTAACCTCCAGTCAGGGAGCACAAGAGCATTCATGAAGAATGAAATGGATCCGAGGGAGTTGTCCATAAAGGTTTTGCATATCCTGGATCATTCCCTGCCGTACGTGAGCGAATATAGTCTGAGGAGTCACTTTTTGATAAAGCTGCAAAGGGATATCGGCATTAATCCTCTTGTTATCACTTCCCCCCGGCAGGCAATTGACTCTTCCCCTCTGGAGCTGATTGAGGGGGTCTTTCACTACCGGACATTTTTCCCTGAAGATACCCTCATCGGTTGGAGAAATTGTCCAATCTGGAAGGGAAAGCAGCTCATTTCTACCTTGAGCCAGGCTATCTCCCGTATAGCGGACAATGAGAGAATCGATTTGATTCATGCCCACTCCCCGTTCATCAATGGGCTGGCCGCTCTGGAGGTCAGCCGCACACGGAAGATTCCCCTGCTTTACGAAATGAGCGGTTTTCACGAGAATTCAGCCCCTTCCATCGGGCTATGGAATGCCGACTGCCTGCTCACCCCTTCACTTGGGAAAAATCTGGAGGCTTTCTTGTGCCGGCAGGCTGAAGCCGTAGAAGTTATGGAAAATGACCAGCGGGAACACATTATCCGGCAGGGAATTCCAGAGGAGAATGTATATGTATTCCCCACAGGAGACATTGTGCAACTGTTAACCTCTGTCCAGTGGGAGGAGGTTTTCAGCAGCCTCACCCATTCCCCTGGCTCTGATCTTCTGGAGAAATTTAAGAACAACCCGGCAGCAGGTTTCCTGTGCTCTTTCTACTATCAGCAAGGGGTTATCCCCTTGCTGCGGACCCTTTTGAAGGAGGGGATCGAAAGGAGCGTGTCCATCGGGAGGGAAGAAGAACAGAAGAGAGAAGAAGCCGGGAGCGAAGCGAAAGCGGAAAAGGCCAAGTTCCCCCGGCATGATGCTTCCGGACATATTATTTATGTAGGTCAGGTCAAGTCCGAAAAGAAGGCGCGATATCATTCGATGATCGATGTTTTTGTCTATCCCTGGTTAAAAACAGACGAAACATCTGTTCTCCCTCCTCTTCCGATAGAGGCGTTTACCCTCGATGAGGATGATACGGCTTCTGGGATGAATGATCCGTATGGGCTCACGATTGATAGACAGGAGATCCTGAAGGAAGGGGATATTTCCAGTCTGACCGGCAGGTGTCTTAAGCTTATCATGAGCAGGCAGATACAGCAAAACCGTGAGGATGCGACTCGTCAGCGGGCCTCCTTGAGCCTGTTCAGGCTCAGGATCATGGCACACTATCTGAATATGTATAAAAAGTTACTCACTCCTTGAAGGATGGCCGCTCGGTGGCCATCGTCGTTTTTTGCGAAAAAGGATTCCTGTTTCCCTCCCGGATATTTTCCGATAAGAAAGCATCGATGCTTTTTTTGGTGGATTGTATCTGGAATCAGGTGAGCTAAAAAAAACCAGAGGATCTTGTGTTACTAATACTACTTTCAAGACTCGTAACTCGTAATCATCAGTGGAGCGCGAATAATGGGCGGAATCGTCGGAGCGTATGGGTATTATCATCAGCAGCCTGTTCAAGAAGGATTGATTCGGAAAATGACCAATGTGCTCAAGCATCGAGGGCCGGATGAAGAGGGTGAATATGGTGACCGGGAATTGG
>JBFMGO010000195.1:0-4926 GCA_040752695.1 bacterium
CCTGACCCATTGATATTGATATCAACAGGATTTGCATCCCGGCCCTCAAACAGGTAAATTGCACAGACAGAGCCCTCCGCATGAGAAATGAGGTCAGGGTCAACGGTTCCGGCAATGCTGCCGGCTTCGGTATTATCAATAAGACGCAGGGTTGGCCTGAGCCGGTATTCATCACTTGATTCCGGAGAGGGTTTGTGCACTGACTTGCGTAAATCAAAATCAATGGTGAAAGATGCTGTACCCCCGGCAGTGACGATAAATCCTCTGTTCAGTTTGAGACCGCTCTGGTTTCCACTGGGAATCACCAGGGGATGTATTGAATCGTCTGCGAGTTTAATATATGAGACGGGATTACCGGATTCAGCCTCCACTTTGAGCCGTATCCAATTATAGCGACCGGCGGGCAAAGGTTTCTCGGCCAGGAGGAAGTCACTGACTCCAGCCTGGAGGGCAAGAAGGTCTATCTGTCTGGGCTCTTCAAATTCGAACTCCAGCCGATCACCGGTTTCAGGCTGTATCTCCACTCCAGTAAACTGTACAATGACCGAATCCACTTCATCTATTGGAGCATCGGTGATGCTGAGGTTTAAGAAACCCTGAGAGCTCTGTGATGAGCCTGTATCTTCATTGCCGCCATCGTCACCGCCGCATCCGGCCAGAGCCACGATCAATAAGGTTGCCAGTATTATCACCCGCATGAATCTGCTGCTGCTCTTCATGATGTTCTCCTTTCCTTCTTAGCCGCTGCTGCCGGTTTTCAGGATCGATCCAACCTGTACAGCGGCGTGAGACAGGGTGAAATAAAGAGAGTGAAGTCTATCCTGTACAAAAAAGGCTTGCATCATCAGCATATTTGCATATTTATTCGTGCATAAATTATTCCTTGCCATTCATCTGGCTCCAGCAGAGCTTGCGGCGAATGTAAGACCAACTCCTGACGGCATTTCCGAATGGTGCAGCGGGGTTGAAAAGACCTGGAGCCTAGGGAAAAAAATTCAAAATCAGGATCAGGGATGACAGAATTGTCTTTATCTGATTACCAATTTGTCAGCAAAGACAAAATGGTATTTGTCGAAAATGACCACGACCCGCACTAGCAGGTAAAAATCTCATGGCTACCCGCCGAGATTTGGAGTATAGTATACCCCAATTACCTGAAGGAATACAAAAAAATAATTATAGGATAAAAATAGAGAAGGATAAGGAGCAGATAGAGCATGACCATCACGCTATCTCCGGAAGAACGAAGATTGTTGCAGCTTGTGCAGGCAGGAGTGCCTGTTGTCCCCCGGCCTTTCGATCATCTGGGCCGTGAGTCTCAGATGGAAGAGGCCAGGGTCCTCGAACACCTCATGGCATGGAAAAAGCAAGGGCTGATTCGCTGGCTTGGGGCCATATTCTCCACCCATGCCCTGGGATACCGGAGCACCCTGGCCGCCTTCAGCCTCACTCCTGACCACATAACCGAAGCAGCCGGTATCATCAGCAGGCATCCGGGAGTATCCCATAACTATCAGCGGGACTATGAGTACAACCTCTGGTTTACCTTGGCCGTTCCTCCGCAGGAGAACCTTGAAGCTCATCTTGAGAGACTGGCTCAGGCCAGTGGAGCAAGAAAGTGGATAAACCTGCCGGTAGTGAAAACCTACAAAATCAGCCTGGTCCTGCCCGTGGCTGAAGAGGGGCAGGAAGGAAGAGCTCCGGGCACGACACCAGGCGGCCATATCTATTCGGTTACCGAGGAGGAAAAGGCCCTGATCCGGATTCTCCAGGAGGATTGGCCTCTTGTCCCTGCACCTTACCAGGCTCTGACCGGACAATGGGGAAGCGGTGATGAGAGATACCTGATTGAAAAGGTCAGGCAATGGAAGGAACAGGGCATTATCCGCAGAATTGCCGCCATTCTCCGGCATCACCATGCCGGATTCACCGTAAACTGGATGGTCGCCTGGCAGGTGCAGGAAGCAAAAATCGACGAGGCCGGAGAGCGGGCAGCTCAGGATCCGCTGGTCAGCCACTGCTACCAGAGGGCTTTGGCCGCCGACTGGATATATCCCCTTTTTACCATGATCCATGCCCGGAGCGAGGAGGAAGCTCAACAGGCTGTCAATAAACTCCATCGGCTGCTTGAACCCCTGGATTATAAAATTTTACCTACAGTCAGGGAATTTAAAAAGACACGGATGAAGCTGTTCGCTCATAACTACTCAGGCTGTTAGTCTATAGGCTGTAGGCTGTTAGTCTAAAAGCCTTTTTTACGGTCGAGAAGCATTGTCTTTTCCTACAGTCTAAATGCCTACAGCCTATCAACCTGAATAATTATTCTTTATCAGTAGATCACAGTGTTAATTTTGCCAATCATATAAATTTCCTACATATTACTGTACTATAGTTAAGCTCAAACCAGGTAGATATCGATGATATCACCTGTAAGTAGTTGTAAGACAGCAAGAAGCAAAAATACCAAAAGATACAGCGTCAGCAGCCTTCAATAGGGCGGTTTTGTAAGCAGTTGTGAGGAACCGGAATAGAATCTTTTACCCCATATATTTTTTGAACGGCGCGAAGGAGCAAGCGAAGCATACGCTTAAAGGGTAAGCTTTTTTCCCAAACCAGCCGGCCTCCTTTGCGGGGTCTACTCATCATGCTCCATTTCAGGTGCACCCAGATCTTTTCCAGGAGCAGGGCAATTGCAAAGAGAAGGAGGCGCAGGACTGGGCTGCGAGATGTGGTCCAGCCTCTGGCCTGATTGCCCACCCGATAGCTGGTCTCGATGCCAAACCTGAGACGATAGTCCCCATAGAGTCCACCAAGGGAAGGGGTATAGTTAAAGAAGGCATAGCCAAAGTATTGGCGTCCCTTCTTCCCTCTTTTGCCCTTCTGGTAGGTGCAGACGATGGCTACCTGGATGGTAACCGACTCCTTTGTCTTCTGATTGCGAAGAGTATACGTTGTTTGATAACTCTCCTGACCAGTGAATAATTGCCTGATGCCTCCTTTTTTCCCCTTCTTGACTACAGGCATTAAGGCAGCAATACCCTCCTTTTGCAGATAGCGGCAAATCTCAATCGAGTAGAATCCACGATCTAAGTACAGCCGTGTGATGCGCACCCCTAACCTCTTAACCCGTTGAAGGAGCAGGGTAAGTACATCCAAAAGACTCTCATCCTTGCGCAGGATATGCAACCCCAAGATATAGCGGTGATTCTTCTTTACCACATACACCGTAGCATAGCCAAAAAAGTGGGTAGTACCATTCTTGGCGACAGAACGTATCACATAGTCCTGGTTTTCCTCAGTGACCTGCCCATAATAAGGGTGCAAGGTCAGATCAACTGCCACCTTCCAACCCTTCTTTTTCAAATTTATCGGGATGGAACAAGTCAACCCCTGATTTATCTGTGCTTCTACCTCATCTACTTCCAAGCCCTTCAACTGGTTACGAACGGTGTTGGGATGACATCCATTGTCCAAATCTTCACATGCCTGCTCAATTGTAGTCTGATCTGCGGCAACAGCTACCAAAATGTTGAGGATGTCCTCTTTGTTGTAAACCTCACCTTCTACTTTTAACTCTATCACTTCCGAGAGCGTCTCAATGGTGGAATCTTGTATCTCTGTCGAAGTTAAAGCTGTAACTTTAGGCATTTTTGATCCTCTTATATTTCAACCAATTCCGTATAATGTTCATATTTTCAATGGTTAAAATACCTATTAAGTTACAACAACTTCTCCAGAATCTCAAGGCACCTAAATTATCCGTTGTGATCTACTGTTCTTGCTTATGATTTTTTAGCCTTGCCTTGCCAGGACCTGCCCTTCCATGCCTGGCGCCGCCCAGCCCCGCCCAGCCAGGCATAGCTACGCCGGGCCATGCCTCGACCCGCCGCGCCTTGCCTTGGAAATCAATTCATAGTTAATCCCATGATTCAATCATGAATTTTCCAAACACTCCCCGAAATGTGCCAAGGCCGATAGCTCTGCCGCCTTCTTCCATCAGATTGATAATCTCCTGCTCCTGAATCTCTTTGTTTGGCCGCAGGGTGAAATCAAATTCGATTTCCCAATCAAGGGGCACAACCGGCCTCACCTTGGGATTAGGAATGCCTTTATCGAGTCTGGCAACCGAGCGATGGATATAGATTCCACTCACCTTGTCATGGTCATCAACTAACTGGCCAAAGACAATTGGCTTTCCCTTTCTGGTAAGGGGGATAAACATGGGCCTGATAGTCACATACGACAGACAGGCATTGCAGATGTCCTTGAACTTTCGCTTATCTCGAAGCCTTTTCGGCGCTGAATTGGTGTTGTGGGCCGAAAGAAACGACATAATGTTGGTTGCCGGCAGTCCAATAACTTTGGAGTCTCCCGGCTGGAAGTAAAGTTTTTGCCAGGGTTCCAGTTTGGTATCGTTGTCTCCTGCGTATCGATCGAACATGATATCCGTAAGCCCGCATAGTTTAACCCTTCTCGTGATGATATCCGTTGGTCTGCTGATCTTTACCTTACTCATGATTCGTTTCTCCTGTAAAAGTGTGACCCTGCCTTGCCTCGCTAAGCCCAGCCATGCCTTGCCTCGCTCAGCCTTGCCGGGCCTCGCCTCGCCAGGTCCAGCCAGGCCCTGCCCTGTCTCGATACACCATGCTGTGCCCCGGCCAGTATCTTGTTACACTCACCGGGGCACAGCGAAGAGCTAATTTTTATTCTTCCATTGGTGAAAGAGAAGTTCCGTTGCTTCAAGCAGCTTCTCAAGCTGGCCTGCTCCAAGGGCGTTAAAGTCTCTGACTCCCTGATTGCCGAGCCATCCGACCACTTTCTTTTGGTCCCCGCCAAAGATGGTTTTCAGCTTTGCGTCAATCCGCCTGCGAAGCCCTGCCTCTTTCCCATTGCCGGCAGGAGGAGTGTCCTCATGCGCAGTGTTCC
>JBFMGO010000196.1:0-4761 GCA_040752695.1 bacterium
ATCCACCATCAGATTTCACAGATAAGGTTGATGGAGTCGGGAACTTTTATCATTCCTATACGTGTCATTGTGGCAACCAAATTGGCACGTATGTGATATGGGTAATTGATAAATCTACCGGGAAAAGCACCAATACGATTTCCGAGGTGGTCATGACAAATCCAAGTTGCAGATAATTAAGGAGGCGAAGCCAATTAAGACTTTAATCTTAGCAAATAGACAGTCGATAAAAAGGGGGCAAAATGAGGAAAGTGTCATCAAGCATTTTTGGATTAGCAGTTCTTCTGTTTCTTCTCCCATGGATGACTGTGTCCTGCGGGGGAGAAAAGATCTTCACATTTTCCGGTACTGACTTAGCAATAGGAAAAACAGTAAAAGTCCCTCAGGGCTTTGGTACTGCTAAGAAAGAAAATGCCAGAGACTGGAGAATAACCATAGCGTTTTTGGCGGGGATTGCAGGAACATTGGCAGATTTTTTAATAAAGGTTGAGCGCGTTCAGAAAATAGTTCTGGCTGTCTGTGGAAGTGCAGGCTGTATTTTACTTTACCTTTTTAAAGCCGCAGGAGACAGAGAAATTGTAGCTCAGGGTGCAGGAATGATAACTGTAGATTATCATTTTGGTTTCTGGGTTTCCATGCTTCTATTTTTCGGAGCAGGAATTTTTAATATCTTGGCATTAGCAGGCGTTCTTGAGAAAGTTACTATCAGAGGTGTTAGTGGCGTTACTTATAAAAACTCGCTTAAACCTTCCTTTTGCACTCAATGCGGTGCTAAGGTTTCGCCTGATGATACCTTTTGTAGTGAATGCGGGCATTCATTAAAGTGAGGGAAATCAAATGGCAGATATCTTTGAAAAGATAACTGGCAAGATTGATAAGGGCATTAAGGCAGTAAGTTCAAAAGGTAAAGAGCTGATAGAGACTACAAAACTGAAGAGTGAGATTAAAGATGTTCAAAACTTTATAGAGAGCAGATTCCAAGCCCTCGGTAAAAAGGTCTTTGAGATGCTAAACAGAGGTGCGTTGAATGAAGATGATCTGAGGGAAGATTATGGAGAAATAGCCTCGCTTTTTAAACAAATAACTGAACTTGAGGATTCTATAAAAAAGGCTGAACTTGAAGCCTTAAAAATGAGGTTTGGAGCTGATGCAATTATGTGTTCTAAATGCGGCTCTCCCAACAGACCTGGCGATAAGTTTTGCAGCAGTTGCGGCTCTGCTATCGTTACAAATGTTATTTCGGAAGGGAAGAGCTGTCCCACATGCGGCGCATCTTTGAAAGAAGATGCTAAATTCTGCGTAAAATGCGGCGGGAAAGTAGGGGGATAAATAAAGGAGGCATTTATGTTTTGTCCAAATTGCGGTAAACAGATTCCTGAAGGAAGCGCTAAATGTCCCCAGTGCGGGGAAGTCTTAAGAGAGATTACAAGGGCAGACGGCGGGGCAATAATGGGGTTTTTCCTTTTATTGGCATCTTTCTTTACCATGCCCCTTAAAACCCTGAAAATCACGGCTGTTCAGTTAAGGGAGATTGGTGGTAAAGGGAAGCTTAAAGTAGAGGCCACAGAAGTACCACACCTGACATGGCTTGGAGTAGCAGGACATCTCCTTGCCAGTATAGCTGTCATATTGATAGTAGTTATTGGTGTAATCAGGGGTTTATCTTCTCTTAAGCATCTTAAATATTCTGCCAGTGACGCCATTGGAGGCCTCCTTATAAATAGTATAGGTGGAGCCTTTATAGCTATTTTCGCTGACTGGGTAATAATGATTTCTCTTGAATTGTTATTGCTCTGGGTAAGCATAGCAAATGACATCAAAAAGATAGGCCATAAAGAATAAGAAGGAGATAATATGACAAACTGTCCAAAATGCGGAGAGAAAATCGAGGAAGGTAGCGTTTTCTGTCAAAATTGTGGAGCCTCAATAGAAAAAAAGGATGTTATTGAAACTAAACGTATGGAGGGATTAATGGGCAAAGTTGAGCAATCTATTTATTTCAAGATTGCGAGAGGCTTTGCATGGTTAATTTTATTTGTCGCGGTTATTGGTCTCGTTATCTCTATTGTATATGTGACTCCATCTATTACTGATCTCATAGGTGGTGAAACAGGAGTTTCACAGGATGAGATAAGGAATGCCATCGTTGCAGAAAAATCATGGCGACAATTTTCATTGGAAGAGTCTCAAGAGACAATATTAACCCGGCAATTAAATGACGCAATCATGCGGCATACCTAATGCTTTTATGGGTGAAGTACTTTTTGACCCTTTCAGGGGATTTCTGAATCTTTCTCAAATGACTGAGAACCTTTCGTTCAAGGGCCTTCTGGTCTCGCGCAGGAATTCCAGACTTCACACCGCCCTTAAGATCACAATTCAAATATTCGTCCGGGTTAAGTTCCGGCGAATAGGCGGGGAGGTAGAAAAGCTCAATTTTCTTCTTGTTTTTCTTCAGCCATTTTCCGAGTTCCTTGGCATGGTGAACCCTAAGGTTATCAAGAATCAAGAATACCTTTCTGCCTGCATCCTTAATCAGTCTATTGAGAAACTTGATGAAAACCTGGGTCGTGAATGTATCCCTGTAGAGCATAAAGCGCATCTTACCTTTATTGGTCACCGTAGAGATCATATTCACACGGCTCTTTTTGGCGACAAGCCGAATAACAGGCGTTCTCCCTTTAGGAGCATAACCTCGCTCGTGATGGGCATCATTCTGTATTCCTGTTTCGTCACCCCAGTGAATCTCCGCCTTTTCCTCTTTGCAACGCTGCGCTATCGCGGGATATGTGCTTTCAAGCCACTTCTGCACTTCGGCTGGACGCTGCTCATATGCTCTCTTCAGAGGTTTCTGCGGCGTGAATCCCCATCTTTTGAGGTATTCACCCACCGTCCGTATCGGCATTGTAATGCCGAACTGTTGTTTGATTACCGTCCGAACTGCTTCCCTTGTCCAGAGGGCAAAAGCAAGTTTCAGTTGATCAGGGGTCTTGTCCATCATAAGTTTCTTGAGTTCGGTTTCCTGTTCCGGCGTCAAGCTTTTGCCAACGCCTTCAGGCCTGCCCTGCTTTCTTACTTTCAGGGCTGCCGTGCCTCCTTCTTTAAAAAGTTGCAACCATTTGCATATAGTTGCTTCCCTTACTCCAAGAAACTTTGCTATGTCCTTTTGCTTCATCCCTTGCTTCTTCATCCGAGCCGTCTGTTTTCTCATCTGCTCCAAAGTTTCTCTGCTCAGTGTGCGCGCATCTTGTCTTTCCATGGTAAATATTATAACATATTATTACGCTATATTATTGCCGGGTTAATAATATAGCATCTTTTCATGGATATATTTAAATTTTCCGTCCTATTAGGCTATATTAAACAATATATTAATAAAGGGAGTTTGCAAATGCTTGATGCAAGGTTTGTAAGAGAAAATGTTGACACTGTCAAAGAGGCTTTGAAGAAAAGGGGATATATTTTCCCGGAGAGTGAAGAAGAAATATCTCATTTATCTTCAGATAATCTTGCCATTGTTAAATATCTCAATGAATTTGAGATACATGAAAAAGAAAGAATATCTTTAATCCAGGAGGCGGACAAACTGAAAAACCAGCGGAATACTGTATCTGAAGAAATTGGCAGACTAAAGCAAAAAAAACAAGACGCATCTCCCCTGATGCTTGAAATGAAAGGGGTATCGGAAAACATAAAAGAACTCGAGGAAAAAATAAAGTTACTGGAAGTTAAAAGCAATGTTTTTCTCCTCAATATTCCAAATATCCCTCATAAATCAGTCCCGGTTGGCAAGGATGAGACTGAAAATGTCGAGGTCAGAAGATGGGGGACACCGAAAGAATTTGATTTTGAACCTCTTAACCACTGGGACATTGCCGAAACGCTCGACATAATAGATTTTGACAGGGCGACAAAAATAGCCGGTGCACGATTTGCGCTTATGAAGGGCGCAGGGGCAAAGTTTGAACGCGCCCTGATGAATTTCATGCTTGATATTAATACATCGAGGGGATATAAAGAGATTTTTCCCCCCATTATTGTTAACAGGGAAAGCATGACAGGCACCGGGCAGCTCCCCAAGTTCGAGATGGAGCTTTTCAGGATAGCCGACCCTGAATTCTACCTTATACCGACCGCTGAGGTGCCCGTGACCAATATCCACAGGGACGAGATTTTAAAGGAAGAAGACCTTCCGGTCTATTACACGGCTTATACTCCATGTTTCAGAAGGGAGGCCGGCTCTTACGGGAAAGACACGAGGGGACTTATCAGGCAGCATCAGTTCAATAAAGTCGAGCTTGTAAAATTTGTAAAGCCGGAGGACTCTTATAATGAACTCGAAAAGTTAACAGGAGACGCCGAGTGCCTTCTCCAAAAACTTGGGATACCTTACAGGGTTGTTGCACTGTGCACCGGAGATCTGGGCTTTTCATCTGCAAAGACCTATGACCTTGAGGTCTGGCTTCCGGGCCAGGGCAAATACAGGGAAATTTCTTCATGCTCAAATTTCGGGGACTTTCAGGCAAGGCGTGCAGGTATAAGGTTCAAACGCACGGGCAAAAAAGGAACTGAGTTTGTGCATACATTGAACGGTTCCGGCCTTGCTATTGGAAGGACTCTTGTCGCAATTATCGAGAACTATCAGCAAAAAGACGGATCGGTCATTGTCCCTGAAGTGTTAAGGCCGTATATGGGAACAGATAGAATAAGTTAATCGCCTGCTGAGGTCGGCACGGACTTAACCTGATATCCATTATGCTG
>JBFMGO010000197.1:0-4422 GCA_040752695.1 bacterium
TTTGTCAAGGGTTTATGAAAATCATCTATGGATACTTTTCTTACTATTTCATGAAATTAGCTCACCTATTCTCTAAGATTTCCTTATCTTTCCTCCTCCTTGAATGAGAACTTTTAACTGTCGAGTTCATCAATTCTCATTGTAATTATGTGGCAGCCGAAGTTCATCTTTCCAGTCGAAAGTGGATGCTGCTGTCTGAAGGTCCTCAAATTTCCGTTCAATCCGCTCAAGTAACTGGCTGCATCTTTTCATATCCCCTCCGCGTGCGGCAAGCTCGAGGCGAAATGCCTCATCCGCAAACTGACATGCTCCGATATTTGAAGCCCCACCTTTTAAGGTATGTGCATGGCGTTCCAGGAGCCTGATGTCTCCGAAAGAGATCGCATCCTTCATTTCCTGAATCTGAAGCGGGGCTTTTTCAAGAAAAAGATCTATGATCTCTTTCAAGAGCGCTCTGTTTTCATCCAGATTAGCCAGAGCACTTGATACATCGAACACTTTCCTGGATAGTAATTCCATATCCATTGAGAAAACAGACTCTGCCTGGCTGTCTTCAGGGGGCGATGCCGGCAGGATCCTCTCCATCTCCTGCTCAAGCTCTGCCATTTTAACTGGCTTTGATATGTAGCCATCCATACCGGCATCGAGACACCGTTCCCTGTCCCCTTTCATGGCGTGAGCAGTCATGGCAATGATTGGTATATGTTGAACGGTGAGTTTTTCCTTTTCACGTATGGTCCTCGTAGCTTCCAGGCCATCTAGGACTGGCATCTGAACATCCATCAAAACAAGATCGGGCTGATGCTGAGCGAGGAAATCCAGCGCCTCCTGCCCGGTTTCGACTACCTGGACTGAGTAGCCTTTCCTTCTCAGTATTCCGACCGCCACCTTTTGATTGATAAGATCATCCTCAGCCAAAAGAATTTCCAGCTTCCGTTTTTGCTCCTTTTCCCGAATGACATAGCCGGTGACCGGGGATTCTTCAGCCAAACTGCTCGGTTTTCTCTCCAGATCTCTCGATTTCCTCACCTCCCTCTTCCTCGCTCTCTCTTCCTCGTCTTCCGCTTTCTCAGCTATGCCTCTGTTCTGTATTTCATCCCTCATAACCATAACCTCGTTGATGGCAGTGATAAGCTCCGACATCTTGACCGGTTTGAGAAGATAGGTCGAAACTCCTAACTCCTTGCAAATATTCGTATCCCCTCTTTGCCCTAAAGATGTGAGCACGATAATTTTCGTATTGGCAGTAGCGGGATTTTTCTTGATTCTTCGGGTTACCTCAAAGCCATCTATACCAGGCATTTGTATGTCCAGAAGGACCAGAGCATAGGAACGCTGGTCCATGACTGCCAGCTCCAGCTCAGCCAGGGCACTTTTCCCGTCGCTGACCGCAGCAGGCACAAGGCCCCAGGAGGAAACCATCTCCTGTAAGATCTTGCGGTTAGTGTCATTATCATCTACGATCAGAATTGGTAAGCCCTGAAGGTCAACAGTCTTGCTTACTTCCGTTGTGCATCTTTGTTCAGGCTGCAAACTGAATCTGGCAGTGAAATGGAAAGAGCTTCCCTTTCCCAACTCGCTTTCCGCCCAGATTTTTCCTCCCATCATCTTCGTCAACTGCTGAGAGATGGAAAGGCCCAATCCGCTCCCCCCGTATTCGCGGGTAGTAGATCCGTCAACCTGCCGGAAGCTTTTGAAAATGACCTCCAGCTTATCCTCAGGGATGCCGATCCCGGTATCCGAGACCGTGAAATGAAGCACGACTGAGTCTTCGTCTTCGCTTTCAACGTCGCAGTCAATCACTACTTCACCTTTTTCAGTGAACTTGATTGCATTGCCTGCCAGATTGACAATGACCTGACGCAGCCTGCAGGGATCACCAATGAGAAAACCGGGAACATACGGCTTGATATGACAGGCAAGCTCGATCCCTTTCCTGTGGGCTCGCAGTGCCAGAACCTCTGTTGCTGCCTCAAGAGTGGTGCGCAGCTCAAAATCAATCTCTTCCAGGTCAAGATGTCCGGCTTCCATTTTGGAAAAATCCAGGATATCGTTGAGCAGGCTCATCAGGGAATCCGCAGAAGTTTTAGCCATGCTCAGATACTCGTGCTGCTCGATGGTCAGCCGGGTATCCATGACCAGGTCAATCATGCCCATAATACCGTTCATTGGGGTGCGGATTTCATGGGACATATTGGCTAAAAATTCGCTCTTGGCTTTGGTCGCGGCCTCGGCAGCTTCCTTGGCCTGGCGCAGCGCCTCTTCCGCACATCTGCGGACGGTGACATCACGGCCAATACCGGTTGTACCAATGACCTCACCCTGATCATTATAGATAGGCGTCTTTATGGTCTCTATCCAATAGACATTGGCATCCTTATCCTCTACAACCTCCTCGAAGAGTTTCCTTTGACCCGACTTCATGACTTCCTTATCATCTGCCCTGTACTTTTCAGCCAGATGCCCGGGCCAAACATCAAAATCCGTTTTCCCTATCAGATCCACAGGTTTCAGGCCGCACATCCGGCTAAAGGATTCATTGGCGTTAATGTACCTGCTCTCTTCATCTTTCAGCCAGGCAATATCAGGAATATTGTCGAGGATGGCTTTCATCTGGTGCTGACGTTCCCGCAAGGCCCTCTCTGTCTCTTTGATTGCGGTTATATCCTGGTAAACGCAATATATCAAAGTCCTGCCACAGAGTTCGACCACCTGCACCGTAACCAGGACATTCCTTGCCTGGCCCGATTTGGTAAGATGCCGAACCTCAAAGGTGTCCATGCCATTGAGCAATATTCGCTCTATCTGGATCTTTATCCGCTCAATGTTACTGGCCGAAGAGGAATCGTCAGTCGTCTGGTGGCTGGTGAATTTTTCCCGTGTACGACCCATCGAATAATCGCAAATCCGCAGGCTGGCGAACTCCTCGCGTGAATAGCCCAATTGCCTGTGGGCAGTGGAATTGAACTCAACGGGCAGCATGGTCTTGGGATCGATCACCACAATGCCATCGGGTGAATGCTCAAAGATCGTACGATAACGGACTTCCGCCTCTCGAAGTTCCTCCTCCATCCTCTTGCGTTCGGTGATATCCTCGCCGGAATTCAATGAGCCGATAAAATTTCCGTTCTCATCGTACAAGGGAATATTATGCCAGGCAATTAATCTTTCCTCCCCGTTTTTCGTCACAATCGGGATTTCAAGATATTCGACCGACTCACTGTCTCCTGCCATCATCTTCTCAAAATCTGCTTTCAGTTTACCTTTACAACTTTCCGGAACAAAGCCGTAGCAGCTTTGTCCGATAACTTCATCTTCGGCATATCCTGAAATCTCACAGCCTTTTCTATTCACAAGACTGACTTTTTGATCTCTATCAATGACAATAACGATTACCCCTGCCATATCGAGATACTTTTGAGCCTTGTCTCTTTCCTGCTGTAACTTTTCTGCCATCTGAAGGCGTTCTTTTTCCTGCCTGTCTCTTTGCAGCCTCGACTGAAGGACCGGGGCCAGATGAGCGGCAACAGCTTCCAGCATCTTTTGATCTTTGGCTGTATAGTCTGTCTTTTTGTTAGCGATTCCAATTTGCCCGATGAGTTCTCCTTTATATATGATAGGTACAACCAGAGCTCTCGAGAGAGGGATATGCCCTTCAGGCACGGAAAGGGGCTCGTTTGAGCAGAGTATCTTCTCCTCTATGAGGGGCAGGCCCCAGAGGCCACCCCAATTCCGCCGGGGAAAAACAATATCCTTGTTATCTACCTGGCAGAGCGTAAAGATGTCTCTCGTCATAGAAGGGCAGACCAGATCTCCGCTTTGACCGATGTATCCGAAATATCCATATGCGCTTTCCATAAAATCCAGGATAACCTGCAACACTTCTGCATACATTTCATCATCGGGAATAGTGAGGAAAATATCAGCGATTCTATTCCTGATAGTCAACTCCTGCTTCGATTCCTGAAGGGTCGCTTCCATTTGCCTTTGATCAGCAAGGTCCTGCTGCAATCGATAAATAAGCCGCCGTAAATACCGGATCGTGAGCCAGCAGGGTCCCATAAAGAGACCGGCAATGATCACCAGCATCGGTCCGGATAACTGCCCCCAAAAGGCGCTTGCCGCTATAGCGGCAATACACGTTACTACTCTGAAAAGAGTAAGAGAAATACCTACAGAACAGGTATCATGTTTTGTTCTCATACGAGCAAAGGTCCTTTATCTCTTATTGAACGCGGCTGGCGTTGTTATCTTCCTCCATCATGTATCTGCTTCCCTATATCTTTTTCCCTGTATCTTCTTTCCTTTACTTTCTGTTATTATCTTCCCCTGCATCGAGCGGTACAATGTCAGCTTTTATGTTGGATACTGAAAGAGGGTCAGAAGCCGGGCCAGTTTCTGTTTATTGATCGGTTTAATCAT
>JBFMGO010000198.1:0-4422 GCA_040752695.1 bacterium
AACCGTATGATACAAAATCTTATGATAGCGGAGTCATCCTCCTGGACCTGGTCCCAAGACAACCACAGGCAAACATCAAAAAAATGCAGTTAAAACTTGAACCCAAATCATATGGAGTTTCAGGTATCGTGCTCATCGATCCTTATGGGAACAGCAACGATATCGATTTTATCAATATACAATTGAATAAGGGATTGAAGGATAAAATTTTTCAGTTCTCTCCGCCCAAGGGGGTGGATATAGTGGACGGTGACTCGCAAAATGCTGAAGTACCGCTTAATCCTTTGAGCCATTGACAATCAGGATATTTTATCATATGATTATGAAAAGAAAGGACTTCGGTAACTCATTATCTTTCATTATTCACGGTAAGAAAAATACGGTAGAAGAGAGGATATGGCTACTTTAGAAATTATCAAGTATCCGGCTCCTATTTTGCGGGATAAGTCCCAGCCGGTCAGCCAGATTGATGCAGCGATTCAAAAGCTGGCCTCTGATATGCTGGAGACGATGTACTCAGCACCCGGTGTAGGATTGGCAGCCCCGCAGGTGGGAATTTTAAAAAGGCTCGTGGTTATCGATATAACCAGTAATCCGAAAGAAAGAGATCCTCTGGTACTCATTAATCCCCGCATTATTTACACTGAAGGGGAAAGCACAGGGGAGGAGGGCTGCCTGAGTATTCCTGAAGTGTACGGCGATGTACACCGTTTTCAAACGATCAGGGTGAAATTTCTTGATTTGAACGGGAAAGAATATGAGGTAACCGGAGAAAACTTTCTGGCCCGGGTAATCCAGCACGAGGTGGACCACCTGGATGGGATTATGTTTATCGACCGGATGAGTAAGATTAAAAGAGATTTATTGAAAATAAAAATGCGGAAGAAAGCCAAATTGGCGGCCAGAGAATCGTAAGAGTCGCGCGCAAAAGAAGTGGACTGAAAAAGGGCCGCAGCAGAGGTTAAAAGAATCGCAGCGGAGGCCAAAAGAGGAGCGAGGGAGGGTAAAAGATGAGATTGGTTTTTTTCGGGTCATCTGATTTCTCCTGTCCATCCCTGGACGCACTCGTCCAGAGTCATCATCAGGTCGAAATGGTGATTACGCAGCCGGACCGGCCAAAAGGAAGGGGACAGCACCTGTACCCCTCGCCGGTCAAGGTCCTGGCGCAAAAAGCCGGATTGCGGGTAGAGCAGCCTGAAAAAGCCTCAAGGCCCGAAGGGCTTGCGCTCTTGCGGCAGGCAAAGCCAGATATCGCAGTGGTCGTTGCCTATGGCCAGATACTCTCAAAAAGCCTGTTGTCTATCCCTCTCTTCGGCTGTGTGAATGTCCATGGCTCTTTGCTGCCGAGGCACCGGGGTGCATCTCCGATTCAGTGGGCAATTATCGAGGGAGATGAGAAGACAGGAGTGACTACCATCCAGATGGATGAAGGAATGGATACGGGAGATATCCTGCTGCAAAAGGAAATTATCGTTCTCCCGGAGGATACAGCCGGAACCCTGTTCGAAAAGCTGGCACGGCTTGGAGCAGAGGCCTTAATCGAAACACTGGCCTTGTATGAGCAGGGAAAAATCATCCGCAGCAAGCAGGATGATACACTGGCCACGTACACGAAACTTTTAAAAAAAGAAAATGGAATAATCGATTGGAATCAGCCCGCCGACCGGATTTGCCGATTGATTCGAGGGTTGAACCCCTGGCCGGGGGCATTTTCCTATCTCAATGGGCGGCGGATAAAAGTGCTGCAAGCCCAGATCATCGACGAAAAGCAGCAGGGAGGTGATGTCAGTCCAGGGCAAATCAGACGAGCAAATCGCAGGGAAGGGCTGATCGTGGAGGCCGGGCAAAAGAGTGCCTTGGCCATCACCCGGCTTCAGCCTGAGGGGAAACAGGCAATGGCTGCTTGGGAATATTTCCAGGGAATCCATGCCCAGGAACTGGAAGGCCAGTGCGGGTTCGCCTCAAGGTAAAAGGAAACGGGCGGAGTCCTTTTCCTGGTATATCATAGATGAAGAGTTCATTAGGTTACGAGGAAAGTGAGGTTACGTTACTATGAATTCGCTAAAAACTGCATTCTTGATGACCCTGCTGACAGTTCTGGTAGTACTTGCAGGCAGGGCAATGGGTGGCGAAAGCGGAATGGTGATAGCTTTTGTTTTCGCTCTCGTCATGAATGTCGGCTCTTACTGGTTCAGTGATAAGATCGTGTTAACAATGTATCGTGCCCGGGAGGTAAGCCGCCAGCAGGCTCCTGAGCTTTACGAAATCGTGGAGACCCTTGCGCAGAGGGCCGGCCTGCCCATGCCCAAGGTATACATTACTCCCCAGGAATCTCCTAATGCCTTTGCCACGGGCAGAAACCCAAAACATGCCGCCGTGGCTGTAACTTCGGGTATTTTGAGGATTCTTGACCGTGACGAACTGGCTGGAGTGCTTGGTCATGAGCTTGCCCACGTCAAGCACCGGGATATCCTCATCAGCACTATTGCGGCTGTTATGGCCGGTGCCATCACCATGCTCGCCTCAATGGCCAGATGGTCACTTATCTTTGGAGGATTTGGCGGAGGCAATCATAACCGACGCGGCGAAGGAAGCATTATTCCCGCTCTGGTGATGATGATCCTTGCGCCGATCGCGGCCATGCTGATCCAGATGGCTATCTCGAGATCACGCGAATACATGGCGGATGAGGATGGAGCAAAAATAAGCGGCCACCCCATGTGGCTGGCCGACGCACTGAAAAAGCTTCAGAGGGGAAGCAGTGTCGTCCCGATGCAGGCCAATCCTTCCACCGCACATATGTTTATCGTTAATCCTTTGCGCGGCGGAGGCATACAAAATCTGTTCAGCACCCATCCCCCCATGGAGGAGAGGATTGCCAGGTTGCAGAGAATGGCCAGATAAGCAAGGGAAAGCGAAAAAAAACAGAACCGAGAAGCCTGGTACCAAAAAGCCAGCAGAAATTTATTAGGGGCGCCCCCTTTAGGGGTGCCCTTCGCAGTTTTTGGCCAGCGGGCTATTTTGGCCAGCGGGCTATTTACGGGAAATTCAATTCGTACTGCACTGCGGACAGGGCATAGAGAGCCGCAGTTTCGGTCCGGAGTATCCAGGGTGCGCAGGATACCGGAATGAACCCGGCTTGCAGGGCCGACTGAACTTCCGCTTCGGAAAAACCCCCTTCGGGTCCGACCAGGATAAAGATTCTGCCTGCAACCTTATCTTTTCTGCCTGCCGCATGATCTCTATAGGATGCCAGGACGGATTTCAGATACTGCCGCTTTTCTTTTTCCCACAGGAGTAAGGATAGGGTCTCCTGTGCCGCAAGGCTGCATAAGGAGCACAAAGCGGTTAATTCGACTGGCGAATGAAGGTTTGGAATTGAGCTTCGCCCGCACTGCTTGGCAGCCTCCTGACAGATTTTTAGCCATCTGCTCCACCGACCCTCGGAAACCCCCCTGTGTTCGTTTACAAAGCTGCGGTTTGAAGCGAGGGGAATAATATCTTCAACCCCGAGTTCCGTGGCCTTTTGAAGGATCAGGTCCATTTTCGCGTGTTTGGGAATGCCTTGAACCAGTGTTATGGAATATTTACTCTGGAGGGGAGCACAGAGCTGCTCCAGGACCTGAAGCCGGACCTGTGATGTGGTAATGGTTTCTATCCGGGCGCGCAGGTCCATCCTGCCATCGCAGTTGACCGTTACCTCGTCTCCGGCCTTCAAGCGAAGCACATGGCTAATATGATGCACGTCCTCGCCCCTGATGAGCGCGCCTTTGATGGTGGCTGCTCGATCGAGCAGGAGATCCTCTGAAGTTATAAAAAATTTTGGCATTTCCCCAATATCTACCACATTTCTACAGCTTCAATTTCAATAGTACTGGCAAAACCTATAAAGAGATCCCCCTTCAGGAAATCCCTCTATTATGCCTCTTTATTCCACGCCTATCATTATAGCTCAATGAGCATAAGATAACCAGCCCTGGGAGTGCAGAAAAATGTTTTTCCACTACCCCAAAAATGCGAATTCATAGAATAAGGGAAGAAGTCCTTGACTTATTTGTAAGATGGTTTAAAATTAATAATACTAAGGTGAATAGGTAATATAAAATAAAAGAGTAATACTAAGGTATGCTTATCATGATAAGAACAAGCAAAACAAGAATAACCCAAAAGGGACAAGTCACTATCCCTAAGTACATTAGGGAATACCTGGGGCTAAAGATTGAAAACGAAGTAGAGTTCAAGATTGAAAAAGGGAAAGTTATCATACAACCTGCTCCTTCCTTAGAGGCAAATTTCGAGCTATTGTCAAATGTTGTGTATAGCATTAGGCGGCGATCCTATCAATTTCTTCCCCGTTGACGAATTTAACCCCTTCAATCACCTTGGCTAATTTCTCAGGTCGGTGTAGACGAATCCATTTTT
>JBFMGO010000199.1:0-4096 GCA_040752695.1 bacterium
GATTATACGGCAGTTTGTATGGGGGATTGTACGGGTACGGTAATTTATACGGGCTCTCATACTCCGGCCTGAGTACTGCTCTGGCCCAGATTGCCAGCTATCCAGCCTATGCGCGCCCGTATCTATGGGGATATGATGCCTTAGGGTCGAGCCTTCTGTCTGGCTATTCAGGATGGCAGGGGACTTATTGGCCTGGATTATATTATTATTAATTCCTCGTTCCCTTTTTGTTTACCTTTCGTTTCCTCAATTTCCGTTTCATCTTCAAGATGTAGAGGCCCCGTGCTGATGTGCAGGGGTCCGTATCGGATGAGAATTTTTCTTTGCCTTTTGGCTAAAGATGTATGGAGGACGGGCATGAAAAAGCATGCATACTTACTCTGTATTTCCTGTCTGATACTGATGTATGGCTTCATGGCTTCTCCCCTGTCCTATGCTTATTATTACGGGAGAGGTGCCGGTTTAGGGATTTATGGCAGTCTGGGCACGTACGGCCTTGGAAGCATGTACGGCCTGTATGGTGGCTTGTATGGCTACGGTCTGTATGATGGCGCGTATGGCATGTATGGCCTGTATGGTCTCGCGACTTGGTACGGTGGAGGGCCGGGCATATATGGCTTGGGATTCTATGGACCGTATGGTATATACGGCATGTATGACGGATATGGACTTTTAGGGTGGATGCCATGGCTGAATCCCTATTATTTAGCCAGTGGGGCCAATCTGTCATTACCTTTTATGAACTTCGATCTTCTTTCGGACCCTCTGTTGGGTATGGCCATACTTTCACACTTCGTGGCCTCCCGGTAAAGGAATACAGCAATCCCCGCGATCCTCCCCTTTTCTAAGGGGAATATGACGTCCCTTTTTCTAAAGGAGATTGGTTTGTATACAGAATTCGGTTGGACATAGCCGGTAAAGGTTGATTCAATCATAGCAAAACCTCCTCTTGTAAGTGTCCCCTCATTCCTACTTTCTCTCCATCTGGAAGTTGGCGGGAGAGGCGGGGGCATGTGCCATAGGTACAGCAAAACACCTTTATTGGCTATGCCAATTTTTCCTTTTAGATATGCCATTCATATACGAAGGAGTGATGAGAAGGCTGATTTTTGGATTGACATTGTCCGATGATCTTTATAGAGTATCTATGGTTGCATCTTAGGGTAAATTATTTTCCAGATGCTCCCCTACTTAGTTCCTTTCTACTATCGTCTCTGCCTAAACAGTTAGGGTTAACCTGCCTTAAAAAGGGTCTGGTGATTCACTATGGAGTACAAGGATAAGTTTAAGGGCATCTTCTGTGGAGTCGCTGATATCGTGTCGCTCATTGACAGCGATTACAATATCTTGATGGTCAATAAAGCCTACGAGGAATTATTGCTCAAGCCTGCCGATGATTGTATCGGGTGCAAATGCTATGCTATTATTCGCAGCAGGGAATCTCCATGCGAAGATTGTCCAATTATACAAACAGCACAGAGATCGAGTGTAACTAATGAGAAGCTGTTAGTGTCTATCGGGAATGATAAGGTTTCACTCACCAGGCATCCTATTTTCGATGATCAGGGAGTATTGCATGGCGTATTTGAGATAGGGCGAATTGTAACCAGGGAATTGAAGATGGAACAGGAACTTCAGCATCATGAGCGATTAAGAATCATGGGTGAGCTGGCAACATCTATTTCCCATGAGATTAAAAACCCGTTGGCAGGCATTGGGCTGATGACCTTATCCCTGATGGAGCGCTTGGACAAAAAAGAGATAATCTATCAAGATCTTGAAAGTATCCTCCACGAAGTGCAACGCCTGGAGAAACTCCTTGAGGGTCTTATGGATTTTGCCGGTCACAGTTCCTTCATACTGAAAAGGGCCGATATCCATCATCCAATCGATACCACCATAAGGTTACTCAAAAGAAAATTGAGATCAGGAAATATTGTGGTCAGAAAAAGGTATAACCTGGAAATCCCAAAGGTTTTGATTGATCCTTCAAAAATGCAGCAGGTCTTTTTTAATTTATTTCTCAATTCCATAACAGCCATGCCGAATGGCGGTGAGCTCATCATTAAAACGGATGTTCTGTCTAAAGAGAAGCACGTACCCCAAAAGGGTGTGCAAGTAACTATTCAAGACAACGGAGTCGGCATAAAAAGTGAGGATTTGACCCATATATTCGATCCGTTCTTCTCAAAATCATCCCAGGGTACAGGTCTTGGGCTTTCGATTGTTTCCAGGATAATGGAGCTTCATAATGGCTCGGTAACTGTCCAGAGTAAGGAAGGGACCGGGACGATAGTGAGAGTATATATTCCTCTTGAGTAAGGATTTAGTGGCTTGTTATGAAAAATACTCGTTTTTCCTCTCATGCTCTGCCTTCCTCATGTATTTGTAGCATAGAGGAGGCAGTATG
Source organism: bacterium (assembly GCA_040752695.1). Classification (GTDB taxonomy): domain Bacteria; phylum SZUA-182; class SZUA-182; order DTGQ01; family DTGQ01; genus DTGQ01. The sequence goes on from JBFMGO010000199.1 coordinate 2,411, forward strand.
TATATTTTTCAAAGAGTATGATTATGTCTGATAAGGTCCTTATCGTTGATGATGATCATCTGATGGCTAAGAGTATAAGCCGTTGTCTTGAGTCCGAAGGCTACCTCTGCTTCCGTGTCCATAGCGGGGAAGAGGCTCTGGCCAAACTGAAGGAAGAGAGTTTCAACCTGGTGCTGCTTGATCTCTCGCTGCCAGGCCTTGATGGCTTCCAAACTATGGAAGCCATCAAGGCTGATGATCCCAGCCTTCAGGTTATTATCCTGACTGCCTCCCAGAACATCAACGATGCGATCAAGGCCATGAAGCAGGGGGCAGACGATTATCTGATAAAATCCTCTGATATGGCAGATGCTGTAAGGGTGGCTGTCCAAAAGGCTGCCAAAGTATATAATCTGGCCAGAGAGAATCTCCTTCTCAAAAAGCAGTTTCAGCAAAAGCTGAGTCAGTACCAGTTGATCTCGGAAAGCCCTTGTATGAAGCAGGTCTATCAATTAACTGAAAAAATAGCCAAAAAAGAATATAGCACAGTACTCATTATGGGAGAGAGCGGCACGGGCAAGGAATTGGTGGCCAGGGTAATCCATCATCTGGGGCCCAACTCGGAGAAAGCCCTTGTTGATGTCAGTTGTTCGGCGCTGCCCAGCACATTGATTGAAAGCGAACTGTTTGGCTTCGAAAGAGGGGCATTCACCGATGCCAAAAGCCCGAAGCAGGGGCTGCTTGAGCTGGCCGATGGGGGAACCTTGTTTTTAGATGAAATTGCTACCCTTGATCATCTGGTCCAGGCCAAGTTACTTCGCTTCCTGGAGCAGCGGACTTTTCGAAGAATCGGAGGCACTGTTGATCGCCAGGTAACCCTGAGGGTAATTGCGGCTACAAACCGGGACCTGAGGAAAAAGATCATAACCAATGAGTTTCGGGAAGATCTCTACTATCGGCTTAATGTCTTTCTGATTACCATTCCGCCTCTCAGGGAACGGAGAGAGGATATTATTCCTCTGGCCAATTTTTTTATTAAAAGATTTAACGATGACTTTCACTATAATATCCGAGGGCTGCATGAGCGGGCTGCTCAACTCCTGCTCCGTTATACTTACCCCGGAAATGTCAGGGAATTAAAGAATATGATCGAACGGGCCATGATAATCGAAGAGAGCGATCTAATCACCCCGGCATCTATCCATTTACCACCGGGAGAGGTGTTCTTCGCTGAACCGATAACCACCACCGCCCAGACGGCCAAATCAGCCGGCCTATCTCCTGAGAAAGGGCATGGAAATCAAGCGGATTTTCCGACCCTGGCTGAAATGGAAAAAATCCATATCTCCGAGGCCCTGCGCCAGTCAGGTGGCAATAAGGAATTGGCTGCGAAATTGCTGGGAATCGGTAGATCGACACTTTTTCGAAAACTCGCCGCAAGAGACGACCAGGGTCGTCTCTTGCGGCGACTCGAGTCACACGAGTCCGGGGGCTGATAACCGTACCATTTCGGGACACTGATGACCTATTCCAAAGAAATAGAATTCCCTGTTAAAAATCCCCCCATCCCCCTTTAGAATAAGGGGGGAAGAGGCATTTTCGGGGTAAGCTTTAAAATGGCCGGGTATCTCAACCATCCCTTTTTGGGATGATCGACCATCCCACTTTGAACCCCTAAAGCCCCTCCATCTTTCGCATCATATCCAC
>JBFMGO010000200.1:0-3984 GCA_040752695.1 bacterium
CGTGCCTTTTACGCTATTCCCCATTTGTCTACCTCAAAGGGAACTCCCACCAGCGCCATCTATGGTTTTGTCACGATGCTGCTGCGGGTAATCAAGGAGGACCAGCCCAACTATCTGGCCGTGGCCGTTGATGCCAAAGGCCCCACTTTTCGCCCCGAGGCCTTCAGCGAGTACAAAAGCAACCGGCCCCAGATGCCGGATGATCTGGTGGTTCAGATTCCCTCCATCAAGAGGTTTGTCTCTTTGATGCGCATTTTTACCCTGGAGATGCCGGGATATGAGGCAGACGATATTATTGGGACCATAGTCGAGAAGATGGCTGACTCTTTCGATATCTTCATCATCACCGGAGACAAGGACGCATTCCAGCTTGTTGGGCCTCATGTATGGGTTATCAGAGAGCAGAGGCAGAAAGAGCGGGCTTTTTACGACGAAGAAAAGGTAAAAGAGCGCTACGGAATAGGGCCGGACCGCATCGTGGATCTTCTTGCCCTGATTGGAGACAAGATCGATAATATTCCCGGTGTCCCTGGCATCGGAGAAAAAACCGGACGGGACCTTCTTCTGGAATTCGGCAGTATGGATAATCTCATCAAGAAGGCTGCCGAGATCAAGCGGCCCAAGCTGCGTGAAAAGGTTATAGAAAACAGGGAGCAGGCGATCCAGAGCAAATTTCTGGCTACCATTCACCGGGATGTGCCGGTCAGTTTTCAAATCGATGACTTCCGGATTCAGCCTGCGGACCGGGAAAACCTTATTGCATTCTTGAGGGAACTGGAGTTTTTCTCCTTATTGAAGCAAATCCCAGAATTTCCCGCACAGACTCTTCAGCCTGCACAGCCGGCTCATGACGGGCAGACAAAAGGCCCAAAGACGGATTACCGCACCGTTCTCAGTGAGGAGATGTTCGAGGAGTTGCTTTTCCAATTGCAGACAGTTCCCGAGTTTGCCCTCGACCTTGAAACCACCAGCAAAGATCCGATGCTGGCGCACATTGTCGGGATTTCCTTCGCTTTTACTCCCTGCCTGGCTTATTACATCCCGCTCGGTCACCGGTGTCTGTCCTGTCCGCAGCAGTTGGATCTGACCTGGGTGCTCGGCAGACTGCGGCCTATCCTGGAAAGCGATGCGACTAAAAAAGTCGGGCAAAACATCAAATACGATTACCTGGTCCTTTATCGTTACGGCATCGAAGTGCAGGGAATTTCCTTCGATACCATGGTCGCCTCATACCTCCTTAATCCAAGCCGGGCTCAGCACAACCTGGAGACCATTGCCCTTGAGTATCTTAATTACCGGATGCTTACCTACAAGGAGGTAGTAGGCACAGGGAAGAATGAAATCAATTTCGATCAGGTGGAAGTCCCCACAGCCACCTTTTACAGTTGCGAGGACGCGGACATCACCTACCAGTTGACTCAAATCCTGCGCCCCAGAGTCGAGCAGGAAGGGCTTTCGGATCTTTTCTACAACATCGAGCTTCCCCTGGTGAAGATTTTGGCCCACATGGAACGGGAAGGGGTCAAGATTGACACCGAACGTCTTTCCCTGATGTCCCATGAGCTGGAGGCCCGGTTGCAGGACCTGACCCGGCAAATCTACCTTCTGGCAGGGGAGGAATTCAATATCGACTCTCCCAAGCAACTTGGGCATATTCTGTTTGACAAGCTCCATCTGCCGGTCAAAAAAAAGACCAAAAACGGACCGTCCACCAATGTCGATGTGCTTATGGAACTGGCCCAGAAATATGACCTGCCGCTGATTATGCTCGATTATCGCCAGTTGAAAAAATTAAAATCCACCTACGCCGATGCCCTGCCGTGCCTGATTCACCGTCAAACCGGCAGGATTCATACCTCTTTCAACCAGACGGTTACCGCTACCGGCAGATTGAGCAGCAGTGATCCCAATCTGCAGAACATTCCCATCCGCACTGAATTGGGAAAAAGGATCAGGGATGCCTTTGTGCCTGAAAAAGGCTCTGTGCTGCTGAGCGCAGATTACTCTCAAGTTGAACTGCGGATACTGGCTCACCTCTCGCAGGACCCTATCCTCATCCAGGCATTTCAAAAAGGAGAGGATGTTCACACCCGCACTGCCTGTGAAATTTTCGGCATCACGCCGGATAAGATGAATGCCGAGCTGCGCAGACGTGCCAAGGTGGTGAACTTCGGCATCATCTACGGCATGAGCCCCTTTGGCCTGGCCAAAGACCTTTCGATCTCCAGGACCACGGCCAACGAGTATATCGAAAACTATTTCCGCCGCTACGCCGGAGTGAAATCGTTCCTCGAAAAAACTATCCAGCAGGCCAGAGAAACCGGATACGTGACCACCCTGTTTAACCGCAAGCGGCACCTGCCGGAGTTGCACTCCTCCGATAAAAACACCCGGCAAATGGCAGAGCGAATGGCTATCAATACGCCGGTGCAGGGGACTGCCGCAGACATCATCAAAATGGCCATGATCCGGATCTTTAACCTGCTGCGCAAGCCATCGCCAGCAGCAGGAACAGGAGCAGAAGCACAAGGAGCAGGAGCGGAAGCATTATCAGCAGCAGCACCACCAGCATCATCTTTCTCATCCCGGATGATCCTCCAGATCCACGATGAACTGCTCTTCGAGGTCCCCGAAAGAGAAGTGGAAGAAATTTCACAACTCGTCCGACGAGAGATGGAAAACGTGATCCAGATGAGCATTCCCCTTAAGGTTGACATCGGCCTTGGCTCATCCTGGGCTAAGGCACATTAGGAAAAACGAGGGAAAAGCATTTATTCTGAATTCCAAAATCCGGTTTTTGTGGATTCTGAATCCTCAAGGGAGGTATTTTTGTATTATGAAAATTTGTTATCATTGCCAAAAGCCGGTCAAGGTTGAAAGGATTGTACCCAGGCTGGCAGCATGCCCGCATTGTGACAGTGACCTGCACTGTTGCCTCAATTGTGCTTTATACTCCGAATACGCGCCTAATAAATGCAGGGAGCCTCAAAGCGAGCAAGTTTCCGATCGCGAACGAGCAAACTTTTGTGATTTTTTTATCTTCGCTGATACAGCCCCCGGCGAGACTCCAAATAAAAAGAAAAGCGAGGCCGAGGAAGCACGGCGAAAGCTCGACGCTCTATTCGGGAAAAAGCCGGAGTAGCCAGAGCAGCTTTGGGAGCGCCATCACCCATTGTATTCTCCACTCCTCTCAAGAACCTGATCCCAGCAGGATTCGAGGAAATCATCTTTCAAAAAAGCTGCCGCATTTGCGGCCATCTCACTCAGTATGGCCCGCATACCCTTTCGCACATCTTCCCTGGCAGCCTGAGCCTGCTCTATATTGAAGTAGAGTTGATTTTTGTTTTATGTCCTATAATATAATATATGCTCTACTCATATATGCTCTGCCGGAATATGCTCTACCGGACATTTTCAGGAAAAAGTCCGGGCCGCGCCCTGCTGCACCTTTCCACGTCAGCGGCGGCCGGATAGGGGAACACGAGTATAAGCCAAGGATAAGTCGAGGATAAACAATGACCATTGACGGTATAAGGAACAGTATAAGGAAATGAATAAGCCCGAACAGGTATCGGCCTATTACCTGTATGGGCTGAGCAAGTATCTGGAAAACCTGCCCCTTCCAGCCGGAGCAGCAGCCTCTTTCATTCGGGAACTTGGCAGCAGGTACTACCAGGAATCACTTACTGCCAGCGATCGCTATACGCGGCGATCCTTTGAGGCGCAAAGCCTGAAGCTGAAAGGGTTTGCCCTGCAGGGCAGGGAGGTTTTCGAGACAGAGGGGTGGTTCTACGAGGCGCTGCTTCTCCAGTATGGGGGGTATCTGGCCCGGCTGCAAGCCAGTCTGGCCTCAGCAGGCGGCCCGCCTTTGATCTTTCTGGATCTGGAAACCAACTGGTATGGGGAAATCCGGGAACTGGCCTTTTTGCATACCAAAGCCACGGGCATAGATTTTTATGTCTGTTCAACAAGGGCTGGCGGAGG
>JBFMGO010000201.1:0-3885 GCA_040752695.1 bacterium
GAAACTTTTCCGTAAATTCCCAAGTCCTGCCAGAAAGGATAGAGGGGTTGTATCCTGCAAGACCGTACTGGCTTTCCTTTTCACTACCTGCGCATCCTCAGGCACGTACCACCAGAAATTTTCATGATTAATGACATATATCTGTTTTTCGGGAGATATATAATTCCATTTCATCAGATTCGGCTTTTTGAAGTAGATTTTCCCCTGTGCCTCGGTGGTCCGGTTTAAGGTTTGGCTGAAAGTCTTTTGCCGAAAGTCGGCCTGCAAATCAGAGAGCTTGTCATACCATTCCTGAACCCTTTGGATAACCGGGTCTGCCTTTGTTTCCTCGGCCCGTGCCCCCTGTAAAATCACAGCCTGAATCACAAGACAGGTTGCCAGAAACATCTTAATCAAAACCATCTTCTTTTTCATATTATTCTTCATATTATTTTTCATAATCTGAACCAATCAGCACCTCTCTTGGCTTGCTCCCCTGGGGTTTGCTCACCACCCCGTCTCGCTCCATAAGTTCAATCATTCGCGCCGCCCGGTTGTAGCCGATCCTGAGCCTGCGCTGAATCATGGAAATTGATGCCTGCCTGGTTTTAATGACCAGATCCACCGCCTTATCGTAGAGGTCATCATATTCCTCTTCGTCCTGTTTACTTCCCGGCTTGCCCTCAGCAGCAGTAAAGGTCAATATGCTCTCGTCGTATTCGGGCTTTCCCTGCGAAGAGAGATATTTTACCAGCCGCTTAATCTCCACCTCCGTGATGGAAGAACCATGAAGCCGAACCAGCTCTGAACTTGCCGGCGGCAAAAACAGCATGTCTCCCTGCCCCAGTAATTTTTCCGCGCCGTTTGTATCCAGAATGGTTCTTGAATCGGTCTTGGAAGAAACCCGGAACGAGATTCGGCTGGGAAAGTTTGCTTTGATCAAGCCGGTCACTACATCTACCGATGGACGCTGAGTAGCGATGATCAGGTGAATACCCACAGCTCTGGCCATTTGGGCCAGACGGATAAGCAATGTTTCCACCTCACGGGCTGCCATGATCATCAAATCGGCAAATTCATCGATTACTATGACAATATATGGCAAAGGACCCTGTTTCAGTTCCTCCTGATCCGCTTCCCCCAAAGCACCGGGCATATCGTCTTTCGACCCCTCCCAAGGAGGGGGATCTCCTGACCCGGTCGACGATCCCGCCTCTGCCTCTGAACTGATCAACTGATTATACTGGCTGATATTGCGGACACCCTTTTGCGCCATAATCCGGTACCGGTTCTCCATCTCCTGCGTGGCCCATCGCAGAGCACTGGCAGCTTCCTTGGGGTCAACCACAACAGGGGACAAAAGATGAGGAATATCATTGTAGATCCCTAATTCAAGCATCTTGGGGTCAATCATGATGAATTTGACCTCGTCTGCCGTGGCATTAAAAAGAATACTGCAAATGAGGGCATTGATGGCCACGCTCTTGCCGGACCCCGTAGCTCCGGCTATCAAAAGATGCGGCATCCTGGCCAGATCAGTGATATAAGGAATGCCGGCGATGTCCTTGCCAAGAGCCAGGCTCAACTTGGAGTTAGCTCTGGCAAACTGCTCTGACTCCAGGATTTCCCTCAAGTAGACTACTTCCCTCTGCTGGTTGGGAATTTCCAGGCCCACCACGCTCTTGCCGGGAACCGGTGCCACAATTCGCACCGAGAGAGCCTTCATGGCCAGCGCAAGATCGTCGGCCAGATTCGCGATCTTGGAAATTTTAATGCCGGGCGCTGGCTCATACTCATACCTGGTAACTACCGGACCGGGAAGCACCTGCGTGACTTTCCCCTGAACCGCAAAGTCCTGTAGTTTCTCCTCAAGCTTTCGGCTGCTCTCCTGTATCCACTGCTTGTTCTCACTGCTGTCCCTTTTCCCTGACTGCTCCAGCAAAGACATGGGAGGCAAAACACCTTTTGAGCAGGCAAAAATTTCCTTATCCGGATCGTTTTCGGGTACAGGCACCCGATTCTGCTGTTTTTTGCTCTTCCTCGATGGTTTTGCCGGAGATTTTTTGTCCTTATTCCGCTTCTTTGCCAAAAAGAAGCCTTCCTCCTCCGGCTCCTCTGTCGTCATCCGGTACCTGGTCAGGAGAATCAATGACACCGAAAGCAAGGCCAAAAGAACGATGTAGGTTCCCAGAACGCCAAAGTAAAAGGCTATCTGCTTAACCACCTCACCCAACACACCGCCTGGAAGGATATCTCCGAACATCTTCCGGTGAACGCTGAGGGCGAGCAGCCCGCAGACTGAAGGGAAAAACAATGCCCCTCCAAGGGATTGAATGAACGACGGCTTCATTTCCTGCCTGGTTATCCGGCCCCACCCCGCTATCCCCAGAAACAGCGGCAATAAAAATGCCGGAGCACCAAGGCCAACCAGTAAAAGAGCAGCCAGACCTGCCCCAAACCTGCCTGCGAAATTGTGGATCGCCCCCCCTTTGGTAAGAGTAAAATAGGAGGGGTCCTTGGGGCTGTATGTGACCAGACTCAAGAATATAAAAAGGGCCAGGGAGAAGAAAAGTACACCGAAAATCTCATGAATCAGCCTATGCCTTAACGAATCCATAACCTCAATTTTTCACAGCGGCTTCACATTTTCACGACAAAAAGAAACAGGCCGACACTCAATGCAAAGAACCAGCAGTACCAGGCAAAGAAAGATAACCGTTTCATGGCAAGAAGCTTGACAAGGTATCGAATGGCCAGATACCCTACGATGGAAGCAAAAAGAGCGCCAGCCAGCATAACCATGAGATGTGATTCCGGCTGCCACAAAAGATGAACGCTATCCTTCATCTCTAAAAGAGCGGCTCCCGAAATGGCCGGAATAGAGAGTAAAAAGGAATAAGCAGCACTGGCCTCAGGATCCAATCCACAAAAAAGACCCATGGCAATAGTGGCCCCTGAGCGCGATATACCCGGTGTAATGGCCAGCCCCTGAAAGATCCCGATGAACACTGCATCCCGGATAGTCATATCCTCCAGTGGGCGATCGGTATGAGGCCGCCTGCTTGCAAACCACAACAATCCTCCCGTGATACATAAGGCCAGTAATACCAAAAAGGGCGTTGAAAAAAGCTGCTCGAAAAGATCCTTAAAGGCAAACCCGATCATTGCCGTCGGGATGGATCCAATGAAAAGCATGAAAAGGAGCTTCCTCCCCGGGGAACCTAAAAGTGTTGCCGAATCGGCCTTCCAGTCCCACAGCCCCTCAAGGATCTTATAGAGCTCTTTTCGGTAATAGATCACAACGGGCAAAAGTGTAGCCAGATGCAAGAGGATTTCAAACAATAAACCAGGACGGTAAAAATTTTTGAAAAAAGATTCGATTATTACCAAATGACCTGAACTGCTCACCGGGAAAAACTCGGTTAGCCCCTGAATGATTCCCAGGAGTATGGATTGCATGAAGCTCATAAATATTTTTACCTTTAACTGTATGAAATGGTTTGCAATATATGAAATTTTTCAAATGGATAAGAGACATAATCAAGCTACTGATTTTTGTAGTATATATCGTTCCTCATACCATGTAAAGGTTAAAAATGAAAGTGAACGAAAGTAGCTTGATAAATAAGCTAAAATATACTATGATTTTAATTCTCATTCCTTCGTATAATGAAAGTAGAGCGGTCAGGTTATTTAGGGAAGGGAGTGACTAACATGCCCAACAAGCAAGAGAGCACAGAAAAGATGTTTTGCCTTGGGATTGATATTGGATCAATCAGCGTCAACTTTGCTCTCATTGATCAAAATCGTACCATTATCAAAACAGCTTATTACCGTATCAAAGGCCAGCCTGTACCAAAGACCCTTGAGGTGTTGGAGCAGGAATTCTCCAGTTATCTGAAAGAA
>JBFMGO010000202.1:0-3878 GCA_040752695.1 bacterium
GGGATTGGGGTTTGGAGCATTTCGAAACCCTAACTGAATTCGCAAAAAAGTTGGGGATTGCTCCACAGAATCTGAACAATTACCTTAGCGGCAAACGCATCCCTGGGAACAAGCTGAAATACCGCCTCGAAAATTTGGGTTGTGATATAACATGGTTGATGACAGGACATACAGCCGCTCAGCGTGACGGCGGTATGATAAAAATGTTCCACGGTTACCTCGCAGACCGAGGAGAGAAGGAGATCTCAAAAGGTCTTACAGAATATCCATTGGTCTCAAATATCTATGCAGGCAACGGTGAAACTAGACTGACGTTCGAATACGAATCAAAAGAGATGTTGCCCGGGCCGATCGGTCGGAAGTATATAGGATCTCTTTACTTTAAAGTGAAGGGAGATTCTATGGAACCGAAATGGGAAGCGGGTGATTATGTGCTTGTCAATCCGAATCTCAAACCGAAGGATGGTGAGTACGCTGTCGTCGGATTCAACAGCAACGAGGGATCGATTAAGAAGATATTTATCCGAGAGAAGAAGATAATCCTGAAATCCTTGAACCCTGACTACCCGGACGAGATGATCGAGAAGGAGAGTATCTGGTTTCTGGGGAAGGTTGTGAGTACGTTGCACAGATAGATGTTTATGTCGGTTTTAAGATAGTTAGTTGCAATAATTCTTAATCATACCAACTTAGGAGATATTTATGATTTCCCCCATTACCGTTGCAAGAGTAACGATTATGACCGGTCTTCTTCTATCCCTTTTTGTCGGATGCAAGGAAGATGAGAGTAATCCGGCGGGTGGAAATAATCCACCACCTTCCAGTCAAATCTATCCACTCAAATCGGGAAACCGTTGGATTTTCAGTTCACAACGCGTTAATCCCGACACAGTAACCGTTTCCCTTATTACCGTCAATGATAGACAAGTATATCATTTGCTTGGGGAAGACGACCTTAACTTTTTCACGGGTGGAAGCAACAGTGGGTTATTCTATCAGGCAAATGACCTTTGGGCAGTGTATGGCGGTGTAGAACAACTACTCATTCCACAAACTCGTTCAGTGGGAACAACCTCATACCCTCACGTCACAGATACCCTCTCGACTGATACACTCTCAGTTGTTTCAACAAACGATCAGATTATAGTACCCGCTGGTACTTTCCAATGCTACCAGTATAAGTTAGTTTGGTATCAGGGTGCGAATGTCTACAACTATTGGATTGCCGACGGCGTGGGCATTGTGAAATTGTATAGACAAAGAAGTGGCGGTACCACGAACACCTATGAACTTGTCTCGTACATTGTTAACTGAACATCGTAACTCAATAAAAAATAATAGGTAATTTATTATGAAATATATCATATGCTTGATAATTCTTCTCGGGTTGTTCTTTACGGGGTGTGACAAAGATTCATCCCCCTCGAATACAACTCCAGAACAACAAGTTCACGTTTACCCCCTTGCTGTTGGTAATCGCTGGATCTATTCCGGTGGTGATACCATATTGATAGATGGGACAGCTACCCTAAACGGGAAAACGGCTCACCATATTCTTGGGGATGATGATTATACTCTCGGAGAAAGAAACCTTTACTATGAGGGAAATATGTTGTACGGCTGGGATGGTGCTGACACCGTAGCATCTCCCTTATTTGACGAGATAACATTACAAACACTGACAGTTGAGAATGTGACTGTACCGGCCGGAACATTTGAGACTTACAAATATTCATGGGGGACTGCAACCACCAAAATATATTGGTTCCGTAAGGGAGGGGGCGTAGTGAAAGCTAACTTAAATGGTGATATTCGAGAGCTTATAGCATATACCCTTCACTGACTGGGTAAGGTCATGAGCACGTTGCATCGATGAGACACTTATGTCGGGGTTGGATAGATTTATCAAAATAGTTATCCGAAAAGATCAGTATGAATGATTTTCTGTGCATATCGATTGGTATCATTGTTCTAGCCAATTTTTTATATACACTCTGGTCATATTTTTCATTAAAAAAAATGACCAATAAAACCACTTCTTTTGAAAGTAATGATCACATTATTCTTGAGAATATTATTCACTCTCGTAGCAGTTTAAACTTAGTATATGCTAGTATCGCAATAATTGTTTTTGTGCTCAGTTTCTTTGGTTTTAATATTCAAAAAAATATTACCGCTGAAGTAAAGCGGGAGATAACCGAAGCCTCGAAGGTTGACCTGGAAGTTTTGAAATCGAAAAGTGACAGCATCATTCAAATTCATTCACAAGCCACACAAAGTTATTCTGAAATCAGTAAGTATAAGGATCAAGCTAGGGCGATAGCCGAGAACATGAAGCTCAGCCCCCAGAAGCTTTATGTCATTGAGGCGCTACCTATCAACAAGAATAAATTTAGCTATCTGTTTTCGGAGCTTCAGACAGTCGATAAAACAATGCTTCCAAAATTTTCACAACCTCCAATGCTCTTATGGTATGCATATGATCCGGATGATCGTAGTTCTTCGTATGCCACGACCGTGGAGGCAACCGCTAAGGGTATTGCAGTTCACAACTATGGTGAATCATATGTAATTGATTTGTGGATTTATGTGCGTTAAAAAATATTTGAGAACGATTAATCGAACGATGCATAGGATTTATCGGGGATTAGAAATTCAGATAGCGGTGAATCGTGGGGTGCAAGGGAAAGCGACTACCGATTTGAATGAAGCCTTGAACTAAAATAGGAAATAGTATATGTCACAATGGACAGATAGAATCAACCAGCATCCGGTTCACGGAGTTATTAGAACCCTAGAGAGTTTACTCATTGATGTCGATCTATCAGGTGTTGGTCAACCCGACAAAGCTATAGCCGACATCGAGAGAATCCGCCAAGTTTTAAATCTAATCAAGAGCAGACTGGAGCTCACAGATCCGAATCTTGTTCCGTTTCAGGCTCTAAAAAACATACAGAACTCACTTCACCCTATTATCAATGAAGTTTCTGCTTTCAAAGCAAACAAAAATGTGGCACACCTTACCAACGCAAACAACCACCTTGAGAACATACTTACTTATTTGAACGACATTCCAAGCCCAACGAATGCGGTTGACATAGAAAGCGTAAAGGATGCTGTTTCCTCCTTGAGAAGATCAGTTGGGCAATATCTCAGGAACATTGATGATGAGGTCACTTCCCTTAATGAAACTTTCAATGAAGGGAAGACGAGTCTTAATAGCCTTTCGTTTCAGATTGAATCACTGAAGCAGCGAACGGACACTATCGTGAGCAATTTCCAGCAACAGTTTTCTACCACTGAAGAGAATCGACGCACAGAGTTCCAGAAGGCTCAGGCCGATACTAAGAAAGCAGCTGCCGAGTTGATCGACGATATAAAAACTGATTGGAATGAACTTTTGGAAGAAAAGGGCGCGGCTCTTCAGTCCTTCCTGACTGAGGCAAAAACATCACTTGAACAAATTAAGAATGAGGCAATCTCTACAACTGATGCCTTCATTCGGATAATTCAAGATAGGAAGAAGAAAGCAGAAGACCTCGTTGGAATTATAACTGATACTGGAATGGTAGGCGGTTACCAACGAGTTGCCAATGACGCAAAAGCCTCTGCGCGGAAATGGCGTCTAATTGCTGTGTCTTCGCTCGCTGGATTAGTTATATTTGCCCTTGTAGTGTTTTACGAATCGTTAAGCCAGGTGATACGCTGGGATCAAATTGCAACTCGGATTTTCGTTGCTACATCTTTCGGTGTTCTGGCGACGTATGCCGCGTTGCAGGCAGACAAGCGCGAAAGAACTGAACGAAAAAACAGAAAGGTAGAGTTAGAGCTGGCTTCAATATTACCCTATCTGCATGACCTACCGTTAGAGCAACAGC
>JBFMGO010000203.1:0-3839 GCA_040752695.1 bacterium
TACACATCTTAGAACAACATTTGTAGAAGCATCGTATCTCATCATCAAGCATGATCCGGGATTACGTGCGTTCTATGATTATCTTCGTGCACAGAAAGGACACGGTTGTGCTATCTGTGGTGTGGCACGAAAGCTTGCGCGCTCAGTGTATTTTATGCTTCGGAACTCGACACCATACCGGGTCAGAAAAGTTCAGCCGCAATATATTCAACAACAAACAACGACACTCAAAGTAAAACGTCTCTATCGTCAACACAAGCCCGATGCAGAATCTTTTCGTGTGAGTAACCGCCCCGACGTCCATTAAAGGGTCAGGTTGAAACGTTTATTATTTGCTTCGGGCTGACTGTATACAGTACAATAGCTGTCCAGAATAATGTTGGAGAAGCTGAATAGATTGTTAGTCGATTCACGAATAAGTGAATTAGGCACCGCGCAAGGTACAGTTGGTTGCTGAGAGAAGGCTATTTTGAGAAAGAACAATTTAACCGGCGTTCTACTATCGAGAGAGAACGTCAAAAAGCGATTCCCATTCCCATGGGTTGATTAGGTGAAATATTTTTTTCTTGACTTTTGCCTTTTCATAGATTTTGCCTTTTCATAGACTGCACAAACCACGCCGTTGAGCGAGCCGCCTATCAATGATCCATTCCTTGCGGCGAGCGAAATGGAACGAGCACAATAATTCTCTATCATAAAGCGAGTGTCGTGGTTTGTGCTGTTAGCCGCTGTTTGCAAGCATGTGTCATGATCGAACCAATTCGTTAAGGATCATATCACGGAGTTGTGCCTCGCCAGAAGCTGAAGGCGAGAAAGAGTCGCTTGTTAGCTTCACTTTGATCTCCGCCATGCGATTCTTGACCGATAGAAAGACTGTTCCGAAATACTCCTCTGAAAGATCTGATCGTCGCTTTCCTTCGGCTACCAATTCTGGCAGTGCCCTCATGATTGCCGAGAATCCAGTTGTCTTCGAAAGAATAAACAACTCAGGATGATCCCATTCCTTCATCCATGTTCGTCTTGCTGCTTGAAAAACGTTCAGAAGTACCTTGAGGATGACTGAATCCTGATCCTTTCGGAAATACTCATTGAAAATACATTTCTCATAGATTGGTGGCTCAAGGTTCTGTTTGATCAGGTCCATATCTTTGTCTGGTGCCGTGGAGATATGCGGCAAGAGGAAGTGAACGAAGGTGCCTTGTGAAAGCGTTTCAAGAGATCCTGGAGTTTTCTTTCCGAGCATCTTGAGACGTCTGTACCACGGGGAGTTGGGGTCGTTGTTCATCGCCCGTGCAATCTCATGAGCAGTCTTATATGGACTGCGTGATTTGGTGATCGCAAACAGATCATAGATAATGGAAGCCGGCACTTTGGTCTGCTTACCATTGATCGTTGCGAATATTAATGCCTTCTGTTCCTCAGTGGCTTCCAGTATGAATACGACAGGAACGACAAAATCTGCAACACGACCGGATTTGGTTAATCCGAGGACTCGATGTTGCCCGTCGACGATGTCGGCTACGTTTTCCCCTTCGATGGTGAGTTCGGTTTCGTTGAGAGTGTAGCAGTCATCATCAAGCGCCAGCAGAATTGGGGTCGGGAAAGATGCGTCCACCGTCTCAGAGTATTCGGCTATTTCCAAGATCCGTTTCCGAGAAGGCTCCCTTTGAATTCCCCCTACGGTTTCAAGGGAGATGGAATCAAACTTACGGGGGTCGGCTCTCGAAATTCGGATTATATCTGGGGCTGGCATTGCTGCCAAGAGGAAGCTTCCAGCCGGTTGATCAAAGGGAAGGACGTAAACTTTCATAGCTTCACCCCCTTATCATCCTTTGATATCGCCGTTGCATCCTTCGCCAGTTTTTCGACCTCCTTATCTTGCGTGACTCTCACTTCGCCAACGGATTTTTCCCAGTCGGTCGAACGAAAACAATAGAGGTAAGAGGCAAGTATGATCGCCAAGCCAGTTATAATAAATTGAAAAACAATGAATTTTGTGGGAACGTCAGAGGAATGAGAGATTCCTAGAACAACAACGTTCGTCACGAAAAGGAGAAGAGCAACTACGCTGAACAAGGCTCGGATTCCAGCAGCAGTGATGTTGCGTCCTGCATTCACAGCGACAAAAACGGTTGCTAGCCCGTCTGCGAGAATGACAACACTAAACGAAGCAAGGTTCCCGCCTTTTAAATTGTTCTGGAAAACTTGCCACGGAGATCCAGATTCTTTGAGGGCTTCAACGAGAAGTGGTAACCAGAAACCAGCTAGTCCGAAAACAATTGCAACAAACCACCAGACAGTAAATTGAAGTGGTTGCTGCTTGATTAGGTCGAGTGGTTCCGACACATTAGCAAAGAACTTTTTCATATCAATACTTCACCCCTTGTGGTCTGATTCTCAGTATTTCCTGCTTGCAAATAGCGGCTAACTATGTTAAAAACGACATACGCATCTCACCGATGTAACGTGCTTACAACCTTCCCCAGAAACCAGATGCTTTCTCAATCAACCCAATAGTCGTGTAAATAAAACCAACAATACCCCCTTCTGAATTGCGATTGAATATTGTGACATTTGCCCGACAGGAGTGTGCTATACCGTCGATGGATCACTCATCGAGACTACCTCTCCTATGGTGGACTTACGTCGGGTGACTTTTGTTCGTCTCAACTTTCTTTTTTTCTGGAGGACTATATTTTCAATTTTATCCTCAATAACACGCGTTATCACTAATTGAATCTCATCATCACTGAACTTTGTTTTATAGGATTTTCGAAGCTGTCTCTTAAGATAATTTATGATCGGCTTTGAGTATAAAAGCCTGGAAATATTCGATGGATCCAATGCGGAATGCTTATGCCAAAGACAGTCTAATCCCTTTTGAAGAAGCAATGCCTTTGTAATATATTGCATATATTCTGTGGCTAATTTTAGCTGGGTTTCCTGGGAAAGGTCCACAGAAAAAACCTTTTGGTAGTCGATTGGTTTGCCAAAGATAATCTTATAAAAATCAAAGATCTTCCCATTGGTTAACAGCGCCCAGTCAATCCCTTCATTCGCAGCATAATTTATTGCCTGTCTAAGATGTTTCGCAGAAAGATCCAGGCCCATCGATTTAACCTCAACAATGAAATACCGTCGGCCTTTCACTTGAATGATGTAATCAGCGTATGTCCCCCTGATCATATATTCAGTTTTTACCTCGGCGATTTTTGCGAATCCAAGAATATCAGTTAGAAAAGAATTAATCATCAACCGGGTCCCGGATTCATCGAGTTCGGAATATTTGCCGACGAGATATTCTTTACGGTATCGCTTAAGAGCCGATAAAAGTTTTATTCTTTTAGATGCTGAAAGTTGTTTCATGCTATCTCCACGAAGTAAATTACGTAAATTAAATTAGATAAATAAAAAGTAATAATGAATTGTGTCCCGCACATGCCTATGATAGATTTTTAAAATATCTATGTTACCTATGTAACGCACTCACCACTTTCCTCAGAAACCAGATACTCTCTTCGAAGATCATGACCTCGATCCCCTTTCAATATCCACCAGTTTATCTAGTTCGCGAAGAAATATTTGAACATGAATTTTTATTATACCATTCGGATGGTGGAGTCCTTTGGCGATATTGGTCTCAGCGAAATTGCTGTTATATATACTTCTTATAACCTCTGTAAATTCTACTCTCAAATTATCAGGACAATCTATCACGGCCTCCCTCATCTTAAAAACAATTTTGTCATCAAGGGATTTGGAACTCCTGATCGCACTGAATTTATTGGCAAATGCACTACTCTTCGCTTTTTCCGACCGATCCAGATCATTGCGAAAGG
>JBFMGO010000204.1:0-3818 GCA_040752695.1 bacterium
TTGAAGGCATTCTCACAGCAGCTTAGAAAAGACATGACGAATGCCGAAAAATATCTATGGTCGAGATTGAGAGGGAAGCAGTTGAAGAGCTATCAGTTTTACCGGCAAAAGGTCATAGAGCGCTATATTGTTGATTTCTACTGCCCAATCCCCCTAAATCCCCCTTTAATAAAGGGGGACTGAGGGGGATTTAGAACTTGACAAAGGGCAGCGTTATGAAAGAACCGGCAAGGAAAAGGATAAAGTGCGTGATGATGTCCTGAAGAGGACAGGGCCGAGAGTTCTCAGGTTTTCCGACAAAGAGGTATTTGAGAATATCGATGCAGTTACGGAGAGAAACCGGAGTTATTTATGATTCAGAAAATCTCCCCTAACCCCTCTCGTAGAGTCGAGTCTCCGACTTTGCCAAAGAGGGGAAACAGAAAAATACCCACAGAAAAGCCAGAAGAACCTTTATTTATATCAGGTAACAGCAAAAAGAAAGCCGTTCTAAGGCAACATGAATCTAAAAAATATCTTTTCAGTATATAATCTGCATTTCAGGATGAATTATTGGTATGTTTGTCGCATCCGGCACAATTTCGAGATTGATATGACATGAATCAGGGTGCGGGGCCATGGTGTTAAAGGGGAATAAGGTTGGACAGCTTAAATCTAAATCTTCATAATACGAAACATCTCCTCATATTGTTTCATCATATCAGACCACCTTTTTAGTGTTTCATAATTATTAATCCAGGCAATAAAATCTTCATTGAACTCTGTTATTTCCCCATTATGGAATTTTTCCACAAACACCTCGGTCTTAAGGTTATACTTTTTTTCCATATCAACAAGGGTTCGCTCCACTTTCTTGATAGTGTTTTTGCATACATTTAACTCCCTTGACAAAGAGATCTCAAATTCATCAGTATGCATAATCTATCCTTCCAAAGTAAGTATTTTCATCAACGAATATTTTTGTCGATAAAACATAGCCCCGATATTTTCAGCCTGTTTTTTTAAAAAAAGCGGGAAGGCAAAGCCTTCCCGCTTTTAATTGTGAGTCGTGTTAATTAATGCCCTCCTGGGAAGAAAGTATAACTTACCCAGACGAGCATCCCGAGCAGGACAGTTCCGAGGATGATACTCCAGCTTATAAGCTTCTTCTCCACAGGAAGCAGCGGCTCATATTCCATCTTCTGTAATTCTTCAGCTAATTTCGGTTCTTCCGGCATAAATACCTCCTTTCCTTTAACCTGTTATTATCGGAGGTTTCACTCCGTGGAAGAATATCCATGAGATCACCAATCCAATCCAGATGATAAACCCGAAGAGACAGAGAACATAAACTGCTGCCAGTTTGCCTATGCCCTCTTCCCATAACTTCTTAAAGTTAGAGACAACGCCGATTGTAAAGAAGGTCAGGACAAAAAACATCACTCTGAATGCATTGCTCCCGCTTGTTGCCGTTTTAGCATTTGTTAGAGTTGCCTTTGGTTCTTTGATCTGACTCTCTAAATCTTTCATCTTATCTTTTGTTACCTTGATTTTTTCGTCTAAGACCGCCAGCGCTACAGGGTCTGCAATAGTCGGGATCTGTTTCTCTGCAGTGGAAATCTCCTCTTTTAAGGCGCCGATCTCTTTTTCAACAGGCTGTATGGCCCTGGTAGCAGGCAAACAGATTATCAGCAGCAGTACGAACGTTATGACATACCCCATCACAAACTTCGGGAACCTGTTCCATATCTCACCCGCTCCGACCTTTTCACCAGGTTTGCATTCAATCTTGGCGCACCATAGATAGGCGAGTATAAATGCCCATATGCCGATAAAGATATCTATGAACAGCTTTACCGTCGTGGCAGTCATAGTCAGCCAGCCTTCCTTGTAGTTTACGCTTTCCATTGTCAGTGCTTTTGCCCTCACAAGGGCATCAGTGACGGCACCGCTCGCAACCGCTGCCCCGTCGGTTTTGACGGCGAGACCCATCCATGCACCCGCCACCAGAGGCTCTTTCCATAAAAATGTCTGTGCCAGGAACGGAAGCAGAATAAGCTCTATAACGGCAAATATAACGACCAGCGAAGATACCATTATCGGCACTACCGGCCTTGCCCTTATGGCTCCGCCTGTGGCTATGGCTGCGGATACGCCGCATATGGAAATACCGGATGCAAGGGGCGCTGCCCATTCCCTGCTGAACTTGAACCATTTCCTTGCGACGAAATAAACAAGGGCCCAATAGATGAGATATGCCTCGATAATGGCACAGAGTCCCCTGAACATTACCGCAGTAGCCAGCCCGAAGGACTCGGCTGCCTTAACTCCCAGAAGCGCGCCCATAAGGACTATGGCGGTCTTGATATAGAGTTCGGGCCTTATCACATCTTTCAGGTACGCTGAGAATCTGGGGAAAAAGTTGCCTACAACGAGACCTGCAATAAGCGCAACAATAAATCCCGACTCCCCTGTCAATTTCAATGACCACGGGATTTTGAATTTCGAGGCATCTGTTGCGGCTATATATGCGTAGTGGCCGATAAGCCAACACGCATAACTTATCCAGAAGACAATTGTAAATCCTATAATAAACCTGCCGATATTCACACGCAATGCCGCAGCGCCAACTGCCATCACGGCAAGCATAAAGAGATAGGTCAACAGTAAAGAGGTGAAACCGGACATCCCGGATTTCTCGTACTTGTCACCCACCTTAAGTCCTGCGGTATCCTTTACTGTGATCGTCTCCTCTTTTTTATCAGTCTTCTTTATGGTTAGCTTCTGACCATCAATCTTTGTTATTTCACCCTTTAAGGGCTGGAATTTCTTTGATACAGGAGCTGTTGCCTTTGAAATGTCGGTCCATGCCTTTGTTGATATCCCCCATCCGAGGATATCCGTCCCTGAAAATGCAAAAAGCGAAAGGACAAAGATAAAGAGACCAAGCCACAAAGACAGCCAGTCTTCACTTATCCCCTGTTTCTTCTCTTCCATAAAACCTCCTTTCTTGAAGACACTTGATCTTCAAAAAATGCCTTTGTCAATTCTTGCCGCGTTTTAAGGATCCCCATTTATCCAACACCCAAAAGTAGTCAGGCTTTCATTAGGTGAAGCCGACTATTTTTCAATGGGCGTATCCTCTTTATTCCCCCATATTATCCATGAATCGTCGTAATTGGCCGGGTCTTTGAATCCCATAAGCTTTAACTCCAAATATGTGAGTGTAGAACGTGTTCCTGTCTGGCACATGGGTATCACTCTTTTGTTCTTATCGAGTTTCCCGTAGAGTTTCTCCAATTCGTCCATGGATTTCATCTTGCCAGTTGCCTTATCGTAGGTCTCGGTATGCGAGACATTTAACAGACAGTTAGGGATATGTCCTCCCCTCTTTGCCCTGACATCAGTGCCCGCATACTCTCCTGGTGTTCTGGAGTCTACAAGCTGGACATTTTTAGCCTCGCCTTTGGCTATCTTCAGCAACTCTTCTGTAGTGGCGATCCTCTTTTTCATGGTTTTGGAATTAGCCTTGAACTTTGCTTTCGGGAGCTTTGTTTCAGTTGTTTCGAGTTTTTTCCCTTCAGCCTCCCATGCCTCGATCCCTCCATTCAGGAAACGGACATCCTTGGCCCCCAGCCAGTCTATTACCCAATAACCAACGGTTGCATGGGTAACTCTCTTCTTGTCGCCATAAATTACAAGGGTTTTGTTGTTGCTTATCCCGGCGTTGCTCAAAATTTCCTCATATTTTTTTGTGTCATATTTTTTCGGATCTTTCGGATCAGTGAAAACCGTTGAGGTTTCCTTTGTCCTGAGGACCTTTGCACAGTCACCGCCAA
>JBFMGO010000205.1:0-3765 GCA_040752695.1 bacterium
GAAATAAAATGACTTATTGTTTAAAACAGCGGCAGGCAGATGTGAAATTGTTGCCTCTGTTCTGTTGGGGTTACCGATTACCTTAATTATGAATGCATCTCCAGGATTGACTTCGGAAGGCAAGACAGCAGCCTGAAAGGCATCTACAGAGGCATATGTGAAAAATACAAACAGTGCAGAACTAAGGAAA
The DNA here is from genome assembly GCA_040752695.1 of bacterium. Classification (GTDB taxonomy): domain Bacteria; phylum SZUA-182; class SZUA-182; order DTGQ01; family DTGQ01; genus DTGQ01. The sequence continues at coordinate 191 of JBFMGO010000205.1, forward strand.
CTTAAAATAATCATTTAATCCTTATTATACAACATGACAATCTAAATGGTTCTTCTATCACCAAACACAAAACAATATATTTTTAATATCTTGACTTTTGTATTTTGTGTTAAAATATAAATATAATCCAGTTTAAATTTGGATTTTTAGAGGTTAATCCGTTTAATCGAGTGTCCCTTACTTCAACTCAAATTGTTCTTTATAAATAGCCTAAAACTGGTTAACTGGATTTGGAGTTTTGATAATGAATTGTGTAACCCCCTAATATATAAGGAAATTTGGTAGATGAAGATAGGGTTATGAGAATATATCAAAAGAATCTTATCTTATTAATTTTAATCGTCCTGGGTCTTGTTTTAGCTATCAGTTTACCCCTCTACGCTGGGTCCAAACCCATACTTCATGTTGGAGGGGGAACTTCTTTCCCACCTTTTGAGTTTATAGACAAAGATCAGCAGTATCGGGGCTTTAATGTTGACTTAATTAAGCTTTTGGCTATAGAAATAGGAGTCAATCTGCGATTCCGCTCTTTCGGATGCCTTGAAGCAGAGGAAGCGCTAAGTCAAGGAAAAATTGACCTTATCCTGGGGAAGACTAAAACCCCCGAAAATGAAAATCGGTTTAGTTTTTGTGATCATGTTGTTCAACTGGAGAAAGCCATTTTTGTCCACAACGAACAGATGACTATCACATGTCTGAAAGACCTGAGAGGCCACACGGTTGTTGTTGAAAAGGGCCATACATCCTATGAACTTGTTAGGGACATGAAGGATATTAACCTGTTGGTAGTTGAAAGCCAATCGGAAGCCCTCAAACTTGTGGATTCGAGAGAAGCTTCTGCATTCATTTCTTCCTGTCAATTAGTTACTTACTACACTATTCAGAAAGAAAGATTTAAGAATATCAAACAAGTAGGGGTTCCCATCGAATCTGTGCCCTATACTATCGCTGTGCGAAAGGGAGACACGGTTTTACTCTCTAAACTCAACGCGGCATTTGAGACCATTCTCAGAAACAGAGAATACGACAAGATTTACAAAAAGTGGTTCGGAAAGCAAATAGGGGGAGCCTCATGGAGGGATTTTATCCTGGTTTTTGGAGGCATAATCCTTATAGCAGGTACGGCACTTTTAGTCATCTCCCTATGGAATTTTAGCCTGAAAAAACGCGTAGTCAAACAGCACAAAGAAATTATGGCGTCAGAAGAACGTTATCGTGACCTTATCGAAAATGCCCCAGTGATGATCCATGTTATTTCCCAGGAAGGACGAATACTTCAGGCTAACAATCTCGAACTGGAACGGTTGGGCTACTCGCTCGAAAAAATCAAAGCCCTCACTCTCCAAGACATAGTGCCCTATGATCGCTGGCAAGAAATGGAGTCATTCCTGAAGTTGTTATTTAAAAAGGGAAATGGAAAAGTGGAGACTGTGTTCTTGACCAAAAGAGGTGAAAGAATTGATGTGGAGGTAAATGCCACGGCAATTCTGGGTCCTGGCCACATAGTGACGGGAGCACGATTTTTCTCACAGGATATCTCGGATCGCAAGAAACTGGAGAGCCAGTTGATTCAATCCGAGAGGCTCGCCATCATGGGGGAGATGGCAGCCGGAATTGCCCATGAGATCAATAACCCTTTGGGCATTATTTTGGGGAATGTTGAGGAACTCTGCCACAATCACACAAGCCCGGATTTTGAGCACGAAAACTTGCTTTCAATTAAACAGAATGCACTCAGGGCTGCAAAATTCATTCAGGATATGCTGACCTTCACAAAACCAGCACCTCCCATTATGACATCCATAGTCGTGGAAGACAAGGTGGATGAAGGTCTCTTTCTTCTTAATCAGGAGGTCAAGAAGAACCATATTCAAATCAAGAAAGAATTCTCACCGGAACTTCCTCTAATCTGGGGTGACGAACATCATATCCAACAAGTTTTTGTCAATGTGATAATGAATTCAATCCATGCCATGCCCAACGGAGGCTCAATTATGATTAAGGCATATCCCTATAACGATAGGGAAAGACCTATGGTCCGAATTGAGATCATGGATACTGGCGTGGGTATTCCCAATGAGGATTTGGAAAAGGTCTTTGATCCATTTTTCACAGCGCGGAAGCCTCAGGGGTTTGGGCTGGGACTCTCCGTTTCAAAGCGGATTATCGAAAAAAACAACGGCACCATTGATATCAAAAGTAACCCACAGGAAGGAACACGAGTAATTCTGGAACTTCCCGCAGTTCCTTATAAGGAATGAGGAGGTAACTCAACGTGTCTGATCGGATTCTCATAGTAGATGATGAACCCGAAATGCTTCGATTGCTCGATCGGAATCTGAAGCGATTAGGATACTCAGTGCAGACTGCGTCGTCAGGTCGGGAGGGATTGCGGCTTATAGAAGAGACAATTTTTGACTTGGTTATCTCTGACTTGGCCATGGAGGACATAAATGGCATAAAACTGCTGGAGCATGCTCGGTCCCTATATCCTTATCTTCCATTTATCATCATAACTGGCGTCGGCACCATTGAGTCTGCAGTGGAAGCGATCAAAAAAGGGGCTTTCAATTATGTCACAAAGCCATTTCAGATGCGTGATATGGAAATACTGGTCCAGCGTGCATTGGAATACGGAAATATGAATCGGGAATTGCAACAGTTTCGTCACAAGTCGCAGAATCAATTTCCTGGGATGGTTTTCGGCCAGAATAAGCAGATGCTCGATCTGATTTCGAAGATCGAAAAAGTGGCAGACTCGCCAGCAACCATCCTCATTCTAGGGGAAAGCGGGACGGGCAAGGAACTACTGGCACGGATGATACACAACTTAAGCTCCAGAAAAGATAGACCTTTTTTGGCTATAGACTGTGGAGGTCTGACCGAGACCCTCCTTGAAAGCGAACTCTTCGGGCACATCAGAGGGGCATTCACTGGTGCCTATATGACGAAAAGGGGGCTACTTGAGGAAGCCCAGGGTGGGACGATTTTTCTGGACGAAGTAGGAAATATTCCGATATCAACCCAGACCAAGCTCTTAAGGGCATTACAGGAACGGGAGATCAAACCCGTGGGAAGCAATCAGGTGATACGGATTGATGTTCGGTTTATATCCGCCACTAATAGGGATCTAAAATCTGCGGTGGAACAAGGGACTTTCCGTGAGGATCTCTATTATCGGCTGGCTGTGATCCCTTTAGTCCTCCCACCACTCCGGGAGCGTCGGGAGGACATTCCCCTTTTAATCAAATATTTTCTTGAGAAATTTTGTAAAACTTTTAAAAAAGAGATTACCCATATACATGACCGTGCGCTGAGCAGTCTTATTAATCATTATTGGAAAGGAAATATCCGAGAATTGGCAAATATCATTGAACGGGCAGTGCTGCTGGCCGAGACATCTACTTTGGACGTGAATGACCTCTACCTTGAACCTCAAGCTGTAGGGATGTCAAGTATCAGCTTTATTCCCCACCCCGGTATCAGATTTATTCCCCACTTTTTCCAGGTTAAATTATAAAACTCGTCCTGAAGCTTTGTCCATAATTATCACAAAATAATTTCACCCCCTTCTT
>JBFMGO010000206.1:0-3714 GCA_040752695.1 bacterium
ACTTTATATGGCAAGTATTCCAGAACTATAGTAGAATTATGGAAAGAGCTTCGGTACCGATCTGGAAAGCTGGTACGGATTCAATTCAGTGGCCTTGCGACGACAGGCGATAGAGGATAGACAAGAGACCGCAGAGGAAAGCGGATATCACGTGCGCCGCAGTCCATAGCGGCTACGCTGCACGGTGAATACTCCACCCTCTGGGTGCTTCACAATGTGCAGTGGACTCAGGGCATCTCACAGGACCGCATCAACGGTGAGATGTCAACGGTGTTATTAATAGTAAACTTAATTTACAAAAGGTGGAGGGAAAAGAGTGGCGGTAAATGAGCCTGAAACGATTTACCAGCGACTTGCCAACCTTAAGTTTCGTCTGGAGCAGGTTACCCGATCCTGGACAGTTGGTGATTATGAAGCCCTGTTGAAGTTTTACGTGGCCATTCTGCCGAAGGTTATGGATGCCGAACGCTGCACCGTCTTCATGGCTGACGCTGAGATAGGCAAGATTTGGTCGATGTTCGGTACCGGCCTGGAAGGAATAAAAATCGAGCCACCGAAAGATGAAAGCGTTGTCGGCAGGGCTGTCTCAACCGGCCAGTGTATTGTCGAGCATGACCTGGACAAGCGGCATGGATTTCATACCGAAACTGATGCCAGGACCGGCTTCGTTACCCACAGCCTGGTCTGCGCCCCCATCAGGAGTCTGACCGGCCGTGGTGTGGCCGGTGCCATCGAAGTGCTGAACAAGGCGGAGGGGCGGCAGTTTACCCGGCAGGATGTGGAGCGGTTGCAGGAAATCGCCAATTTCCTTTCAGCTTCCATTGAGGGCATACTCCTGAGCCGGGAGATCCTGCGGATATCAAGCCAGTTGAACTGCGAGGTCGAGCGGTTTGAAAAAAATTATTTCCGGGATGTCCTCTTTATTGTCGAAAGCCCGGTCATGAGGAATATCATCGACGAAGTGAGGATGATCAGCAAGACCCCGGTCAATGTATTTATTCATGGGGAGCACGGGACAGGCAAAGAGCTGATTGCCCGTATGATCCATGAAGGAAGTGACCGGCGCGATAAGCCCTTTGTGGCTGTCAATTGCGCTTCGATCCTTGAAAGCCTGATGGAAAGCGAGTTCTTCGGCTATGAAAAGGGGGCTTTCACCGGCGCTGTGGCGAGCCACAAAGGCCGGTTTGAGGAGGCTGACGGCGGCACGTTATTTCTGGATGAGGTGGCCGATATGCCCCCGGCCATCCAGCCGAAGTTCCTCCGGGCCATTCAGGAGGGGGAAGGCTGCCGGCTGGGAAGCAACAGGCTGATGCGCTACAACCTGCGTATTATCAGCTCCACCAACAAGGATCTTCGGCATGAGGTGGCGAGCGGGCATTTCCGGGAGGATCTGTTCTTCCGGCTGTTTTCGGTCGAGATCCATATTCCACCCCTCAGGGAACGCCGGGAGGATATTGTTACCATGGCCCTGGCTTTTCTGGACAGGGTAAGCCAGCGCTTTAAAAAAGGGGTGGCTGGTTTCTCTCCGGAAGTGTTAAGCTTATTCGAGGAGTATTCATGGCCGGGAAATGTTCGTCAATTACTTCGGGAGGTGGAACATCTGGTTGCCTTGAACCCTGAAGGGGAGCGGATTACCATTGACAAGTGCTCACGGGAGCTGCAAAATTTCGGCCATACCCTGCACGAGAAAGAGACCGCCGGTTATTCGCTTCCTGACCAGGTAAAAGCCCTGGAAATCAGACTCATCAGGAAAGCGCTCCAGGAAGCCCGGGGGAATAAGAATAAGGCCTCCGCCTTGCTGGGGATTACCCGGCAGGGCTTGCATAAGAAAATCAAGCGGTACTGCCTTGGCGAGGAGCCGTAAGAAAAGACAAAGGACACCACTGAGACACAGAGCTTGCTATATTGTAGAAGTGGGGGGTTTAAGTCATAGTAAAAAAAGGCTATACTCTCTATTTTGATCTGAACCAATTAGTGAGTTGGTTCAGTATCTAAACCAAAGATCCAAATCAAACAGAGGAGTATAGCCAAATGAAATTGAATAGAATTAAATCACAAAGAAGTAATAATAGCAATGGGAAAACACTTATTGTCACCGTTGATATTGGGAAGGTAATGAATACTGGATATTACCGATACCCGGATGGAGAAGATATTAAACCGTTTGAGTTTTTCAATGATAGTCGTGGATTTGGTAAATTTTGGGACCGTATCTGCCAAGGGATGGAAGCAGGTGGAGATAAGGTAGAGGAAATAGTAGTAGGGTTTGAGTCTACCGGCCCCTATGCAGAGCCACTGGTCCATTATCTGCGGAAGAGGAAAGTGCGGCTGGTACAGGTAAATCCAATGCACACCAAGAGACTGAAGGAGTTGCAGGACAATTCGCCCAATAAGACAGATAAAAAAGATCCTAAGGTCATTGCCGATATAATCGAGCTTGGACACGCTCTGAGCCTTGTTATTCCAGAAGGCTGTGCAGCCGAGCTTCGGAGATTGACTCAGGCACGAGAGAGGGAAATACGAAATCTAACAGCCTTATTTAATCAGCTCCAGCATCTTGTTTTTGTAATTTTCCCTGAATTTTTGCAGATATTTAAAAATGTCAAGAGTAAGAGTGCGCAGTATCTGTTAAAATATCTTACAACACCTCAGAGTATAGTAGAACATGGCCTTGAGGCTTTGGGCAGTATTGTAAAGAAGATAAGCCGAGGCAGACTAGGCAATAGTCAGGCTCAAGCTCTGTATGAAGAGGCGAATAGGTCAGTAGGTATCCAGGAGGGGCAAGAAAGCATAGTGACTGAAATCAAGCATATTTTAGCTCTGATTGAGGTATCAGAGCAGTTCATAGCCGATGTGCAAGAGAAGATGTCTGAGTATTTACAGCAGATCCCCTACAGTAGAGCAATCCTGTCTATTAAAGGGATTGGTGAGATAACGGCTGCGGGCCTCATTGGTGAAGTGGGAGACTTTCGTCAGTATAAAACCATTGGAGAGATGCTCAAACTGGCTGGTCTGGATCTGTATGAGATCAGTTCCGGCAAGCATAAAGGAAATCGGCATATCTCTAAGCGAGGCCGACCACTGATGAGAAAGCTTTTGTTCTTTGCAGCTATCAATGTGGTGCGCAAGGGAGGAATCTTACACCAAACTTATCAGGGCTATTTGAACAGGGGAATGGTGAAGATGAAGGCATTGATTGCCATAGCCAGAAAACTCCTGGGGATTATCTTTGCCCTGGTGCGTGATCAGAAAGAGTATATAAAGGGATATAATGAAGCACAAACTGTAGCAGAACAGGCTGCGTAAATTCAAACACTTGGCGTGTAAGCGGAGGGAGATTATCATCGGTGCCAACTAAGGCGACCCAGTGTCGACCTTCTCACAGAGCCCTATAACTTCCTCCCTTGCACCTTAGCTTCAATGAAGCAAGGTCAGAGCTCAGTTGAGACTCTCTAAGTACCAGGGTTGAGCAAGGTGTTACACGGCTTAAGTAATTGATTTTAAAAAATAACCGAGCACAAAGAGGAATAAGAATGCCCAGAGCTAAATTTTATCATTTTATTATTTAGAGATCAAATATATAAAAAATCGAGCGCCCAAGGGTAACTCCAGTCGTCCTACGGACTCCTTCCGTTACCCTTGGGCTTAGCGGTAGGCTCGCGGAGATGAATGGTAAATAAAAAATACCTTGACAACAATAAACCAGGCACAGAG
>JBFMGO010000207.1:0-3651 GCA_040752695.1 bacterium
GTTGAGCAGTGCCCGAAGGGCGTCTGTCTCGAACTCCTGGTTCTCCCCGCAGCGGAGCGAAGGGGAGGTTCAGGAGTTCGCTGCTCAACTGCCGCATTCCCCCCGGAGCGAAGCGGAGGGGGGAACGACTGAGCTGACCCGTGTGAATGAAGCGGAGCGTAATGAGCATCGGTGTTGAGCGATTTGTTATGTGCTATTTTGCTTTTAAAGGAAATCTTTCAGGATGTTCTATTATCTCAATAGTGAGGTCTACATCCAGTTCCGGCCAGTAGAAATGTCCCTCATGTGGCTCCTCAACGTTAAGAATTTTTCTGACTGGGGCATCTTTAAACCATGGAAAGTCTTCATAGGACATAAACAATTCTTTGTCTCCGGTTAAGAGCCATACACCGTTGCTGGAAATGTTAGTAATTTCAACTGCCGAAATGCTTTTCCCAGGCGTTCTTGAACTCATCATAATGCACCTCTATCAAGTTTTCTATTTCTTTTAATTGAACCCGAGATAGCTTATGATTTCTTGCTAATTCAATTTCGGGTTCTAACCAATATTTTGCCTCTCCGTCAGGGCATATGACATGAACATGCCTGCGCGACCCTTCACGTGAAAAGAAATAAAATCTATACCCCTTTTCTCTTAAAATTGTTGGGCTCACATGTTTATTTTACCATATAACGTCTATGCTTTCTTCTTCCTTCTAAAAGAGTTCCAATAGCGGCAAAGAGGATGAGCTTTTAATAGACTGGGACTACATGTATTCTGTCAAAACCGTTTTTATGAAACAGTAAAAGTAAAAACCTGACCCCGTCACCCCGTACTCAAACCAAAAACAGGCTCAAAAAGTGTCCTGTGGCACTCGTTCGCTCCAATGACTTGATACTCATTAAGGCCCCCCTGAACCATACCCGAATCAGGTATGATTCAGGCACCTAAAAATTTCCCTTTAAGGAGGTCTTTATGAGATTTTACACCAATCAGCGCAAATTTTTCTGTGGTATCGACTTGCATGCAAGGACAATGTACCTTTGCATTCTCAACCAAGAGGGGAAGATTGTCCTGCATAGAGACATCAAGCCCCCCCTGGCCTTATAAGCGCTATGTCCGGCGCCACTGACGCTTTGATTAGGACTTCCGGTCCCTTATTCATAAAAGATTGTTAAGGGTTCTGCTCCTTACCCGATCCTGATACTAACTGGATGTTCATGAACCATACCTTTGAATAGGACGGCTTAAGGGTTCTGAATTGTTTCTATGTCGTGGAGAATAAGACCGACTGGTCTCTCCACTGTCGTCATGCAGCCTGGAACTGATGTAATGTTCCCTGCTGCATGGCTATTGAACATCGATAAGTGTTTGGTGCAGATTTTCGATCTGATGCCGTTTTTGGAAATCAAGTCAGGGCTGATTTGCAATCTTTTAAAAAAATATGGAAATGAAATTTTATCTGTTTTTATTTCCGATGTGAGTCCTTTGTCTCTTGACACGGGCGGGCCTTATAAGTGTTGTAAGGAGATATTTTATGTTTGATATATACATTAGTCTTTGTTTAATTCTTTTTTTACTCCTGGTTTTCTCCACTTTATTATAAAGGCGCATCAGACTTTTTAATGGGTAGCCACAACATATAGTGTTTATACTGTCCTGAAACATAGTATTGATTTAGCAGGTGGCTTTGGAAACAGATCCAAGCCGCCGCAATGAAAATAGATTGCTATACGATAATGGGAGCGATTACGAAAACCACAGGCCATACGCTTCACTTTTTCGATCTTGGCGTTTATTGCCTCGCCCAAGGCGTTGGTGATCCTATGCCTGGCGTAAGTGACAATATTATCTATATGGCTCTTGATCATACGGGCTACTTTCTTAATCGGCTTAAGCCGGCTATGAGTCGCCCAGAAATACCATCTCTTGAAATACTTCCTCATAGACCCTTCGTACCAGTAATCCCACAGATGCCGAAGATTTTCTTTGATAGCCCACGCCCTGCATACCTGCAAATCCTTGGCTCGCAATGCTTCAAACTCCTCACGCCTCCACAAAGGAATATTCTCTTGACTCCACAGCCACAAATACTTCGTGCCCTTCAGGGTTTGCTCACCAGTCTCAGACAGTTCCCTGTGCTCGCTCTTTCTTACTTCATCCACGGCTTCCAGAACATGCTTCATTATGTGAAAACGATCAAAGACTATCTTCTTCTCCGCATCAGGCACATACGCCTTCGTTGCCGCTATATAAGGATCCCACATGTCCATTGCCACAGATTTAACCCCGGCAAGTTCTTCCTTGCTGAATTGCTTGTAGTAGCTTTCAAGGCTCTCCTGTCCCCGGTTATCACAGACAAACTCTACTGTGCCAGCATCAATGTCATAAACCAAAGATTCATATTTATGCCCTTTGGCGATAGACTTCTCGTCCACGCCGATGCGAATGGGAATCTTATGCTCCTTGCGAGCTCGGCCACGATTAACAGCCCTCTCCAGAGCATTCCAACATTTGTCCCAGCTCAACCCGCAAAGCCTTCCGGCAGCTTCTATGCTGCATTCCTGAACAACACGAAGCACAAGGCTCTCAAAGGCATACGTCATGTCAGAGCCATTTTCTCCAATCTCCGAGGCAATCTGTTTGATTCCATGATCGGGGCAGTCCACACGAGGCAGACGTACATGTACAAAAGTCTTCATCTGGCACGTGTCCAAATGACGATAGACACGCTCAGGGCCATGGTCGTATATGCCGCAAAATTCATCGCACACAGGGCATCGCGCCTGTATGTCCTTCTCATGGTCCAGAAAAATGTCGATCCGCTGCGCTGCCTCATCCATAACAACCTGTTTAATAAACCAAGGCAACTTGATTCCAAGTATCTTTGTGTAAAACGCTTTCTCGTCCATAATGAGATAGCATACTTAAACCACAAGATATTGTATATACCCATTAGAAACCCGGATGCGCCAGAAAAAATTTTTCACCTTTCCGGAAGCTCACAGGCCTATGGGAAATATGACAGAAGGGGCTTGAGAGAGAAGATAATATCTGTAGACAGCATGTTCGATTACATAATACAGATTGATTAGCTGCCTGTATTGACAGCATGTGGCATGGGTGTTGCCCGGGAAATGCAATTGATTTCCCGGGCAGTGTATAGCGTTCACTTATGATTGCATTTCCAGGTTAACCTTCCTTCAGAATGTTGAGAAGAACTGCGGAAAGTTGAAATTTCGGATGTTCTTCTTGCCGCACGGTTTTATAAAAATCGCATTTACTGCAGCTTGAATATTTTTTTGCAAAGGTGCCCTGAATCACGCCTCCGCACATTGTACCTGATACTACCCAGCATGCCCTTCCCCCGTTGCTGCCGCCGTGGATCCGGTCAAGTTTTTTTTCAACAGTTGCAGGGCATATCCCCATGTCTTTTTCATGTTCTCCTCCGGCGTGTCTTCCGCACTTCTTGAATTCCCAGCAGTTAATTTTTTTCATCTTCAAAACTCCGTATACTTTAATTAATTTAATTTGATAAAAATAGTCAGTAGTGTCCGGTAAAAAACTCAGAAAGAGCTTACAAAAGGGGCTATATTCACGTGCTTTATTAGTCCGGACAGCATGAAAGTACCTCTAAAAAGCCTGCAAAGGCATCACTGGCTTAGTTATGA
>JBFMGO010000208.1:0-3630 GCA_040752695.1 bacterium
CGTATTTATGAAAAACAATTTAAAGGAAAGAAAGGAAAGTTCTGGTTTCATGTCTCAAAAGTACCGGTGCTTGATCCCTCGGGCAAGGTTTACGCAATTCTTTGTAGTTGCCGGAATATCAACGAACGTAAAAAAATGGAGGAGCGGCTCAGGATCAGTGAGGAGAAATTCCGGGCGGTTTTTGAAAAAACAGCGGTGGGAATTGCTTTAATTTCTCCAAGCCACGACATACTTTCAGACGAGGATTCGATCACGGAATGCAATAAAGCTATGCAGCATTTCTTCGGATACAGTGAAGAGGAACTTAAGGCCAAAACCATGGCGGAATTGATTCATCCCTTAAACAGGGATCTTCATGCCATTTTTTTTGAAGAACTTCTGTCCGGCAAACGGGATAGTTTTCGATGTGAAAGTCGCTTTATCAAAAAAGACGGCCACGTTGTCTGGGGCAATCATATGGTTAGCCTCATAAAAGACGCTCGCGGCCGACCAATCCAGATTGTCAATGTCCTGGAGGATATCACCGAGCAGAAAAATGCTCAAGATGAGTTACAGACGGAAAAGGAGCGCTATCGTCTCTTATATGAGGATGCACCTATATGTTACCAGATCCTGGATAGCGATGGTCGGTTGCTGGAAGTAAATGATCACTGGTTGAAAACACTCGGCTACGAGCGGGGGATGGTCATTGGTCAGCTATTTTGCCAGTTTCTTAATTATGATCAAATTCAGGGGGTTAAAACGTTTTTCCCACAAATTTTTTCTGCCGGAGTCATGGCCAGAGGTGTTGAATTCGAAATGATCAAGAAAGACGGATCTCTGATAACCGTTTATTTCACTTGTAAAGTAAGTCTCTATCCAGACGGTTCATTCCGTCAGATCTATTGCGTGTTCAATGATATTACTGAGCAGAAACGCATGCAAAATCTGCTTGTTGAAAGCGAAGAGCGGTTTCGTTGCCTGGCTGATGCCACATTTGAGGGAGTTTGCATACACGACAGAGGGACGATCCTGGAAGCCAATGCCCTATTTGCCGAAATGTTCGGTTATCGCATGGAGGAACTTGTCGGCCGGAGTTTCCTAGATCTGGTAGGCGCTACGTCTTCTCATGATGTCATGGCGGCTATTAGCTCGAACCATGAAAAAACGAATCAAATTGTCGGGTGCAGAAAGGACGGGACCCATTTCCCCCTGGAGGTACATGGGAAAGCCATCCCTTTTAAGGAGCGCATTGTCCGGGTGATCGCCTTACGGGATATTACCGCCGTTAAAAAGGCGGAAGAGGTATTTCAACGGATCAACCAGGAGCTCGAGAAGAGAGTGCAAGAGAGGACAGCCACCCTCGTCAGTTTGAATAGAAGAATGGAAGAGGAAATTCTCGAACGGGAAAAGACCGAAAAAAATCTCAAACTCAGTGAAGCGAAACTGAAGGCAAAAAAGGCCAAACTTGAGGACGTCAATACCGCCCTGAGGGTTTTGTTGAAAGAGAGCAGTGCCGCGAAAGAAGAATTTGAAAAGAAGATCCTGACGAATATCAAAAAAATCGTCGAGCCTAATATTTATGAGTTGGAAAATACCCTTTCCACTGAGCATCAGAGGCTTTGTCTTGACATTGTTCGTCACAATATCCAGCAGTTAACCTCCTCTTTTGCCAGAAAACTTTTATCTCAATATGTTGAAATGACTCCTCGGGAAATACAGATCGCCGATCTTGTCAGGCAAGGCAGAACAAACAAGGATATAGCCAGGTTGCTGAACGTAAGTCAAAGCGCCGTTGACTTTCACCGGCGTAATCTGCGCAAGAAATTCAAGATCAATGGAAAGAACATTAATCTCAGATCATATCTGCTTTCATCCGTAGGTTAATCCTGCGGAATCCCTCCTTTTTAATTCATATTGCCTGTAACAAGGCTAAATCATAGGCTATTTCTATCTTTATTTTTCTCCCATAGATTTTGTCTGGCCAGCCTCTGTGGCAGCATACATGGAATCCGTCAATTTAGAATAACCGGCGGTCAGAACCGTAACGTAATTTTTTTCCATAATGATGGGCAAAGCGTTCAGAAGGCCGATGATGTTTTTTTTTACCTTTAAGCAGAACGGCAACTAGGCGATGCAGGCGTTGGACGGCCTAGAAAATGATGTCGGAGCGTGGCCGTCGCGCCCCTTATCTCTCCCTGGGCAGAAATTCAGTATTGCCGGCACTGTGCCGGAGATCAAGCAGATGGGCATCACCCAGGAGAACGTGTCATACCGGTGGAAGTACCTGATTTTTACAGGGTGATCGGCGAGCAACCAGTCGGTGATCAAGTCCCTGGGCTGGTCTTTTTTTAAGAATGTGGAAAGACTATCGGAGTCACTGTTTTAGCCGGCGCGGCGAATCCTCATTTCCAATATTCCGTTGCCGGTCAGATCGGTGGAAGAGGGTGATTACTTAGCGATGAACATACAGCAATGCGTAATAAACACAGTTGACAATTGGCAGAAAGGCTTCATCAGGATACGCAGTCGTAACATATCAAAGGAGGGAAGAATAATGAGCGTTTCGGCAATAACAGAGATCACCCAGTACTTGACTTTCAAGCTGGGGGAGGAGGTCTTTGCCATCGACGTGGCCAAGGTGCGGGAAATTCTTGATTTCACCACGGTGACCAAGGTGCCGCAGACCCCGGCTTACATGCGTGGGGTGATCAACCTGCGTGGCAATGTAGTGCCGGTGCTGGATCTGCGGTTGAAATTCGGCATGAGCGCCACGGAAAAAACGGTGAACACCTGTGTCATTGTGGTGGAGATGATGGTGAAGGAGGAGATCTTGGTGCTGGGAGTGCTGGCCGACTCGGTGCAGGAAGTCATCGATCTGGAGCCGGAGCAGATCGAGCCGGCCCCCCGCATCGGCACCACCATTAATACCGAGTTCATCCTAGGCATGGGCAAGCACAATGAGCTGTTCATAATAATTCTTGATGTCGACATGGTTTTTTCGGAAGGGGAGAAGGTGGCCATACGTAGCATCGAAGGGAAGGCTGCGAGCAATTGAACTGGAGAGTCTTGAGCTGGTTATTGGCTTGAATTGACTTTTTCGGATTTTATAACCAGGTATGAAATTCAATTAAGGAGATCGTTATGACGTGGTTTTACAATCTGCGGATGAGAACGAAGTTGTTGACCGGGTTTATTCTGGTGGCCTTGATCACCGGGGTGGTTGGCTACATCGGCATCAAACAGATCAAAGTGATCGACGCTGCCGACACCAAACTCTATGAAAAAATTACGGTGCCGCTGGGGGAAATGGCCGAGCTTTCCATCGCTTTTCAGAGAATGCGGGTCAACGCCAGGGATATTATTACTGCTTCAACATCGGAAGAAAGACAGCATTTTGCTGGCCGCATCAAGGAGTTGCGGGCCGCCGTTGATGAAAACGCCGCCAAGTTCGAAAAGACCATTCTTACCGATGAGGGCCGTATACTCTTTGATCAGTTCAAGGCAACACGGGCTATATATGGCCCTCTTCTTGACCAGATCGTCGAACTGTCCATAGAGGATAAGGACATCGAGGCCCTGGCCATACTGCAAGGTGCGGGCGCCAAAGCCTCCCGTGAAGAGCAGAACGCCATTGAAAAGTTGATGACT
>JBFMGO010000209.1:0-3613 GCA_040752695.1 bacterium
TGTCTCCGGTTCCGTTCGAGTATATTTGCTTGGTGACGTAGGGGGTTATGCCGTTTTCTACGCATGTCTTAAGGTCTTCGGCTTTGTAGTATCCTTTGTCTGCTAATACTTCAAATTCTTTGCCGCCGAAGAACTTCTTCGCTCTGAGGGCCATGTTGTCAAGTTCGCCTAAGTCGTTAGGCTTTTGGGTGACTTTGAAATCGGCTATCAGTTTATGTTTGGAATCCACTGTTGTCTGAACGTTATAGCTTACATCGACGTTATTGTTGTTATTGCACATGAGCCGGGCGTCTGGATCGGTGGTGGATATTTCGGTCTCGCCCCTTTCTTTAAGCTGCTTCTTGTGTTGTTCAAATGTTTTTTTGCGGTCGCGAAGCTCTTGGATCCTTTGTTTTATTTCTGTGGCATCGGGCTTCCGGTCGCAGGCTTCGGCTTCATCTCCCTCGTCGAGTTCCTGCAGGTATTTGTCTATCTTTTGGTCAACGTGTTTTAGGCGCCTGTCGAGCTTTTTGGCGCTGAGACTGTCAAGGGGACGGTTCTTATGACAACATCAGCGAATGATGATAAGATCTTGGCCGAGGTGGGATGAAATCACGGGGTCAGGTCTTGAAATATGATTTTTTCTAAAGATCATTAATTGGCTCCTTGATATCACGGACATACGCAGTCTTTATCCGGCATCCATCCGGTACTTAACTGTTCAGAGGCCTGATAATAATGCCGGACCCATTTGTCTATTCTTTCTTCCAAGTTGCTTATTTCCTCCGGGTAACCCCTCCAGAAGTCGCTTCCGGGAGCGTTTCGGCGGAGCAAGCTATTAAAAAATGAGATACTGGCTAGCCTGTTTGACTTGTCGCTGTTACAAGCGTGACAGGCGAATACGAGGTTTTCCACTGATGAGGATTTTACAAACGCCCAAGGAATAAAGTGATCAGCTTTCGGCTTGCTTTGGGTAAGACCGGCGTCTAAGGTTCGGCCGCAATAGTAACAAACGTGGTCCTGAAAGGAAAGAACGTAATTTTTTGCGGTTGATGAAAAATCAATCCGCCCCGAATCCCTTATAAAATAATCCTCCAACTGGGACCGGAAATCCATATTGGCTGAAAGCCTGACGAGATATTGGAAACAGATCAATTCTCCCATTTTGGAGTAAAGGGTGGAATTATTAAGCAGGGCATCCACAGCCACTATGTCCATTTCTATCCCGCCGCTTTTTAGAAGCAGTATCGGACAGCGCTTTTCAAAGACAGGGAAGACATTCTGCGAATCCATCATGTCCGTGATGATCTTCTTTCCTTGCTTCTCGAAATGTTGAGAACCAAGTATCAGACTTGGATTGACGAGGCTATGAATGTTCCCGTTTTCTAAGAACCTCTCATCGTGGGTTTTGCCCCTGGTCGGGGCCATTTTCACGGAGGGAATGTGCCTGCGAATTCTTAAAAGATAAGACAGAAAATAAGCGGAAACAAGCGGGTATGGAATATAGATTTTTGTATTGTCAATTCTGATATGTTCGCCCTTTGGAACGGAATCGAATTTATATAAGTCCTCCAATAGTTCGATAAGCGAGACAAAAAAAGCTGGCAAGTAGACTGCCGACATATTAGAGGCTACGCTTGAAAGAAAGGAATTTATATTTTTCTCGTAATAATTCATATTCTTTATACAAGTGCGACCAAAACTATAGGTTTACGGCTGCTATTCGCCAAAAGATATTATTATCCTGCAGGTGCGGTATTGGGTATCGTATTTCCCGGCGTTCCTGGTCGGAATTATCATAGTTCTTAGGAGCAGGAGATTTTTTCAATAGTGTCGAAATGTTAGTAAAATATACCACCAACATTCGACGGAGTAGCTATGATTATAAAGAAAATGGATTCGAAGCTGCAAGAAATGGAGGAGCTCTCTTCATTGCTGAAGGAAGAGATTTCTCCCAATCAACGATTCCTGATTGAAAGGGAACTTAAGGCGATGCGTAAGGGGGTTCATGGGGAGGAGGATTCAGCTTACTATATAGACTTCTATCTTGGCAATTCAAAGAACTGGGTGATCATTCATGACCTGAGAATTGAATACGAGGGGCAAATAGCTCAGATAGATCATATTTTAATAAATCGGTTTTTAGATATATACGTTCTTGAATCTAAGAATTATTCGTATGGTATTAAGATCACTTTAGAAGGCGAATTCCAAGCTCATTATGGAAGACGGTATATTGGTATACCTTCTCCTATAGAACAGAACAAGAGACATATCCACTTGTTAGAACGCTTTCTCAAAGGTAACGAAGTCCTGCCAAAGAGGATTGGAATTACAATATGGCCAAAATTCAAAAGCTTTGTTCTATTGTCGCCTAAGGCTGTTATAACAAGGCCACCAAGTAATAAATTCGATACAAGTATGGTAATCAAGGCGGATACATTACAGACAAAGTTGGATGAGGAAACAAATAAATTTAATCCATTAATTGATATAGGTTACATAGGTAAGATTTCATCTTCATCAACAGTCGAGGAAACGGCAAACAGGCTCGTATCTTACCATAAGCCCGCAACAATTGACTTTAAAGCAAGGTTCGGTATATCTGTTCAGGTATCCGCAAAACCAGAAGAGGGTCCAAAACAAGAACATAAAAAGCGAGCATCCAGCTCCTCAAAGCTGTTTTGTGCAAAATGCAAGAAACCGATATCAGAAAAGGTAGCTAAATATTGCTGGCAGAATAAATCCAAGTTTCAAGGAAGGGCTTACTGTTTCGACTGTCAGAAAACCATCTAAGAAATACATGTCAAATAGCAGGACATCGTTAACAGTTTTGAGACCCTAACATCGTTTACATGTCCTGCGTTAAGATCCTTGAAAACATAATAGTTGCAGTCCAAAGAGACACACCTCTCGTGCAGAATTATCTGTCAAAAACAGCGGAGGCTAAACAATGCACGAGGAGGAGTTGCGTCAACAGGCGGTCCACCGATATTTCTCCGGTGAGAAAGTCGCAGATATCCTTAACGACCTCAATCGATCCCGCCAGTGGCTGTATAAGTGGGTTGCCCGTTATCAAACCGGCGTAGATAATTGGTATACCTCAGATTCACGGGCGCCTAAAAGGGTTGCCAACCGTACACCGGAGAACATAGAGGCCCTGGTTATCAAGGCCAGGAACGACCTCCTGAAGACGAAGTACGCTCAGATCGGCGCAAATGCTATCAGGTGGCGACTCCATAATCTCGGCCTATCCGAGGATGAACTGCCGGAAGTCTGGACCATCAATCGGATCCTTAAGCGCCACGGCCTGCAGACAAAGCGGGAAAGGTACGAACCCAAAGGAACGCCTTATCCCAAGTTAAAAGCCCCGTTTCCCAACGATCTGCACCAGGCCGATATGGTGGGGCCACGCTACCTCAAGGGTGGAGTATGTCAACAGCGCTTGAAAATTGACCCCTTTTGGCACTCGAAATTTGACCCCCAAGGTATACTTAAGGTACCTATGGATTGTTAGCCGACAGATCACTTCCTTCCAGAGGAATTACGTCCAACGCCTTGCGGATCAGACCGGCTCGCTGTTTCTCCTTGAGGCGGAAAGACTCACCCTTGATGTTAACCACCGTGCAGTGGT
>JBFMGO010000210.1:0-3589 GCA_040752695.1 bacterium
CTTGATTCTTATTACTCTCCATCATAATGCTTTGATTTGCATCTTTTTGTAATGTAGTTTCTTTGGCCATATGCTCTTCCGGATTAATCCATTCAAAGCTCACGCCCCGTAATTTTATTAACTTATCGTGTCCTTCCGGCAAACCTGCATGAAAAACAGATCAAGAGATGCTATCATTGGAGAGCGAAGGGAATATGCCTGCCTTGGCAAGCATATGGAAGGAACACTTTATTGGAACACAGGAGTGGCAAGGTGGTTGTATTCAGTTAGAGGTTGAGGAATATCCATATTAATAAGACGCGGTCTGCTTGTTTGGATAAGATCATTGACCCGTCTCGAAGAAAGGAAGACAAGCCTTCAATTAGATATAGACAATAGAGATGATATATGTGACATAGGTAATATAGATAATGGCAGCAGGAAAGTATTAGCGGTGGATTCTGGCAACAGGTCCATAGTCTTGTTACTGGTCAACATGGTTCTTAACAACTATCAACAAGGATTAGGGAATGTTTAATTCTTCACGTGAGAAGGTCACGGCTGGTCACCTCAGGCGCAATGCGTACCTTTACATTCGGCAGTCTACATTGAAACAACTGGCAGAGAATCAGGAAAGCGCAAAACGTCAATATAATTTAAAGGATCGCGCCATAGCGCTGGGATGGCCTAAAGATCAGGTTATCGTTATTGACTCTGACACCGGGCAATCGGGAGCCGAATCACAGGATCGGGAAGGATTTCAGAGGCTGGTGGCAGAAGTGGGAATGGGCAGAGCTGGCATCGTCATGGGCCTTGAGGTATCGAGGCTGGCCCGAAACTGTGCAGACTGGCATCGGTTGATAGAGATCTGTGCCTTAGCTGGTACATTAATACTTGATGAGGATGGGATTTATGATCCCGGCCATTTTAACGATCGGCTCCTCCTGGGCTTAAAAGGCACCATGAGCGAGGCAGAGTTACATGTTCTCAGAGCGAGGCTGCGAGGGGGCGTATTAAATAAGGCTCGAAGAGGCGAATTAAAATTACCACTACCGGTAGGATTTGTCTACGAGGATGATAGGGTCCTACTTGACCCTGACAGTCAGATCCAGGAGAGCATCCGGTTTTTCTTTAAAACCTTTGAGCGTACGAGTAGTGCTTACTTAACGGTAAAGGCATTTCGTGAAAAGGGCTTAAAATTTCCAAAGCGTCTGCGAACCGGGCCAGACAAGGGTAAGTTAATGTGGGTTGAGATGACCCACTCGAAGGCTTTAAATATCCTGCACAATCCCCGGTATGCAGGCGTGTTCTCCTATGGACGGACTCATCAGCCCAGGAGCCCTCATGGGAGCATAGTAGTCAAAAAGGTGCCAAGAGATCAATGGCATGTATTTTTGCCCGAATCTCATCCAGGGTATATCACCTTTCAACAATTTGAAGCAAACGAGCGGCTGCTTGCTCAAAATGTACAGGCCTACAATTCTGGCCGAAAAAGCCCGCCCCGAGAAGGCCCGGCTCTTCTTCAGGGACTCGTTGTTTGTGGAATTTGTGGGAAGCGAATGACGTTATGTTACCATGAAAGAGGTGGCAAACTGGTTCCGGACTACCGGTGTCAATCCCAAAGTACTCACTTGGCCATGAGAATATGTCAATCGATTCCCGGTGCTGTAATTGATGAGGCTGTCGGAGATCTTCTCGTCAAGATGATGGCACCTGTTACTCTGGAAGTTTCTCTGGCTGTTCAAAAAGAACTGGAGGACCGGGCAGAAGAAGTAAGGGCATTGCGGAAAAAAGCAGTAGAGCAGGCCCACTATGAGGCAGAACTCGCCCGGCGGCGTTACCTGTGCGTTGATCCTGAAAACAGACTGGTGGCTTCAACTTTGGAGGCAGAATGGAACGAAAGACTTCGTTTATTGAAAAATGCTGAAGAAGATTTTGAGCGCCAATGCAAAAGTGACCAGATAATGCTTGACGAGGGGAAAAGAGCCCGGATCATAGCACTGGCCACGGATTTTCCTAGGCTGTGGAATGATCCAAACACATCCGCCAGGGATAAGAAAAAAATGGTACACTTGCTTATTGAAGATATTACCTTACTGAAAGCTGATAAGATCAATGTGCATATTCGATTTAAAGGAGGAGCCCCACGAGAGTTTTAGCTCTCCCGATTCCTCTGAATTACTTTATGGCACGCAAGACCGACCCCAAAGTGGTAAGAGAAATCGATCAGCTTTTGGACGAGTACAAAGACAGTGAGACAGCCTCCATTCTCAACAGGAAAGGTTTTGTGACGGGGGATGGTTTGCCGTTTAATGCTCAGTCTGTCTTAAGAATCCGGAATGCTTACAAGCTGGAAAGCCATCGGGCCAGGTTAATAGAAAAAGGGTTACTTACTCGGAAGCAAATGATGGAACTACTTGACATTAGCTCAGAAACACTGCAATTACTGAAAGATAAGAAGCTTATCTCTGTTAAAGAGTATGGTGACGGCAAATCAAATATTTTGTATGATCCGCCAGGCCAGGAAATGGTATCAATAATCAGACAGCAGACGAAGCCATTAAGGCGCAGGGCAATTATCAATGCACTTGTACAGAATGAAAAATCTCAGGAGGTGCAGTATGAAGTATAGTCCTTATCCAGCGGAGCATTGGGAACCCGAAGAAAGAGAGTGAGTCTTTCCCAGTATTTGAGCATGTAGGATACAGCATCCCCCAGGGATGAGTTTGGCTCTACCTTTTTGTCTTCTATTTGCTCGGCGAGCCACACTTTAAGCTGCTCCATCACAGGGCTGCTTTCCTTCTGGTGGAATTCGAGCCGCTCATCAGCAGACATATTTTCCTCTTTGGCTCTGTCATCATGATGATACACTTTTGCCAGAGCTTCAATCAGATAGCGGCACTCATCCGGAAAGTAGCTGACCACATCGACAAACTTACGCCGAGCATGGGACAAGCAGTGGGCCAGTATAGTCTTGAGCTTTTGAGGAAGATTTCGGGAAAGAGCATCGCACATCTGGATAGGCGGACCCAGTCCCGGTTGTCTTTTTTGCAGTAAATCCTCCAGGTTTTCACCGGCATGTTTGTGACCACTGAAGAATAGGGCTATCTTTCGGCCCTCTTTTACCGAGACGATTCCGCTGGTGAACACTCCTGATCGGGATGGATCACTCTTATCTGCATTCTTATCCGCATCTTTATCTGCACTGTGCTGACCGGAAGTGCCCTTCATGAGGGCCAAAATCTTCACCGTCGTGTCATCGTTGTGAAGGACTTCACCCTGGGCTGCCTGTCTGATCAGTTCCTCATAGGCAGGATAGACCTTATCGGCTACCTGCTCCACTATTTCCCACTGAGTAGATGCCGGTAAGGGGATGCCAAGACTGTTTTGCAGCCCCTCCAGCCGGTAGAAGGGAAACCCGCTGCCATACTTTAACAGAGCAATCATGGCACCACAGGTCTCATCATATTTTTCTTCACCCACCTTCTGCCAGCCTTATCGCTGCCTCCCATAACTGCTCTGGAACTTGCCCTCGGCACTTCCGGTTATTACGCCACAATATAAACTGCTCTTTAATTTCCTCTATGGTTGGTTTAACGACTGGTTCGCA
>JBFMGO010000211.1:0-3457 GCA_040752695.1 bacterium
ATGGTTGGCTTAACTACTGGTAGGCTTTCTTGATTCATAGATTATCCTCCCTTATCTTATTCTCTTGGATAACCTATGATAATGCTTTCTTATCTAATTTTCATGCACGCTTACCGGAAGCACACAAGTGATCTGATAAACCCAATCATGGCAGCTTTCGCTCCTTCCTTATCGGCAGCATACCTTGAAGCATAATTACCGAGGTCATACAGTCCTTCCTCCTGGGGAAGGTTTACTCCTATCTGCGAATAGAAATAATACCAATAGGAAAAGCAGTCAAACCCAACCTCATGATTCATGCCTCCGAGCCGATACGATGATCCGATCATCCGTCGTGCAACCGATACCACAGCGATTCTGAGTTGTGACGCTTCACTTCGCTGCTTTGGATACATGGCAATCTTTCCCTTTCATGACAATCTTACCCTCTCACTGGGCTCCGTCCCCACCAGATCTGCTTATTGATCAGGGACGGAAGGAACCGGAAGCCCCCAAAGTTTTCTGTATTGCCTAACTCCAAACATCGATCATAGCTTTGATCACACCATGTCTCACTGCCTTCATATTGGCAAAGACCGGTGCTCTTGAATGCCCAGGGGCAGGTTGCCTGGTGAATTCTGCGGGGTGTTTTTCGCTTCCAGAATAGCCAGGGATTATAAACCTCAAATCTTGCCCTTTGGTGGTCGATGGAACAGCTATCGATCACTCCGGCAAACTTGGTCGAAGCAGCAAGTACTGAAGCGGGTGCAGCCAGAGCAGCCAGTCTGATACAGCATTTTTTCCCTCTGACTTCCTGGTTGAGAACAAAAGAGGTCATTTCTCCGGAAACATTGTCGAATTCGACACTGATTTTATCGATCTGTGGAGCCAGTAAAAATTCAGCGGTACTGAATGACAGCCCCCAGGACAGATACGTATGTCCTTCCCAGACGACATTAACATCCAGATCGGTATAGTAAACCGTGGAAGAAAAATACAGATCCACCAGGTGTACTAAAAAGCTGGCCTCTTTCAGCAATTCGGTGTTCAGTTGTGCAGGCAGTGATCGCATTAATTTTTCACCTCCATAAGGCCGACCTCGGCATTAAAGAGCAGATAGGCAAACATATCTTTCGTCAGATTATCCATGGCAAACCTGGTTTTGAGGCGAAGATTGCCATAGAAATCAGCGGTGATAACAGCACCCAGCGATGGAGGGATCACCAGTTCAACCCGGTCACATTCAGCCTGTCCTCCTCCGCTCAGGAAATTGAAGAGAACTGACACTTCATCCACATACACGGTCACCGAATCAGGGGTAGTAGATTTGCTGGGCAGATCGAAAATCTGCGTTGTGTTATCACCGGTTCCCACATATTCCTTATTCCAGGTATCCGGTAAAGGGAGTAAAAACCAAAATGGATCCCACGCACCACACCGTGCATGATAAAATTGCCAGATTTCGTTCATTTCTTCTCTCTTTATGGTTTGGTGGCTGAGGCTGATACTGCGTTTTGGAAAAGCCCATAACTTTAGTCTGCGTTCCCTGCCTGACTGAAAATCAGTGATTCTGGTCTTCCAGTTTTCAGTGACCTTTAAAGGGTTCGATATAAGTACCGTTTCAGGGAAAACTTCCATGATTCACCCTTTCCTATCCCAGAGAATCAAGAATTGAATATCTCATATCACCAGACCTGTTCAGGGCTTCTTTAAAGGGTCCCAATATGGCACCGGGATTACGGCGGGCCATATCGGCAAAGCTTTTGGCGTCAACAGCATTGATGTTGACAATTACGACCGGTGATCCTGATGATAGGGGTGATTTTTTCCCCAGCGGAACGACCGCCTCCGGGCCGGCCTCCCCGATATAAGCCAAGGTCGGTTTGGTTACAATCCCTCCTGACGCCATCTTGGGAGTATTGAGCTGCCAACTGAAGCTGGAAAGTCCACCGCTGCTTCCGGCAGTGGTTGATCCGGTTGATGGAGAAGAAGAAGAAGAGAACAAGGTCCCGATTCCATGCATAATGGCATAATACAATCCATTGCCAGATCCGCTACTACCTGAGCCCATAAGCTGTTGATATACTCCTTTGGCCAGTTCATTCGACATGATCCTGGCCATCGAATTCCAGAACGATTTCCAGTAATCCTCAAATGATTTGAGCTTGCCGGTAAAGGCATCGAACAGAATATCCGAAAACGATGATTTCAGGGCTTCTGCGGTCTGCCTGAACTGCTCTCTTTTAGCCTGTTCAAGCCTGCCTATTTCAATGGCCAGGTTTTTCTGGCGGAGAACGATTTCGGTGTTGACCTTATCGATTTCCGTCAGCATTTCCTGGTCGATGATCTTTTGCTCATCAAGAGTAGCCGATATTTTCTTGAATTCGTAGGTTTCACGGATAGCCTCCTGTCGCTTTTCAAGCTCGGCGATTTCGGCCGCTGTAAGAGCTTTGGCCATTTCGATCTGGCGGGCATAATAATCAGCGTCAGATATGAGATGGTCCTGGTGTTTTTGCTCCAGGAGGGCTTTTTCAGCCTCCTGGTCGGCCCGCAGGATGGAGAGCTTATCTTCGCCAAGCTGCTCCTGGAATTTGATTTCCGCATCGGCCTGCTTTTCCTCCAGGCCGCGAAGTTCGTCGTTTCTTTTTTGGGTAAGCTGGATAGTCTGCAGGTCGAGATCCGCTCTTTTTTTGGCTATTTCGGCATCGAGCTTGATAATTTCCGTCTGATAGCCCTTGGTAACCGTGGCCTTTTCCTTTTCAGTTTTTGCGGCCGCAAGGTCTGCCTCATAGGTTTTTTTGATCGCTTCTTTTTGCTTTTCAAGTTCGGCAATCTCATTCTGGGTGAGAGTTTTTGCCATCTCCGCCAGCTTGCTGTAGTACTCTTCGGCTGATATCAGGCCGGTTTTATATTTGTCATCCAGGATGGCCTTTTCTTTCGTCTGCTCAGACTGTAATCTTTCTATTCTGGCTTTGCCCAGGGCCTCTTCGTATTTTTCCTGAGCTTCGGCAAGCTTAGCCGCCGCCTTAGCCTGCTTTTCAAGCTCTTCCTGGGATGGTCTGCCGCCAATGCCGGGAGGGGTAGCTTGACTTGACGACGATGGTTTTTTAAAGCCAGCCTCATATTCCCTGAGCATTTCTTGTAACGTTTTTCTCCCACGGGATTTTCTCCACTGTTCCCAATCGGCATCGGTTTCCACTCCTGGAGGCAGTTCCCGTGAATCTGCCCTGGTGACCAATTCTTTGGCTTTTTGGAATTCTTCAGCAGCCTTTTGCATTTGACCTGTGATTGCGTAAAAGCCTGCCTTGAAAAAATGCCCGGTTGCGGCCAGCAAATCCATGAAGCCTTCCTTCATGATCTTAAAGGCTCCGGATGCTCTTTCCCATTGATAGACAAAGGAATCTGTTATATTCTCGAACAGATACCTGATCATAATGGATAAAACATTAAGCATTTTGTACGCCTTTTCAAGATACCA
>JBFMGO010000212.1:0-3435 GCA_040752695.1 bacterium
AGAGTAGAAGTATGGCCAAATTCGAAAAATGATCGAGCTGGACGGTCGGACAAAGGCAAAAAGGAATGTTGATCAAAGAAATACCGCGGAATGGTAGCTGGAATATGGCCTTCCGCAACAGAAACTAACTAACATTCCTAATCCAATTACGAGACCGAGATATGGATTTGGAGTCATGCTGAAGCTTCTGCGGTAACAGTACGTCTTACTGAAAAAGACAATTTTCTTGCCATGGAGATTACAGATAACGGCAGGGGCATCACCGATGATCAGCTTGCAAGCTATAAGTCTTTTGGGTTGATGGGGATTCACAAGAGAGTGGATTACATGCGCGGAGATGCGGAAATTGGCAGAACCCCTCAGGGAGGCACAAAGGTAGGCATTAGAATACCTATCAGACAGGAAAAAGGAGACATAAAATGATAAACATCCTGATTGCTGATGATCATTCGGTTGTAAGGGAAGGCCTGAAATATATCCTGAAAAAAATACCTGACACAATAATATCTGAGGCAAGCAACGGTATGGAGGTAATCGAAACAATAAAGAAAAAGCATTACGACCTCATACTCCTCGATATCGCAATGCCGGGAAGGGCCGGGATCGATACTCTTATTGAGCTAAAAGATGTGCAACCGGATACAAAAGTTCTTGTGCTGAGCATGTTCCCCGAAGAACAATATGCACTCCGGGCACTGAAGTCTGGGGCATCCGGTTATCTTACAAAAGAGAGCATTCCCGGAGAACTGATAAAAGCAATAAAAAAAGTCTTGCACGGAGGGAAATACATAAGCTCGCAATTTTCCGATAAACTACTCCTTACAATCGATACTGAAGGAGAAAGGCTGGCGCATGATTCACTATCAAACAGGGAGTACCAGGTGATGCGGATGATCGCTTCAGGAAAAACCCTTTCTGAGATTGCCGAAGAGTTGTCCTTAAGTGTCAAGACTATTGGTACCTACCGCTCCCGTATTCTGGAGAAAATGGGCATCAGGAACAATGCCGAAATAATCCAGTACGCGGTCAAAGACAAGCTCGTCGAATAACGGGTTATTTTATTGAAATAGCATCTTTTACCCTCCCCCAAAATAGAGGTAAGAATAAATAGGGAAAAGTTAAGGATTCCTTAGTAGGAAATACCCCTATATAAATCTATATGTATTTCTTACAGAAAAATCAGAATATTGCCGATACCCTCCTTCATACAATCATGGTAAATATTCATTAGGGAGTTATAAATGAAAAGATCATCCATGCAATGCCCGCATCTTATCAAGCGGATTCAATGCTACTGCACGGCAGGAGAAAATGTTTATTTCCCGAGCGATTTCCAGTTTTCTGAATACTGTGGTACTCAAGACCACAGGAAATGTCCCTTCTTTTTGTGTGATTCTGAACAGGAGTTACACCATAAAGGTCATAAATACGATTATCAATAGAAATATTTCGCGTAGATAAAATGGACCCGGCAAGCAGATGTATGAATTTGTTAGGTTTGTCATTCTCCCACTTGATCGGGGAATCCAGTCTTTTCAATAGGTTCTGGATTGTCCGGTCAAGCCGAACAATGACGTTTTGATGTATTTGGATGCCGGGCTGCTACCTTACATATACATAAAGGAAAGAAGATGAAAACAAGGATACTTATCGGGGATGACCACGATGTTTTCCGCATTACTCTGAAACATTTTATCAATGATAATAAGGATATGGCAGTAACAGCCGAGGCAAAAACCTGGGATGATACTTATTCTTTGGCCTTCAACCGTAACTTCGATCTGATATTACTGGATATTGACCTGCTGGCATCGAACGGGTTTGGCGTTCTCCATGATCTAAAAAGGGGGAAACCCCATCTCCCTGTTATCGTCTACGGCCTGTTACCAGAAAAAATCCTCGGCCTTCCCACTATTCTTGCAGGTGCATCAGGATATATCGAGAAGGACTATGTGCCAAAGCATCTCATCAATACCGTACGACAAGCGTTAAATAATAAAAATTGTAGTGTGGCCTTATTTAAATGGATAATATTTTCACATCTTTTTGCGTTGAGCAGGGCTCATCAAAAACCCCTTGTGTTGTGACAGAATGAAAATACCCCCTCTTTCTGTCACAGTAATGGGTGGGGAATAATATCCTCCACCCTCCATTTGCCCACTTTTTTCATTCCGTTAAGTAAGAAAAAGACCTACAGAAAATTTTTGCAACTCTTACATAATTTTCAGAAAAAATCGGATATTAATCTCGCTTTCACTGGTATAAGCTTAGGGTACCAATTCAGCGATATCTACAATGATAAGTTTTGAAATCGAAATAGTTGAATATGGCAATGGAAAAATATAGGGGGAAAAAGGTGAATAAAGGAACGGTTGAGTCAACTAATATGGCAGTTGATATAACAGCAGCAAAGGACAGGCTTACTCCATTGCTGGACATCATGCCAGTTCTGTCCGAAGCCCTGAAGAACTCTCATGATCACCGCAGGAGAATGCTGAAAGAAATCAGAATGATGCTAACGAAGAACGCATTCAATGGCATTTCACATTCAACCTCCGTTCAGATGTCAGAAGAACATAACCGAAAAATATAGGGGATGTCAAAGAAATATTTTAAAAATCCTTCATATGGTAAGCGGGTGGAGAGAAAATACCGTTCACTGGAAAGAGTGGAGCACAACAATATGCCAAAAGAAATGATTTCACCGGAGAATGCTTCAATACCAATACAAGATGCACCAGCAGTTGACCTATTGGCAAAAATAGCCCTTTTTGATCAGAAAGCGAATGATTTAAGAGCAGAAATACCTTATAAGCAGATAAACCAGATGACGATCTCCTGGAAGAGTTGAGGAATTTACTCAATGAGCAAACAAATATCCCCAAAAAATTGTAATAATACGGCATATTATCATACCGGATATATGTCCAGTCGCATAAAAAATCTGGCTGAAGCTATTCTTTTGCAGACAATCGAAGATATTTGGGATAAAAATCAACAGAAGACGTGTTTTACCTTCTTCAATAGCCGGTGTTTTTCACTATGCGCTGACATTGCCGGGATTGGAATTCACGACCGTAAAAAAATCCTGTCCATGATTCAGCAATCTCTGCAAAAAGTCACTTGATAGAACAATAAATTCCGATGATATTTCTCACCACAATAATTTTTCTCATGTCAGGGAGTTATCAACTTTTATAAACTTATAAAGATGCGCTACATCTTCCCGTCTGCAAAGCTCAGTCCCGGGTGTCATCACCGCGGCTGCACCGGCGGCTATTCCATACCGAACAGCATTCTGTAATAAATAACCCGTAACTCCGCCTTAAATACGTAATAGGACTTGGTGGGTAATAAGCAGGGATTGACTTTCCTGCTTATTTTTTATATTCTATATATTACGTAATTACGTAATATATAATGAGACATCCTAAC
>JBFMGO010000213.1:0-3321 GCA_040752695.1 bacterium
GATGAAAAAGATAGAAGCCATTATAAAACCTTTCAAACTGGATGACCTTAAAGAAGCTCTGGATAAGATCGGAGTCAAAGGAATGACTGTTACCGAGGTCAAGGGGTTCGGCAGGCAAAAGGGGCATACGGAAATGTACCGTGGGACTGAGTATACCATAGAGTTTCGTGCTAAAGTCAAGGTCGATGTCATTGTGCCGGATGGAAAGGTCCAGGAAGTAATGGCTGTTATAGCCGATGCTGTCAAGACCGGCAATATTGGAGACGGGAAGGTCTTTGTTACTCCTGTAGAAGATATCATGAGAATCAGAACAAGAGAGAGGGGCGAATCAGCCCTGTAGGCCAAAGCTGCATAAATGGAGGTGCAAACAATGAAAAAACAAAAACTTGTAATACTTTTCTTTCTGGTGTTCTTATTAGTATTCATGGCAGGTACCGTTCTGGCCGGGAGTGATCCGGTCGGGACAGCGACGGGAACGGCGGCTGATCTCGGGATTGAAGCCGGGGCACTGACTGTCGGGAAACTGGCCGATTTTGTAGGCCACAATACTATTTCCATTAACTTTATGTGGCTTCTTCTGACCGGCTTTCTCGTCATGTTCATGCAGGCTGGATTCGCCATGGTCGAAACAGGTTTTTGCCGGGCCAAAAGCGCGGCTGAGACCATGATGATGAACTTTATGGTTTACGCCATCGGCATGACCGGTTTTTGGATTTGCGGTTATGCCCTGCAAATGGGAGGGTGTGGAGGATTCGCTTCCTTAGGCGGAGGCGCTGCTCTTGGCAGGGAGATTACCATTACCCTTTTTGGCAAGCCCTTTGGTCTTTTTGGAGGTACGGGCTTTTTCCTGGCCGGAGCATCGTACGATGTGGCCATCTTTGCCATGTTCCTCTTCCAGATGGTATTTATGGATACGGCCGCAACGATTCCCACAGGCGCCATGGCCGAGCGGTGGAAATTCTCTCACTTTTGCATCTTTGGGCTCTTTATGTCCATGTTCGTTTATCCTATCTACGCCAACTGGGTCTGGGGCGGCGGGTGGCTTTCGCAGTTGGGAGCGAACTTCGGCCTTGGGCACGGGATGGTTGACTTTGCCGGCTCCTCGGCAGTTCATATGGTAGGAGGAATAGCGGGGCTCGCCGGAGCTATCGTCGTAGGACCCAGAATAGGGAAATACAATCAAGACGGAAGTCCTAATGCCATACCGGGTCATGACATTCCTATGGCTATTGTGGGAACCTTTATCCTGGCCTTCGGCTGGTTCGGATTCAACCCCGGCAGTACCCTGGCCGGTGGAGACCTGAGAATGGCGGTTGTAGCAGTCAATACCATGCTGGCATCAGCAGCGGGGGCGATAAGCGCCATGCTTTACATGTGGTATACGACAGGCAAACCAGATCCCAGTATGTCAGCGAACGGCATGCTGGCAGGGCTGGTGGCTATTACCGCACCCTGCGCTTTCGTCAATGCTGTCTCCGCCTTTATCATCGGCGCCATAGCCGGGGTACTGGTCATCTGGAGTGTCTACTTTGTCGAAAGAGTCCTGAAGGTGGATGATCCTGTTGGAGCGGTTTCGGTGCACGGAGTCAATGGATTATGGGGATGCCTGGCAGTCGGTATTTTTGCTGATGGGACATACGGCGCTGGCTGGAACGGAGTGGAAGGAGCGGTACGGGGTCTTCTCTACGGTGACGCTTCACAGTTCGTGGCCCAGTTTATCGGCTGTCTGGTTTGCTTCACCTTTGTCTTTGCAGCCTTCTACGCATTCTTTAAAGTCAGTGATCTCCTGGTAGGTATCCGGGTAGGCCGAAAAACGGAATTGGAAGGTTTGGATATCCCCGAGGTCGGAATCCTCGCTTATCCGGATTTTCAGACCATAGAAGTGCCTTCCGAAATGTAATGAGGCTTTTCATGTAACGTATAATGTAACTTGGTATACATCAATGTGCCTGATCTTACAGGCGGCAGGTACATGAAAATAACAGCCCCCCTCGGAAATGAGGTTGCACTCTCTTTCCGAGGGGGGGCTTCTTCAAAGAAGAGCAAGGCTTCTTAAGAGTAAGGAGAATATGATCATGGAATTTTTTAAACCGGTACTCATCAGTATGCTGAGCGGACTTTTAGTATGCTCGATTTTAATCGTATGCTTTGGCGCCCCCAGGGAGGCTGTCATTTTGGGTGGATTCAGTGTGATAGCGCTGTCTATGGGAAAGTCGATCTATAATCATTTTAAAAGCCTTCCCAGGCAGAGGAATCTTTGAAATGGTTCTGTAGAGAGTGCCCCTTTTTACAAGTATTTTCAATATCTCTCGGTCCTGAACACATAATAACCAAATGCCGTATTCATAATCAGCAAAAGGCCGGAGATAATAAAGGGATACTGCAAGCCGTAGGCATAACCGAGAGGCGAGAAGACTAGAGCTCCCATCATGTGGCCGAGGGTCATGACTGCTATCAGAATGCCGGAGCTTCCGCCGATGCTTTCTTTTTCAAACAGCCTGGAGATAAAAACAAAAACCAGGGCTGCCAGGAAACCGTCTCCGAGCTCATGAACAATCCGGAAGAAAAAAGAGAGATACACATTGTCCTGGACCATGAAAATATGACCCATGCCGGAAAGAAGCAGGGAAAAGAGAAAAAGCCGCACATTGATCCGGGCATCGTATTTCAACAGGCCCATGGCAAGCGAAGCGAAGGCAAGGATAAAAAGCGGAATGGAAATATAGGTCGCTAGTTGCATCGTGTCCAGGTGGAAGGCTTCTTTTAAGAAAGGCCCATAGACGGTGCTCTCCACTCCCCAGTGAGAGGCCAGGATAAAAATCAAAATCGAAAAAAGAATGGTCTTTTTATTAATAAGGCTGAACTTATATTTACTTATGGAAATTAAGGTGAACTTCCCTTTAGGGAGATTGAAAACTCCTGCCAGAACCACCAGGAGAAAAGCAGCGTAAGTATTAAAGAGAGCCTGAAAACTGGTGTAATAGATCAGTACCCCGCCAAGGAAAACTCCGACAGCAGCGCCAATTGACAGCCAGAAATTCAGCAGCCCATATTTTCTGTTCAGATCCATGTCGGTTTCATCTTTATAGTAAAGAGTGTTAGCAGACATTTCCAGAGCATTATTGGCAAGCCCCAGGAGCAGGAAGACAAAAATCATGACCACGAAGCTCCTGATACTCCCCATCAGGACGAAAAGCATAGCCAGGAGCAGCAAAGAACCATGAATAACCCCCCTGATGGACAGACGGTCGTTGATCCAGCCGGTCGGAAATGAGAATAGAAGAGGGGCAAAAGCGAAAAGCGAAGTAATGACCCCGATCT
>JBFMGO010000214.1:0-3181 GCA_040752695.1 bacterium
TATAGTTTCTTCTGGTTATAGCTTTTTATAGTCTGGTTATAGCTTTTTATAGATAGTTGCCTGGATGTACTGAAACTGGTCATTGATTCCATAGAGAGTTTCGGAATGGCCAATGAACAGGTATCCGTGTTGTCCAGGTGCGTATAGCTGCGTCTAGCCATGTCATTCTCAGAGCGGAGCCTGGTGCGGTCCGCCTCCAGGCTGGCAATGCGGTCCTCAAGCGATGTGATTGCTTGCTGCTTGGAAGCAGTCTCACGCTTTGCGGCTTCAGCTTCAGCCTTGGCCGCCTCAGACTCGGCTTCCTTGACTGCAAGCTCGGCTTTGTGGCGTTCGGTGATTTCCTTGGCAAGTTTGGCTGATATATGCTCACCGGAGTCGGCCGATTCTTTAGCTTCAAGACGAGCTGATTCAGGAGCGTAGGCAAGGAATTTTAAGGCTGTTGGGTCATAATTCTTTAAATCCGAACTAAGTTCGTATTTGAAAGTTTCTCCTATTTTTATTAGGGTTTGTGCCTGTCTTTCGCTCGCATTCCATCTCAATTTCAAATACGGCAACCACTGCCCATGAGGTAACTTCGCCTTAATCCTTGCCAATTTTTGTCCGGTCACAATATCAGCATAGGCCCGTGTGATAACAATATCCCGCTCTTCTGCCTGAATAAATTCCCTTGTCTCGGAATCAAGATTGTCGTAAAACCTTACAAGCTCCTGCCTTAATTCTTCGCTTACCGGATTCTCTTCCGTCACAACTAATTGCCTATCGTCCATTTCTATGCCCTCCTGGTTAAAACGGAGCCCCATCATCCGTGCTGCCCCGATTGCCCTGGTCCTGCCCGGCCTGCTCGTCCTTGCCGCCCTGGCCCTTTAGCAGAAATTGAATAGTATTGGCCACAATCTTAACCCGGCTGTGATTAGCCTGATCCCGCTCTTTTTTAGCTTCGTGAAGTTCTGCTTCAAGTTTTTGAAGCTTAGCTTTACTCGATTCGTCTAAATCAAATAGAGCTTGCTGTTTGGAGGCAGCCTCACGCTTTGCGGCTTCGGCTTCAGCCTTGTGTTTAGCTATGATTTCCTGCGCTTTGGCATGAGTGACTCTTTCGCCGGATTCGGCAAGGATGAGAGCTTCGGTGCGGGCAGGTTCGGGAGTGGAAGGAGAAGCTAATTTATAAAGAGCTTTTGTTTGAAACATCTCTAAACTTGCGCCCGGCGCAAGTTTAAAGTTTTCAGCCACATTAATAAGATTATATGCCTGTCTACGACTTATATTATGCCTTTTTTCAATCCATCCCTCAAAGCCACCCTTTTTGTTATGCCGAAGAGCATCCCGAACAGCCTTAATACTTTTTCCGACCTCAATAATAATTATATCTGCTTGATTTTTATAGAAATCTATTTTAGCATCTTCAGCCAGAACTAATGTCCTTGTACTATCATCCCATTCAGTATAGATTATGGAGAGTTCCTGTTTTATTCCAGCCATTTCCATGTTTTGCTCATCAGGCATATTTAGGCTCCATTCTCCACTTGTTTCTCTGGGAATTAAGGATGGTTGACTTAAAAGCATCAATAAAGAGTTGTTCGTACATATCAGCATTTTTATTATCTTGACATCTTTTCAATACGCACCCATAAAGAGGTAGTCCAGATTTATGTATCTGGTATTTGCGATCATTTAAAGCATCCCCATGTCTTGTAAATGGGTAAACCCTACAATGAGACCTTAGTCTCTTTAACAAAGAAATTGTTTTACCAACATAAAAGACTGAAGCATCACGAAAATCTATAAGCCCATAAATAAGAGGTTGAACAGGTTTATCAAATTCGTCTTTATTAATAACGATAAGACAAGGGAATGGTTTTTTGCTGACAAATTGATTGACTTCTATCAACTCAAAACCAATGTCGTTTTTCATCCATGTCTTAAAAGATTCCTGCCCTTTTTGCTCTTTCACCTCTATCAATCTTTGCCCAATCTCGATAATCCCCTGCGCCGTCTGTTTGACAAGAATGAGGATAAAAGCCTAATGGCAGTAGAATCAAAATTTAGGACACTAAGTGTCCTATCTCCATAGTTTTCATATACATTAAGCAAATTCTTCCCGTATGTACCAGACAATCCAAGTTCATTCCTTACCCACCGTACATACTCCTGATACCCAAACTCCTGATGGTACTCATGGCATATCTGGCTAAG
The DNA here is from genome assembly GCA_040752695.1 of bacterium. Lineage (GTDB taxonomy): Bacteria > SZUA-182 > SZUA-182 > DTGQ01 > DTGQ01 > DTGQ01. Next base: position 2,191 of record JBFMGO010000214.1, read on the forward strand.
CTCAACAATGTCCTCAGCCGTTCGCTTTAAGACCTGTTTGGCCCTGATTGTATACTCAAACTTCTTCAAGACTATCGGATTCTCTTCCGTCACTGCCAATTGCCTACTGTCCATGCTCACCTCCCTGGTTAAAATGGTGATCCGTCGTCCAGTTTGGCAGGTAGCTATGAGGGATGGACACTTTTTCTGTCGATCCCAGGTAATGCAAAATATCGGCAGTATCGACGAGAGAAAAGCCCCTGAGCGCCGATTTCAGGCATGGGCAAATCTGGTTGATAGATCCTAAGCACAAGGGAAGGAAAAGCCTCTGGTGAGCCTTCCAGGATGGTTTATCAGGCAGGAAAAGAAAAGGCCCGGATGTTACCGATATCCGAGCCGTGCATTGGAGTTCCGCAGGAGCAGGTAAAGCGAAATCAGAAAAGCCATAGTATAATCACCGCCCTTTCGTAGAAAAATCCCCCGTGCAGATCCCGCCAGGGGGCAAAAATTGAGGAACTGACCGAAAATCAAAAAGTGCAGAAAATCAAGCTGATAATTGGCATGCTCACTAAAATGTTTATTTTAGTGAGCTGCTCAAAAAAGGCCCGCCAGCATCTTAGCGACACCCCCGGCCAGGTCAAGCCGGTTATCGTCGTAGATAGTCAACGTCTGGATATTTTTGTGACGGGAAAACCTTGCTATCTTCCTTAAGTCTCCGTTACAGAGGTCCAGGGCAGTGGTGATACTTGAATGCCTGATCGAATGAGGATGAACATTCAGCCCCGCTCTTTTGCCCAGGGTATGGATGATCCGGTAAAGACCGTTTCCGGTTAATCTGGCCTTATCCTTGTGGCCTTGGTCCAGGTTCGTAAAAAGTGGCCCCTGATCTTTCCCCCTGACCTCTATCCATGCCATAAGCGCCGCCTTGGTCTCTGTCGGCAGTGTCAACGTCTCTTTTTGTGTTCTACCCTTACCCAATATGGCCAGGGTCCTCCCTGAAAGATCCACGTCG
>JBFMGO010000215.1:0-3099 GCA_040752695.1 bacterium
CCCCCACCGATACCACCAGATGGGTTCCTCTAACCACTAAATTCTCCAGTATTACCCGCGATCACGCAACTACAGGGTGGGTTCATCCCACTACTCCAAATGGGTCCAAATTTCTTCGGCGGTAGCACTCAAAGGTAGGCTCAAACGATCAGAATAATAAAAGAAACACTTAAAATAATAGAAGAAGTAATTTAAAATAGCCGATTATATATGATAAGGGTAACTTCATCATATTGGGGCGCAAACAAAATGAACATATGTGCCGTAATCGATTTCTGTGGCGCTATTTTATACAGAGCGCTGTTTTTCTTATCAACCATATAATAAAGAGGGGGAACGTTATATGATTACAGAAATCTGGCATGTCCCTGAGCAGTATGACGTAGGAAGAAAGCCACTTCATTCGACCGGGCATGAGGCTGTTGAAATTTGGGTCGGCACATACCCTGTGGAGCCGGGGCAAAGTGTCTGGATATGTTATCAAGAGTTTGATGCTCAGGGTAACATTATCCCCGATCAACACAGTACGGTTTTAATACCTGACAGCCCACCGAATCCCTTACACTATGTCCAATGTAACTGGAGATATAATAATTCTGATGATAACAGCTACTGGTGTGGTAAGATTGGTCCTTTCTCAGACAATGCGCACAAGGTCATTTATAACATCTTTGCCAGACAGGGAAATAAAACTATAACCATCCCCAGCCCTGATTTTTTCGAATTTTGGTTCGATCCAATTCCTTTCCCTTCAGCTCCGGGCAGGCCGGGCAACCCTCCCCTATGGACATCAGGAGCCAAGGAAGGATTCGGCACGGCCTTGAGTTGTGATTCAAAGGTCTGGTTTTCGCATTCAGAAGGTGTAATCAACGAGGTTTATTTTCGCAGTATCGATAAGCCATCCGTCAAGGATTTTCAATTCCTAGTGCTGGATCAAAACGGGAAGTTCAACGATCCAAAGGCTATGGGTTCAAAAGTGGAATATCTCGACACCCTGATTAATCCCGGCAGCGACGGTATACCTCGCTCCTTGGCCTACCGGATAACGAATTTTGATACTACCGATCCCAACCAGTCTTCCAAAGGGAGATACGAGCTCAGCATGGATGTTTTATCAGACCCGGTTGAAGACAGTCTGTTAATCGGGATGAAATATAAGCCTAAGCCGGAAGCCAAAAATTTCAGGATATTTGCTCTTTTTAACCCGCATATGGATAATTCCGGTCAGGGTGATTCAGGAAAATTTGTCTATTATAAAGATCACCTCATGTTTCTGAGCTGGGAGAACGGCATTTATTGCGCTATGGATATAAACAGGTCAATTGGCAAATACAGTTGCGGCTTTTGTGGGATTAACGACGGATGGACTATTTTGACTGAATACAAGGATATTCCCGGCAATAAGCAATACGGCAAGGCTATAGAAGGCAATATTGTCGCTATTATGGAAATAAATCTGCCGGAGGATGATCCTACTGCACTGGTGACGTTAAGCTTTGGACAAAATGAAGAGGAAGCCCTTGAGCGGGCTTATAGGACCGTTTCAAAAGATATCTGCCAGGTCGCCGATCAATTTATAGATCAGTGGAAGACGTATATCAGTAACCTGGAAGATAATGGTCACTTGAAGGCTATTACCAGTGGCCATAATGAAGAAACGACCAGGCTGGCTTATGTAAGCGCCATGGTTTTAAAGGCTATGGAGGACAAGTCAAATAAAGGGGCTATTATTGCCTCTCCAAGTATTCCCTGGGGCGACGCTACGGGTGATGCCAATCAGGGAGGATATCATCTGGTCTGGGGACGGGATCTTTACAACATGGCCACAGCGACAATGGCTGTGGGCGATTATAAGACCGCTCACGATATCATTCACTATCTTGACAATACCCAGCAGGAAACCAATGGATCCTGGCCGCAAAATAGCTGGATAGACGGAACACCCTACTGGGGCAACGAACAGTTGGATGAGACAGCGTATCCCATCATAATCGCCTGGCGTTTGAAGAAATTAAATAAGCTGAACAACCCTGATGCAATATACAATTCCCTTGTGGCGCCGGCAGCCGGATTTCTGGCCAATTATAATGATACCTGGACTCAGGATCGCTGGGAGGAAGTGATAGGCCGATCCCCCTTTACTATAGCTGCCGTAGTTGCCGCTCTTATTGTGGCCGCAAAATGGGCGGATGAAAAGCACGATGGCAGGAGAGACTTTTGGCAGAATAAGGCGATAGATTTTGCCGTCAATGACTTGAGAGATTGTTATACCAACCAGATGGGCAAAGAATATTACGCCAGAATTTTTAATCCCTGGGATAATTGGTTTAACAAATTCAGGGAGGTAATTGATGGCGGATTCCTTGAATTAGTCAGGCTTGGAGTTAAGGGGCCGGATAATGATAAGATAATACACAGCCTTCGGGTTACGGATCAGTGTATTCGGAAAGACATTAATGGAAATCCGTACTTTTTGAGATATGGCCGGATTGATAACCAGGATGGAGATGGAATGGATACCTATGGGGAGGACGATGAAGGGCGTTCCTGGACCGGCCAGCATTGTGGACGAGGAAGGTACTGGCCGCTGCTTTCCGGAGAAAGGGGACATTATGAGTTGATGAAAGCAGGCGTTGCCGAGGCTAAAAGATATCTCAACGCTATGGTCGCTTCAGCTAATAATGGATATATGCTTCCGGAACAAATATGGGGGGCACCCACCATTAAGGACGAACACGGTAATTACCTGGTTTTAGGGAAAGGAACCAAGAGCGCAACCCCTCTGGGCTGGACTCATGGAGAATTTTTAAAGCTTTTACGCTCTATACATGACGGTACAGTCTTCGATATGCTTCCGGAAGTGGCGCAATTTTGCAAAGAGCATGAAAATATCTATAATTCCTGAAATATGAATCCCTGAAACATACCTGGAGGGGCGCATTGCCATGCGCCCTTCCAGCCTCCAGGGTCTTTCGTGTGCTTCCGGTAAGCGTGCATGAAAATTAGATAAGAAAGCATTATCATAGGTTATCCAAGAGAATAAGATAAGGGAGGATAATCTATGAATCAAGAAAGCCTACCAGTAGTTAAGCCAACCAT
>JBFMGO010000216.1:0-3083 GCA_040752695.1 bacterium
AAGCTGTACCGCTTTGATCTTAAATTCGTCCGGGTACCGGTTTGTCTTTTTAGGTCCTTTCATTCTCGCCACTTGGACACCTCCTATCAGTTAGGTTTTGGTGTCCACTTTCTTTGGGTAAGTTCTCCGTCTGCGTCCAGGCGCTTGTTATGAACTATTCTTCTCTTTCGGTAAATATTTTAGCAATTCCGACTTGATCGCGTGTATAAATGCCAAGCCAATCCTTATGAGCATCAGACATTACCTTAAGCCTCATCTCAGATCGTGTTCTGACATTATCTAAAAGTACTGATATAAACCTTTTGCTTTCTTCATTTGTCAATGGATCAACATCTTGCTTCGACCATCCATTTTCCCCCACGTTTAACCAAGAAAATCTATTGGTCAAACAAATTGCGAAAATATTCCTCACATTCTTAGTCAGCCATATTTTCCCCATATCAGGTTCTTTTAATTCACTTGCACCATATCCATAAAACCCTATTACGGAGCATAATGGTCTAAATAAATCATAGTCTTGGTATAGGCTGTACTTAGGGTTGTAAACAGGATCCATCAGCTCACTTGCAGCAGTTTCCGCTTTCATTAGTTCAGTTCGTGTCAGAACGCTCTTAACTTCGATACACGCAATTACGCTTTCGGCTGGATAAACTCCTATTGCTTTTTCGTCGATAAAGGGGGGAAGTATACGGTTATCATATATAAGGATATCTATTTGCCTACTCTGCTTCCCAGCTTGATTTATTATGATCCCCGATCCTATTCCGAACTGACTTGTTAAAAAAGATTTCAGAATATTTGCAACGAAAAGTTCTCTTAACTCCCCTTTTGTCAACCTGTGCTTCAAGGGTGACAAGGCAGCAACTCTTTCAATAAAACCGCGGACAATCGAACTTGCATGAAGTTGTATTAATGTGCGTTCCATAGGTTTTTCATAACGTGCCCTTCACCGGCGGGAACGGAGCGCAGCGGAGTTCCCGTCCGAGTGCAAGGGGCTTGTTGGGCACTCAAGTAATTTTTCTAGAGAAGGAAATCGCAAAGATAACAAGTGAACAACTGCCTCAATACGATTAGCTTTGATTATGCCCGCTGATTCATCCCAAGTTGTACCAATGCCAATCATTTTGGAATTAGAAGCGGAATATATCGACGGGGTACTATTTATGTAGCTCCGCCAAATTCCACCTCCACTCATTCCTGAAGGGTTATGTGTCTGAACATCTTGGCCAGTGATTGTATCCTTTACAATGATTGGATATTCCATCTTGAGTTCGAGCTGTCTATCGCCTGGCTTGGACCAATCAGTGTCATCTTCGATACCCGCCACATACATAAAAGGCTGGAACCTATCCGCTCGTTCATATGGCTGATCATGAAGTACTTCAGGCAAACCAAAGAAAACCGTCAAATCGGTAGATAATCTTTGAGGAAATAACTCCAATCTATCAATGGTTGCGAAGGATTCGATGCCAAAACGATTTATGCATTCTCTAGGAAAAATGAGATACCCAACATCAAGCGAGTCTCCGATATCGCCTCCCAAAAAATCCTTCTGAAGCGGAGTAATTGAAAGGTAATCCGAAGGCGCAAAAGTACCAACGAGATGTATCATATCATCGAGGTAATTCTTTATAACGTGTGCTGCAGTAACAACCACTGGTAGATCTTCAATCAATAAAAACGTGCCGCTTCCGTGATCGATAATTTGGTCTCCATCGTGGATTACAACTACAGGAGTCAACTTGGTGAGATGGTGACTCAAGATATCAGTTAGCTGAATACTGATCTGTCTTTTAGTCTCTATATCAATCATGTTTTAATTCAAGACCAACAGAAGCTAAGCCGCGGACTCGCCGGAGGCGGGACAGTCGGCCTGAGCGCCTTGTTGGGCATCAGGCGTTGCCCCCGCTGGCGGCTCACTCGCGCGTTGTTCTTCTCTCTTTGCCACGGCTTCTTCCTTTTCCTTTTTCTCGCGTGCTTCGTCTAATGACGTGAATGTCTTAATTGTCTCATGAAATGTCGTTACGTCCTGAGAGCGCAATAACCCCGGGAGCGCATCGCCGCGAACTCGGTTGGCCATGTAAGCCGACACAATTCCAAGTAACTGGGGATTGCCCTCAGATAAGCGTGCAAAGACAGGACCACCGCTGACCCCGTTTATTGCTACCCCGTCGATTAAGTATGAATCGTCGCCATGAATGAAGGAACTGATTCGGCCGGTGAAAAAGCATAGATGCGGATAAGCAATTGACGGATAGCCCATCCATGCGATCTCCGTCCCGATTCGCTTGTATTTGTTTTCAGCAATCATTGGGAGCGTTTCGTCCGGGAGGTCAAAATCTTCATTCGTGATGATGATACTTGCCGAATCCCGACGCCGATCCAGAAAGATGGCTCGATCTGAGTCCTCGACAAGCCGGATCTTTCCAGAAGAATGCTGGCGCAGTTTTATAGGCTGCTTCCAGTCATCTGCATGCTCAACAACGTGTGCAGCCGTTGCGATGGCAATGATGTCTTTGCGTCTGTTGTATGCAAAGAATACCCCGGTTCCGGAACCCTCCGGTGTTTCAACACGGAAGATGTAAGGAACAACCTTTTGTTGGCAATCTGACCAATCCATCGTTACCTCCTTGATGCCCAACATTATATATTACATAGAATTCTTTGGTTTTCAGAGTCGGGCCACGGTAACTGAATGATTATTCGATATTTATGTTCCGTAAAAGGCCGCTTTGAGGGCCTATTTCGTCTATTTTACCCCAAAAGAGCGCATTATAGGGAGTCAGTTTTTCCCGGAGCTGATACCCCTCGCTACCCTCAATGACATCCCTCCCTTTGGCCCGGAACCCCAACAGTGACGTAGCTTCGAAAAATTAGACAATTTACCACTACAAAATTCATGCCGGAATAGGTTTCAAATTACGGTTAAATAAAAAGATCCGGTAAAAATTTTAACTGGCTTGTATTATTAGAGATATTGTTTTCAGGATCGTGTTTCGGCAGCGGCCGGCAGAAACGGAGATGCGGTTCAGCGGCAGGGGATGCACAGAAAATTGTGCAGGCGTGCACAGAAAACTGTGCGT
>JBFMGO010000217.1:0-3072 GCA_040752695.1 bacterium
GATATCAATATCAGCAGCCAGTGCCCCCAGGAAGTACTTTTCTTCAGACTCCTGCTTTTTCCCGCCATCGAAGACAGGGATACTGATCCTGACCCTTCCCTCAGCTTTCTCATTAAAAAATAACCTTGATATGTGCAATTTTTCCGCACTGCCCAAGGTGATGCCACCCTTCCCCCAGAGGTGATCGGCCTTTTTGTTTTCCCCTTTTCCGTCCAGCGCAGGAGCAGCAAGCCGCAAGTTCCTCTGATTATCGAAGTAAGAAAGCGAGACCAGGAAACTATCTCCCTGCTGGTGAAGAGAGTAGAGATTATTCAAAGAAGACTGATTCATCGGCAATTCTTCATCATGACCCGATCTTAGTTCACTCAGGATACGAAGGTCCTTGATGATCTCCCTGATAAATCCTTCTATACCATGAGCGGCACTTTCTACCGAGGTCAATTGATGTTTCTGAAATTCAGTGATAATATTATCCTTGGATTGCGTGTAGATGGAAAGAATAACAAAAATGAGGAGAATAGCAGCAATAATGCCGATAATGATAATCGGGTGATTACTCATAAAAATACTATTGAGAAATATTACACCTTTCTTTTTCAATTCCTTGCCACTAATCATAGAATCCTTTACTCCAAGCTCCCCCCATTTTAGTTAAGTTGTGGTCAGGAGTCAGCACTCGGAAGCCAAAAGTCAGAAGGCAGTAGTCAGAAGCAGTATAAACCTGACGCGCCATCACTGGATGAGACTCCATAATGGAAACAGTGTCATTCCCTGGGCAGTTACTCATTATTAAATCAAAAGCCTACAGATTTTATCTGTATATACTCATGGAAATATTATTGGAAAATGAAAGATATCAACCAGCCTTAGGATTATAACACATAAATAAAATTATAACATATCAAACGCTAAAAATCCATTTCCAGACAAAATCAGAACAAAGGGAAATTGACAACGGGTGCTGAAAAAGATGCAGGGTTTAAAGAATCCTTCTCCTTTTCCGGTCAGTGGTTACGCTGACTCTTTACGCCTGTCCCCTTTCTTCGGGCTTTAAAGACTCCTGACTTCTCTTTTCCCGAAACTCCGGATTCAGGCTCTTTGGTCCTTACCTTATTTAAAATCCCTTTGTTCGAAGATGCAAATAGCCAACATAAGGAGAATACCGATATAGAGGATGCTGTACAGGAAGGAAAGCATAGTAAAATGGGAAGGCAGGGGGAGGTTATGGACTACCAGTCCCTTAATGTTAAAATTTTCGAGATTAGGAAGCAGGTAGTACAAAAAATTGGTTAAGTATTTCAACCAGAGCAGCTTCGATTTAGCTCCAAAGAGTTTTAGATCACGGCTCAGATGGCCGATTACGTAGATGGCCAAGGTAAAAATCGCACTTAAGGTGGGTGTCGTAAAGGTTGAAAAAAAAAGTGCTACTGCCGTGACCATAGCCAATTCCATGAAGATTAAAAAGATGGCCTCGAGCAATCTGAACTGGATACCCCCGCCCATGAAGTAAATAATACTAAAGAACACTCCTGTCATGATCAGGACGTTGACCAAAAGAGTCAGAATAAGTCCCAGGTATTTCCCGATAAAGAATTGATACCTGTGGACCGGTTTGGAAATAATATTATAAATGGTCTTTCGCTCGATTTCCTTGTAGACCAGGCCAATACCGACAAAAACAGCAATCAGAGTACCAAAGATTGAAATGCTCGCCAGCCCCATATCCTTAATAATTTTCTGCTGTTCTCCGATAGTCAGGGTTCCCAGCAGGATCGAGCCTCCGATAATCAATAAGGCAAATATCAGCAGGTTATAGAGTATTCTGTCTCGAACAGCTTCACGGAAGGTATTAATCATAATGGCCTGAATTTTTCCCATATCTTAAGACCTCACCATGGTTTTTCATCGAGGGAAGAGTATGAATTTCTACCCTGCCACTTCTTTGAGAAAGATATCTTCCAGGGTCTCCCTGATTGGGGTCAGGGAGATCAGCCTGCCTTGCCCTTCTGAAATGATCTTTACAACTTTATCAACCGACTCCCGGTTGGAAAGGGTAACCAGGGTCTTATCAGAATGGTCCAGCATCCGGCTGGATAATTCTCTGACTTTCGCTTTAGCCTCTTCTCCCAGCCCTGAAAAAGCGATTTCCGCTGACTTGAGCTTTGTTTCCACCAGATTTTCAATTCGCCCCACGGCTTTCAGTTCCCCATGCACGAGAATAGCAACCCGATCACAGATCATTTCAACATCGGATAAAATATGCGAACAAAAGAAAATGGTCTTTCCCTTTTCCTTTAATTTTAAAACAATGTCCCGAATTTCCTTCCGTCCGATAGGATCAAGACCGGAAAAGGGCTCATCGAAAAAGATTACTTGCGGATCATTCACTAACGCCTGCGCAATGCCGATGCGCTGCAGCATTCCTTTGGAAAATTTCCGCAATTGGAGATTCTCCCTCCCTTTCAGCCCCACAAGGGCAAGCAGTTCGTCAATCCTGGCCTGACAGGATTTTTTCGGGATGTTAAACAAACGGCTGTAAAAATTCAAAAATTCGTGCGCTGTAAGATAACTGTAAAAATATGGCTGCTCGGGGAGAAAGCCGATGAGGTTTTTTACCTGCACATTGCGGCTGTTCTCACCGAGAATGTATGCGGTACCGGAAGTTGGATGCATCAGCCCCAGAAGGAGTTTCAAGGTGGTGGTTTTCCCGGCACCATTCGGTCCCAGATAGCCAAAGGTTTCCCCTTCCTCAATTTCCAGATCCAGCCCTTGCAGGGCTTCGATTTTTTTGCCGAATCCGGTTTTATAGATTTTCCTTAAGCTTTCTGTCTTAATAGCAAACATAGTTCATACCGTTTTATCATACCATTTTATCAAAGATACCTGTATGTGCATGGTATTGACCCATCCTGCAAAAGGTACTTTATCTATTTTTTCGGATTGCAGGGGGAAATAGTTCGGCCATAACACCTGACGGCTTACTCCGCAGACAGATCCATGGTGCAGGCGGTAGGCTCGTTTTCGAGCGAACCCTGACTGCCGAAGCCGATTGAATCCGGTTCAGCGGTATCG
>JBFMGO010000218.1:0-3025 GCA_040752695.1 bacterium
AACGCACGCAATAAATCTTCGCAGCGCCTTGCTCCCGCAAGGCGCGTAGATCGCCGAGTGACACGTCGACTCGTAGTCCTTTTCAGGAGAAAAGGACGAAGATCCCCGAAGTGATAATGGCCTGAAGCCATTATCACTTCGGGGGATGCCGTGATCACGAAGGGGACACTCTCGCTATATTATTTTTATGCCAACTTCAGTAATTCTTTCCTAATACCCGAGCTTTCATAACTTTTGTTAAACTACAACTAATTTTTACTGCTCAAACCAATCTTTAAGATAGCTCTGACAATCATGCAGCTTAAACTCTATAATTCGATATTCCTGAACACCTGCTTTAACCAGTGGATCATCACTGCAGAATTTATTGATATCCTCGCACTTCAAAACAATAATGCCACCGCCTGTTTCGTTTTTGGGGCCGGATACCAGGATTGAGCCATCATTGAATCCAATTTTTAAATACTCAAGATGTTCATCAATCGCTTTTTGTAACTCACTTTTATCAGGGAGGTTTTTTACAAATGTGCCTTCCAATACATAGTATTTCATTATTTCTTGTTCCTTTCTACCTCCTACGTATTTATTAAATCAATTTGATTTTTGTGATTCTTTATTTTTTCAGCAAAACATAAATGTCAGGATAACGCTTGTTCATTATTGGTAAAAAATAACTGGAATCCTTAATAAACATATGTGGAGTGCAATTGCCAATATCCAGGCAAGAAAGAATAGCATGAGCAGACCCTGCAAGTATAATAGCATTTGAAGCCCATAAGCCCTTGGCCGTGAGGAAAACCTTCGCAACGATTTGCGGGAGCAAGGCGCGTAGATCCCCGAGTGACACGGCTTTACGCCGTGATCACGAAGGGGACACTCTCGCAGCATATTTATCTAGATTGACTGCTTCTGGTAACAGTAGATACTCTCAGCCGGCTACAAGTGCCAGGTTTACTGATCAGCCAGCACCGAAATATCCGCAATACTTTTCCCATTCAATTCAACAACCTCAAGTTTTTCGCAGCCAGCCAGACCGCTGGCGTCGCCTATTTCCGTAGAATTGATATATACCTCTTTCAGATTCACGCAGCCGGAAAGCCCGTTCAGGTTATCGATAATAAAGTTTCCATATCCAAACCCATCCGGGTCGTCACTACTGACATCGATATACCCTACAACAAGTCGTTCCAGACCGGTGTTATTGGTACATTCCAGTTCGAGCTTGACCGGTTGATCAGTTTGAGAAAAGATATAAAGGTTCCTTACATAAGGGGGAATACTGAGCTTTATGCTCTCATCATTGCTCAAAAATGACCCGTCGATGACCAGATTGTGGCTCCCTGCATAATCCTTAAAACGCTGCGCGTCATCCTGGTTGCTGATCCAGTAATATTCATATTCCGGTTCTTCAATTCCTCTATCCGGCAGCTCCTCAATATTTTCTACAAATTCAGGGTCACCCAGATCATAAGCATAGCCCTCCTGCGCCCCGGCGTGCATTGCTGCGAATTTCAGTTGATCCAATCCGTCAAACAGCTGCATATCAAAATTCTCCGGCAGGTAATCTCCGCTGATTTGCGGATTCCGCAGCAGGAAACATTCCAGGTTCTTGAGTTGACCGATATCCTTAATGTTGTTTATTTGCGCGCTATCCATCTTCAGGAATTTCAGGTTCTCCAGTTGAGAAAGAACAGAAAGATCGTTGATTGTCATTTCCTGCAAGTCCAAGTATTCCAAATTCTCCATTCCAAGCAGGGGAGAATAATCATCTATACCTTCCCAGCGGATTAATTGTAGCAACCTCAAGTTATTAAGTCCAGTCAAGAACGAAAGGTCCTCACCATACTTGTACATTCTTAACTCTCGCAAGTTGGAAAGCCCAGAGATAACGGAAAGGTCCTCAACATGGCAGAAGGTTCCAATATATAGTTTCTCTAGTTTGGTGAGATTTGACAGGAACGAGACATCGTAAAAACCGGTCCAGAATGAATCCAAAGCCAGTTCCTTGAGGTTTACAAGGCTTGCCAGAACATTCGGATCACTTTCTCCGTTGTATTGATGGAAGATCAAACTCTCCAGGTTTGTCAGCGTGGTCAATGGTTGAAGTGATTCGACACTTAACCTGGCTAAATATAGTCTTTCTAAGTTGTCATGCCCGGATAAAGCATCCAAACCGAATAGGCCATCAAAAAAATGGTTATCCATCTCATATTTTCTCGTCAATAAATAACCCTCGTTCCCTTTCCAGATGTAACGAAAACCGGCTTTCAGCGATTCCAACTCCGTGAAATTAGCAACAGCACTCAAGTCGTTGATATCAGTGTTCATGATATTCAGCGCTTTGATGGGCGAATTCTCCAAAGTACTGACGGAGGTGATGAAGTTGTAGCTCAGGTCGGCTGATTCCAGGTTTGCTAAATTGGTCAGTCCATCGATGGTATAGATATCGTTGAACGACAAGTTGATTTCTTTTAAGGATGTCAGGAAATTGAGAGCCGACACATCTTCCAATAAATTTTCTCGCAGATTCAAGTATTGCAAGCTGGTTAGATCTTTCAGAAGGGCAAGGTCGCTAATGTTGTTCCTGGTTAAGGACAGGCTGTTTAGCATGGATAAATTCCGCAGCGGGGTCAGGTCTGAAATACCGTTTTCAGCGAGGTTGAGTTCTTTCAGGTTCGGGAAGTTGCTGATGAAAGCCAGATCCTCGATACGGCAAGTGGATAAGTCAAGACTTTCAAATTTTTCGGCTTGGTAGACATATAAGTATTCATAAACTGGCATTCTACGTTCTTTTATCGCTTTTTTGATCGTTCCAGCAACGTAAGGATTCGTAATTTCAATGGTTTTAAGCAGCCGCTCGCATTCTGCCAGATAATCGTCAGTATCGTATCCATCCAATTCGTTAAAAAGCGTATAGGCATTATAAAAATCTTCGGCTTCAAAAAGCTGGACAGCCAGCTCATATTTTTCCTGATCGTCCGAGTACGTGTAAACTACCGGATCGCCGCTGTGACCATCGCTTGCC
>JBFMGO010000219.1:0-2959 GCA_040752695.1 bacterium
TGAAGCAGTCCTTGCTCACGTCTATCCCTACGTACATCTTTCTCATGGTTTCCACCTCAACGTTTTTGTAGGCTGAGGTCTATATTGCCCCCGTGACTATGCGATACTGCAAGCTTGCACGTGATACGTGGAGTCCACGAGCGTATGGCGCAGCCATACTGCGGCCTATTACGTGCCATTCGCAGACGTCACATAGGCGGGCTGTGATGCGAGGAGATGCGCCTCAGAGCGCAGTTTCGCCCCTCAGCCTATCCTGCGTGACAGCGCGCGGGGAGATAGCCCTCGGGAGGTGAATATATAATCTCAGATAAATACGAAAGTCATGCTGACTTTATGAACTGGGCAAAAGACGCTGCAGACTCACGACAGGAAGCTGTTGAGGCAGCGCTTCACGAGGCATTTTCTAACTATATAGAAAGGCGAGAAGTGGAAGTTATTGTCTTTTCCAGGATGACCGCTTTTGACCTTGCAGAAGCCATTATCAATCATCCTCTTATTCTCAAGCCGCTTTTAGCTGCCTGTAACATTGCAGCAAGAGCGATCGAACGGGATTTATCTATTAAGAACGTGGACACCTATAGTCCTCGATTAAGTGACGACCAGGCTAAAGTGATTGCAGGATACATCAAACCATTTCTGCCATCGTATTTGGAGATCCCGGCGCTCAGTCAAATTGATAGAGTTGCTTACATCGATAAGGAGATTCGAAAGGGGAAAGGACGGTGGGAGAAAAAGATCATTGAAACTCTTAATCGATTTGGTGCTCTGCAATTTCATAAGCGAATGTTCGTAATCGAGGGTGAAGAGTTCGAGTTAGACGCTGCGAGCCCCAGGTCAGGGGATATTAAAGTCGGAATAGATATAAAGAGAATCGAAGCCCGGAGAGACATTCACAAACGTTGTGATGAAATTGTCAATAAAGCAGCTAAGCTGAAGTCAGCGTTTCCAGGCAGTAAATTTGGTGCTGTTGTTTATTATCCTTTTATTGAAGAACATGTAAACATCCAGAACCGCCTTCGTTCAGATAACATCGATGGTGTCGTCTTTGCGTCCGAGACTAAAGAGTCGATTGAAAATGCGGTCAGGATACTTCTTTCCACTCTTGGAGTGTCGAGATAAATGACCTATCAGAAAACCATACATCGTTTAATTCAGGGAGATGCTCGAGATCTTTCTTTCATTCAGGATGAAAGTATTCACCTGGTTGTTACTTCACCCCCATACTGGATACTCAAGAGATATCATGAACATCCCGATCAATTGGGACATATCGAGGACTATGAAAGGTTTTTAGAAGAACTTTCCAAAGTTTGGCGCCATTGTTATCGTATTTTAGTTCCGGGCGGAAGATTAGTCTGTGTAGTTGGTGATGTCTGTCTTGCTAGAAGAAAATTCGGCAGACATGTCGTGGTCCCTCTTCACGGAGATATAGCAGTATCATGCAGAAAAATAGGATTTGATAATTTGAACCCAATTATTTGGTACAAAATTGCTAAAGCAACATACGAAGTTGATAATGGCACCAAGTATTTTGGCAAACCCTATGAACCAAACGGGATCATCAAAAACGATATTGAATTTATCCTCATCCAGCGGAAACCAGGAGGTTATCGTAAACCAACTACAGAACAACGCAGATTAAGCATGATTGAAAAAAAGGATTATGATGCGTGGTTCCGGCAGATCTGGGACATCCCAGGAGCATCGACCAAAAAACACCCTGCACCATTTCCGTTTGAATTAGCGTATAGGCTTGTTAGGATGTTTTCTTTTCAGGGGGATACAGTGCTCGACCCTTTTTGTGGAACAGGGACAACAATGTTTGCCGCAATAAAGACCAACAGGAACAGCATTGGTGTTGAGATTGATCCTGAGTATTGTCAAATGGCATTGAAGAGACTTCAACAAGAAGGAATGTCTTTATACAATCAAATAGAGATAAAATTCGAGAAAATGGAGGACTCTATTAATGAAGAACGTGAAAATACAGCCGAAACAGTGCCTAACACAGCATGAAAGGTTCATACATTATGGCATGCACCCAAATTTTTACCTCGCGAAAACTCCTTTTACGCTGGGAACGTTAAGTGAAATCGGGGGCAAATGGCTGAAAAAGTAAGGTGCATGGGAATGGCTGAGAATCTTGACGAAAAAGTAAGAAAAAACCTAGAGACGCTCTTTCGGTTTACCGAACAGCTTCACCACATAAAGCATGTGCCTGAGAAAGATGCAAGAAATATATTCGGGATAACTCTTCAACCATTGATTGAAACAGACTATTTCAAGCTCGAAAGAGATGTTATAATGCTCGGCGCCAACGCACCAACTGAACAAAATGCACGACGTCTTCGGCATTTAATGAATCATTTTCTAATAATGGGTATTATCTGGAACGCATGGAGTTTCGAAAAAACTGGAAAAGCTGACAGGAGAAAAAAAATAGCCAAATATTTTTCCTCACCTTTAGGACTCGCGGGAATCATAAGTTTCACCGTGGATCGTGACAGGATGATATCTATCAGCAACAAGCTTGCCGAACGGGGACTGCTTGTGAAGTCGTTTGAGGGACGAAGAAATGTCTACCTCCTTTCTCCATGGTTCAGAGCATATTTTCCTGCGTTGCTCGAAAAAATTCAAACTGCGGAGGAACAAAAGTTCGAGTCCTATAACAACTCTACAAGGGGCTCATAAAAAAAGAGGATGAGTAAAAGATGCAATTGCCCCCGACTCTCGCAAACTTCGTTGGCTCGGTGCTATCGCACTCACTTAACAGGCAGCTATCTGGTTCCACATTCTTTGGATGCTCCGTCCAAATTCCCTCCATTGTGCTCGGGAAATAGTGCCAAATGACCCCTACCGCCCCGTCATTGACTTGCTCGTATATCATCATTTCCCTCCGTCTTTTTGTTAGCCAGCTCTTCTATGATAGCCACGTACTCACGAACAAGCGACCTGCTCA
>JBFMGO010000220.1:0-2954 GCA_040752695.1 bacterium
GAGGGAGGCTCGGTAGCACTGGCTACCTTAGCATCACTAAAGATAAATAAAGAGCATAAAAAGTGGTTTGAAGAAGGCGATATCGAGTTTAAGCTGGCCGCTTAATTTCTAATTGCACAGGTCGAAAATGTGTCCGGTAGTGAAAGTATCCGTGGCAATAATCTTAATTTTGAGACAGAATATATTATACATTTTAACCTGAGACCAGAGGCAGCAGGATAATTATTTGAAATAATGGAACAAAATTAAAATAATTTGTTGCAAAGAGGGCTCCAATCAGGTATAATATTGAAATCGTTAACAAAACCTTGAAAGGAGCCCCACAATGAGTATATCACGGCAAGTAAGAAGAGCACAAGAGAGACAGGAAGAAAAAGATAAAGCAAAGCTCATCAAGCAACTCCACTTATCAGACTTCACCTATAGAGCAGATGACAAAAATGCGACCCTTTCTGCAATGGGTCCACAGTTGGTGGATTTCATGAATGTGATTGGTCTACCGGGGATTTTGAAAGAGGAGGTACATATAGAGAAAAGGCAAAGCCCCTACAGCCCGGATAAGCTTTCCCAGCTTTTAATCGTGCAGAATATCCTTGGTTATGATCGCATTGAAAGCAGCCGGGCATTAAACCTGGACGATGTGCTGAAGAGAAAGCTTGGTATCCTGGCCTATCCTGATCCTGAGACCTTTCGGGATGAGCTGCACCGCTATAGCCAGGAGAATATGGATGAGATGTTCTTGGTCAATCAGAAGGTGCTGAATATCCTCTGCAAGCTGACCACAGCTCGATATGTTGATCTGCATTTTGATGCCAAGATTATCACTGTCTACGGGGATCAGGAAAATGCCGCCGTAGGGTATAATCCTCACAAGCAGGGACGAAAGAGTTATCATCTCAAGATTTGTACGATAGAGCCCTTTGGCCTTATCCTGGCTATTAATCTGGAGCCTGGCAATGACACCTGTTCTATGGGGTTTATTGACTTTTATCAGAAATGCCTGGCTGCTGTACCTCAAAATCACTTTGTGGTCCAAACGGTCCGTATGGATAGTGGATTCTTTGGTGATGACAACATCAGTGCTATCGAAGGGGATTTTGTCTTCTTTGAGATGGTTTCTAAACGCTACAGCAGTATTGATCACTGGGTGAAAGAGTGCATCCCCGAAGAGGACTATAAACCCTTTTACCCTGACCTCACCATCTATGGAGCATCCTTCTCCTTCTGTTTGCATAACTGGGAACATCCCCGTGATTTTGTGGCAGTAAGAAAGTTAGTGGGTCATGAGGATAATGGCCAGGGAATTCTCTTTCCCAAATGGCGATATCAGATCATCTGCCATAACCAACTGGATATGAGCCCCCGACAGGTGTGGGAAGACTACAATAAGCGGGCCAAGATTGAGCTCAACATCAAGGACTTGGACTATGATCACTTTATCACCAAGGTGCCCACAGGGAATTTCTTAAGCAATTTCGCCTACTTCTGGCACTGTGTTCTCTCCTACAATCTGGTACTCATCTTGAAAAACTTTGTGCTTCCCTCTGAGTGGGCTCAAGCCAAAACATCAACCCTGCGCAAGAAACTCATTAACATTCCGGCAAGGCTGGTGAACCACTCAGGCAAGATGGTCATGCGCATCATTGACGGATTCCCCTATGTGGAGGTGTTAGCATCTATCAAAGAACAATTGCTATGGCTGTATCGAGTGCTAAATCCATTGCCGGTATAGGCATATTTGCTATCCCTACCTCCTTAATACACCGGCAATCGCCAGGTGAGGGGATAG
The DNA here is from genome assembly GCA_040752695.1 of bacterium. GTDB lineage: Bacteria > SZUA-182 > SZUA-182 > DTGQ01 > DTGQ01 > DTGQ01. The sequence continues at coordinate 1,790 of JBFMGO010000220.1, forward strand.
GTATGCCCGGAGAATATAACTTTTCATCGTTAAGGTGAAGCCAATGACATAAACCTGCAACTTTTTATCTTATTTTGAGGGCGTGGTGCGTTTTTTTTAAAAATTCAGGGGGAAAACGCTGAAACTCACTGCGCATAAATCGTTCACTCTGGATTCAGGATAATATAAGTTGAGCTATGAAGTTTACATGGGATGAAGAGAAACGGAAAGCCAACCTTGTCAAACACGGCATAGACTTTGCTGATGCCAAAGCTGTGTTTGCTGGTGCAACGTTTACCTTTGAGGATGACCGATTCCCTTACGGGGAACAGCGATTCATCACGCTTGGTATGTTGGAAGGAAAGGTTGTAGTAATCGTCCATACCGAGCGAAATAAGGTGATTCGAGTTATTTCGATGCGAAAGGCAACCAGAAATGAGTAAAAAATCTACTTCCAGGGATTCACAAACTGATTGGGAACGCATTGATCGTATGCGGGATGAAGATATTGATCTTTCTGATATTCCCGAAATCACGCAAGAACAGATGTCGCAGGCCACATTGCGTTTTGGTGGTAAGCCTGTTCCTCAAGGCAAAGTTCGCGTTAATATGCTTCTCGATTCCGAGGTCATTGCTTATTTTAAGAGCCAGGCTGGTGATCGGGAATATCAAACACTCATCAACGAGGCTCTCAAAGCGAGTATCCGCGATCGGGATTTTGAAACTACCCTGCGTCGCATAATTCAGGAGGAGTTGCATAGAGTCAGGTAATTGAGATCAAGGGGCATATCAGATGGCCCCTTTGCTGGAACCAGTGTCTTACTCAAGCGAGTTAACCTGGGCAAGGCGGGATTATCCTGCCTGCCCGGGAACCTTAATCACTCAATATTTGAATCCTTGGATTTTTTTTCTGATTTTTGCCGAGCAATAAAGACAGGAATTATTTGTATTACCGTTCCACTCAAAAGAATACCGCCCCCTGTATTATTTCCCATGAGCATGCAGGTAAAACTAAAAACCAATAATGTCATTACGATAGTAAATCCAAGCCATAAGCCAATACTGGCATTTTTTTCTTTTCTGGTTTCTAAGGCTGAGGGCAGAGGACCGGAACGAAAAGAAGCTTGTAGTCCTACAAGAGAAAATTCTTTTGGTAATGATTGCTTATTAGGATGAGTTAACTTAT
>JBFMGO010000221.1:0-2916 GCA_040752695.1 bacterium
TTAACAAGGGCGGACGCATCGTGAAGTCGGGTGGCAAAAAAGTCTAAATATTCCTGCCTGGAAAGTTTACTGATACTTCCCTCGACGTAGCTTTCATCTTCAGGTCTATTTTCAATCTTTTCAAAGTATGGCGGGTCCCAAAAGATGAGGTTTGCTTTTTTCACTCTCTCAGGCCAGCCGTCTTTGGCAAGATCATGTTTTATGATATCGGGGCGCTGATACTTATTATCAATATCATAGGCATAGCACTTTCTCCCCATAGCCAGGCACACATCAAGGGTAGTGCCACTGCCAGCCATTGGGTCAAGGACCATACTGCCCGGTTCAGTGAAAAAGTAAAGAACATGGGCAATGAGCTCTCCGGGAATACGGCCAGGGTATTCGTTGCCGAATAGCTCATGGCACTTGGTAAAATTCCATACATCGTAGGGCTGAATCTTGATACTGAGTCGATCGAATTTCTCATCATCGGGTAGATTTGCCAGGGCAATACCTTGAACTAAAATCTCTGGCAGATTATTTCGCTTGGCGATTGTTTGAGAGGTGTGCCCCTTATCAAGATCAGCTTTTACCAGAAAGTGAAAGGTTTCATTTTCTGGTAAAAACTGAGCAATGGACTGTTGAGATACCCCTTTGGCATCAGGGAAGATTTCTTTGAGTCTTTCCGAAACCTCCTCCTGGGTCCATCCAAGTGCGTCCAATCGCATGATAATTGAGCGCTTTGTCTCTTCAAACTCAGCAATTAAAGGTTTCAGGTAAGCTCTCACCGAGGGTACAGACACTCCGGCATACTTGGCGATCAGTTTAAAGGATGCTCCCGGATGTGCTTTATACTGCTCCTGGGCTGCCTCTTCCTTTTCCTTGGCTGTTGGTCTTGCTCCATTCCTTGAGCTGAGGTAGAGGGCATAGAGTTTTGGTTCTATGCCTTCGGGAATCTCATGAAATTCACAACTTATCTCATCAGGAGGCTCTGCCAGAGAATCATCATCCCTCACCTGCTGGAGAAGGGTCTGGTATCTTTCCTGGTACTTTCCATAGGCTTTCCACCGATGATAGCCATCAAGTAAGCGGTTGGTATCTTTTTCCAGGATAAGAGGAGGAAATTGTGCTCCAAAAGCCAAAGCATCGGCATATTCCTCAATCAGGGAACTGGATGGTTTGGTACGCGGATAGATTTTTGCGTCAAAGACGATATCGGCCAATCGAATGCTGCTTGCACTTGAGTTCATGTTATCCACCCCCGTTTTGAGTTCATTCTCCCCTCCTTCTTTTCTGAGCATGTGTATCTCATATCCCAGGGCTGGTGGGGAGTCGCCAGCTCTTGGCTGCTGCTGTTAGAAGGCTGCTGCGCTGTGCTTCCTCAACTTAAAGCAATCCCGAACCGGATCGGGATTGCTCTTTTACAAAGATAAATACTATGGCAGTCAGTATCATGAACCTCCTTGGCTGTGAGTGCTTCATTTAACTGTTTAAAACTATCCAGGTACCCCATAGAGCAAGTCCTACGAAAATCACTACCAGTGCTACGTACTTACCGTCCATAATGTCCTTATAAAAAAGTTGTCACCATAATAGCATCTGCCATTACCTACTCTTGATGAGTAATTATACCCAGTTGATGTGTTGATGTCAAATAAATTTATTCTTAAAGAGTAGATATGATTTAGATTCAACCAGTTATCTTGACATTTTCATGCATAGTGTGTATTCTTTCACCAAGACGTGCGCTGACGTGCGCTCTTTCACCAGGAAAGGACAAGCCTATGAAAGTAATAAAAAAGGTTGGAAATAGCCCGATAGCACGGAATTTAGCAAGAATTTTAGGTGAGCCTAATTTAATCGACAACCTGAGACTGATTGAAGAAAAAACCGGCATTGCCCAGACTTCAGTCAGAAATTGGATATCAGGTTACCGGAAACCTCAACTTGCCAGCTTAGAAAAGATTGCCGATTTATTCAATATTGATGTATATTCGCTGTTTGATGAGCCTTCGACTTTATTGCAAGAGCAAAAGGAAATTATCGAATTGGTTTCAAGGATACAAAATAAAGGCGCGCTTGATGCTATCAAGAGAATGGTAGAGGTTTTGAGCACTAACCAGGAGGCTGCATCAGCCAGAAAAGAAGAGCCGTGAAGCAATTAACTCCCCAAGGGGGCATCAGCAGGTTGTTAGGGAAAGAGTGAGGGCTTTCAGAGCCTACTTACAGAACCCTTATCCTTCCTGGATAACCAGAAGGATGCCTCACCTTATCCTACCAACAACAATGAGTATCATTAGGTTTAGGTAATGTCTTTCTGCTGGGCTGAATTCTTTTTAGATTGTAAAGTATTAAGCTTTTCGTAAGCCATCCTTTTTTTATTTTGGATATACTTTTTCATATGGGATTCAGCCCATTCCACGATAAATTCCACCGTAGTCCAGAATTCTATGTCATGTCTGATGTTATCCTCCTCATCCATGATGTACTCCTTTTATTAAATTTTCCTACTGTAAAAATGGACAAATCCAACTCAATATAGTGCATAGTATGTGCCGATATGGGATATTTTTCTACAGTGTGTGAAATCAACTACTTGCACTCTCTATAATTTTTAGCCAGTTACGTATTCGTATTCAGGATTACCTTTCTGTAATTGCAATCTGACATTTTGGGGATTCTTCCTCTTCATGGCTAATAATTCTACTCTTGAAGAGGAGATTGTCTTGACAAGTTCATATTCATGAGGTAGACTTCTGATTAGATCAAAGGAGACTAAAGAGAAGATTGATAATGGCTCCAGGCCAGCAAAACGGGTAGCTGTCAAAACTCCCCCAAGATGGCTGCACCGACTGGCCTGGAGCTTTATGGGGGGAACAAGTGAAGGGGAAAAGATGACCAAAAAGGAATTGGAAAGGAAAGGGATGAAAGCCCTGG
>JBFMGO010000222.1:0-2907 GCA_040752695.1 bacterium
TGGAGCATGGCAACGTTTCGGGGCAAGCTCTATGTCGGCACGCTCAATGGGTTGGATGGAGCGCAAATCTGGTGCAGCAGTAGTGGAGAGACCGATACCTGGCAGAAAGTCTACCAGGCCATTCCCGCCACCAACCTGGGAATACGGTGCCTTTATGCTGATGGCGATGAGGCTCTGTACGCAGGTACCTACAATAGTTTTGGAGCTGAAATCTTAAAGACTGTGGATGGACGAAGGTGGATGACCGTTGCCAGAGGAGGAATGGGAAACGAGGGGAATAATAGTATCCGCTGTATGGTTCGGTTTGGAAATTATCTTTATGCAGGAACCGGAAACAGCTATCCTCCACCATCCACTATCCTGTCCTCCCAGAGTTCTTTGATAAACCCTTTACTGATGCCGGAAAGGGTTGCGGAAAGGATGCCCGAAAGGATGGCGGAAAGGGTGCCGGAAACCAGGATCTATGGTGCGAAGCTCTATCGAAGCAAAGACGGATCAAGATGGGAATTGGTCAGGACTAATCCGGGTTTTGAAACCACCAAAGTCGTTGACCTGGAAAATAACACCTCCGTCACCAATAATATCTTGATCGGAGAACTGGAAGTCTTTCATGGTCAGCTCTATGCTTTTACCTGGCCTAAGGACGCAACTGTCCAGACCGAAATCACACAACCTCAAACTGTCGGCCGGTATTCCCGAAATCTGCTCATTGATAGAGCCAACCGGCGCCCAAAACCCCGCATACCCATGCTGGGGGCGCAGTCAGCTCCCGGTGCTTTCGAGGTGTGGCGCAGCGATGATGGAGTGAATTTTGAGAAGGTGGTAGGCCAGGATGATGCTTATGGCAATGGCCTGGGTTTGTGCCTTCACGATCCTTCGGGCCTGGATAATGATGCGGTTACTTCAGCAATTGTATACAAGGACCACTTATATCTCGGGACAGAACATGACTACTGTAAAACTGCTATCTGGAGGACTGCTGACGGCACGCAATGGGAAAAGGTCCTGGACTTTTTCGAATTGGGAGAATTATATAATCTCTACGTCTGGCGTATGATCACCTTCAAAGATGAACTGTATGCCGGCATCCTGAACATGGGATCCGTGGGAGTTCCCGGAGGAACCGGTGCTCAGGTCTGGGTTTCTCCTTCCGGGGATGCAGGCAGTTTTTATCATGTTGTCCACAATGGCTTTGATGCAGAAACGTTCACCAGCGTAGATCTCCTCACCTATCAAACTACCGGTGAGCGAATAGAAATAGAAGGGTACAAAAATTACGGAGTCCGCACCTTTGGCATTCTCAATGATACGCTGTTTGCAGGTACCGCCACCATACCCAGCATGTTGGTGCCAAGGTCCGACCGGCAGTGGATGCCAGCTATCGCCGGCAGAGATATCGGCTGTGAGGTCTGGAAGCTGGCTCCTTAAAGGCCATCAGGGCAGGCAAAGGTCGGGGCAGGGGAGGGCAGGTGCTTGGGAAAAGGCGCACTGCTCTTCATCGGTATTGCTTAATCCTATTATCGAAAAGCGTATTTTTACGATGCGGGACAGTAACGTCCCGCATCGTATATGTTTTCTTGTCTTGCCATCACATCTTGTCTTGCCATTATATCTTGTCCAGCCATGCTTTCTTGTCTTACCATTCTTTCTTATCTTGTGCTCCTGGAGTAGCCGCTTTTCTGAAAGTATGAGCGACGGTTTGCGACGGTATAAGCGACGTCGTCCGAATCCCTGTCTCATTATTTTGGGAGCCCAACGTATCGGCAGGAGGTTAATCCTTTTTAAAGATGATTCCGGTTAATTATCTGAAAATAGTGATATCTAAAAAATATTAATTTAATTGGCACTACTATTGCAAATATAAAAGTTCAAAGAGAGTAAAAAATCCCCGTATAAAGGAGGTGAAGCCGGAAAGTGTATGGAACAACAAGAGAAAGCCTTAATCAAAATAGGAAAAAAGCGAAAGGTAATTGCCTTTGGTGCTCCCCTGAGACTGTGAAAACTGGTTGATATGACCAACTCTTGATTCCCTTTCTCAGTAAGTCCACTCCCTTGTGTCAATCCCCTCAAGCGGCAAACCGCTGTCAGTATCCTTGCTGATATTCAGTTTTACATACCGTTTCTCTGCCATGCTTGTGTGCGGCCTGCCTTCAGGCGCAGGGTTGACCCCATACTTTTTTGCCTGCCAGGCCATCCATGGTTCAAACCCTATTTCGTGATTGAGGTGGCCTCTGCCGTGTCGTATGAAGCATTTTTATTCATGTAACTTATTATTAAACCTTACTAAACCTTAATAAACCATACTTAACCGTACAAAACCTTACTAAACCATTTAACGGAAAAAGGAGTATAGCCATGAAAAACGTAAGAAAATTCTTGGAAAATCCGCAAGGTCTTCAGCGTGTGAGAGAACATTCTGCCATGAAGAGTAAAATCTTTAAGAATCAAATTCTTAAGAATAAAATCTTTCGCTCCATGCTGAACTCGGCCGGTTTGTTAGTACTTGGTTTTTTGACATTGTCTCTTGTATGGACTTCGCCGGTGCAGGCACAGCAGCTAAGGCCCTACGACCCGTTGTTAACCAATCTCTTCTTCTGCCCCTCTCCTTATTGTCCCTTTCTTCCTCCCCTGCCCATGTTCTATCCCACTTCTACAGCAGCCTTTGGCCGTCATGCCGATGCTCCCATTAATAACACGGCAGCTCTTTTCCCTGCTCCTACTCTGCCTGCGATTCCGGCTGCCACAATTGGCGGGGTCGGGGTGACCACCCTCATCCCAACGGTTCCAGTCACGATAGCTCTCCCGGCCAGTTTACTGATCACCAATCCGCTTTCCCCCCTGATCACGTTTACTCCGTTGAGTCTGGTAGGATTAACGTTCGCTCCGGTTCCCGTTACGGCCGCACCG
>JBFMGO010000223.1:0-2721 GCA_040752695.1 bacterium
GAAACGTTGCCATGCTCCAGGCATAATCGTTGTTCGTCGAGCCAAACCCGTTACCGACTACCTCTACCCACGATTCTGCACCGAGATGCCGGCAGGTGGAAAAAACCAAAAGGATGACTATTATGAACAGTTGCGTAATTCTCTTCATGCGGTATCCCCCATAAATGAAAAAAACGAGCCTTATAAATAGATGGTAATACTATCCTGAATATATGGTTATACTATCCTGTCTTGTAAAATGCCTGTCCTGTAAAATGATTAATGTCTGCAACTCAGTGAAAAGAAGCAACAAAGCTTAAAAACGAGCCTCTTTCTGAGCATGCGTTTATAAACATGAAGGTATGTTACGGCGGCTGTTTCTCTTGCCTTGCCTGATGGCTTGAAACAGTTTTCAGCAAGAGAGTTAAGGGGTACGAAGCTGCCTTCGTGCTGCAACATCCTTACCCCTTCATTCTTAACTGCTTGACTGCGAAGGAAAAGTTCAGTGTATCCAGGCATTATTGCTAATGGCAGGATACTTTGACTCCTCATTCAGCCCTTATGGAAATTTTTTTCCGTTTCATCTCTTCCGATTTAGGCATTTCGATTGTCAGTATTCCATTGCGGTAAGTGGCATTCACTCTTTCACTATTAACACTGGAGGGAAGCTCCACGCTTCTGCGAAATTCGCCATATTGGCGCTCACAGCAATAAGCATATCCTTCCTCTGCCTTTCTTTCTTCCCTTTTCTCGCCCCTGATGGTGAGTATATTGTCGGATATGGAAATATCCATATCTTCGGGTCTGATGCCGGGTAATTCTACTGTAGCCGTAACTTTATCCTCTGTTTCGGTTATATCCAGGGATGGTGACCACATGGCTGACCGCATCCCCTCCATAGGTCCAAAAAATTCATCAACCATCCTGCTCATACGTTCCATTTGCTCTCGCAATGGAGGAAACATGCTGGATAGGGATCGTGCCATAAGTTCCCTGCCAGGTCTTCTGCTGAGTTCACGTGCCATAATTCATCCTCCTCGTGCAAATTACAATTTTACACCTATATAATTAATTATATATCATTTTCTAATGAAATCATCTTATGCATAATATCGATCTTTTCAGTACATTTCCTTGCACGAAATAAGGAAAAAAGATGAAAAAAGAGAGAAGAAAGCGCTACTCCGGTTTGATGTTGAACTTCTCCCTATAGGCTGCAAACCGCAGGTCTATCATCCATTGGTTCAGGCCGAATTGGTTCATCGAGTAGCGGTGCTGGCCATATTTATGCTGTGGATTTGCACTTAACCAGCGTCTCATGCGCTCTCCCATGCCAGGATTAAAATCATAGCTGAAATATTCGTATATCCTGCGCACCATTCCCACTGAATCGGCGATAAGATCCTGGTAATGCATATCGTAGAACTTGCTCTTTGGGGCTGATCCCCGCACCTGCATGAGCCGGTCGACAGCAGTTCCGCCCAAGGAGAGCCCCCCTTTCTCCAATGCGCTTTAAGTCCACCTGTTTACTGCTCAAAGATATGGCCATTGCTGACAAGCTGCAAAGCGAAGGGATAACTTTTTGCGGATCACGACGGGTCTGGACCAGGCATGCATCCGGAAATACCCCAAGGAGCGCATTAAGGGAATAAAGATGAGCAGGCGACTCAAGGACCCAATGCCTGCGCCCGGACGCTGCCATTGGAGGATCTGCAGTTGCCTGCGGTAGTAACGGTAGGCGGGAATCATGTCGTGATGAAGAAGCCATTCTGTGTAACGCGGCACATCATTATACAAGACAAAATAGTAACTTACGAATCCATGCCGGAACAGCAGTATGCACTCCTCGGGACCGGTCGGATGGATGGGGTGGATGGAAAAAAACTGCGGAGCGAGAGCGAAAAATCTGCTTTGCTCTTTTTCCTGGTCGCTTCAATCCGCTGGCCGGTCTTCCGATCCCCCTTTTGGCTGGCGGCAGGGACGGCTGCAAGAGTTCCCACGTGAGTGGCGCACGGGCAACCGGATCCTGGGCAAGGAGGTTGTGGAGCAGGGTGGCCCCGGTTCGTGGAAGGTGGAAGGTCAACAATGAAGATAGGCCGTCGTATGGGGATTTTGGCAATTTCAGGATGGCGATTGAGATCCTCCTGGATATGCAGCCTGTTGGACAAAAGGCCGATGAGATTCTGCCGTACCGAGATTCTGTCGGTCTGACTTAAGTTGGCTTCTCTCTCATAAGAATCGAGCTGGATATGGAACGGGATACGAAAATCCCCCCAATCAGATAATCTGGTTTGATGACAAGCAGCCTTTAGAAGCAACTCTGCCGATAGGTCAACAAGTGGCCGAACTGCTCCAGAACCTCCCCCAGCCCGTTCAGGAGCCTCTTCAGCAGAGGGAGTTTAAATTGGGCAATGGTTGAATACGCTGAATCTCCTGGATTTGCTGGATCTGGATTCGGTGGATCTATTGGATTTGTTGGATTTGTTGGATTTGGCGAAGCTTATGAACCTTTTGAGGCTGGTAAATTTGATAAACCTGATAAGCCTAATAAATTTAAGGGATTTAATGTTAGCATGCATTCTCCTTACTTAGAGGCTATCCGAAAAGTCCTGTAACTGATTATAAATATTGAGGTTATCCCCACTTTTCGAATAGGTTCTTAGTAGTACAACGAGACATATCCAAACTCTCGCAGAGAGGCAGCCTTTTTCAGATAAGGCAAAAAGGGCAACATTTGTCATT
>JBFMGO010000224.1:0-2590 GCA_040752695.1 bacterium
CCTGCCAGAGAGACGGTGTTCTTTACCGGGGTGCCGCCCTTGGAAAAGGTGAGCAACTGCCGTGTCAGGGATTTGGCCCGCACGGAGGCTTGTTTTGCCTCTTTCAGGAGTTGAAACCTTTCGTCTGCCGAATCAGTCAGCATCTGAGCAAGGCTCAAATTTCCCAGAAGAACGGTCAGAATATTATTGAACTCGTGAGCAAGACCACCGGCCAGAAGGCCTATTGACTCGAGGTTGCTCATCTTTTGCAGCTCTTCCTCTCTCTGCTGTTTTTCGGTAACGTCGTAAAAGACAATAACCGCACCGGATATTTCCCCCTCTCTGTTGCTGATGGAGGCGATATTACCGGCAAGCAGCCGTCTGGTCCCATCCCGGGCTATCAGAACCGTATTTTTTTCCAGATCAATGACCTGATCGGTCCCGTCAAGCCTTTTCAGGAGGTTTTCATCGACGAGGTGAAAGACCTCTGTCAGGGATTTGCCCGAAGCTTCTGCCTGCGACCATCCGGTCAGGGTCTCGGCCATGGCATTCATCAGCGTGATCCTGCCCTCATGGTTGATGGTAATCACCGCATCGGCCATAAAGTGCAGGGTCTGGGCCAGACGATCCTTGCTGCGAAGGATCACGGCAAGGTTCTCTTTCTCGGCAGCCAGTGCCTTATGCGCAGACTCCAGTTCCCGCAGCTTGTCATCGAGTTTTTTAATCAGCCGCTCGCTGTAATGCTTGAAATAACCGCTTTCCTCTTCGGGCGCAAGAGTCGGCTTTCTGAGTATCCCTGCCTCATGATTTTTTATAACTTTCCGCAGAATTTCAATAAAAGTATCGGGGTCTTTCGGCTTGAGAATGAATTCATCGGCCCCCTGGCCGAGGGCGAATTTTTCATCCTCGGGGCTGGTATAGGTGGCTGTATAAAAAACAAAGGGAATATCCTTAAGCTTTTCGCTGGTCTTCACCTGTCGGCAAAGACGGAACCCATCCATCCGGGGCATCAGAATATCACTGATAATGATATCGAATTTGCCCTGCAATGCCTTGTCAAAGGCCTGGAAGCCGTCGGATGCAGTTTCCACCTCATAGCCGTAATGGCGCAGCACGCTTTCCAGCAGCTCAAGATTTTCAGTATTGTCATCAACGAGGAGGATTTTCATAGTCTGCCCTCAATGTTAATTAAGAGTAAGTTCATTCTAGTCCTTAGTGGTATTATATAATAATTCTTTATTATTGTCCAAGGGTAGGAGCAGGGAGGTTTGATTGGATCTTGCCGTTGGCGACCTTGAAGGGGCTTATTGAGAACTAACGCTGGAGATAAAGGGTGAACCGGAATGTGGTACCACACGGCTCGGAGGTAGTAAAATCAACAGTTCCGCCTAAGAACTGCTCACCCAATAATTTCATGATATGGGTTCCTGTTCCTCTTCCTGAGCCCTCTTTGGTGCTGAAATGACGCTGGAAGATTCTCCGGGCAATATCTTCGGCTATAGCTTTTTTGTTCCAGACACAGAAAGAAACGGCTTTATTATCCTGGTGTTCGACCCATACCTTAACTGCATCACCTTCATCCGTCGCTTCAAGAGCGTTTATGATCATGTTGTTCAGGACTCTGAGAAGCAGGTTGACATCAGTATACAAATTCAGGGCTGGGACGTCTTCCGAAAAGAGTAACGACTTTCCTGCGGATGCGGGATGATTCTCGAACGTTTGCCGCATTTCCTGAACAATCCGGGAGAGCGGAATTTCCTCAATTGAAAGTCTGTATTCATGGGTATCCTCGCGGGCAAGAATCTTTTGGATTTCCACTTCTCTGGCTAACCGAGATATTTGATTTTGCAGTTTTTCCGATAAGTTACTCCCTTCGCATACCTTCCTGAGATCAATGAGTTTGCTCGTCCAGAGGACATTGTTAATCGTATTGCTGATGTCATGGAAGAATGCGCGCTCCAAAGCTGCCCATCGTTCGGGGTAGGTAATGTCCTGGAGAAACAGCAGTAAAAACCGCTGGGTTCCTATGGTCAGCGGAGCGGATTGGACTTTTAAACATATATCCAGTTTTTTATCATTTTTTTCAATCGTGGCCACACATTTTCTTTCTTCGGGCTTGTTGTTCTCAAGACTGGCAACAATGGCAATAGCCGCCCCGCAGGTGGAACAATATTTGCCTGTTCCGCAGCCTCCCGGCATGTCATGTGCATGGATACAGCCTATAGCTTCCCCCGGCCGCAATCCGAGTACCTTATCGGGATCATCGATCCCCAGCATTTTCAGGAGCGTATCGTTCAAGGCCACGATTTGCCGATGCTCATCCAATACGGCCAAAAGACCGGTTACAGTCTTCATCAATCCATCAATGACCGGGTTGTTGCTGACCAGGGAAATTTCCCTGGTTAACTTGGCACTATCAGCCCTTTCCGGGGAGGCAAAATACGTATTGACCTGTTTGTCCTGTTTTTCATCTGGTTTATTCATGAGTTCACCTTGAATATAAGTGTTATCTTTGATATTATCATATTATAGCACCAATTAAAAAGAATTTTAACCACGGAACACACGGAACACACAGAAGTATTTTTTTCCGTGTATTCCGTGGTAATCT
>JBFMGO010000225.1:0-2508 GCA_040752695.1 bacterium
GGGGGATTGATCCGGTTGCCGTCCGCTATCCAAAAACAATTCCTGAAAAGGTCAAAATTTTCCGGCAGCTTGGACATTTTGATATCGTTTACCTGCAAAAGAAGCTGCTTACGCCGCTTGAGGCCAGGCTTTTCAGGCAATATGCCAAACAGTTGGTTTTTGATTTTGATGATGCCATTTATTACCATGATGACCGGCATGCACACGCGGAAAGCAGAACAAGGAGCTTGAAATTCCAATACCTTGTCCGCAGCGTTGACCTTGTGGTTGCCGGGAACCGGATTCTGGCTGATTATGCCGGTCAATTCAACCAAAACGTGACCGTGGTCCCTTCGGCAGTGGAAACCCGCCACATACCGCAGAAATGCTGTCAAAACGATGCCGGTACCAGTAATCCTGCCACAGTCATTATCGGCTGGGTGGGGGGAAAAGGAAACCTGCACCATCTGGAAATGCTGTCTCCGGTATTTCAAGCCCTGGCGCGGATTCATGGCATTCAGGTCATTGTTGTCTGTGATGCCGGAATAGATATTCCCGGGGTCACGGTCAGGCACATTCCCTGGACACTTGAGATACAGGACCAGGAGGTAGCCCGGTTCGATATTGGGGTGATGCCGCTGCCCGACAACAAGTGGACGCAGGGCAAATGCGGCTACAAGATTCTGCAATACATGGCTGCCTCTGTCCCCGCTGTCTGCTCCGATGTTGGAAGTAACCGCGATATTGTCGAGCATGGCCGTGAGGGATTTGTGGTTTCCTCACCCGACGAATTTTATCAGGCCCTGAATACCCTCGTCACCGATGCCGGTCTGAGAAGGGAAATGGGCGCCAATGCCCGCCGGAAGGTGGAGGAGCATTTTTCCATTCCCGCTGTCGGAAAGAAACTTGCCGATGAGCTTTCCTCGCGTTTTCTGTCTTAGTGGTTCTCTCGCTAAGTAAGTATCACAAATTTAATGTAGAGCCAAAATCGCCCAAAATCTTCATATACTTCCCACTCTTGTCTTAACACCTGCCCTTTGGGGGCAATGTCATTAACTTAAGCCCAGACTCTTTTTAAGTATTTATAAAACCATAACTTTTGGCTTGGAGTTCTCTTTTTTCGTTCAAACTTTATCCTTAGTTCATGTACTATCTCTGATGGAGATTTATCAAGATTGAGTAATAAATCAACGATACAATCGGCAAGAGCAGAGTATGAGACTGATTTATTAATCTTATACTCATATATACCTTCCTTCTCCCTCTTTTCCTTATTTTCCTGGGCTATTTGTTGTTCATCCTCTTTGCTTAACACGCTCTCTAAGGTACTTAAAAAGATTATCCCATTGAAATCTTGCTCTATCCCTACCGCCTTTTCAGAGCTAAATCTCTCAACTTCCAACTTATTCTTTAATCTGTCCAGATGGGTCTCTACACCCCATCGCTGGTTATAAACCCATTTAAAATCTTCCACTTTGTAGGTATCCTGGTCTAAAAATGAAGTAATCAAAACCTCTATTTCACCATTCTCCAGCTCTACCTTGGTGAGTCTTACCTGTATCTGCTCAGGTAAATTATGCTCTGCTACAAACTTTTTCTGTTTGCTCGTGACCTGTAAGGTTACAATCTTATCCCTATCAGCACTTTTAACAAACTCCTCAACTACCTTAAAGGTATTACTTAAAGGGCTTCTAATGACAAAATGCTTCCCCTTCTTCGTGTGATATGCCATTACTGCATAGTCTGCGTAAGCCCTATCATAGAGGCTGATAACATCTTCTCGCTGGTAGAGACTATGGCTACCAAATATGAAACTCTTCTCACTCTGCTTCTTCTCCAGCTCAGCGTTTACGACTACCTCATTGGTAATATCATACAGAATGCTTGCTAAACCCTGCACACATCCTTGTCCATCGTACTGATTAGTCTGGATACTGTATTTTTCCCTCGTCTCCTCGGTATCCGGCAAATTCACACAGCTACCATCTACTGCATACACAAGGTATCCCTTCCATCTGTTTACCAGTCCCTTGTGCTCATAATTGGTGTAGAAAAAGTTCACCGTCTCTTCATTCATCGCCTTGAAAAGTGTAGGGAGTATCTTTTGTCTGGCGTTGCAAAAGGCAGTGGCTGTAGCCACCTCATCGAGCAAGCCAAGTGACTTAAAGAATCTATTTACCCTGTTCTGGGCTGAATTTTTCCATCCATGCAAAATCAATCCGGCCAGCCTCCAAAATGGCAACTTTCTCTTGCGGGTAAAATCCTTGCAACCTCTTCGATATTTCTCTATTACTTCCTGCTTCATGATAAACTCTCTCAAATAGCTAATCAGTAAGGTGGATATCTCTTCCATTGGATAACTACTCCCCATAATATGTTGTTTTTAAAAAATGTTGCCTTATTTTACCACAATAAACAGGAGATTGATATCTACCTTACTTGCTACAAATTTCTATTCAATATACTACAATAATTCCTTGTATACTTTCTCCTTGCTGCCCCCCTCCCTTAAGTTAATGACATTGCCCT
>JBFMGO010000226.1:0-2485 GCA_040752695.1 bacterium
GCAAACCAGCTGTGCCCACACTTCCCAGCGCTAGATCCTTGTCATATCCTCGTCTCAGCATTTCAGGTAAAGCGATATTACCTATAGCCAGGGTTGTAGGTACACTGCCACCGCAGATGGAAGCAAATCCCGCTCCTATTATTTCCGTTATCACGGCGAGGGAGCCCCTGATGGGTAACCACTGATATATGGCATTGAAAAACTCTTTGGCAATTCCTGTATACACAAGAATATTTCCCATAAAGATAAAGGCAGGTACAGCCATCAGTATAGGACTGCTGACGGCACCATACATCGAGATCGGAATTAGGAACAGTTTTGCAGAGGGCATAAAGAGTATTGCAAAAACGACACCAGTTACGCCAAAACAAAAAGTAACGGGCATTCCTATGGTCATCAGCGCGAAAACGACACCAAACATGAGGAGGGTTAAAAGCAGAGAACTAGGTTCCGCTAACATCTCCCTTTTCCTCTTTAATGAAATTCCTTTCCTTTAATATGAAATAATTCCGGATATATCTCGATACCCCTTGCAGGAAGACCAACACCGCGGCAACAAAAAAGATAATCTTGTTAATATAGACCGGTGCCTGAAAATCCACCCCGACCAGGTGCTCTCCCCGTGATACTGATGAAGCCGCCATCTTCCATCCCTGCCACATCACTACTATGATAAAGATAAAGAATAGCGGCGAAACGATAAGTTCTAAAATGGCCTGCCACTTGCGGTTCAGCTTTTCATAAGGGAAATCCATTCTTACATGTTCATTGTGCAAATATACATAGCCACCGCAAATAACTAGCATTCCATTGTATATTAATGTATTGACCTGCCAGACCCATGTTGTGGGGGCATTTAGTAAATACCTGCAAATGACTTCAAACAACATAAAAAGAATCATCGGCACCACGGCATATGATATTACCTTACCCACCCATTCATTTAGGGTATCAATGAAATTCGCAAGTTTTTTCATCGGTTGCCCTTACTCTCGATGTTGACCTTATAATGTCTACTTGATACCCTCAGCTTTTACAAAATTTCGAAGTATCTCTATCGCCTCAGTGTTTCTGGCATCTTTGGAGGCAATGCCATTCCATACCTTATCATACACCGCCCTCATTTTTACCATGTCATTTGCGCTCCATTCCACCACAGTGCCACCTTTTGACTTAAAGAAAATGAGCGCATCTTCTTCCATATCAGAAGATGTTTTATACATTTTGTAAAGGACGTTCTCAAAAACATTTTGCACTTCTTTTTGAAGTTCGGGACCAAGAGCTTTCCACGCACTCATGCTTATAGACATTTCAATGTTTCCAACCTTGATGGGGGCAGGCTTGTATAAGTATTTTACCACCTCATAGAATCCCATTGTTTTGAGTTCCGGTATGCTGTAGGTCATTCCATCAATAGTTCCGAGTTTAAGGGCCATATATAACTCTTCATTAGGGAGATCTGCATGCTGGCCCCCGAGCTCTTTTGTAACAAATGCCATTGGCGGTCTTCCCCATACCTTTAGACCTTTCATATCAAAGGGGCTGCCAAGCTTCTTGGAACCAGTCATATATACAAAGCGACCAAAAGGTATGGGACCCAATAAATATAGGTTTTGCTTCGCATAGCTTTCCCTAAAAAATTCCAAAGCGCCAAATTGTTTGAAATACTTCATACACTGATCATATGTTTGCCAACTTCCCGGCAAACCCATAGCCACCATAGCTTCAGGAATCCAGTTCGAGTCAAACGGGAAGCCGGTCATTATCATTTCAACCACACCCGCACCACAGGAACTAATCATTTCAGGTGGAGGGACCAAGTCTCCGGGACCAAACCAGTCTATGACAAGTTTTCCTCCGGTTTTTTTATATACTTCATCAGTAAATATTTTTGCCTGTGCGAAGCTGGTATCTTGTTTGCCGAATAAAGTCTGCGCTTTCCATTTAATTATTTCTCCAGATGCCGACTCTGATGGGGAACTGGCTAGTACGAGCATAGCGATCAAAAGTGGTCCAAAAATGATAACTGACGATTTTTTCATGGCTATTCTCCTTTTTTAGATTTTGATGGAAAAGCAATTATGCCTCACCTATTTCATAAAGTCCCCGCGAGTAGCAGATATTACCGTTCGCTATTAGATGCTACAGGTCGGGCACACCTGCTCAAATCTTCCTCCTAGCCTTCTTCTCCCTGGATCTTATAAAGTTCTTTCAAAATGATAAGGCCAGTCTTTGCTCTCATTACTATCGGCGTTTCCTTCTCATATGCCCTTGAGAGTATCCTCTAACTGTAGGAGGATATGGTCGGGATTATGATGCTTCCTTTTTGCCATGCTTATGTCCTCCTTCAATCCTTATCGGGCTTTCTGCGACTCTTGTAAAACAAGGACCGATTATAGAGGGGCAGACCACCTCCTGGCGACGGTTCGGTCGGAGCTGATTCCCAGGACCGACAGCCCTCATTACCCAGAATATGGCCAAGGTT
>JBFMGO010000227.1:0-2435 GCA_040752695.1 bacterium
ATATTACTCTTCTTTCAAGGCTTTCTTAACAACCTTGATCAGCTCATCAGGATCAATCGGTTTTTCAATATAACCATCCGGTATCGTGTATTTTGTCAGCCCCGTGCTTTCAACAAATTTTTTCTCATCACGTAATGGTTGTTTATACATGAAGTTCCTGAAATCAACTCCTGTCACCTCGGAAACTCCTGTTTGTACAACCACTGGAATATTGCTCAAATTCGGGTCCTTTCTCATCTCTTGAAACATGCTGATGCCGCTTTTTTTAGGCATCATCAGGTCGAGCAATACCAGATCCGGGCTCTCTTTCCGCAAAAGTTCCAACCCCTCTACCCCGTTATTGGCTCCTATGGTTGCATAACCATGTTCTTCTAAGACAGCGCTGATAAAGGTCCTGATATCCGGCTCATCGTCAACAATTAAAATTTTTTTCGTCATTTTGTTCCTCCTCCCCACAACTCCAGGGACAGCTCACGCTTTAACGATCCCGTCCTTATTTCAGCAAAGACTCAATGCATAATTCCTGGTTAAAAGATCACCATATCATGAAAGAAATCCTTTAATTCCTCGGCCAATCTTGACTTGATGACAGTTTGTTGGAAATTATGACGCCTCATAAACAAGACAGGTACTTATGTTGATGTTTATCATCATAATGTTGATTATGTCAAGGTCTATGATATAGTAACGCAATATAACTAATTGCTCGAAAAGCGTCTTTTTTACAATGGATTTTTTGCCATGTTAGCAGTGAAAAACAAGAAAATCGAAAAAGAAGTTATTCTTGACAGCCTGTTGGAGCATTTGGTGCTTCAAGATACCGGGCATAAAGTTCTCTGGGCCAATAAAGCTGCTTCCGAGACCATTGGTTTGCCCCTTGAAAAATTAGTAGGACGTAACTGTTACGAGATTTGGGCCAGACGCGATAAACCATGCGCAGGCTGCCCCGTTGACAGGGCTCAGGAGACAGGCCGTCCACAGGAAATGGAGATGACAACGCCGGATGGCCGAGTATGGCTTATTCGCGGCTATCCGATTAAGGATATAGATGACCGTTTCTGCGAAATGGCTGAAGTTGTTCAGGAAATTACTCAACGTAAGCAATTCGAAACGGCTCTCATAGAAGCTGAGGAGAAGTATGGTACATTGGTTGAGAATTCACTCACCGGGATCTATATTATCGACCAGGATGGGAAAATTGCGTTTGCCAATAACAAGTTTGCCGAGACTTACAGATATTCAAAAAACGAAATAATTGGCATGGAATCCTGGAGACTGGTTCATCCCGAATACAGACCTTTGACCGACAAGATCAGGGGAAAACGATTGCTGGGGGAAGAAGCTCCCGCGGAGTATGAAGCCAAAGGCCTGACAAAGGACGGTGAGACGATATGGGTTTTAAGGAGAAATACTTGCATAGAATATAAGGGAAGAAAGGCCATATTGGGCAACATTGTGGATATTACGGAACGAAAGCGTGCCGAGGAGGAGTTACGTAAGACACGTGATATGCTTGAACAGCGTGTCAGGGAGCGTACGGCTGAATTAAAGCAGGCAAATGAGCTGTTGCGGTATGAAATTAATGAACGTGAATCGATAGAGCAGGACTTGAGGGCATCAGAGGAAAAATATCGTCTGCTGTTTGATTACGATCCAAATCCTCTTTTCCGGGTTGATGCCGTCTCAACTATGATCCTGGATGCAAATAAGCAGGCCGGCATCAAGTATCAATACAGCTCTCGGGAATTGTCGGATATGTCCTTTCTTGACCTTCTTGATCCCGAACATGCGGACCGGCTCTGGCAGGAACTCCACTCAGCCGCCCAAAAGGAACGCGAAGTCATCATGCCGAGGATTGAGACGCGGCAAAAAGACGGACATCATTTTTTTATTGATCTCCATGCCCGGATTACAGAGTTTCAAAAAAAGAGGAAGGCATCGGGACCCTTTTATATTATCAGGGCGGTTGACATCACCAGACGTCTGGAGCAGGAAGCCCAGCTTGCCCATGCCGGTATAATGACCACCCTGGGTGAGATGGCCACCGGCATTGCCCATGAACTCAACCAGCCTTTAAACGTGATCAGGTTGGGGTCTGATATCATTGCCAAAACCATCGAGAAGAAAAAGAAGATCTCCGAGGACAAATTAATCAAGGTCAGCCGTAACATATGCTGTCAGGTGGATCGGGCCGCCAAGATCATCAATCATTTGCGTGAATTCGGCTGTAAAAGCGGCTCCGGATCTTATCCGCTGGATTTAAACGAAGCGATTCTGGCGGTATTTTCCTTCTTGGGAAGCCAGTTGAAATCGCGGGGCATTGAGGTTGACCTCCAATTGGATGAAGGTCTGCCAAAGATCCTGGCCAGTAAAAACCTGCTGGAACAGATTTTTCTGAATCTGGTTACCAATGCCAGAGAAGCTATGGAAGCGAA
>JBFMGO010000228.1:0-2393 GCA_040752695.1 bacterium
TACCACATAAAAAATTGTGTATAAATTGCGCAAGATAATTGCAGGCTTTTGCTTTTTATAATACTCCTTCCCATTTTTTTCTCTTTCTCCCGCGATATAGCGGTTTTCTGTTGCGTGTGCTATAGGCAGCCGCCGAACCGGGGACAGATGTCGAGTAGACGGGAGGATTGCGCCTCCCGTCCCTCACAGAACCGGACTTGCGGATTTCCCGCATCCGGCTCTTCAAACAGATTCACAGTTCTGCTTATCATAAATCCAACGGTAGCCCTTCAGTATTCTGGGTTTGGGCAAAGGAAATTGCTTGAGGAGATCTTCAAATCCACTCCAGTTGTGACTTCTCTTTTGACTACGCCGATTCAGCCACTTAAACCACATTCTCTTGACCGCATAATCAAACTTGTTCAGGGTTGCGTAGTTCCCTGCGAACCCAAAATAATTGTAGTACCCTTTCAGAATTCTACACAGATGCTTATAGAGATATTTGAAAGGCAGGGCATTCCGAAGACTCCTAAGCTTATCGTTCAGGGCAACCAATGTCCTTCTCATGCGCTTTCCGATGGTCTTTCGTCCCAGCTTCAATCCGTCTTTCCTGCCTTGAGTCATGTAATGGGTGAACCCAAGAAAGTCAAATGTTACGGGCTTCTTTCCCATCCGTTTATCTCTCATATACGCTATCTGCCCAAACTCTATCAGGCGGCTTTTCTCTTGAGATAGCTCCAGACCAAACTTCTCCAGTCTGGCCTGCAACATATCCCATACTTTCTGGGCATCCTGGCGGTTCTTACATCCAATGACAAAGTCATCAGCGTACCGAATCAGATATACTTTGCCTATGAGTTGCTTGGCTACTTCATCTCTGATCCATAGATCCAGGACATAATGCAGATAAATATTTGATAACAATGGCGAAATCACCGACCCTTGAGGTACTCCCAGTTCATTACAGGTTCTGCTTCCTTCTTCCAACACTCCTACCTTGAGCCACTTGCCTATCAACCGTAATATGGTTCGATCTGATATCCTCTCTCTGAGCATATCCACAAGTACACCATGTTCAATGTGATCGAAATATCCTTTGATATCAACGTCTAATAGGTAGTTTACCCCACCTTCCATGATACTCAGCTCTATCGCCTTGAGTGCATCGTGCCCATTGCGGTTTTCTCTAAATCCGTAGGATGAATCAAGAAAGTCCTGCTCATAGATGGCACTCATTATCTTGACTACCCCTCTTTGGACTATCTTGTCTTCCAGCGCCAATATACCTAATGGCCGCTGTCCTCCGTCCGGTTTGGGTATCCACACCCGGCGAATATCCACTGCCTTATACTCCCTGCTTTTCAGTCGCTCTATCAAACTCTCTATGTTCGCTTCCAGTCCCTTTCCATACTCTTTATAGCTCACGTGATCGATGCCCTCTGCTGCCTGAGAGTTCAACTCTCTGTAGCTCTGCATGAGACATTCCTTATTCAGCAGGTGTGCCAGGGATATAAACTTAAGCGTTGGATTCTGCTTTGCTATCTCTGATAGCCGATTTAGTTTCGTTGACAATTCACTTCTTGGTTCTGCGTCCATCAATTGTTTCTCCTCCTCGATACATCTGTTTGTCAACCCCTTCCCTCCTCCGGCATTACCCGGCCTCATCGGTAGTATGGGTTGATCCGACTACCTATGCTTCCTCCCTAAAGCCTCGTCTCCTCGACTTTTAAGTACCCTCATCTGTTGGCTGGCCATTCGAAATCGCTCCAGTTTCCCTTCACTCTTTCTGGTTGTATAGAAGTGGCTTCTTCTTCGCCCTGCTGCTCGTGCCACTCCTTGCGCCAGCAGGTCGGGTTTTGTTTACAGCGGGGTCCCATTAACCCGCCTATCTTATACACCCTGAATGTGCTCTCCACTGATGAGGGAAAGCATAGGTCCTCCCAGGTTCCTGCGCCACCCTTTGGGCCGCATGCCGTGGCCACACACCCCGGTGGAGTCTCCACCATCTCACCTCTTGCGATGGCTTCGTTGCTGCCTTCCGTGTTTCAAATCGCGTCGGCTCTCTCCACCATGTCGACATTTTCGGAGCTGACTCGCCTTCACCCTCTCGGATTACGGCCTACTGCCTCCCTGTTTACGCTTCACCCATACAGTTACCTGCATGAGCGCAAAACTCGGTTCTGGCTGTTGGTTAAACTTTACCAGGTTGGCTTCTCAACCAACTGGATCGCGCAAGCTTGTCCTGGCGCACTTGAAATCTGTCCCCATTTGCTGGCTACCTGTGGCACACGCAACAGAAAACCGCTCTATAAGCCAGGGGAAATTATAATAGATTTACCTCAGCTAAAAAATCCTGGATGTACTTTTCTATTTCAAGATTAACATTCCTTATCGATTGTAATTTCCCCTGCTTA
>JBFMGO010000229.1:0-2325 GCA_040752695.1 bacterium
TTTTGAAACCCTTATTCAAAGAGGGATTGAACTCATTACGAAAATTAAGAAAAACATGAAAAATAAACTCATTCCCCTTATAGATAAAATATTCCTCAGGAAAAGATCTCTCATCGAAACGGTGAATGATGAGTTAAAAAATATATGTCAAATAGAACATACAAGACACAGAAGTTCAGCTAACTTTTTGGTTAACCTAATCTCTGGGCTCATAGCTTACACCTACTTGCCTAAGAAACCATCATTAAACCTTCATTGGGATGACCAAAACTTGCCAATGGTGGCAATTTAGTTATGTCGAACTCACGTTAATTGTACCTTACGGCAAAGGATTTCAAGGCTGGTGCGTGAAACCTTGTCATTCTCGAAAATAGAAGATAACCATTTTCGAGCTATCAAATACTTTATCTGGAATTTTAACTCAGCATTACTTGTTTAACACTACCAGAATCAGAAGACAATGGAAATTTATTTACACAGCGTAGGGATTCAGGAGCGGCTGGCTATGGACGTTTACGAGCAATCTCGAAAAAAGTCCCACCCAAATTCACACCCAGTAAAAAAACAGGGGTCACAGTGCACTCTATAACCCCTTGATTTATTTGGTGAGCCGTGCTGGATTCGAACCAGCGACCCTCTGCTTAAAAGGCAGATGCTCTGCCGACTGAGCTAACGGCCCATTTAGCTATGTCTTTTGCTTTCTATTCGTATTCTTATTTTACAGCTGCTTTAGTTTTCAGCCGCTTTATACAGTTACGAAAGCTCAAGAATTATAGTAAACTTTGGCTCACTTGTCAATATCTTCATAGGGACGAAATTAAATTTTTGCCTGCACTGATATTGAGCCATTGGTCCAGCAGCGATCCAGGGAGGAATATGGTCTTTTCTCTTTCATATCCGGTCGAGATCATTGAGACATCAATGTCCAGCAAATCCCTCAACCGGCTAACGTAATCCTTTGTCTTTTGAGGAAGGTCCTCGTAGTACTCGATACCGTGAGTCTTCTGTTGCCAGCCATCGACTTCCTCGTACACAGGAGTGCTTTCCTCAAGGATCTGTGGTTCGTAAGGAAATTCACGGAAAATTTCACCTCTCCATTTATAACCTGTGCATATTTTCAGGGATTTCAGATTGTCCAGAACATCCAGCTTAGTCAGAGCAATGGTTTGCAGCCCATTGATTCGAATTGTGTATCGAAGAACGATAGCATCAAACCATCCGCATCTTCTCGGCCTTCCTGTGGTTGCTCCATACTCTTTTCCTGCCTCGCGGATTTTTTCCCCCATGGCATCTTTCAGTTCCGTAGGGAAAGGGCCGTTACCAACACGGGTAGTATAGGCTTTAACCACACCCATGACCCCGTCGATGCATTTTGGCCCGAACCCCAACCCTATGCATGCCTGAGCTGAAACGCAGTTCGAAGAGGTGACAAAGGGATATGTGCCGTGGTCCACATCGAGCATTGCGCCCTGTGCTCCCTCACAGATGATATTCTTCCCCGCGGCAATAGCCTGATTTATGAAGATGGAAGTATCGTCGAGATGATTCTTCAGCCTGTTACCATAGCTCTTATACTGATCGAGGAGTTCATCGAGGGACAAGCCGCTCGTGTGGAAAAAATTCTCCAGGAGAAAATTTTTCTCCTGAAGGTTATTTTGGAGTCCCTGACGTAGAGTGTCTTCGAAGAGCAGGTCACCGGCGCATAATCCTGTTCTGGCTACCTTATCTTCATAAGAGGGGCCAATCCCCCTTCCTGTTGTCCCGATCTTGCCTTCACCCTTTTTATCTTCCCTTCCCAGATCGAGGACTCGATGGTAGGGCATAATCAGGTGAGCGCGCTTGCTGATGCGTAAGTTGCTCTGGCTTATTTCAATTCCCATATCCTCTAATTCTTCAATCTCCTGAATCAGGGCTGCGGGATCTAAAACGACACCATTTCCGATAATGCACATCTTCTGCGGATGGAGGATACCGGTAGGGATTGCATGCAAGATATACTTTTTGTTATCAAAATGAACAGTGTGCCCTGCATTATGTCCTCCTTGAAAACGAGCAATGACATCTGCATATTGAGAAAGGATATCAACGATTTTCCCCTTCCCCTCATCGCCCCACTGTGACCCTACTATAACGATATTTGCCATTTTTGCTCCACCATAAGATTAATATTCGGTCTTAATTGTATAATGATAAGTAAACAACAAACCCAAACCTTCAATTGATATCATTTTTTAAAACATTTGTCAATTTTTTTATTAGATTGACCTGAAACATTATGAAATTCCAGCTTTTTCCCCATTAAGCCGATATTTTTCAATCAATCTT
>JBFMGO010000230.1:0-2274 GCA_040752695.1 bacterium
TACCATTCTCCATTGAATAAATTGGGAAGAATAATTCAAAATAGTGCAAATGGTATCTTATCGTCAATATTTCATAATATTATCTGCTTTAGAACTAAAAATGCCTACACTTGTAGACTTATGCGCTCATAACAATAATTAATACGATACCAGGAGCTCATCACCCACGTGCAAAGCGCTCCAGGCAAGGGGGGGTATAGAGGGTGTGTTATTTTTAGTAATTTGGGGTTATTATTTTCTTGCTAGAGCAACATGATATAGAGTAATATACACTAAAATACTAAATGAGCAGCATGTTGAATTGTAACTTCATCAGCAGTGGGGAGTTCTCCCCCTATGGGAAAAAAGGAGATAGCATGGACTATATTCGAAAGGTCGATAGTACGCTCATCTCAAAGCTTGAGAAATTTCATGGAGCGCTTGTACCTGGCCTGATCATAGGTGCTTATATGGTGGAACTTGCCTATGAGAAGCTTGGTGATGCCCAGATGATAGATGCCGTAGTGGAATCAAAAAAGTGTATTGCAGATGCCGTTCAGTTGATGACAACCTGCACCTTGGGAAATGGGTGGCTCAAGGTCTACGATTGGGGAATATTTGCCATCACTCTCTATGATAAAAAAAGTAAAAGAGGGGTCAGGGTATATCTCGACATGGGCAAGATTCCAAAAGAATCGATAACCTATAAATGGTTCTTCAGAGAAATCGGCAAAGGTTCTCATGAAGAAGTAAACCAGGAGCTTTTAGCATTCAAAAAGTCGATATTCTCATATGATTATGTTCAGGTTGAAATAAAGAAGAAGGAACGTGCCAGCATAAGACTTTGCGCACAATGCGGATCTCCTTTCCCGAGTGAGGGAAGCGATGAATGTATGAGTTGTCGTGAAGGGTCTACCTACTATATAACAGTTTCATAGTATTTAAGATACAAAGGTATTGTGGATACAAAAATATTGAAAATATAAAAATAGGTACAAAACCTTCGAGAATAAAAAGGCTGAAGATGTAAAAGTAAGGAGGAGACATTAATCATGATAACCCTGATCATTGACGGTCAAGAAGTACGGGCTGAAAGCGGCGATTCCATCCTTTCCGCCGCGCGGCGTGCCAATATTCATATCCCTACTTTGTGCCATTTTCAAGGTCAACTGCCTGAGGCTTCGTGCAGGGTATGTGTTGTAGAAATGAATGTCATGGGAGGGACAAAGATTGTCGCCTCATGTTCTACACCTGTCATGCCGGATATGGTAGTGCATACCTCGACCGAGAAGATTGTTAAAATGAGAAAGTTTATTTTAGAGCTTTTGCTTTCGGAAGGGAACCATGACTGCATAACGTGTGAAGCAAATGGTGAGTGCCAGCTTCAGGAATTGGCTTATCAATATGGCATTAATAATACGGACATACGGTATCAGGGGGCAAAACGGGAAAGGATTTTTGATGATTCGAGCCCGTTTATCGTCCGCGACAGCTCGAAATGCATTTTATGTAATAGATGTGTCGTAGCCTGCAATAACAGGGGAGTGCATGGCATCCTCTTCAAAAACAACCGTGGATTTGCCACCGAGATAGTTTCCGATGATTGCCTCTTACATGATAGCGGATGTGTCGCCTGTGGAGAGTGCCTACAGGCCTGCCCGGTGGGTGCTTTATACGAGAAAAAAAGGGTGGGAATGGGACGGTCCTGGGAACTGAAAAAGGTGAATACCACCTGCCCTTACTGCGGGGTTGGCTGTCAGTTGACCGTCCACGTTGACGAAAAAAGAAACAGGCCGGTCAAGGTTACCGGAAGATATATCGAGCCGAATGACGGGATGCTCTGTGTAAAGGGGAGATTTGCCTATGATTTTCCCCTGAGCGAGAACAGGATAAAAAGCCCTTACATCAAGAAAGACGGAAAACACGTTGCAGTAAACTGGGATGAAGCCCTGGATTATACCGCCGCCAGGCTCAGGGAAATAAAAGAGAACTATGGCCCCGATTCCTATGCCGGGGTAAGCTGTGCCCGGAGCACCAATGAAAACAACTACGCAGCTATGAAATTTGCCCGCGCGGTAATCGGTACGAATAATATCGATCACTGCGCCCGTACTTGACACGCACCGACGGTTGCCGGTCTGGCAACGACATTCGGTTCAGGTGCAATGACCAATTCAATAAAGGAAATACGGGATGCGAAAGTTATTTTTGCTATCGGAACGAATACCACCGAAGCTCATCCGGTCATTTCCTATTACATGAAACAGGCAGTAAAGCATGGCGCCATTTTAATAG
>JBFMGO010000231.1:0-2068 GCA_040752695.1 bacterium
ATAGTTGGTTATGGAGTGAACCCAGACGGCGAAGGACATGCTTTTCTCATGACCGTAGTCCCCGAACCAATCAGTTCAATTCTTTTTGTCACTGGCGGAATACTTTTAGCAGGAAGAAGATATTTAAGAAAAAAGAAGAAGGCATAACCTGACACTGGACTGAATGCGTACCACACGACACTTCATTGGCTCGTCATGTCTTGTGGTATGCAAATCAGTTTTATGCCGGTTGTTATCCTTCATGGTACGCATCAGTCAGTTTTTCGTTGAAGCTGTAGAAAAAGTACCAAAAGGCTTATAATATCGCCATAGAAAATCTAAACCACTTTGGAAGGGGGCTGGATGGCGAGATACAAAGAGTACGATTACAGCCAGGGGAAATTGATACCTATTCATTTTAACAAGCAAATACTTCCGGGCACATTCGAGTACACCCTGCATTACCTGATCGACAACGAAATAGACCTTTCGGTATTTGACTGGCGCTACAAAAATGATGAAACCGGGGCCCCTGCATATGATCCTGCGATACTGTTGAAGATAATACTCTACGCATACTCAAAAGGGATCACCCGAAGCAGGCAGATAGCGCAGTGCTGTAAGGAGAACGTGATATTTATGGCGTTATCTGCGGACACACAGCCGCATTTTACAACGATAGCGGGACAGCAGGTGAGGAGATTATCCGGCTGTTTCTGGAAGTATTAATGATCTGTGATGAGATGGGGTTGATAGGCAAAGAGATGTTTGCGATTGACGGCTGCAAAATGTCCAGCAACGCCTCAAAAGAATGGAGCGGGACAAAAGAGGAATTGCAGAAGAAGAAAGAGAAGATGGAAAAGGTGGTCAGGCAGATCATAAAGCGGCACCGGGAAATGGATGAGACCGAGGCAAACAGGGAAGTGGTTGAACAGGAGGCCCAGTATGTTGATACCATTAAAAAGAAAGTAAAAAAGATAAAGGAATGGCTTAAAGAAAACGATGACAAACCAGGCAAGACCGGGAAGCCGATCAAAAGCAACATCACGGACAACGAAAGCGCAAATCACATGGAGTGATACAGGGATATGACGGAGTGGCAGTGGTGGATGACAAACATCAGGTGATAGTGCATGCGGAAGCCTTCGGAGTAGCGCAGGAGCATGATTTACTTGAGCCGATGGTAGAGGGGACGAGGGAGAACTTCAAGGCAATCGGCAGTGAAAAGGATGTATTTGAGAGAGCTAAGCTTGTAGCGGACAGCGGATTTCATACGGAAGACAACATGAAGATGCTGATGGAAGAAGAAATTGATGCATATGTAGCGGACACGAATTTTCGTAAGCGCGATCCGAGTTTTGCGGAGGTTGGCAAATACAAAGAGCGCTTCAATAAAGAGAGGGCGGAATATTACGGAACCACAACAGGAAAGTACAGAGTGAAGGACTTTACGATGAGTGAAGACAGGACGCATTGCATCTGTCCTGCTGGGAAGAGGATGTACCGCACCGGCAGCAATATAATCATGGATGGGAAGAGAGCCTATAAATTTGGAGGGCGTAAGACGGATTGCCGTGCATGTGAATATCGTGAGAAATGTCTCAGACATCCTGAGCATCAAGAGTATCGTCAGGTGTATTTTTTTGTAGGCAGGCCCGAAGGAACTCCAGAGAGCTTTACGCAGAAGATGAGGCGCAAGATAGATTCGATAAAGGGGAGACTTATCTACAATAGACGCCTTGGAACAGCGGAACCTCCATTTGCCCATATCAGATCGATTCTTGGACTTGACAGATTCAGCCTACGAGGGAAAAAGAAGGTAAACACGCAGTGGCTTCTTTACTGCATAGTGCATAATCTTACAAAAGTTCACAGATATGGAGAGGGTTTTGCATAGAGAAGATAAAAAACAGAAGAATACAGCGCAAAATAACAGGAACACAAGGAATAAATCTCACTATTAACCTGTTCAAATAGAAAACAGGGGTGTCCGGGGAAAGCTAATCCCAAAATAATGGATCACAAACTTAAGAGAGAGTGGAAAATTCAAAAACTGACTTTTTCTACAGACTCGTTAGCGAGGCGCTGT
>JBFMGO010000232.1:0-2064 GCA_040752695.1 bacterium
CCTCGGAACTTCTTTGGAAAGGCAAAAACGGCTTTCATTCCGAAGGGAGACTCAAAAGGAATATACGTCCAAAACGCTGACCCAGGAGATCATGCTGGAAGGAAAGCCGATCACCAGGACCGATCTCTACCAATCCCTTTATGAGCGATATGTTTTTAACCTCAAGAAGAAAGTCCTGGATCCTTTTTTAAAAAACGAAAACTTCCGCCAGGCCATCAAGGAATTCGGTGAGGAAAGTTTCAGAACCTATGATCGCCGGATCCGGGATGATGTCTCCTTCCTGATGAAAAATCTGATCCACAAATATCATTATACGGATCAAGGGGCCAAAGAGATCTGCATTTATGTCATCGATAACGACATTACCCGCCGCTTTTCGGAGAGCTGATTCCTGAAGCGTTCAAGCAGCCCCGATTAGGTATTCCTAATCTCTTCTGCTTCTTTATCGATAAGACCTCAGTAACTTCAGCGTTTTGAGTCAATCCTGTTAAAAATCCTCAGCTATTGCTTTTGTTCCCGGAGAACATCTTATTTAAATTGAGTAAAACAGGTTTCGCCATGACTGGAGCTTTTCAAGAACACGTAGCACCGCATCTTTGCGGGCAAGGACTTCCCCTATGAAATCGGTGTTAACATTAAGGATTTCATTGATGACAGCCGCCAAATCAATGGTTTTCATTTTAAACCCCCTTTCAATCAGTGCCGGAAATGGCTGCCTGTATTATGGTACGATCCCACATCAAAGATTGAAATTTAATCTTCTTACCACAAATTACCCTCTTATTGAGATATTATTTCAGCGCCTCGGGATATCAGCTTATTATATGCCTTGTGAAATTCGATTTCTCTTTCAAAACTATCCTGCCGAGCAGATTTGGAACTCCAAAAGATACGCCCCCGGCCCTATTTTTCCCAAATTTCCGGAGGGACCATGCCCATGCCCTGGTATTCTATCCGATAAGGGGTAATCTTCAGAACAGCATAGTTAGGGTCATCCGG
Organism: bacterium; assembly: GCA_040752695.1. Lineage (GTDB taxonomy): Bacteria > SZUA-182 > SZUA-182 > DTGQ01 > DTGQ01 > DTGQ01. The sequence goes on from JBFMGO010000232.1 coordinate 1,000, forward strand.
CCCTGAGAAGGCGACCTTGTACATGTCAATCCAGGCTTTCTTTTTGCTCGTCTTGTCAGTCAGGACCTCGGCTCTGCCTTGGATTTGAAGATAAGATTCGGCCTTGGTCGCATCGCTGACTCCGAGCGTCAGATGCACTTCAGGATTTTTCCTGATCTGCCTGACCTTCCGAGAATTGAGAAAGGTGGCGTCCCAGATCGTGAGATCCTTGTCTAACCAGGGGGTGATGTATCTCACCCAGGGTTTGCCGTCTTCAGTGATCGTCGCCAGTGCTGCAAGAACAGGTCCCTGCGCTTTTGCCAGAATTTTCTTCTTCAGTTCAGACATAATCTCCTCCTTATCCCTTCAATATCTTATTGAAAATAAAATGTTTGTGATCTTCCAGAGGCTCAGGGCTTTTTTCGATCTTCATCCGGATTAAAGCGCCGTGCCAACTCGAAATCACGAAGTACGCCGTCTGCTTTACATCAGTTTCTTTCGGGAGATCTCCGTTGCTCCTGGCTTCCTCAAGAACATGGATGTAGTGTTCAGTCATTTTGTCCAGGGCTTGTTTCAGCTTCCTCTGAAAGGATTCACTGATGTCGCCCATCTCCTGACCTAAATTTCCGACCGGGCAGCCCAGCGTGTACTCATGGGCCTTGAAGAGCTGGATAAAATAGTCAAGATGCTTCCTCAGTCTTTCCAGAGGAGGGAGTGAGCGATCCGATAGTATTTCCGCAGCCACTCCATCGAAATGGGCCATGAAGTGGTCTACCACCTGAAGCCCAAAGTCTTCCTTGTTTCTGAAGTAGTTATAAAAAGACCCTTTTGGGACTCCTGCTGCATCGAGGATTTCCTGGATGCCGGTATGATTGTACCCCTTGCGATGAATGATCTCGGCCCCTTTTTTGAGTATCGCCTGCTTGACGTCCGTTTTTCTTATCACTGGACCAAAGAGCCCTTTCCTGAAGATGACAATCAAAGTAGACCGGTCGTCTTGAATTGTCAAGATTTAACTTTTCCACATGACAGCCGCTTGGTTTTTCACCGTGATACGCCCATTTTGGATTGGGGGTGTAACCTTTT
>JBFMGO010000233.1:0-1956 GCA_040752695.1 bacterium
TCAAACCTTTACACTTTGCATATATTAACAATACCTTTATCTTCGGATCCGAAATCAAGTCTCTTCTTCAGTATCCCCTGGTGCAGCGAAAGGTTAATCCTGAAGCCGTAAACCTTTATCTGACCTATGAATATGTTCCTGCCCCTGACACTATCTTCCAATCAATCAAAAAGCTACTGCCCGGCCATTACATCACGGTCGATCTGGCTGCAAGTCTGGATGGAGGCAGGGGAAGTCAGGGAGTCCACACAGGACAGGGAGACCACACAGGTCAGGGAGGAGCAGTCACTATCAGACAGTATTGGGATCTTGACTACCGCTCCAAAATCCGGATGGCCAGCGAGGCCGCATACCAGGAGGCGCTGTTGGAAAAGCTCAGCCTGGCAGTCAAGCGAAGGCTCATCAGTGATGTCCCCCTGGGAACATTCTTAAGTGGAGGGATCGACTCAAGCCTTGTCGCCTCTCTCATGAAGGGCCTTATCCCGGACAGGGTGGACAGCTTTAACATCGGCTTCCGGGAAAAATCCTTCGATGAATCAGGATATGCCAAGACCGTGGCTGATCATCTGGGAGTTAACCACAGGAGCCAGATATTCGACACCCCTGCCCTTTTGGATGTCCTTCCCCTGGTGGCCGACAACCTCGATGAACCCTTAGGGGATGCCTCCATTTTGCCTACCTACCTGCTTTGCCGGTTTTGCCGCACCTATGTGACCGTGGCACTCAGCGGCGACGGCGGAGATGAGCTTTTCGCCGGATACTACACCTACCAGGCCCACAGGCTGGCCAAATTGTACACCCTCATTCCCCGGCTGATCCGGCAGGGAGTTTTGGAAAGATGCATTAACAGGCTTCCTGTGTCCACGGATAATTTCAGCCTCGATTTCCGGGCAAAAAAATTCATCTCCGGGATCGGCTACCCTGATGAAATCCGCCATTATGTATGGATGGGCTCTTTTTCACCAGAGGAGAAGAGCTGTTTGCTGCAAACGGATTTTCGAAAAACGATTCAAGGGCACGATGAATTTTCCGTTATTCGCAATTACCTTCGCACAGCTCCCGTAGAGGATTGGCTCGATGCGGTCCTCTATCTGGATATGAAGCTCTATCTTCAGGAAGACCTCCTGGTCAAAGTCGACCGGGCCAGCATGGCCAATGCCCTGGAAGTGCGTGTTCCTTTCCTGGACCATGAATTTGTCAATTTTGCCACCCGCCTCCCTTCTCACCTCAAGCTGCGGGGGCTTCAAACCAAGTACCTGCTCAAGCAAAGCAGCCAAAATCTTCTGCCTTCGTCAATCGTAAACCGTCCGAAGAAAGGCTTTGGCATTCCAGTGGCCAAGTGGATCAAGGCAGAGCTTAAACCCCTTTTTACCGAGGTCTTTGCCAGAGATAAGATCCAGGCCCAGGGGATATTCAACCCGGACTGCATTCAGCGCCTCTTGCAGGAACACTGGAGCGGGGCCTTCGACCACAGGAAAAAGCTCTGGACCCTGTTTATGTTCCAGATGTGGTTCAGCCGGTATATTGATCAGAAGTAGGCTCAAAAGGCAGAGTTCCCGTCTGCTTACTCAGCCTTTCAATGCCTGTAATCCTTCTATAGCAGTTTTCACCTGTGTTAGCTACGGCTTGAAGGGGACAGATTTCTAATCTGTCCCCGTGTTTGTAGTACAGGCGACAGAAAACCGCTGTAATGTTTATCAGCCAACGCCACTTACAACGCCACTTAGTGGTTCTATCGCTAAGAAAATGTGCCATTCGGGCGGCCATAGGGAGCCGACCCTGCGATCAGCCGAATAACTGATGTGTTACGCACTTAGCGAGAGGGCCATTTAGTGGTCCTATCGCTAAGAAAGTACTCATTTTTTATGTCATTTTATGGTATACTTCTCTTAAGAGGAATTTAAAATTAATACATTTTTAGAGGTAGTAAAAATGTCTAAGCTAAGAGAAGTAACC
>JBFMGO010000234.1:0-1943 GCA_040752695.1 bacterium
TTGCCAAGCCAGCGTTTCCAGAGGGGAAGAGGTTGAGGACGACCGATAACAATGTGTCCTACCCGGTACTCTTTGGCAAAACGCAAGATGGTCTCTACGACATCCTCACCTTTAAATGGAAAAACCTGCGCACCAAGAAGTTTGGCCAAGGAAAGGGAATCTGAGATAAGACGCTGCGTAGCGGCATCAATCATAGTGGGGCCTTCCTGTGGTGTTTGGACATACACCGCATACCAGTTGCGATTGAGCCTTCCGGCCAGGCGAGAGCCGTAGCGCAGCAGGGTGGCACTGTTAGGGCCGCGGGAACTGAGACAGACCATAACCTGATCAGGAGCGATGTCTTGTTCTTCTTCAGGTTTGATGCGTCGCTTAATATCAATCTGGGAGGCCAACTCACGTAAGGTCAGTTCGCGGAGTTTATCAAGGTTGGATCGCTTAAAAAATTCTCATTTTATCACTCTTTCTCAACTAAGGTGGGGATTGTCAAAAGGGAGGCACAAAAAAAGGGTCTTAGCTTGACGCTAAAACCCCTGAAATACATTTAAGTCGCATGGGTTATCCTTCTTTCAGTTAGTTTTTCCCCTCGGACCTGGCAAATTGTACTTCACACTTGACCGGAGCTCCGTATTTTTCCCACAGGTGTTTGACAGCTTTGGGGCAGATGCTCCGTGCGGAAAGGCCATTCTTCCACTCGAAATAGATATACTTCACGCTATTCACCTCCTTTCTGCAAATTGGGGATAGGCAAATTAAAATTGGTGCAAAATAATATCAAACATCTACAACCTTGTCAACAAAAAAATTAACCCGGGAAGCGAATGAACAATGACTGTATTGAGCACCTATTCCTATAGAGTAGCTTTTACTCATTTCACATTGGCCGGGATATCAAATGCGTGGTTTAGTTCATGAGCTTTCATATACGCCTTCAGTGCCCCTGGTCTGCCGATACCCTGGAGGACCTGCCCGCGCAGATGCCAGACTTCAGCGTTGTCCGGGGCTAATTTGACAGCAAGGGCAGTCAATACATCTGCCTGGCTTTTGCCGCAGGAGTTTTCTGATTCATTTTGGTCCAGCTTCAACCTGCCGAGCCGGGCCAGTGCCAGGGGATTACCAGGGCTTATGTCCAATGCTTCATTAAGACTCGCGATGGTATTTTCTTCAAGGCGATGAGATACGTATTCGGGGATGGTCATGGCAGCACGAGGAGAGATAGTACGGGTGGATCGATCCTGAAAAAACCAGAGCGCCTTTTTTGCCCAGTTATCCTTTTCGGCCAACTGAGATACCTTTGCGCGAATCTCCTTAAGAAGTTCATCTTTTTTTGTTTTTAGAACAAGACCGCCGGATTCGTTGATTCGCCAACCGCCATAGGCTTCAGCCAGGTCTGCTACCCAGACAGGCGGACTTTGTAATGAACAGATCTCCCAGATGCGTGCAGTATGATCCCAAGATGCAGTTACCACCCACTGGCCATCAGGGCTGAACCGGGCTGAATAGACCGCTCCCTCATGGCGTAGAGGCTCGCTCACCGGTTTTCCTGAGGCTGCATCCCAGACGCAGGCAGTGTGATCCGAAGATGCAGTCACTACCCATCTGCCATCGGGGCTGAAGCGGGCTGTTTGCACGTCGTTTTCATGCCAGAGGGGCTCATTTATTGGTTTTCCTGAGGCTGCATCCCAGATACGTGCAGTGTGATCCCAGGAAGCAGTCACCACCCATCGGCCGTCGGGGCTGAAGCTGGCTGAATAAATCCCTCCCTCATGGTGCAGAGGCTCGCTCACTGGTTTTCCCGAGGCCACATCCCAGACACGTTCATTGGTGTGCTTCCGGTAAGCGTGCATGAAAATTAGATAAGAAAGCATTATCATAGGTTATCCAAGAGAATAAGATAAGGGAGGATAATCTATGAATCAAGAAAGCCTACCAGTAGTTAAGCCAAC
>JBFMGO010000235.1:0-1888 GCA_040752695.1 bacterium
GATTTCCTACAGATTCCTCATCGGTCAGGTTCTCCCCCTCTTACAAAGTTAGCTGTGAAGGAGTACTAGAAAAACTTGAGGATCGAGTATTATGAATAGAGAAATTTCACGCCGTAGTTTTCTCCAAAATACATTGGTTGGCGCTGTTGTAGTTGGTTTCGATATTTTATCCGGATCTTGGCTTACTACCAGGGACTTATCTTCAGCAGCGCTCCCTGCAAGGCATTTCCCTCGTTTTGATGGCATACTCTGCACCGATGACGCAAGTTTAGCTGCTGCAGCCGATGACTATGGCCATATCGTGCATAAGTGGCCAAGGGCAGTTTTGAGACCGGGATCTGTAGATGATATCAGGAAGATGATCCGCTTTGCCTGTAAGCATAAGATTAAAGTAGCCATACGAGGATCAGGATATTCTGTTCAGGGAGAAACCCAGATTAAATCCGGAGTGGTGATTGAAATGAAGTCCCTCAATCAAATTCTCGAAATAAATCCTCATAGTGTTCTGGTTGAGGGAGGGGTTATTTGGTCTGATTTACTGGAAAGGATAGTCCAATATAGGCTTCGGCCTGCAACATTGACCAATTATCTGGGGCTTAGTGTCGGTGGAACCATATCCGTAGGTGGCGTAGATGGCCATGCCTTTCGATATGGTTCGCAAGCCGACAATGTATGTGAACTACATGTTGTTACTGGCAGAGGAGATCTCATCACCAGTTCCCCAAAGAGAAATGAAGACCTCTTTAACGCTTGCAGAGGTGGCTTAGGACAATTTGGGGTTATAGTTCGCGCCCGGCTGAGCCTGATTCATGCACTGCCTTCGGCCCTTGTTTATTCATTACCTTACACCGATTTATCAGACTTTATGGCTGATCAGGAGTTGTTAATTGATGATGGTCGATTTGATTATATTCAAGGTAAAGTTGTACTTGATGATCAAGGTAAATGGATCTTCCTGTTAGAAGCAGCAAAATATTTCTCTTCTTTCGACAAGCCAGATAGTGAAGCCTTGCTTGCTGGCCTCAGTTTTATACCAGGGGGACAAACTATAGAAGATATGAGCTACTTCGATTTTAGCAATCGACTGGCTCCCTTAGTCGAACAGGCGAAGGACAAAGGTGTGTGGGATCTCCCGCATCCCTGGGCTACTTTTTTCCTATCGGCAGCCGATGCGTATGTCTTAATTAAAGAAATATTAGGCAGACTAACTCCTGACGAGGTAGGACCGATGCCGATCCTCATTTACCCTTTGAATCGTTTCCATTTTAAGGCACCCTTTCTATGCATTCCCAAGAGTAGACATTTTTTTGCATTTTTCATACTGCGTACTGCTATACCACCAACACTCGACACTGTTTTTAGAATGGTTGCCTCAAACCGAAGCCTTTATGAGCAGGTGGTAAACGATGGGGGAGGAAAGAGATACCCCATCGATTATATACCCATGAATAGAAATGATTGGTATCGACATTTCCAATCGAAATGGAAGCACTTTATAGGGATGAAAAGATATTTTGATCCATTTGGTATTTTTAACGGCAGGTGCGGACTTAATTCTCCTCATTGCGACGATTGTGAATATTTGACAGATTCCCCTTAATTTTCTGATCCGACAAAGATCATCGGATGTTTTGATTCTGCTACACTCGACAAACTGGTGAATACCTTGAGGCAGATGTAATGTCTGGTGAATCCACTCAGCAATGAAATCTGGCTTTGGGCAACACTGATCGAAATCAATTACCTGGAACTTCTTCCTTCTGCGTATTCCGGCGAAATCGACCAGTGATTCCGAAAAATGCCGACCAGTGGTTCCGGAAATTATCGACCAGCATTTCCGGAATTTGTCGACCACCTGTTCCGGAGTTTAGCGACCACTTCGGAGCAA
>JBFMGO010000236.1:0-1805 GCA_040752695.1 bacterium
TTTGGATAATTACATTCACTACATACTTCCATTGTTTAACTCTCTTCGATAACTACTGGTAATTCTTTGCCGAATACCTCATAGAAAGAGGCATATGCCATCCCCTCGGCATCCAAATTATCAAGGTTAAAATAGGTAAAATGGATTCCCTTTTCTTTGAGCTCTTTTTCCTTCTCTTGACACGCTGAACACTTTTTTCTTCCAAAGATAAAGGTCATACTCCGGCTCCTGCTCCGATGGCCGCTTCTGTTCCTGTCATGGTTGGTTCTGTTCCTGTCATAGGTGACATTGGGTATGGGATATCTTCGCAAATGGGGATTCCGTCAATCGCTATCAATTCACCATCGACAATGTGAAATCCCTCTCCCCCCGGTTCGTCACTGACCTGGGTGGTCCAGATTTGTGCGTCGTTTTGTTTGGCGAAATCGGTAATTACTTGTTTTCCTTCGCTGTCTAGTTCACTCCAGCCTTCATCTATGGTCAGCACCCCGATTTTGGGGTGCTGTGCCAGGCAAATGGCACATGATATTTCAATCTTTTCCCGACCGCTGGCCTGAGATAAGGGGAATCCATTATAGGTAATCTCACCGTCGGAAAAACCAAGACCGGGGAGAGGCAGTTTCGCTTTTTCGATCAAGCGGTTTTTGTACTGTTTCACTGCCTCTATTCTATTGGTAAGGTCTTGGTAATCCTTCTGGGTCTTTTCCAGGCTGGCTTTCGACTCTTGCAGATTGCTTTTCAATTGGGCAATGTGATTTGCCCTTTTGTTGTGTTCATCTGCCTCGGCAATCTGGCGATTTATTTCGCTGTAGTCTGGATCTATCAAAGCATCCTCTTCCTCCGCTTTTTGTAGGTATTGTTCCTGCAAATTCGCATAATCCTCCACTAAACTTTCCCTTTCTTCCCTCAGGGAAGAAAGTCGTGCTTCCAAAGCTGCGATTTCCACGTTTTTATAGGATAATTTGTTCCGTAAATCTTCCAGCCTGGAATGAAAAGCCTTCACCTCCTGCCGTACCCGATCGTTTTTCTTCTGCTGTTCTTCCAACAGGCTCCTTTGCTTAAACAAGTCAGCGACTAATACCGGTTTAATGTCCTGAATACCACGGGGTATCTCTATGGAATCGACCACCCCTTGCAGCCTGACGATTTCACGGTGTAGTTCTGTCCGATCCGCGGCCAGGGCTTTGACCACGTTATCCAGGAAAAGCATGGGATTACCGCCATCGATCCTGCGGGTCCATGAACCGGCGATGGCCTCGAATTCCTCTTTGTGAATTTTGATCGGGAAAAGGCCCTGGATGATTTTTATCTGCTCTTCCGGCTTCAGCCGCATGAATTCCAGGGGATTGGAAGCCAGATTGGCCAGCAGTGACTTCAAAAACCTTTGCGGAGTCGAGGGCTGAAGCCCATCTTTGGTCTGTACCGTCAGGTATCGACCCTTTTTGGTAATCTTCTTGGTGACAGTAAACTCCCCAAAATTAAGGTATATTTCCCCCGCTTCCTCCCCCTCGCGGATAGGAATGTCCGGAACGCAGCTTTCACCTCCCAGCGCCATCCAGATGGCATCCAGTACGGTAGATTTTCCCTGCCGGTTTTTACCGGTAATCAACACGACGTTTCTATCCTCCGGGAAAATCTGTACAGCTTTAATAATTTTCGTATTCTGTGCCCTTAATTCGTGTCTGTCCTTTGCCAGTTAAGTGGCTGATAAAATTGTAATAATCATCATTTTTTCCTTTAAAAGTGCTTAAAAGTTTGATATAATGCATTTTGTTCAAAATAGTTTTATATGACTTTTGGCATAT
>JBFMGO010000237.1:0-1772 GCA_040752695.1 bacterium
TCTGATTTCCGGTAACATGATTCGTTACCTCCTTATTTAATATATTTTCTTGAATATTTTTTATCTCATATTTCTACTCCTATTATAGCAAATCATAGGCTTATTGACTATAAACCGCGTTGTAGGGATAAATCGATAACTTTAACCTGAGGCCAGAGACAGCGGGATAATTATTTGAAATAATAGGAAAAATATAAAATAATTTGTTATAAAAAGGGCTCCAATCAGGTATAATATTGCAATCGTTAAGAAAACCATGAAAGGAGCCCATCAATAATAATATCACGACAAGTAAGAAGAGCACAAGAGAGACAGGAAGAAAAAGACAAGGCAAAACTCATGAAGCAACTCCAGTTATCAAACTTCACCTATAGTGCAGATGATAAAAATGCGACCCTTTCTGCAATGGGGCCACAGTTGGTGGATTTCATGAATGTGATTGGTCTGACGGGGATTTTGAAGGAGCGGGTACATATAGAGAAAAGGCAAAGTCCCTACAGTCCGGCCAAGCTCTCTCAGCTTTTGATAATGCAGAATATACTCGGTTATGATCGCATTGAAAGCAGCCGGGTATTAAATCTGGATGCTGTGCTGAAGGAAAAGCTTGGTATCCTGGCCTATCCTGATCCTGAGACCTTTCGGGATGAGCTGCACCGCTATAGTCAGGAGAATAGAGAGGAGATGTTTTTGGTCAACCAGAATTTGGTGCATATCCTCTGCAAGCTGGCCACAGCTCGATACGTTGATCTGCATTTTGATGCCAAGGTTATCACTGTCTACGGGGAGCAGGAAAATGCTGCCATAGGGTACAATCCTCACAAGCAGGGGCGAAAGAGCTACCATCTGAAGATTTGTACGATGGAGCCCTTTGGTCTTATCCTGGCTATTCATCTGGAGCCTGGCAATAACACGTGTTCTATGGGGTTTGTTGAATTTTATCATAAATGCCTGGCCGCTGTACCTCAAAATCACCTTGTGGTTCAAACCGTCCGCATGGATAGTGGATTCTTTGGTGATGCCAACATCAGCGCTCTCGAAGGGGATTTTGTCTTCTTTGAGATGGTCACCAAGCGCTACGGCAGTATCGATCACTGGGTTAAAGAGTGCATCCCTGATGAGGACTATAAACCCTTTTATCCTAACCTCACCATCTATGGAGCATCCTTCTCCTTTTGTTTGCATAAGTGGGAGAAACCTCGTGATTTTGTGGCAGTAAAAAAGTCAGTAGGCTATGAGGATAATGGCCAAGGGATTCTCTTTCCCAAATGGCGCTATCAGATCATCTGTCATAACCAGTTGGATATGAGCCCTCGACAGGTGTGGGAAGATTACAATAAGCGGGCCAGGATCGAGCTCAACATCAAAGACTTAGACTACGATCACTTTATCACCAAGGTGCCTACAGGGAATTTCTTAAGCAATTTCGCCTACTTCTGGCACTGTGTTCTGTCCTACAATCTGGTACTCATCTTTAAAACCTTTGTGCTCCCCTCTGAGTGGGCTAAAGCCAAAACATCAACCCTGCGCAAGAAGCTCATTAACGTTCCGGAAAGACTGGTGAACCACTCAGGCAAGATGGTTATGCGCATCATTGAGGGATTCCCCTATGTGGAGGTATTCGCTTTTGTCAAAGAACAATTACTATGGCTGTATCAAGTATTAAATCCATTGCCGGTATAGACATACTCACTATCCCAAAATCCTTAATACACCGGCAGTCGCCAGTTGAGCGGATAGGTATGCCCAGAAAACATAATTTTCATGGTTAAGGT
>JBFMGO010000238.1:0-1731 GCA_040752695.1 bacterium
TTACGGCAAAGGATTTCAAGGCTGGTGCGTGAAACCTTGTCATTCTCGAAAATAGAAGATAACCATTTTCGAGCTATCAAATACTTTATCTGGAATTTTAACTCAGCATTACTTGTTTAACACTACCTGTCCCCGTACCCTGGCCATCCTTTGACCTGATCACTACCGGCAGTACAGATGTGAATATGATCGGCATGCCTCTTGATAAACTCAGGCTCACCAATGCCGAGGAGACATGCGGTATCGTGCCCTATCTGTACGAATTCTCCATGTGGGATGCTCCGAGCCAGTCTTATATCACGCATCGCTGCGATCAGCCTACTTATAACTTCCCGGTAAGTCCGGCTATGGCCTACTTCACGACCATGATGCAGCCCTGGGCGCTGGAGAGCCTGTCCTTAAAGTCATCATCGTTATCATCATCATTATCATCATCATCCGCAGGAGCAAGCAGCATACCTCAGGTTGAATTGGGTCATGTCTATAATGCCGATCTGAGTGTTCCGGCTGGTGGCCAGATCCACTTTACTGCTTATATTACAGGCAGAGAAAGCGACATTCTGACCGAGACATCCCCCGGCTGTACCTACGAGAGCGGCTATTGGGTGGTGAACATTGGCAATTTCGCCTATCCCTGGGATGCAGACGAGGTTCTCCATATTGACTTTACCAATATCGCCAATGGCCAGACCGGGGCTCTCGATATACTCCTTGCGTATAATGGGCAGACTACAGACATTACCCTCTCAGCCCCTCCGGCTGCTGACCTTTTCGTTAAATCGATTACTATGACCCCGGCTAACCCTGAGCCTGACCAATCGGTTACGGTAACGGTCGTTATCAAGAATAATGGTCCGGCCGATGTTACGGGACCCTTCATGGTCGATTTCTATCAAGATCTTGCCGGGAATCCTGTTCCCCCCGCAGCGGGGCAGCAAGGTGAGATCCGCTGGTCGCTTGGTTATCTGGCTGCCGGCACCACTTCTACTTTCACCGAGACAATCTTCTATAGCCAGATAGGTACTTACGAACCCTATGTGCAGGTGGATACCGATCAGCAGACACCCGATACAGATCGGACAAACAATATCCTGGCCTATAGCCCGGATTGTTTCCGGGTCGGTGTCTGTGAGGGCGACTTTAACTATGACGGAAGCGTCATGCTCAACGACTTTGCCATCTTTAAAGCTTCAATGGGCATGTGTACCGGAAATCCGGATTATAATCCTGTTTGTGATTTTGACCAAAATGGATGCGTTGATCTGGCTGACTTTGTTATTTTTAAAGCAGACATGGGCCGTCAGAACTGTCCAAGGTGCCAGTAAAACTGGTACACCACGGTAGAGAGTTTTCACTAGCCCGGCCCCTTAAGGAGTTCAGGCGTGGGCAGGTTTTCTATCGTAGAGGATAATTAAGCAATACTGTGAATGGTTCATTTTTATAATGGTAATTTTTGAATTTTTTCTAAAAGTTTCTTCAACCCTGAATCCAGAGTGAACGAGTTATGCATAGTAAGTTCTGTGTTTTCCCTCTGATTTTTTTGGAAAAAACGCGCTACTCACTCATAATAAGATAAAAAGTTGCAAGTTTATGTCATTATTTTAACCTTAACCATGAAAATTATGTTTTCTGGGCATACCTATCCGCTCAACTGGCGACTGCCGGTGTATTAAGGATTTTGGGATAGTGAGTATGTCTATACCGGCAATGGATTTAATACTTGATACAGCC
>JBFMGO010000239.1:0-1730 GCA_040752695.1 bacterium
GATTCGTTCCCCAAAACACTCTCCGATATTCGGGCATTTGGCGCTCTGGCAGACTGTGTTTAGTCTCAAATCCGAGAGTATATCTTTAACCTTGAATAAACTTTTCCCCCGGGAAATATCCTTTTTAAGCCACGAAGGGAGTCTGCCAGCTCTCATGATTGTTCCTTGTATAGTACTACTACGTTAAGTAAATCTTGACAAAGCCATAGTGTTTATTTTATAATCTTGAGCATGAAAGCTCAAGATATAGAAAGATTTAAGGAAAAGTTGGCAGCCTTTATGGCAGATCTTATTCAGAGCATGGGTCGTACGGAAAGGAGGCGATATGCAGAGATGTACATACGCGGCCTTCTCATGGATGGCGAGCGTAAATCTATTGAACCCATGGCACACCGTGTTCCGGACGGAGACGTACAGGGAATGCAGCAGTTTGTGAATCAGAGTCCCTGGTCTCATCAGCATGTACGGGCTTCTCTGGCCCGGAAAGTGGAGAAAGAATTTGTACCGGAAACCTACTGGATTATTGATGAGGTTTCGTTTCCCAAGAAGGGAAGTCATTCTGTGGGCGCAGCTCATCAGTATTGCGGCGCTTTGGGGAAGACAGCCAACTGTCAGGTAGCAGTGACATTGGATTTGAGTACGGAGGAGACGAGTGTACCGTTGAACTGGGCCTTGTACCTTCCAGAGCAATGGATTGAGGACAGCCTGCGTAGAAAGAAGACCGGTATTCCCCCGGAGACAGTTTTCAAGAGCAAGGTTGAGTTGGCCTTGGATTTGATTGATGAGGTAAGGGGTTGGGGGCTTTCTGACCGGTTGGTTCTGGCCGACTCGCTGTATGGTGATTCCTATAAATTCCGTCAGGGTCTTATCAATAGAGGACTTGACTATATTCTGCAAGTCGAGGGAAAGCTGACAGCCTGGACTGGTGATCCTCATCCCTCTGAGCTGCCGGCAAAGAAGAGAGGGAAAGGACCTCGCAAGCGTCTTTATGCCAGGGAACTTCCTGAAGTAAGGAGTCTTAAGGATATTGCCAAAGCGCTGCCGGCGGATCGATGGAAAGAGATCACCTGGCGGCAGGGCGTGAAAAGACCGCTGTGTTCCCGTTTTGCACGTACCGTTGTTTGGCTCTCCAATGGATTGGTTACAGGAAAGACGATGAGAGTCAAACCCGAAGAACTCCTCGTCGAGTGGCCTGAGGGCGCTGAAGAGCCCATTAAATTCTGGCTCTCCAGCATAGATATAAATACCCCTTGGAGGGAGATCGTCAGAAAAGCCAAAGGTCGTTTCCGGATCGAACAGGATTACCGGGAAATGAAACGGGAGCTTGGCCTTGATCATTTTGAAGGACGCTCCTGGCAGGGATGGCATCATCATGTTACTCTCGTTGCTATGGCGTATGCTTTTCTCATGCTTGAAAGAATCAGCAATAAAAAAAATTTCTGGATTGACCTTGCCGACTGTCCGCCGGTGGATCCAAAAAGTGCTGCTGATGTATACCGGCACTTGCCCAACGTGTGGCAAGAAGATTCACAATAAAAAAAGTAAGGTCATTATCCATGATGATTCTTAATACTTAACGTAGTAGTAATAATTGAACAGATGCAAGCCTTTCATATCTATCAGAGATGCTCCGTAACTGCATTATCTTTTTAACAAGGATACCCACAAGTAACGACCTAAGGTTCTGGTCTATATCACGGAGTAAAAGGACAGAAATTTGCTCAGCAGCA